>ONDR01000005.1:4320-222419 GCA_900316675.1 uncultured Bacteroidales bacterium
GGAAGAACAAAAGGCCGGTAAAAGCCGCCAATCCACTGATTTACGAATGCCATATAGGCATGAGTTCAGAAGAAGAAAAGGTCTCCACCTTTGACGAATTCCGCCGCGACGTACTGCCTCATATTGCCAAACTGGGATATAATACAATCCAGATCATGGCCCTGCAGGAGCACCCGTATTACGGCTCCTTCGGCTATCAGGTATCCAACTTCTACGCCCTTAGCAGCCGCTTTGGCACCCCGGAAGAGTTCAAGGCCCTGGTGGATGAAGCCCATGGCCTGGGCATAGCCGTAATCATGGACATTGTGCATTCGCACAGCGTGGACAACGAGGCCGAAGGCCTGAGCCTCTTTGACGGCCGTGAAGATATCTACTTCTACAAAGGCCCGCAGGGAAGGCATCCCGCATGGGGCTCGCGCTGCTTCGACTACGGTAAGAACGAGACTAAGTACTTCCTGCTGAGCAACTGCAAGTTCTGGATGGAAGAATACAAGCTGGACGGTTTCCGTTTCGATGGCGTAACCAGCATGCTTTACTGGGACCACGGGCTTGGAAAAGACTTCAACGGCTACGCACCCTACTTTGACAAGGGCGTGGACGACAATGCCGTAACCTACCTTGCCCTGGCCAATATACTGATTCACGAAATCGACCCCGGAGCCATTTCAATTGCAGAGGACGTAAGCGGAATGGCAGGCCTTGCCGCTCCCATCAAGGACGGCGGCGTGGGCTTTGACTATCGTATGGCGATGGGCATCGCAGACCACTGGATCAAGTGGATTAAAGAGAAGTCCGACGAGCAGTGGAGCCCCGGCGAAATGTGGTACGAGCTCACCAACAAGCGTGCGGACGAAAAGACCATCAGCTATGCAGAATGTCACGACCAGGCCCTGGTGGGCGACAAAACCATAATCTTCCGCCTGATAGACAAAGAGATGTACTTCTCTATGAACAGGGGCTCGCAGTCCCTGATCGTGGACAGGGGAGTGGCTCTTCACAAAATGATAAGGCTGGTGACGCTGGCCACCTGCGGCGGTGGATACCTCACCTTCATGGGCAACGAGTTCGGCCATCCGGAATGGATTGACTTCCCCCGCGAGGGCAATGGCTGGTCTTACAAGCATGCCCGCAGACTTTGGTCCCTGAGCAAGCCTGACTATCTCAGGTACAAGTATTTACAAAATTTTGACGGGGCAATGATATCTCTTGTCAATCGCAGCGGCCTGCTGGCAAAAGTGCCGGAACTGCTGCGTGCCGACGAGCAGAAGAACGTCCTCATCTTCCGTCGCGGAGACTATATCTTCGCCTTCAACTTCAATCCCGGCGGCTCGTGGCTGGACTACGGCTTCCCGGCCCCCGGGGGCACCTGGAAAGTTGTACTTTCCTCCGACGATGTTGTATTTGACGGCTTTGCCCGCATACAGGAGGGCGAAACCCACATTGCCATCGACGAAAAGATGCCCGACGCCCACGAGGGTGCCGAATCGACACTGAAGCTTTACCTTCCCAGCCGTTGCGCCGTAGTGCTGAAAAAGCAGTAAGGCGCTGGCGCAAAATCGTTTAAACGAAAATAATCGCTTGTCACACAGGAAATAATTCGTAAATTTGCAAAGATTGCAAGGAAATTTGAACAGAGTACAGATATGGCGTTTTTGAAATTTAACAAACACGAACTGGTGAACCTGGAATACTCGTTGCGCAGAGAGATAATTTCTGCCAACAAGACAGGTGCAGTATGCAACACCACTATCGCCACCTGCAATACCCGTCGCTACCACGGCTTGCTGACTGTGCCGATAGACCGCTTTGGCGGTAACAAGTATCTGCTGCTTTCATCCCTGGATGAATCAATCATTGCCGGCGGAAAGCAGTTCAACCTGGGAATCCACTGCTACGGAGAAGTCTACGACCCCCGTGGCCACAAGTACATCGTGGACTTCGATGCAGACCCTATTCCTGAAATCGTTTACAAGGTAGGAGAGATTGTAATTGCCAAAAGCATCTTGCTCTCCCCGGACAAAGATCAGGTTATAATCCGTTATGAGCTGAGGCACGCGCCTTCTGCGATAGAGCTGCAGCTCAAGCCCTTCCTGGCTTTCCGCCAGCTGCATGCGCTCACGCACAAGAATTCCGTAGCCCGTACCGGTTACAGGGAGATCCGCGGCGGTGCGGCCTTTAATCTGTACGAGGGCTATCCGGACCTGAACCTTCAGATCAATTCTACAAAATCGACATTCGTATATAATCCATACTGGTACGAGGGCATTACCTACGTAGATGAGTACCGTCGCGGCTTCGAGTGCAAGGAAGACCTCTTTGTGCCCGGCTGGTTCACGGTGCCCATGAAGCAGGGCGACAGCATCTTCTTCTCTGCAGGAGTAGAAGAGGTGGCCCCCAGAATGCTCAAGACCAACTTTGACAAAGCTGTCCAGAAGATTGGCCCCATCACTGGTTTCCACGACCAGCTGGTGCGTCAGGCAGACCTTCTGAAGCGCACCCGTGGCGGCCGCAGCCAGATTACCGCTGGTTTCTCATGGCTGTACACCGGCCTGCTGCGCGAGACCTTGGAAGCCCTTCCCGGTCTCACTCTTTACGCCAACGGCTCTACTCATGAGTTCGAGGAAATCCTGGACAACCTTATTGCAGACAACCAGGAGCGCCTGCTGCGCCGCACCACTCAGGTTGAGGCTCCGCTGCGCCTTGCCGTTGTGCTGCAGGAATATATAGACTTTGGCGCCGATGCCAGAAAGGTTTGGCGCAAGTACGGAGAAACCGTCAAGGCGGTTATAGAGAGCTATTCCCCTGGCGTTCGCAAAGAAGTATCGTTGCAGCCGAACGGCCTTCTCTGGGCCCAGATGGACGGCGTCGCCCTTTCCTGGATGAACGCCTACATAGACGGCCGCCCTGTAACTGAGCGCGCCGGCTATCAGGTAGAAACCAACGCCTTCTGGTACAACATGCTCTGCTTTGCGATAGACATGGAATGCAGGTACAAGTCGCTCCGCAGCCCCTTCGTAACCAAGTGGGTTCCGGTCAGGAATGCAGCAGCGGCATCGTTCCAGCCCATGTTCTGGAACGAGCAGGCCGGATATCTGGCAGACTACGTAGACAACAACGGCCAGAACCTTGACGTCCGTCCCAACCAGCTGTACGCCATCTGGATGCAGTATTCACCCGTTGACGACGACATCTGGGGCCGCGTAATGAACGTCATCAAGAACGAGCTTGTAACCCGTCGCGGAATCCGTACCCTGTCGCCGCGCGACATCAAGTACCGCGGCGTATATGAGGGCTCCCAGAAAGACCGTGACCTGGCCTACCATCAGGGCTGCACCCGTCCGTCCCTGCTCTATCCTTACGTAGCCATGGGTTACCGTATGTACGGCTCTTCCTTTGCCAAGAGGGCGGAATGGCTGTGCGAAGGCTTCTATGAAGACCTTTCCAACCATGGCGTAGGTGCGTTCAGCGAGCTTTACGACGGAGACCCGCCTCACGAGCCCCACGGTGCAATTTCATCTGCGCTCAGCACGGCTGCGCTGCTTGGAATCGATTATTTGAATGAGAAATACAAGGAGGAATAGACAATGCGAGTTTTAATGTTCGGATGGGAGTTTCCTCCCCACATTGCAGGTGGTTTGGGCACGGCTTGCTACGGCATAGTCAAGGGCCTTGCCTACAACGGTGTAGAAACCATCTTTGTAATGCCGTCCGCCTCTGGCGACGAAGACCAGAGTGCGGCGCGTATAATCAATGCCAGCGATGTTCCCGTTGACATCCGCCAGGATCTGTCACAGGACTTTGTTGACAAGGTTAAGTTCGTGCATGTAGGCACCAACATGGTGCCCTACTGCGACCCTGACTCTTTCTCTGAACTTGTAGAAGAGGAGCGCAAGCGTCAGGAAAAATCTTTCCGCATCCAGTACGGCCAGAAGTATAAATTCTCCGGCAAGTACGGTGCGAACCTTATGGAAGAAGTTGCAAGGTACGCCATGGTCGGCGGTACCATTGCTGTTCATCATAAGGATGAGTTCGATGTCATCCATGCTCACGACTGGCTTACCTACTATGCCGGCATCGCTGCAAAGCAGCTCACCGGCAAGCCGTTGGTAATTCATGTTCATGCTACATCCTTCGACCGCGGTAGCGCCGACAACATCGACACCCGCGTGTACAAGATAGAGCGTGACGGAATGCTGGCAGCAGACAGGGTAATCACCGTGAGCGACCTTACCAGAAACATCGTCATAAGCAAATACGGAATTGATCCGGCCAAGGTTGTCACCGTCCACAATGCGGTTGACTTCAGCGGCCGTGACGACATTACCGTAGAACGCGGCGTAAAGGATAAGGTTGTTACCTTCCTTGGCCGTATCACCTTCCAGAAAGGCCCCGAATACTTCATAGAGGCTGCCGCCAAGGTGCTCAAACGCACCAAGGGCGTACGCTTCGTGATGGCCGGCAGCGGTGACATGATGAACCGCGCCATCCGCCACGTGGCCCGTCTGGGCATTTCTGACCGCTTCCACTTCACGGGCTTCCTCCGTGGTGCGGACGTCCAGAAAATGTTCGCCCTGTCAGATGTTTACGTGATGCCTTCGGTATCTGAGCCTTTCGGTATTTCCCCGCTTGAGGCCATGCGTACCGGTGTGCCTTCAGTAATATCGCACCAGAGCGGAGCTGCAGAAGTTCTTAAGTTCGCCTTCAAGGTTGACTTCTGGGACGTAGATGCAATGGCAGACAAGATTTACGGCCTGCTTATGTATCCCGCCCTGGCCAAGTTCGCCGCAAGGGAAGGCTACGACGAGGTTAATACCCTCAAGTGGAACAACGCCGCAGCAAAGATGAAAAAAGTTTATGAATCAGTTGTAAATAAGTAAAGATATGGCAAAGAAACAGATATGTCTCTATTTTCAGGTGCATCAGCCTGTAAGACTCAGATTGTACAGATTCTTTGATATAGGCAAGGATTCCCATTATTACGATGACTTTGCCAACCGTTCCATCATTCGCCGCGTGGCACAGAAGTGCTACCTGCCCATGAATGAACTGCTTCTGGAACTTATCAAGAAGCATGGAGACGCCTTCAAGGTAAGCTTCTCTATCTCCGGTTCCGCTATCGACCAGTTCGAGCGCTATGCCCCGGAGGTGCTGACAAGCTTCAAGGCCCTTGCAGATACTGGTTGCGTAGAATTCCTCTGCGAGACTTATTACCATTCCCTGGCCTCCCTTGCCTGCCCGGCAGAATTCCGCCTTCAGGTAGAAAAGCACAAGGCAGCAATCAAGGAGCTTTTTGGTCAGGAGCCGGTTACTTTCCGCAATACCGAACTTATTTACTCTGATGGCATTGGAGAGCAGGTAAACGACCTTGGCTTCAAGACCATGCTGACAGAAGGTGCCAAACACATCCTTGGCTGGCAGAGCCCCAACTTCGTTTATTGTTCTGCTACAAGGCCGAAGCTCAAGCTCCTTCTCAGGAATTATGGACTTAGCGACGATATAGCCTTCCGCTTCTCTGACAAAAACTGGGACAGATGGCCTCTTACCGCAGAGAAGTATCTCGGCTGGCTTAAGGAAGCCATCAAGGACGGAGGCAATGTTATTGGCTTGTTCATGGATTACGAATCCTTTGGTGAGCATCAGAGCGCAGAAAGCGGTATCTTCGACTTTATGAAGGCCCTGCCGGAGCAGGTAATTGCCGACGGCACCTTCGAATTCAGCACCCCCGCTTCCATTGCCCGCCGTTTCAAGGCCGATGCCGCCCTGGAGGTTCCGCAGGCCATTTCCTGGGCCGACGAAGAGCGCGACGTATCTGCATGGCTCGGTAACGAGCTCCAGCAGGACGCATACAATAAACTGTATGGCCTGTACGAGAAACTGGCCATACTGAACCAGCCGTCAATGTGGAATGACTTCGGTCACCTGCAAGAGAGCGACCATCTCTACTACATGTGCACCAAGTTCTTCAGCGACGGAGCAGTACACAAATATTTTAACCCTTATGATACCCCGTACGAGGCCTTTATCAACTATATGAACGTGCTTAGCGATTTCACTATCCGAGTTGATAACGCCCTTGCTACGAAATAAAGATTTATGACAGAAAAATTGATCAAGCCTGACTATCTTTTTGAGGTAAGCTGGGAAGTTTGCAACAAGATGGGAGGCATCTATACGGTCATTGCGACCAAGGCTCTGTTCCAGAAGTCGCAGTATGGTCGTCACCATATACTGATTGGACCTGACGTGTGGATGCATACCGCATCCAATCCGGATTTTACAGAAGACCAGCATTTGTTCCGTTCCTGGAAGGCTATGGCCGCCCGGGATGGTCTGCTTGTGCGCATAGGCCGCTGGAACATTCCCGGCAAGCCCATTGCAATTCTTGTGGACTTCAAGAAATTCATGCCCAAGCAGGATGACGTACTTAAAAGACTCTGGGAAGACTACGAGGTAGACTCCATCACCGGAAACTGGGACTACAAGGAGAGCGTGCTTTTTGGCTACGTTACCGGTATGGTTATCAAGCACTTCGTAGAGAATAACGTTTCTGCCAACGAGACTGTGGTAGCTCACTTCCACGAGTGGCAGACCGGTTCCGGCCTCCTTTATCTTAAGTCGATGAAGGTCCCTGTTGCAACGGTATTCACTACCCATGCAACCATGATTGGTCGCTGCATAGCAGGTCATAACCTTCCGCTGTACGACAACCTCAAGCATTATGATGGCGACGAAAAGGCCCGTGAGTTTGGTGTGGTATCACGTCATTCAATGGAGCTTAAGTCTGCCCAGAACGCAGATGTCTTCACAACCGTGAGCGACATTACCGCCGCCGAATGCGAGCAGTTCCTGCACCGCAAACCAGACGTTGTAACGCCCAACGGCTTTGAGAACAGCTTCACCCCCGCAACGGATGAACTGTACGACGAGGCCCGTGCAAAGGCCCGTGCAAAACTGCTTCAGGTAGCCTCTGTCATGGCGGATGAACCGCTGGAGGACAAGGCGCTGATCGTTGGCATAGGCGGCAGGTACGAGTACCACAACAAGGGTATCGACGTCTTTATCGACGCCCTGGCCCGCCTTGGCAACGACATCCCCCGTCAGGTGGTAGCCTTCATCATGGTGCCCGGAGCTCATGACGGCCCGGACCGCACCCTGGCAGCCTGCCTTGCCGGCAAGGGTCCTGAGCACTATAGCACCCAGACGTCGCACTACCTTAGCTATCCGGATAACGACCAGATTACCAATCGTTTCCGCGAATGCGGCCTGGACAACAGCGTTGGTGGCAAAGTAAAGATATTCTTCATTCCGTCATATCTTAACGGCAACGACGGCATTTTCAATACCAAGTATTACGACCTTTTGGTTGGAATGGACCTGGCCCTGTTCCCGTCTTACTACGAGCCTTGGGGCTATACCCCTCTGGAGGCTCTGGCGTTCAGGGTTCCTACCCTTACCACAAGCCTTTCCGGCTTTGGCAAGTGGGTGGACAGTATCTATGGCAAAAAGGCCCATCCCGGCATTACCGTAGTTCCCCGTAACGACTCCAACTACGACCAGGTTGTAGATGCCGTCAGGGACCGTATTCTTGAAATGGCTTCGCTTGATGGTGCCGTAAGACGCAAATACATGGAGAATGCCCGTGAGGTGGCTTCTACGGCCCTTTGGGAGAACCAGATTAAATTCTATGATAAGGCTTACGCCCTTGCGCTTGATAAATCCGCTTCCAGAAGAGCGGCAGTCGCACCCGTTAAACCTACCACGAATATGAACTACAACAAGATAGAGGTCAACGCTCCCTCATGGAAGAGCGTCATGGTAACCCGCCATCTGCCTCAGGAACTGGCAGACCTTGAAAAGCTTTCCAAGAACCTTTGGTGGTGCTGGAACGACAGCTCAAAACAGCTCTTTAGGTCCATCGACCCTGAAATCTGGCACACGTCCGGACACAACCCCAAGGCCATCCTTGACAGGGTTAGTATCAAACGCTACTCAGAGCTGGCAAAGGATAAGGCCTTCCTTGGCCGCATGAAGGCTGTGATGGACGAGTTTAACGCTTACATGGACCAGAAGAAAGACCGTACAGAGCCTTCTGTGGCTTATTTCTGCATGGAATACGGTCTTGACACGTCCCTTAAGATTTACTCCGGTGGTCTTGGTATCCTTGCCGGCGACTATCTTAAAGAGACATCGGACATGAACGTGAACCTGGTGGCAGTGGGCCTGCTTTACAGGTACGGATACTTTACCCAGGTACTGTCATCCCAGGGCTATCAGGAGGCACGCTACGATGCCCAGAACTTCCTTGACATCCCGGCAGAGCCGGTTTACAAAGAGAACGGCGAATGGCTTACAATCCAGCTCGCCCTGCCCGGCCGCAACCTGTCCGCCCGTTTGTGGAAGGTGGCAGTAGGCCGTACGGACCTTTATCTGCTTGACACCGACTTCGAGGCCAACAGGCCCGAGGACCGTCAGATTACCCACCAGTTGTACGGCGGCGACTGGGAGAACCGTCTGAAGCAGGAGATCCTGCTCGGTATCGGTGGTATCAGGGCTCTTCGCGCCCTGGGCATCAGCACCAGCGTTTATCATTGCAACGAGGGCCATGCCGCTTTCATAGGCCTTGAGAGGCTCCGCGAATATATTGAGAAGAAAGGACTTACCTTCCAGGAGGCCCTGGAGGTTGTAAAGGCATCATCGCTCTTTACTACCCATACTCCGGTTCCGGCCGGTCATGATGCCTTTGAAGAGGGAATGATCCGCCAGTACCTTGGCCACTATGCACAGCGCCTTGGCATTGACTGGACCACGATGATGGGCCTTGGCAAGCTTAACGGAGCTGATCCTGCAGAGAAGTTCTCCATGAGCAAGCTGGCCGCAAACATCAGCCAGAACGTGAACGGAGTATCAATGCTTCACGGCAAGGTAAGCCAGGAAATCTTCTCCAACATGTATCCCGGTTATCTGCCTGAAGAGCTTCACGTAAGCTATGTTACCAACGGCGTTCACTATCCTACCTGGGCTGCACGCGAATGGAAGGTGGTTCACTCAGAGGTCTTCGGCCCCGAATTCAAGACTTATCACTACGACAAGAAGTGCTTCGAGGGTATTTACGGCGTTCCGGACGAGACTATCTGGAACATCCGCAAAGAGCTTAAGAAGATTCTTATCAGGAACGTTAAGGAGCGCCTGAGCGACACCCAGCTCAGCAGCCATTACTCCCCGAAGGAGATTATGCGCATCAAGGATACCCTCCGCGACGATGTTCTTACCATCGGCTTTGCACGTCGTTTCGCAACCTATAAGAGGGCGACCCTGTTGTTCACAGACCTTGACAGGCTTGACAGCATCGTAAACAATCCCAAGATGCCGGTTCAGTTCATCTTTGCCGGAAAGGCTCATCCTGCAGACAAGGCAGGTCAGGACCTTATCAAGCGCATTGTGGACATTTCCAAAGAGGACCGCTTCATTGGCAAGATTGTCTTTGTTCCCGGTTACGATATCACCTTCGCCAAGAGGCTCGTGCAGGGTGTGGATGTTTGGATGAACAACCCTACCCGTCCCCAGGAGGCATCCGGTACTTCCGGCGAGAAGGCTGCCATGAACGGTGTAATGCACTTCTCCGTCCTTGACGGATGGTGGGTAGAGGGCTATCAGCCCGGATGCGGTTGGGCTTTGCCGCAGGAGCGTACCTACGACGACCAGCACTTCCAGAATGAGCTCGATTCCGCTACGATCTACACTATCATAGAGAACGAGATCGCTCCTACTTACTACGACATCGACTTCCGCACCAAGCGCAGCACAAGGTGGATAGAGTACATAAAGAACTGCATCGCCAGGGTTGCATGCAACTTCACCACCAACAGGATGCTTACAGATTACTGCAACCAGTACTATATTCCTCAGTCAAAGCGTGCCAACGAGCTTGTGGCCAATGATTACGAGCTTGCGCGCCAGATTGCTGCATGGAAGAAGAACGTACAGCGTCATTGGAACGAGGTCGAGGTTGTTTCTTACACCCAGCCGGATGCTACCTACAACCTGAGTCCTGACAGCAGGCTCAACTGCGAGGTTGTGCTTCAGCTTGGAGAGCTTAAGCCGGAGGATATCGGCGTAGAGATACTTATCTGTTCTACTGACCGCAAGGGTAACCTTCACATTCAAGAGAAGGCTGAATTTACCCTGGTTTCATGCGAGGATGGCATTGCCAAGTATCAGGCTTCCATACTGCCGGAGCGTACCGGCATGTATCAGGTGACTGCAAGGTACTTTGCCAAGAATCCGATGCTTCCTCACAGGCAGGACTTCGGTCTTGTAAAATGGCTGTAGTCCAAGATGGCTGTAGTTACAACAGGCTTTTTTGACGGTGTCCATCTTGGGCACCGTTACCTTCTGGATACCGTGGTCTCTTCTGCCCGTGAAAGGGGAGAGGAGGCCGTGGTTGTTACGTTCTGGCCGCATCCGCGTACCGTGCTTCAGCAGGATGCGCGTGATTTGCGTCTTTTGACGTCGTTGCAGGAGAAGAAGGATTTGCTTGCGGCTGCGGGTATAGATCGTGTTGAGGTGATTCCTTTTACGCGTGATTTTGCGGCGATGACGGCGGCGGATTATCTTAGGATGCTTCGTGAGCGTTTTGGGGCGTCGATGCTTGTTATGGGTTACGATAACCATATCGGTAGTGACAGGAGGACTCTTCGTGACATTGAAGAGGAACTGTCCCGAAACCCTTCGGACCTTCGGTCCTCGTCCCTCCCACCGGTCCTTAAGACCGGCGGGCCCCTCCCGTTCACGTGGCCACGGGCGGCCACGGGTTCCGTGGACAGCCCCTCTTCAATTGCTGTATCGTCCACTAAGATTCGCGAGGCGCTTATCGCTGGGGATATTGATGCTGCCAATGGGATGCTGGGGTATAGGTACAGTTTGCTGGGCGTTGTTGTGGCAGGGAACAGGTTGGGTAGGACCATTGGGTTCCCGACTGCGAATATGAAGCTTTACGAGCCGCTTAAGCTGGTTCCTGCGGTTGGTGTGTATGCTGTGGATGTAGAGGTGCTGGGCCGGAAGTACAGGGGCATGACCAATATTGGCGTGCGTCCGACGGTTGGTGGCGGCGGTCTTACCATAGAGACCAATATCTTTGATTTTGACGAGGATATCTACGGCCTTGACATTCGCATCACCTTCCTTGCCCGCATCCGCGACGAGCGCCGCTTCGCCAGCCTGGAGGAGTTGAAGGAGCAGTTAAAACAGGATAAAAATAGGATTTCTTTAAAATAATTTTTACCTTTGCAATTGGAGGATGGGTTCTGCCAAAGGGCAGAACTCCTTTTTAGTTCTTTAAAACAGAAGAAAAAGTAGTAAAACTAATGGCTGAAGTACATTACATGACCCAGGAGGGTCTTGACAAACTTAGAAAAGATCTTGCAGAGGCACTTGCACAGCGCCCTGTAATCTCTGCCGCCATAGCAGAGGCTCGTGAGAAAGGAGATCTTTCAGAAAACGCCGAATACGACGCCGCCCGCGACGCTCAGGGTTTGCTGGAAGTAAAGATAGCAAAGCTTAAAGAGCTTGTAGCCAACGCCAAAGTTATTGACGAATCCATGGTAGGCACGGATACTGTGCAGATGACCAACAAGGTAAAAGTCCAGAACATGGCAAACAACCAGGTTATGGAATTCACCATAGTAGGGGAGACGGAGGCAGACTTCTCCCACGGCAAAATGGCCGCTACTACACCCATCGCCAAGGCTCTTCTGGGCCATGGCAAAGGAGAGGTTGTAGAGGCAAAAGTGCCTCAGGGCGTTATCAAATTCAAGATTCTTGAGATTTCATTAGGATAATGGCAACAATTTTCACCCGCATTGCCAAAGGAGAGATTCCCTCTTACAAAGTGGCAGAAAACGAGGACTACTATGCCTTCCTGGACATTTCTCCGCTGGCAGAAGGTCACACCCTTGTAATCCCCAAAAACGTAGAAGACGACTACATCTTCCATCTTGAGCCCGCCGTTTACGACGGACTTTGGGCTTTTGCCCGCAAGGTAGCCGTCGCCATCAAGGCCGCCATCCCCTGCAAAAGGGTAGGCGTCGCAGTGCTTGGCATGGAGGTTCCCCATACACACATCCACCTTGTGCCTCTTAATACAGAGGGTGACCTGGACTTCCGTAAAGAGCACCTGAAGCTTAAAAGTGACAGGTTCGCAGCCATCGCAGAGTCTATTAGAAAAGAATTCGAAAAACTTTAACAAATTGAATATGAAGCAGTTGAAATTTGTTGTTTTGGGCGTTGCCGCAATGGCTGCGCTTTTGTCCTGCGCAAGCAACAGTGCCAAACTCTCCGGTACCCTGGAGGGCGTAAATAATGGCAGCGTTGTGGTTAAGCTTCTGGACGTAAACAAAATGACAGTGCTGGATACTCTTGCGGTTAAGAACGGCAGCTATTCTTGCAGCGTTCCCGTAAAGGCCGGAGATCCTGAATTCGTATACGTATATTACGGCCCCACCAAGGTTGCTTCCCTTATCCTTCAGAAAGGAGAGAACGCAAAGGTAACATCCGACACCCTTGGAAACTATACCGTAACCGGTTCACCTGAAAGTGAGCTTCTTAGCGGATCGGAGAAGGCCCAGGCAGAGTTTGCCGCTGCAACGGCTCTTTACCGTGCAAAGATTGCCAATCTTAATCCTTCTTCACCGGAGGCTCTCCAGCTTGGCCGCGAGTTTGGTCAGAACTACGTAAGCTACTATCGCAAGAGAGTGCTTTACGTGATGCAGAACCCCAAGTCCCTGTCCACCCTTCCCGTGCTGTACGAGGCTATCGGAGACGTTCCTGTATTCTCCCAGACTACTGACGCCATCCACTTCCGCAACGTGTACGATTCCCTTATGACCGTATATCCGGAGTCCCGTTATGTCAAGGCTCTTGACGCCGAGGCTGCCCGTCGTGAAAACCTTATGCGTCTTGACCACTATGCAAAAGAGGCTCAGGAAATAGGCTTCATCGACATTAACATGCCGGACGTAAAGGGTCAGAAGGTAGCCCTGAGCGATGTTGCAAAGGAAAAGAAGGTGGTAATGGTTTACTTCTGGGCTTCTGTAATGGGAGAGCAGAAGATGTTCAACTTGGACGTTCTGCAGCCTGTTTACAAGCAGTTCGCTCCTAAGGGCTTTGAGATTTATGCCGTATCACTTGATACAGACAAAGCTGCATGGGCAACCGCAGTTAAGACCCAGAATAGCGGCTGGATTAACGTATGCGACGGTTATGGAGTTTCTTCACCTGTAGTATCTACCTACAATGTGCAGACAATACCTTCCCTCTTCTTCATCATTGACGGAGAGGTTGTAAGTTCTACCGGAGTTAAGAATGAAGCTACGCTGCGCGCCTTCCTTTCAAGTAAACTAAAATAGTTTCTTGCGGGAAACCGTAGCAACGAAGTCTTTAAGATAGAAAGGTTCGAAGTAGGCCACGTTCTCATACTGACCTGCTTCGAATTTTTTTATGGCCGGGGCAAGAAGGCCTCGGGCAGTAGGGTTCTGCTGGGCGAATACTGCGGCGGGGGAGGTGATCACCTTGCTGCACTTTTCTGCTGCGTCGCCAATGAAAAGCACCTTCTGATTGGTAGCGGCCGCATCGGTAAGGATGTCTGCAAAGCTGTTTTCATCTATGATGCTGGGGGCTACCTCTGTGGTGCGGTGACCGTCGGGTGTGAACACGGCGGTATAAACCTCCATCCGGCGGGCGTCAATCATTGGAACTATGTATTTGCATCCTTCTGCAGCGCCGCTGCCGATGGCTTCCCAGACAAGGCAGTCAAGGGTGCCTACGGCAATGAGCGGTTTGCCGGCGCCGAAGCAGAGTCCTTTTGCGGACGATACTCCAACGCGCAGGCCGGTATAGGAACCGGGGCCCATGCTGACGCAGACTGCGTCCAGTTCTTTAGCGGTAATTCCTTGGTAATCAAGTGCTTCCTTTATGAAGGGGGCTGTCAGCGCAGATTGGTTGCGGGAAGCGTCGTCGTCTTTATAAAACACCACCTTGCCGCCGTCTGCCAATGCTACGGAGGTAAGTGCCGTCGATGTTTCTATCAGTAGTATCTTTGCCATAATATATGCAAAGATAATGATAAAATGGTTATCTTTGCTTTAAACCAGGTAATTAATGAGAATAAGGCTGATAATAACTCTTTTGACGGCAGTATTGCTTGCCGCCTGCGGAACCAATGAAACCGCAAGACTTCTTGACGATGTTGAGTCCTACATCCGTCAGCACCCTGACAGCGCGCTGAATGCATTACGTCGCATAGATGCCAGTCATCTTGGCTCAAAGGCCAATAGGGGACATTATTCCCTCCTCTATGCCATGGCCTTGGATAAGAATTATATTGACACTACAGACATGTCGGTGATTCAGCCTGCGTTGGATTATTACGATGCCGATTCGGACCCGGATCATTGCATGCAGGCTTACTATTACCTTGGTCGTATTCAGCAGAATGCCGGAAATAGTGCCGATGCAATGCAATCATTTACCTCGGCGCTGGATATCTCAAAGAGGAGTGAGGATAACACTTATAAAGGCATGCTTCATAGTATTATAGCTGTTCTTTATTCTTCTGGTTATAATTCCAAGCAAGCTTTGTATCACGGTCAGCAAGCATATCTATGTTTTCAAAAAACAGGGGATGCGCGTAACCAATGGCTTCAGCAAGGTGCTCTAATCGTGTATTATGGGAATAATAGGGAAAGAGAAAAAGCAGATAGTGTTTTTCGGTTATATGAAAATAGTCCTGTGTTAGATTCCGCTATTTTTGCAAAGAATTTGTATGCTTATGCCAAGACATTATCCGGCAGAAGGCCGTATGAGCCAGAAAAGGGTATCGCTATGTTCAATATGGCACGTCTTCAGTATAAAGGCAGGCCCTCTGTTGAGGATTATTTCGTTTATGCCAATGCCTTGGATCAGGTTGGAAAAACAAAGGAATCAGATTATATATTAAACAAACTTTCTTCAGTAAATACGGTGTCTGCTAATTACTGGAGATATCATATTTATAGAAGGAGGGGCCTTCTTGCAGAGGCTTTGCCATATTTGGAGGATGGCGTTCGTAAACAAGATTCGCTAATTATTAGTAGTCTGAATCAATCATTAGAAGATGTTCAAAGGGCCTTTTTTGAAGAAAAGGCACAAGTTGAAGAAGCAAAAAAGGATGCAGCGACTGATCGGTTTTGGCTATTAATAATTTTAGCGGGGATAGCTATATCCTTGATTGTAGGTGTTTGGATTAGGGCAAGACAAAGACTTCTTGAAAAGTTGGAAAAGATAAGTATGTTAAAAGAAGAGGTGGATATGCAGTTAGCGTTGTTGAAAGAATCTGAAGTCAAGGAAACAGACTACAGAAAAAAGTATCTTTCCGTTTATAAGAATCAATATCAGCTATTGAATAATCTTTGTGCTTCATATCTTTCTCCTTCTAGAGGAAATCCTAAGGATAAAGTATTCAAGGAGGTCGAAAATGTTTTAATGGAAATATCCAATGACAACGGTAAACCATCACTTGCAGAAAAATATGTCAATAATGCATGGGATAATATTATGAATAGAATCCGCAAAGATTATCCTTCATTTTCAGAAAATGATTATAAGTTAATTGCTTTGTCCGTGATGGGCTTTGAAGCAAAAACCATATCCCTTTTAATGAATTATACCCCAAAGACGGTTTATGGTAAAAAGGCTCGAATTAAGCAACGGATAGCGGATTCCAGTGTGGCAGCAAAACAAGAATATCTGGCATTTTTAAGCGAAAAATAAGCAGTATAATAAATGCCGTGGGAATTGATATTATACCGCTCGTTATAAGTGTTTATAAATCAGATGTTTGTGGCGATGGGGTGTGGGAACACGGTTTGATACATTCTCGCGGCTTTTATTTTAACTTTGTGGTACAAAATTTTACAATTTGATGATGAAGATGAAACATCATATTCTTTTATGGCAGAATGCTCAGAAACAATTCCCTTTGTTTTGATAAGAAATATTGATATCATATGAAACGAATATTAGTAATCACCCTATTAGTAATATTGCCGTTCTTTTCTTTTGCCCAGGAGAAGAATATGGCCAGATTGGGTGCGGGTGTAATAATGGATAAAGCGTGCATTGTTAGAATTGGAACGCCAATAGAATTACGGAATCCTCTTTCTTTTGGCCCTGCTTTTTCCGTAGGCTATCAAAGGGAGATAAATCCATGGTTTAGCCTTTCTACATCATTCGGATTTAGTCATTCTAGTATGACTTGCAGTAATATATACTTATCATCGGGTGGGGCTAATCAACGAGATGAATACAAATCGTATGAGAAAAAGACTCACTTCTCGCTTAACGTCGAAGGCCTGTTCCGTCCATTTTATAAGAATCCTTTTTTCAAAAGATTAGAACTGGGTGGGGGATTAACTGGTGAGTATTATAATGAGAAGTATGCGGGTAATACTTTTGGCCGTTATACAAATATTGCGAATTACAAAAACCGTAAGGTTTGTCCCGGACTTGT
Source organism: uncultured Bacteroidales bacterium (assembly GCA_900316675.1). Lineage (GTDB taxonomy): Bacteria > Bacteroidota > Bacteroidia > Bacteroidales > UBA932 > Cryptobacteroides. The sequence continues at coordinate 20,864 of ONDR01000005.1, forward strand.
CGGTACTGGCCTTTTCCATTTATTAGAGAATAACGCTTTTGATTTAAGTCTGCGTTATACTTTTACAGTATTGAAAGCTAAGTTAAAATATGACAAGGTTTACAATGCTGACTGTTACGGTATTGCTGAAGTTCTCTTTGGCGTAAAGTTTTAGGATATGAAAAAGCAGGTAATATTATCGATTCTTATTTTGGCGACAAGTGCAATTATTTCTTTTGCCCAGGAAAAGAAAAATGCTTTGCGCGCAGGTGTTGGGTTGAGTTTCGATAAAGCAGAGCTGTTTTATGATGATGACGTTTCGGCAAATAGCGGTATCGGAGTTGCCCTATTTGCGGAATACTCGAGAGTAATCAATCCTTGGTTCAGTGTATCTGGCGGATTATCAACAATGAGTACTCATCTGAGTAAGAAGGTTATAGCATGCAGAGATCCTTATTATCTTGTTGATGCGCCTCAGAGCTTAAACTCTTTCGCCGTTAATGTCCAAGGCTTATTCCGCCCTTTCCATAAGACTTCTATCCTTGACAGGCTGGAATTAGGTGGCGGCGTTACACTTGACTATTTGAGGATTCGGGAGACCAACATGGGTGGAATGATGGGCCTTATAGTAACAAATGGCAATGTTCAAGCTATGACAGAACCCTCGTTCTATATTACAAAAGACAGTAAACTCGCCCCGGGTGTATTCTTGACAGGAAGAATACGTATTATTGATAATGATTCTATTGATCTAAGTTTGACTTATACCCATAAGTTCTTGAAATACAGAATCGTTAGGGATGTAACATACGAGATGTATCATTACGGCTATGCCGGTGTCATCTTTGGTGTAAAATTTTAGATGCGGGCAAAAGCCTTAGACTATAGTTTTAACGAACATGTCCAGATATTGATATGAAAAACAAAAAACTTTTATTCGTAGCTATTATTCTTTTTGCGACAATTCCAGCATTTGGTCAGAAGGGTCTATTCTACGAGTCCGGAGTCCGGCTTCAGAATGATGCGGATAATAGATTTTCTATTTCGAAAGATTGGCAAGGTGGATTTGGTATATATGCCGGCATTGGAAAAGAATTCGATCTTCTTTCCTGGCTTTCCTGCAGTCCGATAGCTACGGTTTCTCATATTTGGAGTAAGTCCACGGGTTATCGTGGAGGTTCTGCCCCGACGAAGTCTGTTGTTGATATCCGTGTGGAATTACCGGTTAACCTAAAGATTCCCCTAAAAAATGAAGGCCGTTATTTCTCCGTAGGTATTGGTCCTTTTGTAAACTATGCCTTGTGGGATAAGCGCGATGATATAAAGCTTCTTTATGCCGGTGCGGTTGTCCGTCTTTCTGGAGATGTGTCGGATACTATGTTCGTCAGTGCAGATATTAACTTCGGCCTGAGAAACAGATATAAGAATCAAGACACGTTCACATCTTCGGTTTCCGTTGGCCTGGGTTGGAAATTCTAGATGGTCCTGATTTTAGCGAACTGGTCCAGATATTTGTTGAGAGCGGAAGCGGCATAGCTCTTCAAGCATGGCGCTTCTGCCTGTTTCATCCCCCAGGCGACCGTATCGTATAGTAAGGTCAATCAACTCTTGTGCGCGGGCAAAGGCGTTGTCGGCGCGGCTTTGCAAGCCTTTTTCCAATGCTATATAAACGCGATAAGTCTCACTGCCGATGTTTGCCATCTGCTGTGCAAAGGATAATTCGGCCCATCGACCATTCTCTAAAGACTTATGTATCAGTATTCTTATATCGAATATTTTCGCAAAGATAATGATAAAATGGTTATCTTTGCTTTAAACCAGGTAATTAATGAGAATAAGGCTTATTACTATGATTATTATGGAGTCCTCTTTGGCGTAAAGTTTTAGCGATTGGGTTTTATGCAAGTAATTCTTTGAAGTAGGGGAAGATGACGTATGCGGCGTCCTTGATGGGTGTGTACAGAGCAGACCCGTCAAGGACGCTCTGGTCTATCCAGTGATACTTCAAGTTCATGGGATGGAAAAGCAGGATAAGGATTCCAAGAACCAGGAATACCTTTACCGCGCCCATGACTGCACCCAGGATTTTATCCAGCCAGCCCAGCAAGGCAAACTTAACGATTCTTTCTATAGCCCTTCCAATAAGATTGAACACCAGGACGGCAGCCAGAAGAATAATCACAAAAGCCACAATATGCAAGGTCATCTCTGAAACCTCCCAGACGCGCCCTATCCACTGCGCAAGAAGACCGGAAAAACGGAAGGCAATCCAAGTGCCTGCAACAATGGCAATTATGGCAGCGGCCTGAACGACGAAACCCAGCTTAATTCCCCTGATGATAAAAGGAACAAGAAGAACTAGAAATAGTACATCAATACCGTTCATTTTCCTATTTGAATAGATGTCAAAAATGATTACCTTTGCAAATTAAAAAATTGTCTTCTTTTGAAGACTGTGCAAAGATAATAAAATAAACGACAAAATATGTTCAAAGAGTATAAAGGTCTTGATTTGGTAGCCACAGGAGCAGAGGTTTTGGAGCAGTGGAAGAAGGAAGACGCTTTTGGCCAGTCCCTGAAAATCAGGGAAGGTGCGCCGGAGTTCATCTTCTTTGAAGGCCCGCCGTCCGCAAACGGCATGCCCGGCATTCATCATGTCATGGCTCGCTCAATCAAGGACGCCATCTGCCGCTACAAGACCCAGACCGGTCACAAAGTAGCCAGAAGGGCAGGTTGGGACACTCACGGCCTGCCGGTAGAGATCGGTGTAGAAAAGAAGCTGGGTATCCACAAAGAGGATATCGGTAAGACAATATCCGTAGAAGAGTATAACGACACCTGCCGCAAAGAGGTCATGAAATACACCAAGGAATGGGTGAACATGACAGAGCGCATAGGTTATTGGGTTGATATGAACGACCCTTACATCACCTATGACAACAGGTATATAGAGACCCTGTGGTACCTTCTGCGCAAGATTTATGACAAGGGTCTCCTTTACAAGGGCTTCTCTATCCAGCCTTATTCCCCGTCTGACGGTACCGGTCTCAGCTCCCATGAGCTGAACCAGCCCGGCTGCTACAAGGACGTTACGGATACTACCGTTACCTGCCAGTTCGAGGTTATTAAAGACGAGCGTTCCCAGATCCTTTACGGAACTGAGACCCTTCCCGTTTACTTCCTGGCATGGACAACCACACCCTGGACCCTTCCTTCAAACACCGCGCTTTGCGTCGGTCCGGAAATAGACTACGTGCGTGTGCGTTCCGCAAATCCCTACACCGGTGCAGAGGCAATTTATGTGATGGCAGAAAAGCTGGTTCCTACCATGTTCGGTTCAAAGGTTCCCTTCACCGTTCTGGAAGGCAGTTTCAAGGGTAAGGACCTTCTGGGCATCCGTTACCATCAGCTGATTCCCTGGTTCAAGCCGCTCGAGGGCGACGCATTCAGGGTGATTCTGGGCGACTATGTGACCATAGAAGACGGTACCGGCGTAGTTCATATCGCACCTACCTTCGGTGCTGACGATAAGAAGGTTGCCGCCAACTACGACATCCCTCCGATGATGGTTCTGGACCGCGACGGCAAGCCGCAGGCACAGGTAGACCGCAGCGGCCGCTTCTATCGCCTTGAAGACCTTGATGCAGAATATGTTAAGAGCAATGTAGATCCTTCATATGCAGAGTTCGCCGGCCGTTATGTCAAAAATGCTTTTGACGACAGCCTGCCCGCAGATGCTCCTACCCTGGACATCGACCTTTGCATGATGATGAAGATGGATGGCCGCGCCTTCAAGATCCAGAAGCACGTGCACAGCTATCCTCACAGCTGGCGTACAGACAAGCCGGTTCTTTACTTCCCCTTGGATGCATGGTTCATCAAGGCCACCGCAGTCAAGGACCAGATGGTAGAGCTTAACAAGCAGATTACCTGGAAGCCCGCTTCTACAGGTACCGGCCGTTTTGGCCAGTGGCTGGAGAATATTCAGGACTGGAACCTTAGCCGCAGCCGCTACTGGGGCACTCCGCTGCCCATCTGGCGCACTGAGGACGGCAAGGAAGAAAAGTGCATCGGCAGCGTGAAAGAGCTTTACTCAGAGATAGAGAAGGCCGTTGCCGCCGGCATAATGAAAGAGAATCCTTTCAAGGCCAAGGGCTTCAACCCGGACGACATGAGCCTTGAAAACTACAATAAGATAGACCTTCACCGTCCGTACGTGGACAATATCTTCCTGGTATCAGATTCCGGTAAGAAGATGACCCGCGAGACCGACCTTATTGATGTTTGGTTCGATTCCGGCGCCATGCCTTACGCACAGGAAGGTCTTCGCAACCTTGGCGGCAAGGGCTTCGGCGCAACTGCTGACTTTATCGCAGAGGGCGTTGACCAGACCCGCGGATGGTTCTATACCCTTCACGCCATCCACACCATGATTAGCGGAACTCCCGCCTTCAAGCGTGTGATTTCCAATGGTTTGGTTCTTGATAAAGACGGCAACAAGATGAGTAAGCGCCTTGGCAATGCTGTAGATCCTTTCTACGCACTTGACAAGTACGGCGCAGACGCACTTCGCTGGTACATGCTTACTAACGCCCAGCCTTGGGACAACCTTCGCTTTGACGAGGCCGGTGTGGACGAGGTTCGCCGTAAGTTCTTCGGCACCCTGTTCAACACCTACAAACTTTTTGCACAGTACGCTAACATCGACGGCTTCAAGCCTTCTGATTCTGCCGTTCCGGCAGCAGAGCGCCCGGAGATCGACCGCTGGGTACTGTCAAAGCTTAACAGCCTTGTGAAGGATGTACGTGCTGCCTACGAAGACTACGACATCACTACTGCAGGCCGCTTGATTCAGGATTTCGTTTGCGACGAGCTCAGTAACTGGTACGTCCGTCTGAACCGCAAACGTTTCTGGGGCAGCGAGAAAACTGCAGACAAGAATGCCGCTTACAATACTTTGTACGAGGTTCTGGTGAAGGTATCAGTACTTTCTTCACCTATCGCCCCGTTCTACATGGACCAGCTTTTCCGCGACCTCACAGGCAACGGACAGTCTGTCCACCTCACCCTTATGCCGGAGGCCAACGAGGCCCTGATCGACAAGGATCTTGAAGAGAGGATGGCCGCTGCCCAGAAGGCATGCTCGCTTATTCACTCACTTCGTAAGCTGAACAAACTTAATGTTCGTCAGCCTCTTGCAAAGGTTGTGATTCCCGTAATCTCTGAGAAGGTTCGTGAGCAGCTGGACGGCGCCCGCAACCTTATCCTTACAGAGGTTAATGTTAAGGAGATGGAGTTCATTGCAGATACTGCAGGCATCATCACCCTTAAGATTAAGCCTAACTTCAAGACTTTGGGCAAGGTCTACGGCAAGCAGATGAAAGAGATTGCCGCTGCCTTCGGAGGCTTCAGTCAGGCAGAGATTGCCGCCCTGCAGAAGGCGGATGTTGCCGGCGAAGAGTACAAGGTAAGCCTGCCCGGCGGAGAGGTTATACTGAAGCCCGGAGACTACGAGATTAGTTCTGAAGATATGCCCGGATGGGCAGTGGCTACGGAAGGCCAGCTTACCGTGGCTCTTGATATAACCCTTACGGACGACCTTCGCGCAGAGGGTCTGGCCCGTGAGCTTGTGAACCGTATCCAGAATGTCCGCAAAGACAGCGGGTTCGAGGTTACGGATCGTGTTCAGGTTACCGTTTATGCATCGGGAGACGACTTCTTCCAGATTGCATCGGCTGTAGATCTGTTCTATGACTATATAACGTCACAGACTCTGTCACAGATAGATTCTGTATCGCCGGACGCTGCTCCGGCAGAGGCTGCTCAGGTAGAGTGGGGTGACGGAACCATCGCAATTCAAATAACCAAATAAAGATTATTAACATTCTAATCATAACACTATGGCAAACGAAGAAGTAAAGGCTCGTTACAGCGACGAGGAGTTGGCCGAATTCAAGGAGATTATCATTGAGAAGCTTACAAAGGCCAAGAGCGAATATGAAATGCTTCGCAAGATTGTAATGCACAACGGAACCAACGACATTGAAGATACCACTCCTTCATTCAAGACCGTTGAGGACGACGGTGCTCTTCAGCTTTCTAAGGAAGAGGCCAGCCAGCTGGCTCAGCGTCAGTACAAGTTCATCCAGAACCTTGAGGCTGCCCTTGTCCGCATCGAAAACAAGACATACGGTATCTGCCGTGAAACAGGCAAGCTCATCCCTAAGGAGCGTCTCCGCCTTGTTCCGCACGCAACCCTTACTGTAGAGGCCAAAGAGAAGCTAGCCCAAAGTGGAAGGCGTTAATAGCGTTGCAATACGCAGAGGCAAGATCCTGCTCATCGCGGGTATCTTGCTTGTGCTCATTGATCAGGTCATAAAGATTCTGGTCAAGTCTTATATCCCGATAGGGGAGCAGATAGATGTTTTCAGCTGGTTTAAGCTTTGCCATGTAGAGAACATGGGTATGGCTTACGGCGTCAAGTTTGGCGGCATGGTGGGAAAGGTCTTCCTGTCTGTTTTAAGGATAGTGCTGGTGGCAATTTTGGTGCGTTGGATGTGGAAGCTTTTGAAGCGTGGTACGCCTGCAAATCCTGATGCGGAGCCTGTGTCGATGGGTGTTCTTGTGGGGCTTATGCTTATTACTGCGGGCGCCGTTGGAAACATTGTTGACAGCCTTTACAATGGTACTTTCTTGCTTGGCAGTGTTGTGGATATGTTCCAGTTCCCGCTTTTCAACTGGCCGGATTGGGTGCCTCTTTTGGGCGGTCGTCTTTTCTTTGAACCGGTATTTAATTTTGCCGATTCCTGCGTTACCGTCGGCGCCTTCTACCTAATCATCTTTCATTTCCGATTCTTCTCTAAAGAGAGTAAATAAAATGAGTGACCCAATGTTGGGTCACTTTTTTTATCGATAGTTGGATGGCGGAAGGGCATTCCTTCCGCCATCGGCCACTACCCGGTAACCAAATCACATCGTAAAAAGTAGGGAGAAAACTTTTACTTTTCACCAAAAAGTAGGAAGAAAACATTTACTTTTTGCCAAAAAGTAGGGAGAAAACGCTTATTTTTCATCAAAAAGTAGGGAGAAAACTTGGCAACGAAATATAACCTATTATTAAATAAAAAGATGTCCGGCGAAAACCGGACATCTTTTATTTAGAGTTAAATCAGTTCTGATTTATTTGAGGGACTTAGCCCAGAAGAGGGTGAAGTTTGCATCGTCGCCGCCTACGTTGCTCTTGTTAGCCTCGTAGTTAGCGGTGTTGTTGGTAGCCTCGATGTTAGGATACTTAACACGGTTAACGATGTTGGCAACCTTTACACCTGAACCGGTATCGGTAGGATAGGTGAGTGCAGGATAGCCAGTTCTACGGATATCAGTCCAAGCCTGGGTAGGCTGGGTGATACCGAAGTGAGCCCATTTCTGAGTCATGATACCTTCCAGCTTATTGCCATAAGCAGCCCATACGTTGCCTGCGAATGCAAGAGCGTCTGCGCTTGAAGGAACGTCATCAGCAGTGAACTTCTTGAAGTACTCGTTGCCTGAACCGGGGCCGCCCTTTTCCTGGCTGCTGTTTACGTTCTCTGCATAGTACTGCTCGATAGAAGCTGCAATGGCTTTCTTGAATGCATCCTCTGCGCTGCCGCTTGCATAACCCTGGCTGTATGCTTCTGCAAGGAGGAAGTATGCCTCAGCTGCAGAGAATACAGGGCTTACAAACAGGTTATTATATGTAAAGGTAGCACGGTTGAGAGCTGCATAGTAGCGGTTTGCATAACCATCGTAGGTATTGTGGTCGCTCTGCTCCTTAGAAGTCTCGTGATAACCCTCACCATAGTACTCGCCAGCCTCGTTGGGGATGTAAACAACTGCAAGACGAGGATCGTCTGCACCACTTACGCGGAATGCATCAATCACACCCTGAGAAGCGGTAGCGTTGATATCCTTCCAGCTGTCGCGGAAGTTCTCCCAATAGTTGAAGCCGTCAAAGTCAGAATTAACCTTGATAGAGCTCTCCCAATCGGTAGGAAGCTTGCGGCCGGCAGCCTTAGCAACAGCGGCTTTGCCTTCTGCGGTAAGGGAACCCTGAGCAGCTACGTGAACACCAAGACGGAGGAGGAGGGCATTTGCATAGCTCTGCCATTTTTCCAGGTCACCGCCATTGATGAAGTCCTGCTTGGGAAGTGCGCTTGCTGCCTCGGGAACAAGATTGGTTGCCAGTGTGCCGATCTCTGTGTAGAGAGCGTCAAGGTTGGTAAGCATCATCTTGTAAAGCTCAACATCGCTGTCATATGAAGCATATGAGCCGGCCATGTTGCCGGTGATAGGCAGATAGCAAGCATTGGTGAAAGGAACAGGTCCGAAGATATCTACGAGCTGTGAAAGGTGATCGTAGATGAAAACTTCTGTAAGAGCAAGGAAGATACGGTCTCTTGTCTGCTCTGCCTCGGTTTCTTTATCGTAAGTCTCCTGCATGATGCGGTAGTTACGGAGAACCTTGTAGAAGTTGTTCCAACGGTCGGTGGCATAACCGTCATTGATGAAGTACATAGAACCGCTGTCGGTTCCGGTACCAATGTTCTGACAAAGTTTGCCAAAGTAGTTATCCCAGGTGTACATTCTCCAGTAGGCATTGAAAGTATAATCCCTACCGAACATGAATGTACCGGTCATGAGTTTGTCGCAAGAAACGGCAGTGGTCTTGGAAGGATCCACGTACTTGTCTTTGAAATCGTCCTTTTTGCAAGAAGCGACGATGGCTACCACTGCAACTACTGCCAGAATCAGTGAATATAATTTTTTCATATCTATTTTCATTTAAATTATACAGACTGTATTAGAAGTTGGCACGAAGTGAAACACCAAAGGTCCTTGATGATGAAGTGGAACCACCAATCTGTACCTGGTCGGTCCAGCGGGTACCGTCAGTTGCCTCTGCATCGAAGATAGGCAGGTTCTTGTAGATGAAGAACGGGTTACGAGCGAATACAGAAACTCTGAGGTTGTTGCACTTAAACTTCTTGGTGAAGCTATCAGGGATATTGTAAGTAAGGGTAAGCTCACGGCACTTCAGGTAAGTGTTCTTGAAGATAGAGTGAGAGTAGTAGATAGGACCGCCGGTACCCCAAGAGTAGGTCTCTTCAAGGAGGTAGTCGGTAGGAACGATGATGTCGTTAGGAGTACCATCTTCCTTAACGCCCTTCAGGATCTGTCCGTCGTGGTGGATGAATTCGCCGTTGGGGCCTTTTGCCATACCTGCAGCAGCAACGGTGCTGCCGTTTGCATCATAGTAGTAAGCAAGACCGCCGTGAGCCTCGTCACGATAAGGCATGGTATCTTCAAGAGCACCAAGACCCATCATGTACTGGTAAGGCTGGTTCCAAACATCACCACCAATCTGGAAGTTGAAGTTTGCATCAAGGGTGAGTCTCTTCCAGGTCAGGCTGATTGCGAAACCTCCGATGAGGTCAGGCATTGCGTTACCAACCTTGATAGGCTCGTCGGTTACCTTGTAAAGACCTTCGCTGTCGACAATCTTGTTGCCTTTCTCGTCGGTCTTAGGTGCGAATGCATAGATGTCACCCATCTTCTGGCCTACGAATGAATAGAGGTAGGCTGCACCGTTGTCCCAGCGTGCGTGCTGCAGTTTGTCAAGGCCTTCCATGAGTTTAACAACCTTGTTGCGGTTCCAAGCGATGTTACCGGAGAGGTCGAGTCTCCAGTCACCGGACTCGATAGGAGTACCGTAAGCGCTGAACTCGAAGCCCTGGTTGGTAAGCTCACCAACGTTTGCAAGGATTGAAGAACCACCGGAAGAGTAAGGAGTAGTAGCGTTAAGGATCTGGTCCTTAATTCTCTTATGATAGTAAGAAGCCTCGAAACCTAAGCGGTTGTTGAATGCCTTACCCTCGATACCGAACTCCCATTCATGTGTCTTTTCAGGCTTGATGGTGTTGTTGCCAAGACCATCTTCAAGCTGCTGATAAGTATAACCGGAAGCTGTATCCTGCTTGTAGGAAATAGCTGCATTGTAGATTTCAGGTGCAAGACCTACAACACCGTAAGAAACACGTGCCTTAGCGTAGTCAACCCACTTAGGCATGTTGATAAGGTCTGACAGAATTACAGATGCGTTTACTGAAGGATACCAGAAGCTCTGACCGTTAAGGGTAGAGGTGGTTTCCTGACGGATAGTACCCTCCAAGTAAGCCCAGTTCTGATAAGAAAGGGATGCAGTTGCAAAGAATGCAGTCTTAAGGAAGTCTGTTGTGCTCTCGCTTGAACGAGCGGGATCGGTAGAATACTTAAGATGGAAGTGGTTAAGGTCGGTAAGACCGTTAACAGTGTAAGCTTCTGTACCAAGATAGGTCTCCCTGCGTGCAGAGTAACCTACGTTTGCCTGAAGTGCAAGATCTTCTGTGAGCTTCTTGTCAAGGTTCAGGAGAACGTCGCCGTAGAAGGTCTGATATTTTCTCTTGGTGATTCTGTAGTAGCCCTGGTTGCTGCCTGCAAGGATAGGAGAGGTAGCAGCGTACTCTTTAAGCTCGATGTTGTTGTCAGTCCAGTCAGTTGCGAGATTTGCCTTAAGGGTGAGGCCCTTGATGATCTCCCATGAAGGAGTTACGCTGGCAATGAGTCGCTGGTTCTTCTCGTACTGCTCGCGGCCGATGATGTTCCATGCGTATTCCTCAAGGAAGCCGCCAAGGTTGTTGCCGAAGTACCAACCCTCTGAAGGATTCTCATGGCTGGAAGAGGTCCAAGCCCTGTTCATGAAACCGGCCTGGGTCTTGATGTGCTTACGATAGTACTCTACATCATCCCATGCACCGAACATACCGGAGTAGTTGGCAACCATACGGGAAATACGGTAAGGACGGTTCTTAACGTTCTGATACATGTAGTTCACAGAGTAACCGAGTTTTACGCCAGGAACAATGTCCTGTGAACCGCTAACCTGGAAGTTGTGCTTGCCAAGGTGAGAGTTGTACTGGTTAGGGGTGTTGTCCATGAAGGTGTAAGAGAAACGGGTGTTGCCGTGCTCGTTACCGCTGGTTACAGCAAGGTTGTACTGCTGTGTGAAACCAGTGCGGAAGAGGTTTTTCCAAGGGTTGCTTGTGATAGCCTTGAAAGGACGGTATCCGGTAGGAGTGTAAACCATACGGCCGTCATACTTGGGACCCCAGTAGTAGTAAGCGTTGAAGGGTGAAGGAACGTCAATTACCTTGCCGTTCTTGTCGGTCTGACCCATACGACGGATATCGAAACCGAAGTACTCGCTTTCGGGATCGTCAACAAGGCCGCCGTAACCCCACCATGCGAAAGGATATGCAGGACCGAAGGTGGTCTGATACTTAGGCATGTAAGCTACCATATCTGCCTGGGCTGATGCGTTGAAGTCAACATGGGTGCCGCTGTTCTTTTTACCGGCTTTCATGGTAATGAGCACAACGCCGTTGGCACCTTCTGAACCGTAAAGAGAGGTTGCAGATGCGCCCTTGAGGACGGTCAGGTTCTCGATATCCTCTACGTTGATATCGGTAAGACCGTTACTCTCCATACGCTGAACGCTCCAGTAGTCACCGCGGTTTGCCTCACCGTTACGTACGGGAACACCGTCAACGATGATGAGCGGCTGGCTGGTACCGGTAATTGAAGACAGACCACGTACGTTAATAGAGATAGCGCCGGTAGCACCACCGGGGGCTGTCATAATACGTACGCCTGATGCTTTTCCGTAGAGGGCTGAACCCAGTGAAGGAGAAGCAGTCGCATTCAACTTGCTTGCGTCAACTGAAGAAACGGCATAACCTACTCTCTTTTCATCCTTACGGATACCGAGAGCGGTTACAACGGTTCCTTCCAGCATCTCTGAGTCCTCTGCGAGAACTACGTTAAGAGGCTGTCCGTTGAAAACAAGCACCTGTGATGTGTAACCGATGCAAGAGAATTCGATCTTGTCGCCGGGCTTCACATTGTTAAGGGCATAAGTACCGTCCATGTTAACGACAGTACCGTTGTGGGTACCCTGAACAAATACAGAAGCGCCGATGACAGGCTCACCTGCTGCATCTTTTACTGATCCTTTAACAGTGTTCTGGGCATAAGCGATAACGCCTGCTGCCAAGAGAGCGACTGTCAAAGCAACTCTGGTAAACAGATTTTTCATGTGCATTTGTGTTAGTTAATAAATATTGTTAGTGTTGGTTTAGGTCAGCTTTTAGCTAATATATATTTTATATATATCGGGGCAAAGGTATGAATAATTATCCGAACCCACAAGGAAAATTCGGAACATTTTTAAAACGTTTTTAAACACTTTTCGGCAAAGTCTTGATAATAAAGACTTTAGTGAAAAAGAAAAAATGGCTTTAAAAAGTAAAAATATACTCCAAACGGCCGTGGAGCATGTTTCGCCGGTCGTCGACAAGCGATTTTATGACCGTTCCCTTGCGGTTTGCATCGATGTCCAGTTCGCGCTCCAAATCATAGATTGCGGTAAGTCTGATCTTGTGGTGCCGATTGATTTTGAAGTCTGCTCCGAAGGCGTTGCGAACACGGTTCAGTTTCACCTTGCTGAAGCCGTCCAGGAACCAGCCGGACTCGCCGACGGGAGAGCCTGTGGCGTCGGTGAACAGCATCTGTTCCGGGTCATAGTAAACATCGCCCAGTCGCGGTTCGCTGAAGGTGATTCGCAACTGGTTGTAAAAGAAGATGTTCCACTTTTTGTTGGGGGAGATGGTGAACTTTACCCTTAGTTTGGTGGCAAGGTCGTTCTGCGGCGTCTGGTACTTGTTCCTTTTGCTTGCGCGGTGGGTCCAGAGCAGCTTTTCGCTGAAGGTTATTTTGAATGCCTTGCTTATTTTTATGGTCTCGTTGAGGCCGGCCTCGATGCGATGCCGGTATATCGTGCGGTCTCCGTCCTTATGGCGGCGAATCATGGTGTAGGCACCCTCGACGCTGATTCTTTTTGCAAGCTTATATTCTGCACCGGCAAAAAAGCGCAGCTGTTTGTCGTAAAAGAAGTCTCCCCGGAAGCGGGCCTCCACTCCGGCGTTCAGCTCAAGGTCCCGGCTCAGCTCTTTCCTTACCTCTATGGCTGTCTGGATGCCGTACTTTAAACCGGGATCGTTCACCGGGATATCGCCGCTTGCGGGCACCAGCTGAGCGCCTGCGCCCCACGCGGTACCAAGTATGATTAGTATTGTGGTAAACAGGTGTCTCATAGCTTGTTACAATAATTGTCCAGTACGGCCATCTTCTCTGAAAAGCCCTGCTTCAGGCGCTGTACGGCGTCGTAGAAGGTAAGCGATTCGTCCCCGTTGGTCTTGATTTTCTTGTATGGCCAAAGCTGATGGTCGATGGTGATGGATTCAAGTAGTTCCTTGTACAGGCTGTCTATATAAGAGGGGATGTAGTCCTCTAAAAGAGGTTTGATAACTCCCCAGCGTTGTTTAAGCATGGCCTTGAACTCTGCCTTCTTAAGAAGTGCGTCAAACCAGAACGCGTTAGGATTGGTCAGTCCGGTAGAGCCGGGGCGGAAGGTGTGGTAGTCAAAGTCCCAGCACGGGCCGGCGTGAAGGACGCCGTCCCCGCGGCAGTAGGTATAAATGCCTTTGGGGTCTGATGGCTCGTCCGTGCCTGTGAGCTCATGAATCAGGAACCAGTCGCAGAAGCTTTGGATGTCGATGTACTCATTCCAGTTGCCTACGCCATAGTAAAGGGAGGCTTCTATCTGGTCAAAAAAGTCGCGAATCTGTTTGAAGGTGGCGGCGTCAAGGCTCACATCGTCCGCTATTAAAATATTGACGGGCAGGTCTTTAAACTTGCTGCGGAAGCGGTAGGTTTTGTCGTAATGGTCGTCGATAAAAAGCATGAAGCCCTGCTTGCCCAGGTTCAGTTTTTCCGGTTCTACCTTTTCTGTAAGATAGTAGTTGCCGTGCCAGTCGTCGTCCAGGACAAGGTCTACGAAGCGGCCCTGTGGCGTCCATTCCATTGACGTGCGGCGGGCGATTTCCAGTGCTACTGCATTGCGTATTCTGGTGCGGTCCCTCCAGTTGGCCAGCATGCAGAATATTTCTGCCTCCGGCAGGCCCAGCAGGCTCTTTTGGTGTGAGTCTTCCAGTGATATATTAAATGGCTTTTTGGGGAAGGACCAGGTGCTGTTTCCACGGCCCTTGATTTCTACGTCGATGTCGTCGGTCTTGCCCTCCGGAGTGTAGATCTCTATTTCTGCCTCTTTCCAGTAGTCCTTGTTGTTAATGCCATGGTGGCCTTCTGTCTCCAGGAACATTACCGGCAGCGTGCGCGACCCGTCCGCAAATTCTGCGGCGATGTCGTCTTTGTCTATATCTTTATACTTATTGTTTTTCTTTTCAAGCAGATACATGCAGCTGTTCAGAAGACAGAGCGTCAGTACAGTCGCAAGCAGGCGTGTTACAATGTGATTTTTATTAATCATCATGCAAATTTACAAAATAATTCTTATTATCTTTTTATTATCTTTGCATAGGCTCTATTACATAGGTGCTATCCCATAGGCACTATCACCCACCGGGCTCCTGAAAAATTTGGGGTTAAGTCGCCCCGGCGGGCAATAGTGCCTATGGAAGAATTTGAAAAATGTTTAGATTATGATAAGAAAGATTACATTAACGCTGGCAGCGGCGGTTATGGCCGCGGCGGCATGGGCACAGGACTACAGCAAGGACCTTAGGCCGGCACCACAGGACAGGCTTTTTACAAGCCCTGCAATCGAAAACGAAATCACCCGCGTGGCAGACCTGCTGCAGAATCCCAAGTTACGCTGGATGTTCATAAACTGCTTCCCCAACACACTGGACACCACCGTACACTTCAGGGAAGGGGAGGACGGCACCCCCGAAACCTTCGTTTACACCGGCGACATCCATGCAATGTGGCTGCGGGACTCCGGCGCCCAGGTCTGGCCCTACGTAGCCTTCGCCAATCAGGACCCGAACCTTAAGAAAATGCTGGCCGGCGTCATCAACACCCAGTTCCGCCTGCTTTGCATCGACCCTTACGCCAACGCCTTTAACGATGGCCCCACCGGCGAAGGTGCCAACGACGATACCGGCGCTCCACGCAACCCCAACGTCTTTGAACGTAAGTGGGAGGTCGATTCCCACTGCTATCCCGTACGTCTGGCATACCAGTATTGGAAGGTCACCGGCGACACATCCATCTTCGGCCCGCAGTGGATAGAGGCCATTGAAACCATACTCAAGACCTTCAAGGAGCAGCAACGCAAAAACGGTGACGGCCCGTACTACTTCCTGCGCGTGACAGACCGCCAGCTGGACACCAAGGACCGCGTGGGACTTGGCAATCCGGTTAACCCCGTAGGCCTGATTGCATCGGCCTTCAGACCGTCGGACGACGCAACCCAGTTTGAATTCCTTGTGCCGTCTAACTTCTTTGCTTACAATATTTTATGCAAAGCGGCAGAGATTCTGCTGAAAGTTAATGACCGCCCGGATCTGGCCAGCCAGTGCACTTCCCTTGCAATGGAAGTTTACAAGGCCCTTATGATTCATGCCGTCTATGACCATCCGGTTTACGGCCCCATCTATGCCTTCGAGGTGGATGGCTTCGGCAACAAATACATAATGGACGATGCCAACGTGCCCAGCCTCCTGGCTCTGGCTTACCTTGACCCGCAGTTGGCCCAGGACCCCATTTACCAGAACACCCGCCGCTTTGTGTGGAGCACTGATAACCCTTACTTCTGGCGCGGAGCGGCAGGAGAGGGCATCGGCGGACCGCACATCGGCAAGGAGGTCATCTGGCCTATGAGCATAATGATGAAGGCCTTTACATCCGACGACGATGACGAAATCCGCGCCTGCATGCGGCAGCTACTGAACACCGACGCCGGCCGCGGCTTCATCCACGAATCCTTCCACAAGGACGATGCCTCTAACTTTACCCGCGAGTGGTTCGCATGGCAGAATACTCTGTTTGGCGAGCTGGTGCTTAAAATTATTGCAGACGGCCGTCTTTCCGTGTTAAATTCCCTTTGATTTTAACGATTTAAATAGTACATTTGCAGAATACGGAAATAATAAACACAAAATAATAACAGATATGAAAAAATTCCTTTTGATGTTCCTTCCTCTGGCCGTTTTGGTCACCAGTTGCCGTTACGACGACTCCGAGGTTTGGAAAGAACTGAACAACCATGAGAACAGGCTCCTGGCCCTGGAAAAAACCATCAACACAGACCTTGTAAACCTTCAGGGCATCGTTGCAGAGCTGCAGGCCAAGGTTTACGTTAACAGTG
The DNA here is from genome assembly GCA_900316675.1 of uncultured Bacteroidales bacterium. Lineage (GTDB taxonomy): Bacteria > Bacteroidota > Bacteroidia > Bacteroidales > UBA932 > Cryptobacteroides. Next base: position 37,146 of record ONDR01000005.1, read on the forward strand.
TGACTCCTACCGCAGACGGTAAAGGCATCGTGCTGGCATTCTCTGACGGCAAGACCTACACCGTTTCTAACGGTACCGACGGCAATACTCCTGTCATCGGTGTAAAGAAAGACACGGACGGCAATTACTATTGGACCCTTAACGGCGAATGGCTGACAGATGGCAGCGGCAATAAGATCCGCACCACCGGCGACCAGGGAGAGCCGGGCGAGGCAGGTATCACTCCGCAGGTTAAGATTCAGGACAAGAAGTGGTATGTTTCCGTAGACGGCGGCACAACCTGGACAGAGGCCGGTGACGCTACCGTTGTGGGCGATTCCCTTTTCAAGAACGTCAAACTTGACGACGAAGGCAAGAATGTAATCTTCACCTTCCAGGATGACAGCACCATCACCATCCCCGTCGTTCCGGTTGTAAAGAAGCTTCAGCTTCTGTTCGATGAGACTATGATCCAGTCCATCATGTCCGGCGCTACCGCAACCGTAGATTATACCATCTCCGGTCCGGATGACGAGACCGTTGAGTTCGATACCTTCGAGAACAATGGCTACAAGGTAGTTGTTACTCCTACCAACGAGACCAGCGGTACCATTGCCGTAACTGCACCTGATCCGGCTGTAAAGGGCAAGGTTCTCTTCATCCTTACCGGAAGCAAGGGAAGCTCATTCGTAAAGACCGTAACCATCAACGCAAATCCTTCTCTTAAGCCCGAAAAGACCGAATACAGCGTAGATGCAAAGGCTGGTGAAATCACCATCAACGTGGCTGCTAACGTAGCTTATACTTCAGAGATTGTAGCTACCAAGCTTTCTGCCATCGACTGGATTACCAAGGGTTCTGCAGAGAACAAGTTCAACGTAGTTGAAAATACTTCCAACGAGGACCGTGCCGTTGATATCATCTTCAAGGCAGAAGGTCTGGAGGATGTTACCGTAAGGCTTACTCAGGCCGGTAAGGACGACATCGTTCTGGTTACCACAGATCCTACCGTAGAGGCTACAGAGGGCACTCTGGACGTTGTTATTACTACCAATGTTGAGGTTACCGCAACTCCCGACGTAGACTGGATCACCGCTGTTCCCGAGACTAAGGCAATGGCGAACAAGACCTTCAGTTTTAACGTAGCTGCCAATACCGGCGTTACCCGTACAGGTCATATCGACTTCACTGCGGGCGAGCTTAAACAGACCATTACCGTTACCCAGAAGAAGGGTCTTGACTTCGAGACCATAGCAGAGCTGAATGCTTTGGCTACCGCTACTTCAGCTGAGGTTAAGGGCTACTTCAATAATGCTGTAGTTTCATTCGTTCCTGCAGCCAATACCGCCATCATTACCGATGGAACAGCTTCTATCATGTATTACAAGAGCAGCCACGGCCTGAAGCAGGGCCAGACATTCACCGGCGAGGTTAATGTTAAGGTTGTGCTTTACAACAGCTTGTATTCAGAGCTTACGGCTATGGATGCAACCTTTACCGGCGATGGGGCCGAGGTTAAACCCGAGGTTGTTACCATCGCTGATCTTACCGCAGATTATGCCAAGTATCAGAATGCTTATGTTAAGGCTGTAGATCTGCTTGTTACCGGTGTAAGCGGCAAGAATATTACTGTTAAGGAAGGTGAGAAGACATACGTTGTTTACAACAATGCAGGCAATGCCACCAACAATGTTGGCGACGTTATCACCGCTGTTGGTACTGTTACCAAGTATAGCACAACAGAGGAAATCAAGGTTTGGAAGAACGAAGACATCACTGTAACTACCCCTGGTCCTGCTATTACCGCCACTGATATTACCGATGTTGCCGCTGCCGGCGTTACCAATGCAACCACAACAGTAACCCTTACCAATAACACTGGTTGGACTGCTTCTGTAACACCTGACGGTACCGTTGTTACCGCAGCTTCTATCGACGGTTCAACCATCATCTACACAGTTGCTGCCAATACCGGTTCTGCCCGTAACGGTAAGATCACCGTTAAGCTTGCCAAGGACGGCCTCGAGGCCAGCAAAGACATTAAGGTCAGCCAGCTGGGTGCCGGCGGCGGTGGTGGAACCGACTATTCAAAGGTAGAAACCAGCAATGTTACCTTAACTAAGGGTACTAATGGTTATGATGCAATGGTTAATAGCAATGATGCAATTAAGGTTGGAACCAGTAAGCTTGGCGGAGATATGAAGGTGACTGTTCCTGCCGGAACGAAAAAGCTTCATGTTCATGCGGCTGCATGGTCTGGTGTAACCGGTCTGGTTTTGAACATTACAGGTGCTTCGTCGACTCCCACTTCGATTACCTTGAGCCCGGATACCGGCATAAGCGGCAATTCACCGTTCACTCTTAATGGTAAAGCCGAGGATTTCTATTTTGCTATCACTTTGACTGATATTACTGCGGAAACAGTAATAACATTTACTTCAGCAACCGCTAAACGTTTTGTTGTTTGGGGATGTAATGCAGAGTAGTATATAGTCCGTTTTGCACAAAGGGTTAATTAAGTCGCCTGCCGGTCTTCGGTAGGCGACTTTTTTGTGTATATACTGCAAATAACTGCCTGGTGGCTTGCAGTTTTGGGGGATTTTTCTTTACTTCGTGGGTTAAATCGCTTTAAAATATTTAGTAGTATGCAATTGCAGCAATACCAGGCGCCCGAGGCAGAGCTTGTCATGCTTTACCTGCGCCAGAATGTACTTGTTTTAAGCAACTTCGGGAATCCCGGTCAGGCCGGCGACGGTTTCGGCGACGACACAATCATAGATATTACTACAGACTTCTAAACTGCGGCCTTATGAAAAAGAACTTATTCAGAATAATAGGCCTGGGCATAGCTGCAGTTGCGATGCTGGCCTCCTGCTCCAAGAGCGAGGAAGACATCAATCCCATTAACGAAGATGCATTTCAGATGGTGGTTTCTACCGGAGACCCCTCTACAAAAACAATAATCGACGACATTGGCGGTGGAAAATACGGTGTTTTGTGGCAGGCCGGGGACAAACTGGCTGTTTACGAAGTTGGCAACGGAACTGTCCAGGGCAGGACGGAATCCACTTCTCTTGCATCCGGAGGCGCAACGGCCCAGTTCCAGTTCGCCTTCAGCGGCAGCCCTTCCGCTCCGTACGATTACACTTTTGTGTATCCGGCAGCGGCCCTTTCTCTGGAGAGTACCAAGTATTTGGTTAGCCTGCCTGCAACCCAGACCTTTGTTGCAAACAGCTTTGATCCGGCAGCCGATGTATTGATTTCTGAACATATACATTCAGAGAGCACTCGTCCTGATAACATCAATGCACGTTTTGTCCGCCTTGGCGGCACGGCCCGAATGACCATAAAGGCCCCAACGACAACCGAAACCATCCAGAAGATTATCTTTTCTACGACGGATGTCGATATTGCCGGTAAGTTTGAGCTGAATCCTGCTACCGGCGAGCTTTCCGATGCCACGGCAGAGGGCTTCAAGTCAATTACCCTTACTCCGGCAACCGCCACTGCCTTCACCGGCGAGGTCGTCGTTTGGTTCCGCCTGGCAGAGGTGACCCTTACCAATAACTTCACTGTTAGCGTCACCACGGACAAGAAAACCTATACCAAGACTCTTTACCTGAACACCCTTGGCCGCCAGCTTCCGTTCCAGAACAGCAAGCTCACCAACTTTGGAATTGACCTTCGCGAAACCGGCGGAGTTTCGGTTTTAAATGAAGATGTTATTAATGCTGAGTTTACCGGTGTGACCAGCTATTCCTATGCAACATGGAGTGGTAAAAAAGGAACTGCTACAAATGCTGTATATGCGGGAAATTCCAATACTCAGACTACAGGATACATTGGTCTTAGAAAGAATCACAGCAATTCAGGTATTGTCTCTACGTCTTCTGGCGGTATGCTAAAAACGGTAACTTTAAGCGTGTTCAGTGACAGTGATACATATTCCCGCACAATAGATGTATACGCAAAGACTAGTCCTTATAACAGTGCAGAGGATCTTTTTAATTCTGAAACAGCCGGAACTTTAATTGGTTCTGTGACTACACCGGCTAATCAGGTAAATACCGAGACAGTTGTAATCCCGGCAGGCTATACTTATGTTGGTATTCGCTCAAATGATTATACATCTTATCTTGTAGAGGCGCGTATTGTTTGGGAAGGACTGGCGTCGCCTGAAGTAACTACAGGTGCGTCTTCCGGCATTACGTGTTCTTCTGCTGTGCTTGAGGGCTCGGTTGTAAATGCGGCCGGCGGTATATATGAGGCCGGTTTCTACTGGGATACCGACGAGGCTTCATTGGCTGCCATGCAGCATCCTGACCAGGTTGTGACAACTGACGGTTTCGCTAATCCCAGCGGCTCCTTCAATGCAACCCTGGGAAGCCTTAACGAGCTTACTACATACTACTATCGGGCATATGTCCTTTGGCTGAATACAGAGACAAATACATACGAGGAGTTTAAAGGCTCCATCCAGTCTTTCCAGACAATAACACGTGATTACAGTGTTGCGGGTTGGTTGGAGCTTCCGTCTTATACTACAGCCGGAATGGCCGGAACTACTACGTCATCATTGTCTGACTTGTATTGGATAACCCATAAGGCCGAAATGGGCGGTCGCGAGCAACGTAATTATACCATGCTTTATGACCCCGAGCTGTATACTTCCTATTGGGTAGCATACCCTTTGTGCAGCGATCATATGACTTCTGGCCGAGTTGATTCTTGGGGCATTTTTGACCCTAAAGTTCCTAAAGGCAAACAGTTTAATCTTTCTTCTGGTTATGGAGTAGATGAAGGAAGTAACTATTATGCAAGAGGTCATCAGATTCCAAATGCAGACCGTAATAATGTGTCCACAATGCAGGAACAGACCTATTATCCCACAAATATGACTCCTCAGTTGCAGAATGGTTTCAATGGTGGTATTTGGGTGGATCTTGAATCTGCTGTGCGTTCCGCTGTCCATGCTGGTGATACCGTTTATGTTGTAACGGGTGCGGCATTCCTCAAGAAAGGAGAGTCGAAAGAGATCAAAACCATCTATCCTACAGGTGGAAGACCAAGTCTTCAGGTTCCTAACTATTATTGGAAAGTTCTCCTTAAGGTTAAATGGAATGGTAGCAGCATCAACAATGCTAAAGCTGTGGGTTTCTGGCTTGAGCATAGGGATGACTTAAGATCAAGCACTTCGGCTTACCAGAATTACACCACCACCGTGGACCAGATTGAGGCGTGGACGGGATTTAACTTCTTTGCGAACTTGCCGGAGGCGCTGCAGAATGCCTGCGAGAATAGTTCGGACTGGACAGCATTCAAGAACTTTTAATGGAGCAGACAGGACAGGACAAGCTTTGGAATTCCAATTACTGGAAGGTGATGACGGCGAACTTCAGCATGAGCTTCGCCTTCTACCTTCTGGCACCGCTGCTGCCGCTTTACCTTAGCGAGCACTTTGGCGCCGGTAAGGAACTCATAGGCCTGGTACTGTCCGGCTATGCCATTACGGCCCTGCTTGTACGCCCCTTCAGCGGCTTCCTGGCGGACAGTTTCCCCCGCAAAAGGGTGCTGCTGATAAGCCTTTGCCTGTATTTTGTCTTCTTTGGCGGCTATCTGGTTGCCGGAAGCATCGTCCTTTTTGCAATTGTCCGAACCCTGCACGGAGGCCCCTTTGGGGCGGCATCGGTAGCAAACAGCACCATGGCGATAGACGTACTGCCATCGTCCCGAAGGACGGAAGGAATTGGCTATTACGGACTTAGCAACAATGTAGCGACGGCAATCGCTCCCTCTGTCGGCCTGCTGGTATATCAGTGGACCGGCAATTTTGACATATTGTTCATTATTGCCTTCGCGGTTGCAGGCCTGGGCTTTTGGGCCGACAGCACCATTAAGGTTAAGAGCCGCCAGCTTATCAATAACAAAAAGGCCCTGTCGTTGGACCGATTCTTCCTGTTGAAGGGCTGGGCGATAGGAGTGAACATTTCCATCTTTGGCATTTGCTACGGCGTTCTTAGCAACTATCTTGCAATTTACAGCAAGGAAGAGATGGGCATGACCGGCGGAACAGGTGTATTCTTCCTGCTTCTGGCCCTGGGCCTGATTATGTCCCGCCTTACTGGCGTAAGGTCGCTAAGGCAAGGGAAAATAGTGGCCAATGTTGGCCAGGGCGTGGTTTTTTCTACCATCGGCTACCTGCTATTTGTGGCCTGCCCCAATGAAATTGGCTATTACGGGGCGCCGCTGCTCATCGGTTGGGGTAACGGCCATTTCTGGCCCGCCTTCCAGAATATGATTATCAATGTAGCTAACAAAGACGAGCGTGGCACTGCCAACTCAACCCTCCTGACGGCATGGGACCTGGGGGTCGGAGTAGGCATTGTGCTTGGAGGCTCGCTTGCAGAAAATATCAATTTCAGTTTTGCCTTCTGGGCAGTGGCAGCCATCCACATTGTGGGCGCCCTGTTCTTTATAATTACGCGACGCGACTACCTGAAACGAACAATTTTGAACTATGGAACCAACTAAGGAACAAATACTTATAAGAATTGCCGGCAAGGATAGGATAGGTCTTACGGCAGAAGTAATGGCCATTCTTGCAAAGTACGATGCCCAGATTCTGGACATCGGTCAGGCCGACATTCACAGCACCCTGTCCCTGGGCATACTGATCCGTATCGATGACAACCTTTCAGGACAGGTAATGAAAGAGTTGCTGTTCAAGACCACGGAACTTGGGGTAAACATCGGCTTCGAACCCATTTCAGACGACGATTATGAAGGTTGGGCAGGCCGTCAGGGCAAGAACCGCTACATCCTTACCGCCATCGGAAGAAGCCTGAGTGCCAAGCAGATAGAGGCTGCAACGGAGATAATTTCCCGCCATCAGTTGAATATCGATGCCATCAAACGACTGACAGGCCGAATGAGCATCAAGCACCCGGAGCGCAATGTGCGCGCGTGTGTGGAGTTTTCTATCCGCGGAACGCTGGAAAATAAGGCCGCTTTCCAAAAGGAACTGATGACGCTGTCGGCCGATTCGGGCATGGACTTCTCTTTCCAGAAGGACGATATGTACCGCCGCATGCGCAGGCTGATCTGCTTTGATATGGATTCTACCCTTATTCAGGCCGAATGCATTGACGAACTGGCCCGCCGCCACGGGGTTTACGACAAGGTGGCTGCCATTACCGAGCGCGCTATGCGCGGAGAAATCGACTTCCGCGAAAGCTTTACCCAGCGTGTTGCTCTGCTTAAGGGACTGGATGTGTCCGTAATGAGGGAAATAGCTGAGAATCTGCCAATTACGGAGGGTACGGACCGCCTTATGAGCGTGCTTAAGACCTGCGGCTACAAGATTGCAATACTTAGCGGTGGTTTCACTTTCTTTGGAGAGTATCTGCAGCGCAAGTACGGAATAGATTACGTTTATGCCAACGAACTTGAGGTAGGGGAGGATGGCAAACTTACCGGCCGCTATGTGGGCGAAATCGTCGACGGCCGCCGTAAAGCCGACCTCCTGAAGCTTATTGCAATGACAGAGAAGGTCAATCTGGCCCAGACAATTGCGGTAGGCGACGGTGCCAACGACCTGCCGATGCTTATGGAGGCCGGCCTTGGAATTGCCTTCCACGCCAAGCCGCGAGTTAAAGAAAGTGCACGTCAGAGCCTTAGTACTATAGGTCTGGACGGAGTGCTATACTTCCTGGGTTTCAAAGATTCACATTTGGGAGAGCAAGGAAAACTGTAAATGACACGGGAAGACGAGAAAATATGTCTTAGGGAACTCTCCAACGGTAGCAGGCAGGCGTTTGAATGGCTGTTTCTGGAGTGGCATCCGCGTCTTGTGGACTTCTTCAACCGCATTTTAGGCGGGGACGAAGAAACCGCATACGACTACGCGCAGGATGTGTTCTTTGATATATGGATGTCCCGTAAGAAGTTTTCCGAGGTCAATTCTTTCTCTGCCTACATCTTCCAGATGGCCAGGTTCAAGGCCTACAATCATTTTGACAAGAACGCTGTAAAAACCAAATTCACCCGCGACGCCGAGGTGACCGGCAGCGAAAGCACCCCCTCCGGCGAGGCTGTCATAGAAGCATCTGAAACTGAAACCATTATACGCAAAACCCTAGAGCGAATGCCGCAGAAACGCCGCAAAGTGTTCATCCTGAGCCGCTTTAAAGGGAAGTCCAATGACGAGATCGCCCAGGAACTGGGAATTAACAAGAGAACAGTAGAAAACCACATAACAAACGTCCTTGACACACTAAGGAAACTGGTTAAGTTTATAGTCATTTTGTGTGTTACAGGCCTTTAGAATTACATTACGATAAAGATGGATAAAAAAACTAACATAGAGGAAGTATGGAATGAGAGTGGCGGAGAGGTCAATTCTCGCACTTTCATGGAACTTCTGCGTCTTGGAAAGAGGATAGAGGTCGCTGAGGCCCGAAGCCGGCGCAGGAGGACCTTTGCCTATGCCGTAGCCATTGCCGCATCGCTGGTTGCAGTTGTATCTGCGACCTTCCTGCTTACGCGCAACGAGTATGCCGTCTCTCCTTTGGACAGCACCCGCAACCTTGTGGCAGCCTATGGCCAGATGTCGTCCATCAAACTGGAAGACGGAACGATGGTTCATCTGAATTCCGGTTCCACTCTTTTATATCCGGCCTCTTTCAAAAACGGCAGCCGTATTGTCTATCTGACCGGCGAGGGTAACTTCGACGTTGCCAAAGACCCTGACAGGCCTTTCATCGTCAAGACCTCTTATATGGATGTCCAGGCACTTGGAACATCGTTCTGCGTACAGTCCTTTGTTGGGGATCGTGATGTACGTACAACCCTGAAGGAGGGAAAGGTGAAGGTGGATGTCCATTCAGGGGAAGGGAAGTCATACATTCTTGATCCCGGCATGCAGTTGGTTTATACTCCATCCCGCAAGAATGTCTTCCTTGCGATGGTTGATGCAGAAAGGGTAATGAGCTGGCAGAACGGCTATCTTACCTTCAACAATGCATCCTTCCCCGAGGTCGCATCCGCACTTGAAAGGCGCTTCAACGTATCTATCAGCTACAATTCAGAAAACCTGAAGAAGAATGCCCTGAACGTGCGTTTTGTGCCGGACGAGACCCTTGAAGACGCCCTTGGCGTCCTGACCCTTCTGTTGCCTGGTTCAAGATATAGGATAGAGGGAGAAAGGGTTTACTTCCATTTCTAGAAAAATCGCCTTTGACGCGTCAAAAAATTTTATCGTTTTATTTGTGTGTCCTTTGGGGGCGCGCTTACTTTATTGTGTAACCCAAAGTTTAACACAATTACTTAGGTATGAAGAAAATCATTTTTGCAACGTTGTTCTGCCTTTTCTTGTGCGGATCCTTGTATGCTCAGACGCAGCAAGTGACCATGCAGGGAGGGGAGTCAGCATTGGGACAGGTTTTCAAAGAAATCGAGTCCCAGGCTGGGTTGTCAGTAGATTATGACGCCCAGGAAGTAGATGTAACCCAGAAGGTGACAGTCCCTGCAGGGAAGGTTACCGTAAAGGCTTTGCTTGACGCCGTTCTGGATAGGCTTGGTTATACCAGCACCATCCGCGGCACACATGTCATAGTAAAGACCAAACAAGCACCGCAGAAGCCGACTGTTACCGTAAGCGGTACGGTTGTGGACACCAAAGGTGATCCGGCTATCGGTGTGGGAGTATTACTGAAAGGGACCTCTCAGGGAACCGTAACAGGAGCTGATGGCCGCTATACCATCACCGTTCCCGGTAATGCTGTTCTGGTATTCTCTTCCATGGGATACAAGACCGTAGAAGTAGCAGTAGAAAACCGTCGCGTCATTAACCTGGAAATAGAGGAAGACGCTCTTTTTCTTGAAGATGCGGTGGTTGTGGGATACGGTGTTCAGAAGAAGGAAAACCTGACTGGCGCCGTTTCTGTCGTATCTTCAAAATCTATCCAGAACCGTACTCAGGCCAACCTTGGTAACATCCTTCAGGGTACAGTGCCCGGCCTTACCGTTACCAGTCCTTCCGGACGTCCCGGCGAAAGCGTATCTATCAACATCCGTGGTTGGAACTCTATCAACTCAGGTTCCCCGCTTGTTCTTGTCGACGGTGTGGTTGGTTCCCTTGAAAGGGTGAACCCCAACGATGTAGAAAGCATATCAGTACTTAAGGACGCCTCTTCCGCAGCAGTTTACGGAGCAAAGGCCGCATTCGGAGTTGTGTTGGTTACCACAAAATCCGGCGGCGACAGCGACGGCCATGCAAAAGTACGTTACAGCAGCCGCTTCGGCTTCTCATCTCCCACCACTTCAACAGATTGGGAGACACGCGGATACTATTCAGTATATCTTGCCAACCTTTTCATGAAGGCTTACAACGGCAACCAGCAGATATACTACAACGAGGACGACATGGAGGAGCTCTGGCTTCGTCGCAACGACAAGAAAGAGAACCCCGACAGACCCTGGGTCATCATCGACCAGAGCCAGGGCCGCAACACTTATAAATATTATGCAAATACCGACTGGTGGCATTACTTCTTCAACGACCGTAAGCCTATCCAGAATCACGATATCTCCTTCAGTGGCAGCACTAAAGGTGTAAAATATTTCCTCTCAGGTAATTACAACAAAGAGCAGGGCCTTTTCCGCATCAATCCCGATGTCTATAATAAATACAACCTTCGCGCCCGTTTCTCTTTTGATGTAAATCCTGTGCTGAATATCAGCAACAATACAGCATACTATTCATCAACTTACACATATCCCGGCCTTGCAGACCAGAACGATACGTTCTACAAACTCACTGCCGGCTTCTTCCCCTTCCTGGTTCCCCAGACCCCGGACGGCAACTATCTGTATCAGACCGATTCCGGTGGCGGCGGCCAGTCAATCTCCGGCAACATCGCCAACAAGAACTTCAAGAATAAGGAAAGGGTAAGCAACTTTACCAATACGACAGAACTGACCCTCAAGCCTATCAAACAACTTGAGATCAAGGGAAACTATACTTATTCCCAGAACAATGGTTCAACAATGAACCGTAGAGTGAACGGCGTCTTCGCATCCAAGATTCCTATGCAGACTGAACTCCTTACTACCGGTGACAATGAGGACAAACTGTCCGAATCTACCCAGAGCATCGAGCTTCATTCATTGAACCTGTATGCAACATATACCGACACCTTCAACGAGTCTCACAACATTAAGGTGATGGCCGGTACCAACTACGAGACTTATTATCACAAGAAACTTACCGCAGCTGGCTATGACCTTCTCTCACAGGAACTTAACGACCAGAACCTGGTGAGCGGCGACGAGAACGGCGTTAAACGCACCGAGACCGGTGGCGGTCAGTCAGAATACGCACTGCTCGGCTTCTTCGGCCGTATCAACTACGACTATCAGGGCAAATATCTGGTAGAGATCAGCGGTCGTTACGACGGTACTTCACGTTTCAAGACCGGTCAGCGTTATGGCTTCTTCCCTTCAGCATCTATAGGTTGGAGAGTTTCACAGGAAGAGTTCTTCCGTCCTTTGAAGGATTGGTGGAACGACCTTAAGATCCGTTTCTCTTATGGTAGCCTTGGTAACCAGCAGGTTGGTTATTATGACTATATCCGTTCCATTACCCTTGGAACCCAGAGCTATCTGTTCGGCGCCAACAAGTCTTCTATCGCAACTTACGGCAACCCTGTAGCATCAGACCTTACTTGGGAGACCGTTCAGCAGAAGAACCTTGGTCTTGACCTCTCCTTCCTGGACGGCAAGATTATGTTCACCGGCGAGGCTTACATCCGTGATACCAAGAACATGCTTACCACCGGTAAGGCTCTTCCTTCAGTTTACGGCGCATCCGCTCCTAAGACTAACAATGCAGACCTCCGTACCAAAGGTTATGAGCTCTCCCTTACTTACAGGAACAACTTCAACCTCTTTGGCCGTCCGTTCGAGTACAGCGCAACCGCTACCTTCAACGACTATATTGGCCACATCACCAAGTTCGATAACCCTACCAACGACCTCTCTACCTATTATGAGGGCATGCGTTACGGCGAGATTTGGGGATACACCACCGGCGGTCTGTTCCGTACTGACGAAGAAGCTAAGACCTATCCTGTAGACCAGTCTTCAGTTTGCTCTATCATCTATTCTTCAGCAGGTGACGAGCACGGCCTCAGGGCTGGTGACCTCAAATACCTTGACCTTGATGGTGACGGTGTGATTGGAAAGGGCAGCAATACTCTTGACAACCCCGGCGACCGCAAGGTGATCGGTAACTCTCAGCCTCGTTACCAGTACGGCTTTACCTTCGCCTTCAACTGGAACGGCTTGGACTTCTCTGTATTCTTCCAGGGCGTTGGCCGTCAGGACTGGTACCCTAGCAGCGATGCACGCTATTTCTGGGGCCTTTATGCCCGTCCGTTCTCTTCATGGATCCAGAAGGACTTCCACAAGAAGTACTGGACAGAGGACAATCCTGACGCATACTTCCCGCGTCCCCGTGCATACGTAGCCATGAAGGATGGACGTGAGCTTGGTACAGTCAACGACAGATACCTCCAGAACCTTGGTTACTGCCGTCTTAAGAACCTGACTGTAGGTTATACTATTCCGCAGAATCTTACCAGAAAACTCTGCATAGATTCCGTACGCCTCTACTTCTCCGGTGAAAACCTCGCATACTGGGCTCCCGGCCTGCACTGCGACTACATCGATCCGGAAGCAGCCGCCAAGACTAAGGACAAATATCCTATCTATCCTTGGCAGAAGACGTTCATGTTCGGCGTTGATATAAACTTCTAATGACTAAAGATATGAAAACCAGCATAAAGTATATTGGCGTCCTGCTTAGCGCTTCACTTCTTCTCGCTTCCTGTGAGAAGACTCTGGACAAGTTCCCGCTGGATAAGCTGTCACCGGAGACCTTCCTGTCTACGGAGACCGAGATGCAGACTTACACCAATTCATTCTATACCATGTTCCCCGGTGCCAGCGACCTGTACTCAGAGAGCAGCGATGCTGTTATCGGTACAGATCTTCACCAGGCTCTCTGGGGCGGCAGAACCATCAATTCCGGCGACAGCGGCTGGTCTTGGGGCAACCTGCGCAAGATCAACACCTTCCTTGAGTATTCCGACAACTGCAAAGACGAGAAACTCAGGAACCAGTACAACGGCCTTGCCCGCTTCTTCCGTGCATATTTCTACTTCGAGAAAGTAAAAATGTTCGGCGACGTTCCGTGGTACGACCATACCCTTGGCTCTGACGATGCAGACCTTTACAAGCCTCGCGACAGCCGTGATTATGTAATGCAGAACATGATTGAGGATATCGACTTCGCTATCGCCAACCTGCCTGCAGAGCATTCCGATTACCGTGTTACAAAATGGACTGCACTTGCCCTTAAGGCTCGTTTCTGCCTGTTCGAGGGTACCTATCGTAAGTACCATGCCGGTGACGTTACTCTTCAGAATCTTCCTGCCGATGCAAAAGATTACAAATTCTATCTTGAGCAGGCTGCAGCTGCTGCAGATGAGTTCATCACTTCAAGCGGATATTCAATCTATGCATCAGAGAGTACTGCTAAAAGCTATATCGGCCTCTTTACCAAGTACAGAGTATCTGAGGGTACCAACAAGGAGATCATTCTTGCCAGGAACTACAGCATCGAGTTTGGCGTTACCCACAGTGCAAATGCTGCTTATGTAAGCTCTACCCTTGGCCGCGTTGGTCTTACCCGTAAGATTGTGGCCAGCTATCTGATGAAGGACGGCTCCCGCTTTACCGACAAAGCCGGCTGGGAGACCATGCAGTTCGTAGAAGAGACCAAAAACCGCGATCCCCGTCTTGCCCAGAGCATCAGGACTCCCGGTTACTGCAGGCTCGGAACTGACATCCAGACAGCTCCCAATATCAATAATTCAGTGACCGGATACGCTCCTATCAAGTACTTCATGGGCCCTGAGGACGATACCTATCAGCAGTCATACTGCGACCTCGTACTCTTCCGTGCAGCAGAGGTTTATCTGGCTTACGCCGAGGCTAAGGCCGAGCTTGGAACCATTACCCAGACCGACATCGACAGGTCAATCAAGCCGCTCCGCGACCGCGTGGGCATGCCTAACCTTGACCTTGCAGAGGCAAATGCCAACCCTGACCCCTATCTGCTTAACCAGTTGACCGGTTATCCCAAGGTTGCAGAGAAGAACTCTTCCAACGTTGGTGTAATCCTTGAGATCCGCCGTGAAAGGACAATCGAGCTCATTCAGGAAGGCTATCGTTATTATGACGTAATCCGTTGGGCAGAAGGTCACACCTTCGAGAGCCAGCTTCTGGGAATGTATTTCCCCGGTGACGGCAATTATGACCTGAACGCCGACGGCATTGCCGATGTTACCCTGTACAGCGGTGCTTCAGCCCCGGCCGGAAGTGCTTCACTTGCACTTAAGATTGGTTCTGACGTGACCCTTTCCGACGGTAATTCCGGTTGCCTCGAATTCCATAAGACCACCCGTCAGGGCTGGACATGGAACGACGGCAAGGACTACCTGTATCCTATTCCCGTAGAGGACAGAAGCCTTACCCAGGGTGCTCTTACCCAGAACCCCGGCTGGAATGACGGTCTCTCGTTCTAATTGATTAAAAAAGTACAATAGATATGAAAAGAATAGTTTGTTCAATTCTATCCACACTGACATTATTCATTGCCTTGTCTTGTAACAAGAGCGATGATAAGACCTCTGTGATTGCATCGCTTGGGGTTTCAGTGAAAGGCACTGAGGACGTAATAGAGATCCCCAAGCGCCAGTCAAAGAGCTTTGAGGTTAACCTTACTTCGGACCCCGGTCCGGAGGAGGCCCTCATCGTCACCCTGGGAGCGAATGCAGAGCTTGTGGCAAAGTACAATGCCGCTCATGGTACTGACTACCAGCTGCTTCCGGCCGAGGCCTATGACCTTCCCGCAACTCCCTTCCTTCTTCCCAGGTACAACAAGGTTTCATCCCTTGAATCCATCACCCTTAAGGGTGCCGGCTGTATCCCCGGAGAGATTTATCTTCTCCCCTTGGTCGCAAACAAGGTTGAGGGTATGGCAGCATACGAAACCCCCGAGGACAAAGCCGCTTACATCCTATTCAAGATGCTTCTTCCTGACCAGGAGGGCGAGGGCACCCAGGACGATCCTTACATCCTCAATAACGTCAATGCTTTCATGAAGATCAGCGCCATGCTGCGTGAAGGCGAGACCGTTTACTTCAAGCTGGCAGGTGACATCGACCTTACCGGCATCGAGTGGGAATCCATCAACGGCGAGGGTAAGAAAGCTGCCCTTGACGGCGACGGACATACAATCCGCAACCTTACCGCTCCTCTGTTTGCTAAGCTGGAGGGTAGTGTTCAGAACCTTACCATCGACGGTGCGACCATTTCTGCTACAACCGCTGACTGCGGCGTACTTGCCGGAGCAGCCGGTATCGCAGAGCAGCCCAATGCCCTTGTTGCAAAGAACGTAACTGTTAAGAATGCTTCAATAGAGAATACCAACAACCGTGTGGGCGGTCTGATCGGCTACCTGTATGGCGGTGTTATTGAGAACGTAGATGTTGAATGTACCGTCAGCGGCGGTCAGCAGGTTGGTGGTTTCATCGGCCGTATGGACGCCGGTACGCTCATCAACTGCTCTGCAGAGGCTAATGTTACAGCAAGCAACTATTATGCAGGTGGTCTTGTTGCCTACATTGGTACCGCAACCGTAAAGGGTTGCCATTCAAGCGGTAAGTGCAGCAACGCAAGCACCGGCTATTCACGCGTGGGCGGTCTTATCGGCCAGATGCATGGCGGCTCCGTAGAGAACAGCTACTCAACTGTTGCTGTTGACGGTCTTGGTCACTTCGGCGGCGGCCTCATCGGTGTTGTCGATACCCAGGAATCAGTTGCAATCAGCAAGAGCTATGCTACCGGTAGCGTAACCCTGCCTCAGACCAACAACAAGGCCGGCGCAGGCGCACTGCTCGGTTACATCGAAAAGGGTACCGTATCTATCGAAAACTGCTATGCTACCGGTGCTATCCAGGCCCGTCGTTGGAGCTCTGGTTTCGTAGGCCGTAACAATACCGGTATACTTACCATTGTCAATGGTTACACTACTTCCGACGTCAGCGCCATCGCACTGCCCGGAGCTTCCGGTATCGTGCTTGGTAACAATGGCGGAGCTGTAAGCTGCAGCGGCTTCATCGCATGGAATGTATCCAACTGGGCATTCTGCTACCCGGCTGACGCCGTTCCTACTGCTGGCAACTACTACGGCACCGAAGGCACTGTTTCTTCACAGGCTGTTACCCTTGGCTGGAGTACCGATATTTGGGATCTCAGCGGAGATGAACCTAAGTTGAAATAATAGTTTGATATGAAAAAAGCTTTATTACTTATTATACTGCCCGTACTTACGATTGCTGCAATCTCTTGCAGTAAGAAAAGTGGCTCCGACAACCTGCCGGAGCCAGTTATCACGGGCATCACAACCGACTATGGCGGCAAGGCCATCGCAGGTAAACCCGTACAGCTGAACGGAACCAACTTCAGCTCCAAGATTACTGACGTAGAGGTCCTGATGGGCGTTGGTCTTGACTCCAAGGCTCTTGAGGTGACAGAGGCTACCGAGACCAAGATCGTCTTCATCGCTCCTACCATTGAAAGGAATCAGGTCAAGATCAGGGTATCCATCAAGGGTAAGGAGTCCCGGTCCGTTATGCTGGAGTTCACAGAAGAGGAAAAGCCCTGGGACGATACTCCTACCATCGTTCTGGAAGGTGCTAAAACCGTTACCATCCGCGAGGGTGTCGAGTGGACTACTTTCCACGGTATGTGGGAGGGCCAGATCCGCAACATCAACATTCTGCGCACCACTCTTAACGAGCACAACCGCATTGGCATCTACTACAACTATAGTGACGAGAACCTTATGGATCTGGACCAGAAATGCGAGTATCTGGATGCATTGGTTGGTACCAACGGTCCTATGGCTTGCTGCCATTATGTTCGTGTGGACGGTCAGACTATGAGAATTGCCAGGGAGAACGATCCTTCAGAGTACTTTGTTTACAACTGCGCCCTTACCATCGACGATAATGTTCCGGCCATTGTAAAGGTTAAGGATAACTTTGATGCGGCATCACTGCCTAACAAGACCATTGGTGTAGGTGGCCCGCTGCTGGTTTACGAAGGTGAGATTCAGTCTTATCCTGAGGAGAACACCGCAGACTTCCTTAAAGAGACTCATCCCCGCACTGCAATTGGTATTTCCAAGGACGGTAAGACTGTCACTCAGGTTGCCATTGATGGCCGCTGGGACCGCAGCACGGCTGATGAGAGGGCTATCGGTATGCAGTCTGCTCTTCTGGCTAAGTTCATGAGGGGAATGGGCTGCTACAGCGCCATGAACATGGATGGTGGCGGCGGAACCGCAATGTGGGTTTACGGCCAGGGTAACTCCAGGAACATCGTAAACCACGTTAGTGAGAACCGCTGGGACTGGAACGGAACCAAGCTTCGCGCTACCGGCAATACTATTTACATCAGAAGTGATTTGAAATAGTGGATTAATGAAGAAAGTATCAGTATCTTGCTTTCTGACTCTAATGGCTATGGGACTCTGCTTTGCGCAGAGCCCCATTGATGCTATAAGTCAGGACCCCGACAAAGCCGCAGGCTCCTTCTACGTTTATGACTACAAGGATGCGCCTGCACTCACCCCATCCCCCGAAGGTTATAAACCCTTCTATATCAGCCATTTCGGCAGACATGGCGCACGTTATTGCACCAGCGAGTACGATGCTCTTCACGGCTGGCTGACCAAGGCTGCCGAGGCCGGCTGTCTGACAGAAGAGGGTAGGGCACTATACTCCCGATTTGAAAAATACTATCAGAAAGTAAGGTATTGCCGGGGCAACCTGACCGGTATCGGCAAGGACCAGCACAGAAGTATCGGCATGCACATGTATCAAAGGTTTCCGCAGGTTTTTGACGGGCCTACCCATGTAGAAGCGGTGTCTACCGAATCGCCAAGGGTGATAATGAGCATGTGGTCCTGCCTCTCAAGCCTGCAGGCCCTGGACAAGGATATTGATTTTTCTGCAGATGCATCTGCGAAGTACGCTCCGTGGCTGCAGCCCAGCCTTTCTACCAACCCGTACCTGATTAAAGACGGGTTCAAAGCGGGTAGGGAAGCAGAGGAAAAGCTCAAAGAATACTTTGAGCAGACCGTTCCCTGGAAGGAAATCACGGAGAGGTTCTTCACTTCTGCTGACGTACTGAACGATGTCCTTAAGACCAGCCCGGAGAAGTTTATCGAATACCTTCATGGCGTGGTTACCTGCACCCGTTGCATAGACAACGACCAGGCGTACTTCGACAACGTTTTCTCTAAAGAGGAACTGCTTCAGATTTGGAAGGGGACATCGGCCGGATACTTCCTTGCCGTGGCAAGATACGAGGGCTCGCAGAGCCTGGTGCTGGATTACGCGGCTTTCACCCTTGACCAGATTATAGAGGCCGCCGATGCGGACATTGCATCCGGCAGCACCCAGCTTAGGCTGCGCTTCGGGCACGATTCCGGCATCGCTCCGCTTATGGCCGTGTTGGACGTAAACGGTTACGGCCGCTCCACGGCTTCCTTTGAAGAGGCCCTGGAAATTTACCCCAGCTATAATATCCCCATGGGTGCATCCCTGCAGCTTGTTTTCTACAGGAATGATGCCGGAGATGTACTTGTAAAGGTTCTTGTAAATGAGAAGGAAGCCACTCTGCCGCTCACATCCGTCAGCGGGCCCTATTACAGGTGGTCAGACTTCAAAGCCCACTATCAGCCGATTGTAGATGATTCAAAGCGAAAGGTTATAACCACCGAGCCTCTTGCAATCCTTAGGAACACAGACTGGGGCTGGCAGACAATTGCCGGCACCAAGGCGGAATACGGGGCAGCATCGGTAAAGGTCTTTGGCAGCACACAGAGCATATCCATCGCCCGCATTCCCATTTGGGAGCATTCCGTTTCAGTGGTAGAATCCGATGGCCCGTCGGCTATGATAACCAGTGACTTCGGAGAGAAAAACCAGGCCCTGGCCGCCATCAACGGCAGTTATTTTAGCAAACAGCTAATGCCCGTGACCTATGTGAAGGACGAGGGCAAGGTCGTCAGCACCAGTAACGCAGACGGGGTGGACCGTTGCAATGCCATGTTCAGGATCAAGGACAAAAAGGGCAGGAAAATAGATATCGTCTCCGTTGATGCCAATACCAATGCGGCTGCCGCAAAAGGCTGGCGGGAGGCCATCGTTTCCGGGCCGATACTGCTGGAAGACGGCAAGCCGGTTCTTTATAAGGACGATGGTTCCAAATCCTATCGCGGTTTTTATGCCCGCAGGCATCCCCGCAGCATTCTTGGCTATACAGAGGATGGCTGGCTTTATTTCATAGTGGTTGACGGCCGTTTCCCTTCACTGGCCGATGGTATGAGCATTTCAGAGCTTACGATTCTTTGCGAAGCCCTT
The DNA here is from genome assembly GCA_900316675.1 of uncultured Bacteroidales bacterium. Lineage (GTDB taxonomy): Bacteria > Bacteroidota > Bacteroidia > Bacteroidales > UBA932 > Cryptobacteroides. Next base: position 56,684 of record ONDR01000005.1, read on the forward strand.
GGCTTGTACGAGGCTCTAAACCTTGACGGCGGAGGTTCATCTACCCTTTGGACACGTGGTCAGGGCGTTTTGAACCATCCCTACGACAATAAGGTCTTTGACCACTCCGGCCAGCGGATAGTTCCAAATGCTATTATCGTGAAGTAATAAAAAATCGCAGTCCTACAGGGCTGCGATTAATCTTTTGTCAGTATAGATATAAGAAAGGCTTCCAGAGTTTTATTGAAGCGGGCGGCAATCTGCGCGGTGCAAAGGTTGCCTATGGAGCCTGCGTGAGTGTGACCAAGGGCGGCTGCGCTTTCCGGGGCCTTTGCCTGGAAAGTACCGGCGGCCACTTCCAGGCCAATCTGTTTGTAGGCATCCCTGAAGGGTACGCCCTGCGCTGCAAGCGCATTCACTTTCTCTACGCTAAGGGAGGGCAGGTACAGCGGATTGCTGTAGATATCCTCGTTAATCTTAAGGTTGGCAACTGCAAAGGCTGTAATGCCAAGGATGTCGTCCATACGGCCGAACATTGGCAGGAAGTCTTCCTTAAGTATCTGTGTATCACGGAAATATCCTGAAGGAAGGTTGCCCATAATTGCGCCAATTACGTCCGGAGTGTTGGCAACTTTGTTGCAACCGGCCCTTACAAGCTCGAATACGTCCGGATTCTTTTTGTGCGGCATAATGCTGGAACCGGTGGTGAGCTCTGCCGGCAGGGAGATAAAGCCGAAGTTGGGGCTCATATAAAGGCAGCAGTCGGCGGCAAAACGGCCGATGGTGTTGGCCAGTGAGGCATAGGCCCAGGCAACGGTCTTTTCAAACTTGCCTCTGCCCAGAAGTGCGTAAACGCTGTTGTAGTCAAGGTCTTCGAAGCCAAGCAGTTTGGTGGTCTCCTCCCTGTCGATGGGGATGGAAGAACCGTATCCTGCGGCGGCGCCAAGCGGGTTGCGGTTGGCCATGTCGAAGGCGGTTTTAAGCATTGCAAGGTCGTCGGCAAGGGCCTCGGCGTAAGCTCCAAGCCACAGGCCGAAGCTTGACGGCATAGCCACCTGAAGGTGGGTATAGCCAGGCAGAAGTACGTTTTTCCATTTCTCCGAAGCCTCCTGCAGTTCATTGAAGAGCTCTGCCACAAGGCCGGCGGTTTTCTTTATGGACGCGCGGGTGAACAGTTTGATATCTACCATTACCTGGTCGTTGCGTGAGCGGCCGATGTGCACTTTTTTGCCAATATCGCCAAGCTGGCGGGTAAGCATCAATTCCACCTGCGAATGGATGTCCTCGATGTCGGGTTCGATGACCAGTTTTCCGTCCTGTGCCAGGGTGTGAAGCTTCTCAAGGGCTGGCAGAAGAACGTTAAGCTCGTCCTTCGAAATATATCCAATATGGGACAGCATGGTTACGTGGGCCATAGTGCCCTGAATGTCGTACGGGGCAAGCAGAAGGTCCAGTTCCCTGTCTTTTCCTACGGTAAATCTTTCTATGGCAGAGTTCAGTTCCCAGCCTTTTTCCCAGAGTTTGCTCATGGTGTGAGTAGTTTAATGTAAATGTCGATGGCCGCCGATATCTCTGACAGAAGTATGTATTCGTCTGCTTTGTGCGAGCGGCAGGTGTTTCCCGGTCCTATTTTGACGGCGGGGAAGGGGCAGATGGCGCAGTTGCTAAGGGTTGCGGATCCGAATGTCTCCAGTCCCAGCGCCTTGCCTTTCTGCACCAGCGGGTGTTCGGGGGCGATGTTGGAAGATTCAAGCCTGGTAGAGCGGGCCTTGACTTCGCAACTTACGGCGCCACTTATGGCCTCCAGCAGCTCTTTGTTAGAGTAAAGTCCGTTGCTGCGGACATCCACAACAAAGGAGCATTCGGCCGGAATTACGTTATGCGCCGATCCGGCGTTGATTTGTGTGACGTTTATACCAACGGGGCCCAGAAGGGGAGAGACTTTGTCGAACTTGATGCTGCGTATTATCTCTATGTCTTCCAGTGCTTTATAGATGGCGTTGACTGCGCAGTCCGGGTGGGCGGCATGTCCGCCGATGCCTTTTGCGGTGCAGTCCAGAACCATCAGCCCGCGTTCTGCAATGCCCATTTGCATGCCTGTCGGCTCGCCGATTATTGCATAGTCGATGGGGCCGATTTCCGGGAACAGCTGTTCCAGTCCGCCGGTGCCGGAAACTTCTTCCTCCGCGGTAGCGGAAAATACAAGCCGGTAGGGGAGTTGCTTTTGCGAAAGTGCCTTGAAGGCCTCCAGAAGGGCGATCAGCGAGCCGCCATCGTCATTGGAACCAAGACCGAAGAGCTTGTCGCCTTCCAATACGGGTTCGAAGGGGTTAAGCGTCCAGCCGCCGCATGGTTTAACTGTATCTATGTGGGCGTTCAGAAGCACTGTGCTGCTGCCGCTGCCGCATTCGCACCAGATGTTGTTGCCTTTGCGGTGAGGGTTCAGGCTCTCGCCCCACAGGCGGCTGTACAGATAGTCAGCCGCTGCAGCCTCTTCCCGGCTGAAGGACGGGATAGATATCAGTTTTTCCAGCAGCTGGGTTGTCATGCCTTCTCTTCCGGGTGAACGGAATAATATATTTTCAGAGGGTTGGAAAGCATTGTGATAAAGCCTTTGGCGTCTTCTGCCGTCCAGCCTTTGGTGCCTTCGCCATATTCTGCAAGTTTGTTGTGTACAAGGTCGTTCTTGGACTCAATGCCAATCATCTCGAAGCCCTTGTTGTAGAGTTTTACCTTTACGGTTCCGCTTACGGCCCGCTGGCTGGTAGAGAGCATGGCCTCCATGTCGCGCATTACGGGGTCAAGATACTGGCTTTCGTGAAGGAACATGCCGTACCACTGGCCAATCTGCTCTTTCCAGTACTGCTGCCACTTGGACAGGGTGTATTTTTCCAGATGCTTGTGGGCTGCAATGATAAGTACGGCTGCTGCGGCCTCGAATCCAACACGGCCCTTTATGCCGATGATAGTGTCTCCTACATGCACGTCGCGTCCTATTCCATACGGGGCGGCAAGTGCTTCTACGGCCTTGATAGCCTGTACTTTATCTTTGAACGGCTTGCCGCAGACGGTGGCAATTTCGCCATTCTCGAAGCCGATGGTAATGTCTTTGGGAACGGTCTCGACTGCCTTGTTCAGATAGGCTTCTTCCGGCAGTCCGTCGCCGCTGGAGTTGAGCTCTCCGCCGCAGATGGATGTGCCCCAGATACCTACGTTGTAAGAGTATTTCATCTTGGCAAAATCGGCCTCGAAGCCGTTCTGCTTAAGATATTCGATTTCCTGATTACGGCTAAGACCCATGTCTCTTGTTATGGTGATGATGTCTGCCTGCGGAGCCAGGATCTTGAAGGTCATGTCGAACCTAACCTGGTCGTTGCCGGCGCCGGTAGAGCCGTGGGCTATTGCCGCTGCGCCCTGGGCATCGGCATACCTTGCTATTGCAATGGCCTGGAAAAGCCTTTCCGACGATACTGAAATAGGGTAGGTGCCGCCACGCATTACGTTGCCGAAGACCATGTATTTCAGGCTCTTTTCATAATACTCCTGGCTTACGTCAAGGGTGACGTATTCCTTTGCGCCAAGGGTCAGTGCGCGCTCTTTGTTTGCTTTGAGCTGCTCGGGGCTGAAGCCGCCGGTGTCTGCGCAGGCTGCAAGTACTTCGCAGCCGATTTCCTTTGCAAGGAACATTACGGTAAAGGAGGTGTCTAGGCCGCCGCTGTATGCTACGACTACTTTTTTGCCTTTATATTTGCCAAGCAGGGTATTTAATTCTTCAATCTGGTTCATTTCAGTACGTAAACGGGTTCTTTTTCTTGATTTGCATTAAGTGAGTGGAAGGCCTTGAAGTGAGGTCCGAAGCGCTTGAAGGCTTCGCGGTCCAGAGCTTCGCGGTCGTCCGGGTGGGCGATGCCTATCAGCAGCTGTGCCCTTTCCTGAAGCGATTTGCCGTACAGGTTGACTGCTCCGTATTCTGTAACTATCCACTGGGCGTCGGCTCTTGGAGTAACGACTCCTGCGCCGGGGGTAAGAACAGATACAAGTTTTGATTTGCCTTTGCTGGTGCGGGACGGCATAGCAATGATGGATTTTCCGCCTGCAGAGCGTCTTGCGCCCTTTACGAAGTCCAGCTGGCCGCCGGTACCGGAGTAAAGCCTGGTGCCGATGGAGTCGGCGCAGATCTGTCCGGTAAGGTCAATTTCGGTTGCAAAGTTTATGGATACGGTGTAAGGGTTGCGACATATCATCCAGGGGTCGTTGGTGTAGCTGATGTCCCTCATCTGTACTTCCGGATTATGGTCGATGAAGTTGTACAGTTTCTGGCTGCCCAGAAGGAAGGATGCTACTATCTTGCCGCGGTCAATCGCCTTCATGCTGCCGTTCACTACGCCTTTTTCTACAAGGTCGACAATGCCGTCGCAGAAAAGTTCGCTGTGGATGCCAAGGTTCTTGTGGTCTTCCAGTTGCTTTGCGATTGCTCCGGGCAGGGAGCCGATACCCATCTGCAGGCATGCTCCGTCCGGGACGAGTTCTGCGCATCTGCGGCCGATGGCGTAGTCCAGTGCGCTAGGTGCGGGGAACTCTATGGATATGAGGGGACGTGCGTCCTGTACAAAGTAGTCGATGTCTTCTATGTTGATGAGATCTCCGTAAGCAAATGGTACATAGGGGTTTACAACTGCGATTACGCAGCCGGCGCATTCTACGGCGGCCTTGGTGCAGTCTACTGATGTGCCAAGTGATACGTGGCCTTTGTTGTCAGGGAGGGATACCTGGATAAGGGCAACGTCGCAGGGGAGTGCTCCGCTGCGGTACATTGCCGGGGTCTCTTCAAGGTGTACGGGAATGTAGTCTGCGTAGCCTGCATTCACGCTTGCACGTACGTTTGCGCCTACAAAGAAGCCTTGGTCTGTGAAGATTCCTTCGTATTCGGGGGCGCCGTAGGGGGCGGGGCCTTCGGTGTGAATGTGATGGAAGTGGAGGTCTTCTACCAGTCCATGGTCTGCTCTTTGGGTGAGGGCTTCGATAAGGATATGGGGTACGTTTGCTACTCCACTGATGTGCACATGCTGGTGAGACTTAATGTGGCTCACTGCTTCCGCTGCGCTTACGTATGAGATGTTCTTTTTCATATCCGGCAGCGAATATACAGTATTTTTGATTAAATATGCAAGAAAACCTTAAAAATTTGCAAAAAATATATAAAATATTCATTATTCCGAATATTTATGCATGATTTTAGCCCTTTCCTTGCTCTTCTTACCCCCACTGCGGTAGGTGTCCGTTAGAAGTGGACACCTACAGCGGTGGGGCTAGGTTGGGGGGTGTTTTCTGCGTGGGTTGTGGATTTTTGCGGTAGGGGCTTTATGTGGCGGTGGCGTCGCCTCGCGTGACGAGGCTCGGCGGCTACGGCTCGCCGCTCGCCTGGGCTCCGGGAAAGGGCCCCACTCGCGGCGGCCGTCACCCAGCGGCGTGGGGAAGGTGGAATTCTACACGGGAGACCTTCCCCGCAGAATATGGTTGGAGAGAAATTTTTGGGGAAGGTCCCAAGACTATTTTTCCACCTTCCCCACTGTTGCAACCGGCGGACCCAGAAAACTGAAGGCCACCGGAGTCGCACAGATACCCCAATGCAATCTGGGTGCGCAGGGCTTGCGAAGCCAGAGGGTGATGTGCCCGGGAGCGTGAGTTTCCCGGACACTTTGCCCTCTGGCGTGGGAGCCGACCGGTAGCCAACGAGCCCCGTTCCGCGAGTCGGCGGTGCTTGCCCACGAACGAGGAAAGGACTTTACTTGAGGTAGGCGCGAAGGATGCGGATGTCGGTTTGGGGACGGTCGTTGGTGTCTGTGGGCTCCTGCTGGATGGCATCAACCACGTCAAGACCGGAAACAACTTCCCCGAAGACGGTGTACTGACCGTCGAGATGAGGCGTACCGCCCACGGTCTTATAGACCTCGCGCATTTCAGGACTTATCTTTATGCGGCCATCCGTGTACTTATCCAGACGGGCCTGAATCCTATCCAGACTTTCATCGTCAAACACCCTGCCCCAAACAATATAGAACTGCATTGCGGAACTACGCTGCTCCGGATTCACATCGTCGCCCTCGCGAGCGGCAGCCAGAACTCCACGGCGATGGAAGATGCCATCTTGAAGGCGGAACTCGGCGGGAACGGTATAGGGCTTATCTCCCTCGCCAAGCAGCGCCCCGGGCTGGGCATTCTTGGAATCAGGATCTCCGCCCTGAATCATAAAGTCGCGTATGACGCGGTGGAAAAGCAGGGAATCGTATGCGCCTTCTGCCACAAGACTCTTGAAGTTGTCTCTATGCTGAGGCGTGGCGTCGTAAAGCTTAAACTCTATGTTTCCTTTGGTAGTTTCAAATACAACGTGGGTTTCTTTCTGCTTGCAGGAAGTCATGATACTTGCCAGAACAAGAAACAGTATGGAGGGAAGAATAAACTTTTTCATTTCTAAGTTATTGGTTTATAATTTCTTTCAAAGCATCTACCTGCTCCTGGGTAGTGCACCAGCTGGTAGCAAAGCGGGTAACAAAGCGGCCGTCCGGCAGGGGCTCCCAGACTTCGAAAAGTACCTTGCCCTCCAGAGCATCCATCTGGGCTTTGGTAAGTATGGGGAACTGCTGGTTGGTGGGGGAATCAATATGGAACGGGATGCCTTTTCCGGCAAAGATTGCCTTGACCTGCATGGCCTTGTCTATGGCGTTGCGGCTGATATCAAAGTACAGGTTGTCTGTAAAGAGAACATCGAACTGAACCCCCAGAAGGCGGCCTTTGGCCAGAAGGGCACCGTGCTGCTTAACAGTGGTAAAGAAGTGCGCGGGGGCATTGCCGGAAGGGAAAACCACGGCCTCGCCGCAAAGCGCGCCCACTTTGGTGCCGCCAAAGTAGAAAGCATCGCAAAGCTTTGCCAGCTCCTGAATTGTAAGGTCGCAGGCAGGGCTCATAAGGCCGTAACCCAGGCGTGCACCGTCAATAAACAGAGGAATATCGTACTTCTGGCAGGTGGTGTGAATCTTTGTGAGCTCTTCCTTAGAATATATTGTACCGTACTCAGTCGGAAAAGAGATGTAAACCATACCGGGCCATACCATGTGCGGCCAGGTGGGATCTGAGTGGAAGGCGGCCAGATAAGCCTCCAGCTCCTGCGGGCAGATCTTGCCCTGGTGCTGGGGCAGAGTCAGAACCTTATGCCCGCTGAATTCTACGGCACCGGACTCGTGCACGGCGATGTGGCCGGTTTGGGCAGCTACTACTCCGGCGTAGCCGGGCAGCATGGCGTCAATTACGGTGGAATTCGTCTGCGTTCCGCCTACCAGGAAGAAGATATCGGCCTGCGGGCAGCCAATCACCTTGCGGATGCGATCCTTCGCGCTAAAGCTGAAGGAATCGAAGCCGTAGCCGGGCTCCTGCTGCATGTTGGTCTTGGCAAGCGCCTCAAGAATCAGGGGATGCGCGCCCTCGTTATAGTCGCAGGTAAAAGAAATGATACTCATTTTGCGTTTGTGTTTACATCTTTGCAAAGATAGTGTTTCTTATTTATTTAAAATGACTAACTTTGTGATAATAGGAAGAATATAAAAGAAATGAAAACTTTAAGAAACATCATCCTTTCCGTAGCTGCAATGCTTATTGCCTTGCCGGCAATCGCGCAGCAGAAAACATCCGTCCAGGAAATCTGGACAGTTTATCTGAACGAGGGCATCCCCGTAGAATACTATGACGCTGTGCCCAACATCACAGACTTTGTTTACAGTTTCTGCAAAGCTCACCGCGGCATGCGTCTTACTGACGAGATGGAGAACTACCTTAGTGTGGACGGTTACAGGAATGCTGATGTCCAGGAGCACATCTGCGACCTTAAGGCCGGTTACGTCCGCCTGCTTTTCAAGAGCGGCGCAGACTTCCAGGCCTGCTACTGGAACCTTCCGGGCGGCAAGAAAAGAGTAGCCGTCATGCTGTATGATGAGAACGATCCTGCACCCTATGCGTTCCTTCGCTTCTATGACTACAAAGCCAAAGATAAGGATATGTTTGCTCTTGCCCCGCTGCCCGTTACAGAGGAGTGCGATCCCACCCTTGTGTTCTACAACCTTCCGCGAAAGGGTAAGGATATCGATATTATTGTAAGGTCTTCCGGCTCGACAGGCAAGTATATTTTCAATGGCGAGGAAGGCTTCACCTTTGACGGCAGTCCTGAATGCCTTGGCGTAGAGGACGGTGACGGTGATCTTGAGGGAGATGGCAACCTGCTTTACTGCATCCTCTCTTCAGAAGAAGAGACTCCGATTATCACAGAAGAAGGACAAATCATTTACAATATCCCTGCAGGCGTGTACAATATCAGGCTTAGAGAGCCGGAAGAGGGAATGTGGCGCATCGTAGGCTACGCCCTTGACACTGCAGAAGAAGAGTATGTAATTGATACAGCATATGATGGCGGCCTTTACATTACTTCCGACCATCTTTGCCTGTACACCGCCAACTATGGAAACACTCCCCTTAAGCTGTACTCTATGCCTGATGATGACTCTCCCGTAGTAACCATTATTGTAGAAGGGGACTCCGTGGTTCATCCTATTGGCGCAACAGAAGATTATTATTGGATTCACGTCGTTTTCGGAGATTATGATGGCTGGATCCAGATTACCAACCTTTGCAGCAATCCTTACACATCCTGCAGCTAAATCAGATTATATAATGAAACCTATCAGCACAAATAACGCTCCCGCAGCAATTGGTCCGTACAGCCAGGCCATAGACAGCGGCGCCGGCCTTGTTTTCGTATCAGGCCAGCTTCCTATCAACCCTGAGACCGGATCCTTCCCCTCTGGAGACGTCCAGACTCAGACCCGTCAGTCTCTCCTTAATGCCCAGGCCATTCTTAAAGAGGCAGGACTGGATCTTTCAAATGTAGTAAAGACCACCGTTTTTCTGGCAGACATGAATGACTTTGCTGCCATGAACGAGGTTTACAGCCAGTTCTTCCAGGCGCCCTTCCCGGCCCGCAGTGCGATTGCAGTAAAGGCCCTTCCCAAAGGTGCCATGGTAGAGATTGAGTGCATAGCTGCAAAGTAAGTGAAGGCGGTAATAATTGGAGCGACGTCCGGGATCGGGCGTGAGGTGGCAATCAGGCTGTTAGAGGAAGGCTGGACCGTGGGTATCACGGGCCGCCGTACGGCAGAACTGGAAGCCATCAAGCAAAAGTACGGGGCCGGCAAAGTCTTTACGGCCACCATGGATATCACCCGGGATGACGCAACCGCGGCGCTGGACGGCCTTCTGGCCGCCCTGGGTGCGCCTGACCTTTACCTTCACGTTTCCGGCGTAGGCTACCAGAGCGGTCCGCTGGACGAGGAAAAAGAACTGCTAACGGCCCAGACAAACGCCTGTGGCCTTGTGCGCCTTACCAGCCACTTCCTTAATTACATCAAGGACTCCGGCGCTTACAGCCGCACCCACAGGGCCAGGATAGCCGTAATTTCTTCTATCGCCGGCACGGCTGGCCTTGGCGCTGCCCCGGCTTACTCTGCCACTAAACGCATGCAGAGCCATTATGTTTCCGCCCTGGCCCAATACGCCAGGATGGAGAAGCTTCCGGTAAGATTCACGGACATTCGTCCGGGCTTTGTGGCAACAGCCCTGTTGGCATCGGACAAAAAATATCCCATGCTCATTACGCCCCAAAAGGCGGCAAAGATTATTACAAAAGGGCTAAAACGCGGAAGGCGCGTTATTATAGTGGACTGGCGCTATCGCGTACTGGTCTTCTTATGGAGGCTGATTCCAAGGCCGGTCTGGGAAAGACTCACAATGATAAGCAATTAATTCCGGTCAGTAATTTTGAATACTGCGGTCAGAGGGTAGTGGTCTCCAAGAGGTTTGCCGCTGTCTGACCGTTTGTATCCGCTCTTGTCCTTGCTGATAGAAGAGGGAACAAGCCGTTTTGCCGCCCCAGCCGGATTGATATACAGAATCTTGTCCAGGGACTCTCCGGACTTACCATGGAGCATAATCCATACGTCACCAACCTCGGCCCCGGCGTCCTGCAGCGGCTGGATGAATTCCCCGCTTACATTATCCCTGGAATAATAGCTGTTGGTGTCTCCGGCAATTATAATTGGAACCGTTCCCAGGTTTTCAAGAAGATAGTCCCGTAATTGCTGCCACTGCGTCAGCCTGGCCTCGCGGTCCGGTGCATCGGCCCCGGATTTTTCATCATCGCTGTCGCTGGCGTCCATGTGCAAGTTAATGATTACAAGCTGGTTACCTGCCGCTGTGGTGACCTGATAGCGGCGGAAGCCTTTGGTTACCATTTCGTCCCAGGCGTGATCGAACTTGCCATAGCTCTTCTTCCACTTAGTGCGCCCAAGATAATTGCAGCCCACGCCATCCTTCTTCCAGAAAGCCCCCAGCCCGTCGCATTTAAAACTAAGGTCGAGGATATCCGTAATGCTGGTGAATATGCCTCCACTCCATGTATCGTGGTTGTATGAGGCATCAAGGCTGCTTTTAAGCTCGTCGTTATAGTTGAAGTTCTCCTGCACGGCGATAAAATCGCTTCCCTTGGCAGAGAGGAACTGGCTTATTTCTTTTGTGTACTTTTCTCCCGGCCCGTCCGGATTGACGGATATGGTAACGATCTTCTTTGGAAGACCGTCTACGTTAACAGTTGTGATACGGAACTTTTCTGCATTGCTGTCTGTACTTTCTTTTGAACAGGCAAAGGCAATGCACGCAAGAAGCAATATTACCGCATACTTTCTCACAGTCCCCAGTCGCTTGCGCTGAAGGTAGTCTTAGGTGCGTTGGGAACGTTGGGGAAGTAGCTGAAGCCAGTAATCCTCTCCAAATCTGCGACGCTCATAAGTTCCTGGCTTGAAGGCCTCTGGCCCTTAAGATCGTTGGAATGAGCGCGAACGAAGGCGACGCACTGAATCTCAGATGCAGAGCAGTCCTTTAGCGCTTTGCCGCTGTTGCCGCTCTTTGTGCGCATCAAAAGATAATAGAACATGGTAGGGCAGGAAACATCTGTCCTTCCGCCAAAACTGATGGTCTTCTTGGTGGCTGATTTGCCGTAGGCGTCGGTGTAGTTTTCAAAGTAGCAACCAATCACTACGTACAGGGTGTCAGAGCATACCTGCGTATCTACATAATCTTCCAGCAGGTTCCATCCGCCGCCACCGGTATTAAAGCCGCCTGACAGCTGCGGGGCGATGTTGCTGTAATAGAATACCTGCTCGTTTGTGGTGCGGGAAGCCGTGCGCTCTGCGCTGCCAAGCATATGACCTTTGTTGCAGCCGCCGCCGATGTCCTTGCTGTTATACTGTATGTCTCCCGGAATATCCGGATCCTTCTTGTAAGCATCTGAACGGCCTGAGCTGCCAACGTACATGCTATGGCGGGGTGCAGCTACCCAAACGGGGCAGTGGTGCTGTGCGCTGAAGCAAACGGTATAGTTGCGGGCATTCTTTCCGCTGACCTTAAGGTCTGTGTAGTGATATGCGTAGTACAAATCCTCATTGTTGGGATTGTACATATAGTTGCCGCTGGTGGCGATTGTCATTACCGGAAGCTCATACCAGCCCTTTTGGTTGCCGGACGGGTTGACGGTGCCGCCAAGTGTGGCGAAGCTGATCGTATTGCCGTAGAAGGTTAGGATTGCATCGCCCTCCTGAATGATGACATAGGCCCTGTAGTAGTAGGTTTTGCCCTCCCCGAGTCCTGTTACATTATATGTGAAGGAGCCCGATGTGCTTGTGGGAGTCGTGGAAACCTGGTAGGTCTGGCCCATGGACGATGTTTCTCCGAACTCGAAGCCGACTTCGCGCGGGGCGCTTGTGGCACCGGAGAAGGAGCCGTTCAGGGTAGCGCCAACCTTTGTTATGCTGCCGGGGCTTGATGTGGTTACATTGGCCTTCGGCGTAACTGAAACGCCCTTCTGGACAAGATTTGCTATTGCCGATTTTCCTGCGGCCGTCAGTGTAATGGTGGCTGTGCGGGACACTTTTGTCTCATTTGCCTTGTAGGATACGGCTACGCTGGCATCCCCGGAACCGGAGTTTGCGCTAAGCGTAATCCAGTCTGCGGGGCAGGAAACTGTCCATTTGCCGCTGCAGACAATGTCTGCGAACTGGGTGCCGGAAGCTGCATCTACGGATGCGTGCCTAAGGCTTACGGAAATATTACCGGAAGGCGAAGGATTTGAATCGTCGCCTTTGCTGCAGGACAGTGCCAGGGCGGTGAACAGGGTTACCGCAATTATCTTCGAAATAAATTTCATTTGCTGCTTGTTTTAGTGCGATTATGCAAATATACAAATTATTTGCTTTATTCCGGAGCCGATATTAACTTTGTAAGGTTCAGGAAATAGAAATCAATGACAAAACATACAATGGCTAGAGCAAAATTATCAGAGAAAATAGGTTACGGTTTCGGTGACTTTGCGTCATCAATGTTCTGGAAGATATTTTCCTACTACCTGCCCATATTTTATTCCGACGTCTTCGGCCTTAAGCCGGTTCATGCAGCCACCCTGCTGCTGGTAACCAAACTGTACGATGCCGTTTCAGACCCGCTCATGGGCATCATCGCAGACCGAACCAACTCTAAATGGGGTAAATATCGTCCCTATCTGCTTTGGATAGCCATTCCCTTCGCCCTTATCGGCATCGCATCCTTCTACGTGCCGGACAGCACCTACACCTTCAAGCATATTTACGCCTATGTAATGTACATCCTGATGATGACGGTATACACTGCCATCAACGTGCCTTACGGAGCCATGCTTGGCGTAGTGACGGACGATTCCCGCGAAAAGAGCGTATTCTCTTCATTCAGAATGTTTTTTGCCTACATCGGAAGCTTTGTGGCAATGGGTATTTTCTGGATTTTTGAAAAGATAGTCATCGGCCAGGGAGGAAGAGGCGTAGGCGATGCTACTCCGGGGCAGTGGACCATTACCGTTGCCATCGTAGCGGCTTTGTGTGCCGTATTGTTCCTGCTGTCCTTCTTCATGACCCGTGAGCATGTTAAGATAGAGAAGAAGGAGACGGGATCTTCCATTGGCAAAGACCTCAAATCTCTTGTGTCCAACCGTCCCTGGTGGCTGCTTCTTGGCGCAGCAATCGGCCAGCTGCTTTGCGGCTCTATCCGCGGTGGCGCGGCCGCATACTATTTTGCCAACATTCTTGGTGCCGATATCTGGCTTACCTGTGCGGTTTATCTTACCATCGGAGAGATTGGCCAGATGGTGGGCGTCACCTTTGCTGTGCCGCTTTCAGAGCGCTATGGCAAGCGTAATACCTTCATTGGATCATTGGTAGCCGTTATCATATTCAGTTGCCTTATCTGGTTCATCCCCGTAGCATCGGCATCCGGACTGTGGATGCTTATAGGCCTGCAGGTGCTTGTCAGCCTTGCCTTCGGCGTTGCCGCTCCTCTTACCTGGAGTATGTTTGCCGATGTTGCTGATTACAGCGAGCTTCGCAACGGTAATTCATCCACCGGCCTTATCTTCTCTTCCTCATCAATGGCACAGAAGTTTGGCGGAGCGATTGGCGGCTGGCTGCTGCTTACCCTGCTTGGAATCTTCGGATACAATAAAGACCTGGCCGTTCAGGCCCCCGAGACTCTGGGTGCCATCAAGGCTGTTATGAGCTGGGTACCTGCAATAGGCGCTCTTATCTCTATCGGCTTCCTGACCCTTTATCCTTTGACATCGGCAAAGATGAAAGAAATTCAGGAAAAGCTTCAGCTTCAGCGCGCCTCTTAAGAGTTGTCGTCTTTCTTGCTTCTTAGCTTACGGACTTCGTCCATATAACTTGCGGTGATGACGCCGGAAGGAAGGGCGATTACGGCCACGCCTACGAGGGACGATATCATACTGATTGCACGGCCTACGTTCGTCAGCGGAATGATGTCTCCATAGCCGACAGATGTCAGGGTTATGGTGGCCCAGTAGAGGGCGTCAAAGAAGGTCCTGAAATTCCTGAGTCCGGTTTCCGGATTGATGGAATTTTCTGCGTTGAACATAACCAGGGCCGTCAGGAAGATGTAGAATGCCAGCAGGCCCAGCATCGTCAGCAGAACCGGACGTTCCTTTCTTATGACCCTCCTGACAAGCTGGATGCTCTTTGAATAGCGCACAAACTTGAATAGCCTAAGGATCTTAAGCAATCTGGCGATACGGAAGACCTTGAAGCTGTCGCCAATTAATTCCAGACCCGGCAGTATTGACAGAAGGTCCAGGATAGCCCAGGCGGTGAAGGGATACAAAAGGAAGGACCATTTCCCCTTCTTCATCCTGAAGTCTGCGGTAGACCACCTTAACACGTAATCAATTATGAAGATGGTTACGGTTACGTCCTCCATGATATCGAACACGGGGGTCTCGTAGCTTATGAATGTAAGAGGAACAATACTGGCCACGATTGCCACGATCATGAATATGTCGTAGCCAAGGCTCAATTTGTCCTTTTTGCTGCCTTTCTCTACTATTTGAAAAATTCGTTTTCTCATGGTTCTTGCAGGCTGTAAATTATAGGTTAGTTAGAAGCGGAAGCGTAGGCCATACAAAATCAGGCCTTGCTCTCCGGCGCCAAATTCAGCAAAGACACGGTATTTAGGCGGGCCAGCCTCCAGGCCCAGAAGGGAAACCTGAAAGTTCATCTCCTGCCTGTCCTTAGGCCACCAATCGTGGTAGGTAGAGCCTACGGCCAACTTTGTGTACGCACCGAACCACTCCCTGTCGTACCAGTGAAAGCGGATGGCTCCAAGTACGGTATAATCATTCTGTTTGTCTTTTGCCTTATAGTCATCTTCTTCATTCAAACCGAAAACGGTATCATACCATTCCTTGGCATGATAAGCGCAAAAGATTGCGCCTACGGAAATAAAATCGCTGATTCTGTAGAAATACTCGAAGGAGCGCGCTCCAAAGTTGTTGCTGCCGTAGTTTTTGGTTAATTCTTTGCCTAGGATATTTTTGACGATAGTGTAAATCTTGGAACGGGAAAGAGGACCGTAAGAGATAGAAAACTCGTTGCGGGGCCTATTCGTCTGGGCATATACCGGTTCTGCTATAGAGAGTACCGTCAAAGCCATTAGCAGTATTATTAATTTTTTCATCGTGGTTGTGGTTTTACCCCCGTAAATATACGAATTTTCTGTATAATTCAGTATATTTGTTTTCATGATTATTAATAATGGCTAATCCGATATGGCAGATAATTATCTGGAAAATAAGTTCGAGCAGCTTCAGGCGCGTCAGGGCGCAAAGCCGGTAAAGCGGGTAAACGTGTCTCTGGATACTTTACTTAAGCGCAACCGCAGCTATCGAGGTTACGATACCTCGCGGGTCGTCACACTTGAACAGTTAAAGGAACTGGCGGCGGTTAGCTGCTTTTGCGGCAGCGGACAGAACCGTCAGCAGCTAAGGTTCAGGCTTGTTGCCGGCGCTGATTCCGACAAAGTCCTGCCACTTATTAAACTTGGGGCGGCGCTGCCACAGGAGCATCTTCCCAAGCCCGGCACCGAGCCCCGTGCCTTTATTGTAGTCTGCTCCACGGGACCGGAGAACAAGGTGGTGGATATAGACCTTGGCATCACCGCGCAGAGCATTCTGCTTAAGGCCGTAGAGAAGGGCCTGAATGGCATTTTTATACTGAACTTCAATGCCGATGCGCTTCAGCAGGCGCTGGGCCTGCCGCTCCGTCCTCTTGCCGTAATAGCCATCGGAAAGGGAGCGGAAAGCATCTTCCTTAAGCCTGTCGCCGCAGGGGAAGACTTAAACTATTACCGCAAAGAAGGCGTCCATTACGTTCCTAAACTACAAATTGATGATTTGCTCGTTTAGCATGAGATACTACAGAAGAATAACACTGGCCGTGGCCGTCCTGCTTCTGCAGGTGCCCGGCTTCTCGCAGGACTTTACAAAGGACCTGGAAGGCAATATAGAACGCACTGCCGGCATCTTTCACAGCTACGAAGCCTGTGAGGCCCCTGGTACGCCGGCACCGGAAGGCTACGTTCCGGTGTACGTCAGCCACTATGGCCGCCACGGCTCCAGACGCCAGGCCGGCGCCTATGCCACCCTTCCTTACGAGACCATGCTTAAGGCGGATTCCCTTGGACTTCTGACCCCTTTGGGCAAAGAGTTCCTGGAAGATGTAAAGAAAGTTTATGCGCCGCATGAAGGTATGCAGGGAGAACTGACAGAGCGCGGCGCCCGCGAGCACGCCGGCATAGCCCAAAGGATGTACGGTCGCTTTAGCCAGGCTTTCAGCGGCGGCCTTGTACGCTGCCAGGCCAGCATTGTCCCGCGCTGCATAATAAGCATGGCCAACTTTACCTCCAGCCTTAAGAGTCAGAGCCCGTCCATTTGTTTTTCTTTTGTTACAGGAGAGAAGTACCTGGAGCTTCTGGCCCGCGAAGCAAAGGACAGAGATAGTTGGCGTGGCCGCCCCAAAGCCGCAGAGGTTGCTGCTGGCCGGGAATTGCTTGATCCGGAGCGCTTGATGAAGGCCCTTTTTGTAAGTGGCAAAGAAGAGACTTTAAACAAGCTCATCCCTGACGCCAGGTCAAGCATTGTGCTAATGTTCTATTTCATATCAGATTGCCAGGACTTGCTGTACGAGCTGGATGGTTTTGATATGTATAAGTACTTTACCAAGGATGAACTCATTGCCCTTGGCAAAGTATGCAACGAGCGTTTTTACACCTCAATTGGTAACAGTACCGAGCTTGGCGACAACATCACCTGGTCTGCCAAACCGCTTCTGAAAGACATAATTAGCCGTGCTGATGAAGCCCTGGCTTCTGCCGGTGAAGGGCGAATTGCGGCCGACCTCCGCTTCGGTCACGACAGCGGCCTTCTGCCCCTGGCCGCCCTCATGGATATCGAAGGCCCTTCCGGCCGATACCCCATAGGCACAGCATGGAAGAATGGTTTCTACATTTGGAAGTATATTCCCATGGCCGCCAACCTGCAGTTAGCCTTCTACAGGAACGGTCAGGGGGAAGTCCTGGTAAAGATTCTTTACAACGAGGTAGAGCGCCGTATCCCGGCACTGGGAGACGGCCCTTATTACGACTGGAATAATCTGAGGGAGTATTTACTTCAGAAGACCGTCGGCTTTTAGTTTCGCCTGAATTCGGGAGATACGGCTGGCAGTGTCCGGATGGGAAGAAAACAGATTGCTTACCATCTGGCCGGTCTGACCACCTTTTGCCTCAAGAGACTGAAGCTTCTGGAAGCCGCGCATCAGGCAGGCGGGATTCTTGCCCGCAGCCTTAAGAAAATCGTATGCAAAGTCGTCTGACTGAGTCTCCTGCTTACGGGAATATTTGGCATTCACAATAGCTTCTCCAAGCGCGCCAAGCTGCGATGCGCTAAGCTGACCCACGGTGCCGCTGACGCCTGAAAGGCCGGTTCGTGCGGCAGAAGCCATAATTGCGTTCTGCATCTGCTTGCGGGTATGGTTCATCGCTACGTGGCCGATTTCATGGCCGATGACGCCAAGGATCTCGTCGTCCGCCATCAGGTCCATAAGGCCGGTATAAACGCGCACGCTGCCGTCGGCGCATGCAAAAGCATTGATATCGTTGGTCTGATAAACCTTGAAGTTAAGCGGCACTCCGTTCACCTGCGTAAGCCCTGAAGTCAGCTTGCGAAGTCTCTTGGTATATGCGTTGCTCTCTGGCAGAACGACACTCTGGGCATCCAGCTGGGCTATATACTCAGACACGTAGGCACGCACGTCAGAATCTGACAAGGTCATTGCCTGAACAGCCTGGACGCCTCCGGCCATCAGCGCATTGGTGTCCATATTTCCACAGGAAGCAGCCATCACCGAGGCCGCAAACAAAGAAGCAACAATACTCAGTTTCATGGTAATTAGTTAGAATTATGTTATTTCCTTGAGGCTTTGCCGGCGAGCTCAAGAAGAACGACGGCGGCTATGCCTATGACTATCCAGATTATGCCGGGAATCAGCATTTCGCCGGCGTTGACGGGGGCGGAGCCGTCGGAAGCGGCAGTGGCGGCGGCAAGGGCTTCGTCGCTCCAAGGCCATACCTTGATAAGAGAGCCCATGACGAAGCCTACCAGAACCAGCATGGTCTGCTGCTGGTAGCGGGCAAGAAGCCAGTGCAGGGCCTTAGAGAAGGCTACGATGCCAATGGCGCAACCAATTCCGAAGGCTGCCAGTACCGGCCAGTTAAGGTTGCTGATGGCATTCATTATGTATTCGTACTTGCCAAGTAGCAGTAGGATGAAGCTTCCGCTTACGCCGGGAAGAATCATCGTACAGATGGCAATGGCTCCGCAAATAAAAATGAACCAAAGGTCATCGGTGGTCTCGGTGGGGGAGAGGGTGCATAGGGCAATGCCCAAACCTATGCCCACAGCTATCCACAGGCCATAGGAAACCCGCCAACAGCGGACCTCGGCCAGCATGAATACGGCAGATGCTGCAATCATGCCCAAAAAGAAAGCCCAGGTTTGAACGGGATACTGGTCCAGCAGATACTGCATCAGTTTGGCCAGGGTGAAAACGCTCAGAACTGCGCCAATCATTACGGCCAGAAGGAAGCGGCCGTCAACCTTGGAGACGAACTCCTTGAATTTTCCTGCAAACAGAAGCTTCCAGGTCTTGAAGCTCATCAGGCCGTTCAGGGCGTTGATAATACGTCCGAAGATGCCTGTAATCAGGGCTATCGTACCACCACTGACGCCCGGAATCACGTTTGCGGCGCCCATTGCAAAGCCCTTCAGGCCATTGCCTATATCTGAAAGAATAGCTGCCATTCGCTACTTGATTTTGGAAATGATGCCCTTGATTGCCTCAAAGGCTTCTGCCTGCGTCAGTTTGCGGTCCGACGGGTCACTGACCACAAGGTCAAAGACGTTGCGGTCTATCTGCTCCCTTCCAACCTTGAAGCGTGCCTTGCAATACTTGGCAGTAAAGCGGGCCGCAAAGTTGTCGGAGCGCAAAAGGCTTATGAATAAATCCGGTTTCAGATTGTCCAGGATGGCCAGTTTTTCGTCAGACGGCATGCCGAACCAGTTGAGGTCCTTGCGCAGTACGGTGTTGGTGATGCTGGTAATCAGGCGCTCGTCGCTGGTTATCCTCCTGAAGTCGAAGAAGAAAATCTCTCCTTTGATCTTGTTCTCACGGAAATAGCTCATAAGTGCGGTTTTGCATTCGTCGTATGACGGCTCCTCCACATCTATGAGCGCTACGGCAGTAGAAATCTTCTCTGCCGGCATTATGCAAGTGGGAACAGTGCTTCCACGCTTTCGCAGGGCCTGTCTCCTGAAGTATTCTTTAAAATTCATCTACTATTTCTCGTTTGCCGATATCAGGTCCCGTATTTCCAGTTTTGCGTCCCTCCAGCGGGGGATGTCAATCTTGGTGCCGATGACCTCTACCACCTTGGCTGCAATGATTGAGCCAATTTCTCCGCACACGCGCAGAGGCATGCCAAGGGCATGGGCGTAAAGGAAGCCGGCAGCGTAGGTATCGCCTGCACCGGTAGCGTCAATCGCTGCAGCCGGCCAGGGCTCTATGAAATGGTATTCTTTGCCGCTCTGGACCATTGAACCGTCCTTTCCAACCTTGACGACTGCAATCTTGCAGTGCTTGCAAATCTCGTCCAGGGCAGCCCTGGGCTCCATTTTGGTAAAGGCCTTCGCCTCTGTCTCATTTGCAAATACAATGTCTACGTATTTATCTACCAGATTGTGCAGGAAAGCGTCGTTGGACTCAACTACATTATAGGATGCCATGTCGATGGAAATAATGCATCCCGCCTCCTTTGCCATTTGTACAGCTGTGGAAATAAGGTCTTGGTTCTGAACTAGATAGCCCTCGATATGGAAGTAATCATATCCCTGGAAGTATTCGGGCTTCAGGTCTTCAGGACCCATTTCTAGTGCGGATCCCATGTAGTCTGCGAAGGTCCTTTCTGCATTGACTCCGGAAATGAAGACCATGCACCTGCCGGACGACTTCGTGCCGTACAGCATGGTGGTTTTAACGCCAAACTGCTCCATGGTACTCTTGAAAAGGTTGCCAAGCTCGTCGTTACCAATCTTGCCAATATAACCGGAGGGCATTCCAAATATGGATGTGCAGGTTATGGTATTGGCTGCCGATCCGCCGGGTACGTATTTGACACCAATCTCTTTTAGCGCGTTCCAGATTTTATCGCCGGTCTCCATATCTACGTGCTGCATGCTGCCCTTCGGCAGATGGAACTGGTTAAGGAGGGTATCGTCCGGCAAAACAGCCAGAATGTCCGTAAGCGCGTTGCCTATTCCAAGAATCGATTTCATAGTTTTACTGGTTGAATAATACAAAAATAGTGATTATAATCGGATTTCTTCCGATGGAAATGATTATTTTTGCATCAATAAGAACAAAAACATGGAGAAAAAGAAAGGCGATATTTTAAAATATATACTCTTCGGGGGTCTTGCAGTGGCACTTTTGTGGCTTTCTTTCCGCGAGGTGGATTGGGATAAATTTGTCGACGGCCTTAAGAACTGCGACTGGCAGTATGTGTTCCTTTCCATGCTGATAGGCATCTATGCCATCTGGGTTCGCAGCCGCCGCTGGAGGGAGACCCTCCTGCCCACGGACCCCAGTATTACGCGCATCACCACCTTCAATGCGATGAACATCGGATACATGGTGAACATGGTCATCCCGCGTGGCGGAGAGCTGGCCCGTTGCGGCCTTATCACAAGGCATTCCGCAAGGGACAAGGACGGCAATCGCCTGGCTTCTTTCGACAAAGTGATAGGCACTATCCTGGTGGACCGTGTCTGGGATATAGTTGTGATGCTGCTTGTTATAGCAGTTGTCATTTTTGCCTTCAAGGAAAGATGGGGCGAATTCTTCACCGACAAGCTTGGAACGGCCAATTTCTCTTCTACCGGCATCGTTCTCATAGCTATTGCGCTGGTGGTTGCAATCCTGGCCCTGTGTTACTTCCTTAGGAACAAGAACAAGTTCTTTGGTAAAATCTGGGGCTTTGTTGCCGGTATCCTTTCCGGCGTAAAGAGCAGCTTCAAGCTGGAATCCTGGCCCCGCTTCCTTATGTTTACGCTACTGCTGTGGATGTCTTACTGGGCAACCAGCGCTACGGCTCTCATCGCCCTGTCCGGTTCCGGCCTCGGCTTCGAGGCCCTTGGTCCCATCGACGCCCTCTTTCTTATGGCGGTGGGCACCATCAGCTCGATAATTCCGGTTCCAGGCGGCTTCGGAGCTTATCATTACCTGATAACTATGTCCCTAAGCACCATCTACGATATCCCCGTAGAAACAGGTATGATCTTCGCCGTACTCTCCCATGAATCGCAGGCTCTGGCCCAAATCCTGTGCGGCGCCGCCAGCTACGTCCATGAAACTGTCCGGAAGTAATTTTTGAATTCTCAGTTTAATTCAGTAATTTTGTTATCTATAAGTCATAAGTCATACCATCCGAATGGGCGACTTAACCCCTCATTCCAGGAGCCCGTTCGGACGGTATGACTGGAAAATAAAAGACATATTTTAGGAGCCCGATGGGACGGTATGACGGAAAATCAAATCATATGAGACCATTATTTTTGACAAATACTTTAAGCCACCGGAAAGAGCTATTCAAGCCCATCAATCCCGGCATGGTAGGAATGTACGTTTGCGGCCCCACCGTTTACGGTGACGCCCACCTTGGCCACGCCCGTCCCGGCGTAACCTACGACGTCCTTGCACGCCTCCTGCGCCACCTTGGCTACAAGGTCCGCTACGTACGCAACATCACCGACGTAGGCCACCTTGAGCATGACGCCGACGAAGGAGAAGACAAGATTCTGAAGAAGGCCCGCCTGGAGCAGCTGGAGCCCATGGAAGTAGTGCAGAAATGCACCCTTCTTTACCACGAGGCCATGCGCATGCTTAACGTAGCACCGCCTTCCATCGAACCCCGTGCATCAGGCCATATCATAGAGCAGATAGAAACCATCAAGAAGATAATCGCCGCAGGCTATGCATATGAAAGCAACGGTTCAATCTATTTTGATGTAGCAAAATACAACCAGGAACATCACTACGGCATACTGTCAGGACGTAATCTGGACGATACCCTGGAAGGCACCCGCAACCTGGACGGCCAGAGCGACAAACACGCCCCGTACGACTTTGCCCTCTGGAAAAAGGCTGAACCTCAGCACATTATGCGCTGGCCTTCACCCTGGGGCGACGGCTTCCCCGGCTGGCACCTGGAATGCTCTACAATGAGCGAGAAGTACCTTGGCGAAACCTTCGACATCCACGGTGGCGGAATGGACCTTATGTTCCCTCACCACGAGTGCGAGATCGCCCAGAACGTGGCTTCCCGCGGTACTGACGGCGTGCACTACTGGGTTCACAACAACATGATTACCATAGGCGGCCAGAAGATGGGCAAGTCCCTTGGTAACTTCATTACCCTGCCCGAACTCTTTGCCGGCGCGCACCCCAAGTTGGAAAGGGCCTACAGCCCCATGACCGTGCGCTTCTTCATTCTGCAGGCACACTACCGCAGCACCCTGGACTTCTCTAACGAGGCCCTGCAGGCTGCCGAAAAGGGCCTCAAGAGGGTGATGCAGGCATACCGTGACCTCTGCTCGCTGGCAGGCGTCAAGCCGGTAGACCTTGCATACGGCCAGATGATAGGAACCATCGCACCGGAGGCTCGCCCTGAAGGCGTATCAGACGCTGTGGCAGCCATCATAGAAGATGTTTATACCGCTCTTTGCGACGACCTTAACACTCCTATCGCCCTGGCACGCATCTTCGATGCAGTGAAGATGATCAATTCTGCAAAAGAGGGTAAGGAAAAGCTGTCAGACGCAGACCTGAAGGCTCTTGCACAGCTGTTCGGAGACACCGTAATAGGCGTTATGGGCCTTAAGGACGATGCTGCCGCAGAAGAAGGTTCCGGCCAGAAAGTAATTGCCGGCCTTATGGAGATGGTACTGGAAGACCGCGCCGCCGCCAAGGCCGCCAAAGACTGGCCCAGGAGCGACGCAATCCGCGACAAACTCAAAGAACTTGGCATCACCGTGAAAGACACCAAGAACGGTGCTGAATGGACAATTGAATAGCATGAAGTTTATCTCCTGGAACGTTAACGGCCTGCGGGCCGTGGCAGGCAAGGGCTTTGCAGACATCTTCAAGACCCTTGACGCTGACTTCTTCTGCATTCAGGAAACCAAGATGCAGGAAGGTCAGCTGGACTTGGAGTTCCCCGGCTACACTTCTTACTGGAATTACGCAGAAAAGAAAGGTTATTCAGGGACCGCCATTTACAGCAAGCACCAGCCGCTGTCCGTAAGCTACGGAATAGGTCTGCCGGAACACGACACCGAAGGCCGCGTAATTACCCTTGAAATGCCGGACTTCTATCTGGTTTGCGTGTACGTTCCAAACTCGCAGGAGGGTCTCAAGCGCCTGGACTACAGGATGAGCTGGGAAGATGCCTTCCGCGGCTACCTTACCGGCCTTGCAGCCCGCAAGGGCGTAGTTGTCTGCGGTGACCTTAACGTCGCCCACGAAGAGATAGACCTTAAAAACCCGGCTACGAATCACCAGAACGCCGGTTTTACCGATCAGGAAAGGGAAAAGTTCGGCACGCTTCTGGCTGCCGGATTTACAGATTCCTGGCGCAGCCTAAACCCCGGAGTTGCCAAGTATTCCTGGTGGAGTTACCGCTTCCAGGCCCGTGCAAAGGGCGTCGGCTGGCGTATAGATTATTTCCTGGTATCAGACTCGCTTAAGGGTCGTATCGCCGGGGCAGAGATTCATAACGAAATCTTTGGTTCCGACCACTGCCCGGTAGAACTGGTATTGGCTTAAGATGAAGAAAGTTTTAACAATAGCATTGATGGCTGTAATGGCTGTATCGGCGATGGGGCAGGACATAGACTCCATTATCAAGGGCATGTCCCGCAAAGAGAAGATTGCCCAGATAATTGTCGTAGCGGTAGATACCCAGGATCGCCCGGAGCGCAGGGCGGACGAGATTGAATGGGTCCGTCAGGGCCTTGGTGGCCTGATTGTCATGGACGACGAACTGGGCCCCTGCATGCAAATGCTAAACAACCTTCAATCCTTCGCCAAGATACCCATGATCGTGAGCATCGACGGCGAATGGGGTGCATCGATGCGTTTTTATGAATACGCATCCTTCCCCAAGGCCATGCAGCTTGGTGCCTTGCCGTCGGCCGGTTTGGTTTATCAAGCCGGAAAGGCCGTAGGGGAGGAGCTGGCCCAGATTAAGATATTCGTAGATTACGCCCCTGACGTAGACGTAAACAATAATCCCAACAACCCTGTGATTGGCGTTCGTTCTTTTGGCGAGGACCGTGAAAAAGTGGCCGCCTACGGCAGCGCTTTCATGCTTGGCATGAAGGATGCCGGCGTGGCAGGCAGCGCAAAGCACTTTCCCGGCCACGGAGATACGGACGTAGATTCCCATAAGGGTCTTCCGGTGCTTCAGTTCGACAGGCAAAGGCTTGACTCCCTGGAGCTTTATCCTTTCCGCAGGCTTATTGCCGATGGTGTGGACATGGTTATGGTCGGCCATCTTAGCGTTCCGGCACTTGACCCGACAGGCACGCCTGCATCCATATCCAGGCCCATCGTAACGGATCTGCTGCGCAAAGAGTTGGGTTTTGACGGCATTATTATTACCGATGCCCTTGGAATGAAGGGTGTGGCCAACGATTATGGAGACGCATCCGTCGCTGCTTATAAAGCCGGTGTGGATGTGCTCTTGATGCCCCAGAACGCCGGACGTACAATAGAGGAATTGGATGCTTTGTTCCAGTCTGGAGAGCTGGACGAAGCCGGCCTGGACGCCCGCGTGCGCAAGATGCTTGCGCTTAAGCAGCGCTGCGGTATGCTGGCCCCCGGATACTGCCCCATGGTAGATCCCCAGCAGGCGCTCAGGTCTTCTTTCCGTCCTGCTACGGAGGCTCTTATCCAGAGGATTTGTGACCAGTCCATGACTGTAGTGAAGGGTGCGGAAAATCTGCCTTTCTCCCCCGGAAAAACCGCTTACGTGGCAGTGAATGCGGCTACGCCCGAGGCTGAATCCTTCTTCCTGGAGCTTTGTATGCAGTACTTCCCGGCAGACCGCTTCTGCCTTGAAGGTGACTTCGGCCAGGAGCAGGTAGATTCACTGGAGGCTAAGCTTAAGGGTTATGACAATGTGATTGTGGGCTTCCACAGCGGTACGCCCGTAAAGCGTTCCGGCGGCCCCAGAAGGGAAAGCCTCATTACCCCGGAGCAGTTTTCTATGGTAGCCGGACTTACGGCATCACACAAGGTGTGCGGTATTATGTTTGCCAATCCGTACAGGCTGGTAGACCTGCCCCGGTACAAGGATTTCCAGTCCTTTATTGTGGCCTGGTCAGACACAAAGTTCAACAACAAGGCGGCGGCACGCGCAATAGTTCGGGGTGGCGCAGCCGGAGTATTACCCGTGAAGATCAAATAATCCATAAATACTATTTGTTATGAACGAGAATCTTAACCCTCAGCAGGTCAATGGACCACAGGATCCCCCGCCTGCACCGCGTCCTCCGCGTCCCCCCAAGCCTGAAGCTCCCGCTAAGCCGCCTGTACCTCCAGTACAACCCCAGCAGCCTCAGCAGGGGTATCAGCAGCAGACTGCGCCTGCAACCAGGGCCGCCCAGCCCCAGCAGCAGGTTTACCAGCAGCCTCAGCAGCCCCAACAGGCTTATCAACAGCCCCAGCAACCCCAACAACCTTATCAGCAGCAGTACCAGCAGCAATATCAGCAGCCTCAGTACTTCCAGCAGGCATATCAGCCTGTTCAGCCTCAGCCGGTTGTTGCAAAGGAGCACAAGGGAACAGCAGCCTTTATCTATATCCTGCTGATCTTCCTTTTTGAAGCAGCAGGCTGGGTATTCACCCTTACCGGTATGTTTGTTACCATGCCCGTTGTCATTGGTGTAATTAAGATCGTTGAATCTCTTCTGATTCTTTTTGTTCCCTTTGCAATCAAGAACAAGGGCCTTAAGGTATTCGCCCTCATCCTGGCAATCCTGCTTGCTATAAGCGGCATTCTTGGCAGCTTGTCCTGGTTCGGACTTTACATTTTCTAGAATAAAAAAAAGCTTGCACAACCTAGTGCAAGCTTTTTTTAACAGTATATCGAAGTCTATTAGAGCTCGTTCATTTCGCGCTCGTACTCTTCCTTGCTTCCTACAACCAGGTCCTGGTATTCTTTAAGACCGGTTCCGGCAGGGATGAGGTGACCGCTGATGACGTTCTCCTTAAGACCCTCAAGATTATCTACGCGTGCGCGGATAGCAGCCTCGCTGAGCACCTTCGTAGTCTCCTGGAAGGATGCAGCAGAGATGAAGCTGTCAGTCTTGAGTGCAGCCCTTGTGATACCCTGGAGTACCAGTGAAGCGGTAGCGGGCACAGCCTCGCGAACGGCCATCACCTTAAGGCCCTGACGTGCAAGTGAGTCATTCTCTCCACGCATATCGTGCTCAGAGATAATGCAGCCGGGATAGTACTTCTGGGAGTCTCCGCTGTCAAGCACATAGTACTTGCCGTAGATCTCGTCGTTGGTATCCATGAACTTCCACTTGTCTACAAGTTCCTCGGGGAGGAAGCCTGTATCGCCGGGGTTGCCAATTTGTACCTTGCGCATCATCTGGCGTACGATAATCTCAAAGTGCTTGTCGTTGATCTTCACACCCTGCAGGCGGTATACAGCCTGAACCTCGTTCACGATGTATTCCTGAGCCTTTACAGGACCAAGTACGTTAAGGATATCGGTAGGAGATACACCACCGTCGGAGAGCCTTGCACCGGCCCTTACGTAGTCGTTCTCCTGAACCAGGATCTGCTTTGTCAGAGGTACAAGATAGTGCTTCTCTATGCCGCTGCGGTGGCGAACGATGATCTCACGGTTACCTCTCTTGACCTTACCCATGATAACCTCACCGTTAATCTCGGAGATAATAGCGGGGTTAGAAGGATTACGGGCCTCGAAGAGCTCTGTAACTCGAGGCAGACCACCGGTAATATCGGATGCCTTACCAATGGCACGAGGTATCTTGATGATGGTGTCACCAATATTAACCTGGCTGCCATCCTCTACGGTAACGTGTGCGCCTACAGGCAGGTTGTACTGCTTCAGAACCTTTCCAGCCTCGTCTACGATGAGGAGTGAAGGGTTCATAGCCTTGTTACGGGACTCGATCACAACCTTGTCGCGGCTTGCTGACATACCGTCGGAAGCGTCGCTGCGGAAGGTAACGTCCTCCTGCATGTTCTCGAAGCGGACAGTACCTGCGATTTCTACGATGGTGGTAGCGTTATATGCATCCCACTCGCAGATGAGGTCGCCCTTAACAACGGAATCGCCGTCCTTCTTGTACAGACGTGCGCCGTAAGGTACATCGTACTGAGAGAAGGTGATGCCGGTGTTCTCGTCCACGATCTTGAGTTCGGTAGAACGGCTGACAACGATGAGCTGCTTGCCGTCCTCTTCCTCTTTCTCGATGGTACGGAGCTCGTCGTAGTGGAGCTTACCGTTGTATTTGGACTCGATGGATGAGTCAGCTGCGGTAGAAGATGCGGTACCACCGACGTGGAAGGTACGCAGTGTAAGCTGGGTACCAGGCTCACCGATAGACTGTGCGGCGATAACGCCCACAACCTCACCCTTCTCTACCATGCGGCTGGTAGCGAGGTTACGTCCGTAGCACTTAGCGCAGACACCCTTGCGGGATTCGCAGGTAAGTACGGAACGAATCT
Organism: uncultured Bacteroidales bacterium; assembly: GCA_900316675.1. Lineage (GTDB taxonomy): Bacteria > Bacteroidota > Bacteroidia > Bacteroidales > UBA932 > Cryptobacteroides. The sequence continues at coordinate 84,511 of ONDR01000005.1, forward strand.
CAACCTGCTCGATAGGCAGTGAGTTGATGAGTTCTGCATCTTTCTCCCTGATCTCTTCGCCGGCCTTGATGATAAGCTCACCGGTAAGAGGGTTGAAGATATCGTGAACGGAAGTACGTCCAAGGATACGCTCGCCCAGAGACTCTACAACCTCGTCCTTATTCTTGATAGCAGAAGCTACAAGACCACGCAGTGTGCCGCAATCCTCCTCTGTGATAATCACATCGTGGGATACGTCAACAAGACGTCTGGTCAGGTAACCTGCATCAGCGGTCTTAAGAGCGGTATCAGCAAGACCCTTACGGGCACCGTGGGTAGAGATGAAGTACTCGAGCACTGTCATACCCTCCTTAAGGTTGGAGATGATAGGGTTCTCGATAATCTCTGCACCTGCAGCACCACTCTTCTGGGGCTTAGCCATAAGGCCTCGCATACCGCAAAGCTGCTTGATCTGCTGGGTTGAACCACGGGCACCGGAATCCAGCATCATGTATACAGGGTTGAAGCCCTGCTGGTCGCTGGAAATCTTCTTTGTCACGATGCTCTGCAGACGGCTGTCAATTGAAGACCAAAGGTCAATAACCTTATTGTAGCGCTCGTTGTTGGTGATAAGACCCCACTGGTAGTTGCCGCGGATCTCTTCAACGCCCTTGTAACCTTCTTCAATGAGGGATGCTTTCTCTTCAGGGATAAGCACGTCACCAAGGTTGAAGGAGATACCGGCGCGGAAGGCCTGGTCGTAACCAAGGTTCTTGATATCGTCAAGGAATTTGGCGGTGCGGGTAACACCGGTATTCTTGATAACGTCGGTAATGATCTTACGCAGTGACTTCTTACCAAGTACCTCGTTTACGTAAGGAACCTCGTCCGGAACATACTGGTTTACAATGATACGGCCGGCGGTAGTCTCTACCATCTGGGTACCCTTGGAAGGATCCAGTTTGTCTGCGGGAAGGCGGACTTCAATCTTGGCGTGCATGTCGATGGCTTTCTCGTTGTAAGCAACGATTACATCTTCAGCACCGTAGAACTTCATGCCCTCACCCTTTGCACCGGGACGAATCTTGGTGATGTAGTACAGACCAAGCACCATATCCTGTGAAGGCACGGTGATAGGAGTACCGTTGGCGGGGTTAAGAATGTTCTGGCTACCAAGCATGAGCAGCTGGGCCTCCATGATGGCTGCATTGCCAAGAGGGAGGTGAACTGCCATCTGGTCACCATCGAAGTCTGCGTTGAATGCGGTACAAGCAAGAGGATGCAGCTGGATTGCCTTGCCCTCGATCATCTTAGGCTGGAAGGCCTGGATACCCAGTCTGTGAAGGGTAGGTGCACGGTTCAGGAGCACGGGGTGACCCTTCATTACGTTCTCCAGGATGTCCCAGATAACGGGATCCTTGCGATCTACAATCTTCTTTGCGCTCTTTACGGTCTTTACGATACCGCGCTCGATCAGTTTCCTGATGATGAACGGTTTGTAAAGCTCTGCTGCCATGAACTTAGGCAGACCGCACTCGTGCATATTGAGTTCAGGACCTACAACGATAACGGAACGGGCAGAATAGTCTACACGTTTACCGAGGAGGTTCTGACGGAAGCGTCCCTGCTTACCCTTGAGGCTGTCAGAAAGGCTCTTGAGAGCACGGTTGCTCTCGCTCTTGACTGCGCTTGACTTCTTGGAGTTGTCGAACAGGCTGTCCACAGCCTCCTGGAGCATACGCTTTTCGTTGCGGAGAATAACCTCCGGAGCCTTAATCTCTATGAGTCTCTTAAGACGGTTGTTGCGGATGATAACCCTGCGGTACAGGTCGTTGAGGTCAGAAGTGGCGAAACGGCCGCCATCCAGCGGAACCAGAGGACGGAGATCCGGGGGAATAACCGGAATCACCTTCATGATCATCCACTCGGGACGGTTGACGTCCTTGGACTCCTCGAACCACTTCACTATAGAGAGCCTCTTCAGGATCTCGGTCTTGCGCTGCTGGGAAGTCTCCTGAGCCATTGCGATTCTGAGCTCGCGGGCCAGTGCAACTACGTCAATTTCCTTCAGAAGGTCGTAAATACCTTCTGCACCCATCTTTGCTATGAACTTGTCGGGATCATCATCAGCAAGGCTTGCGTTCTCCGGCATGGTCTCAAGCAGGTCAAGATACTCTTCCTCTGAAAGGAGGTCAAGTTTCTCGAGTCCGCTCTTACCGGGCTTGATGACTACATACTTCTCATAGTAAATGACGGTCTCCAGTTTCTTGGAGGGCATTCCGATGAGGGCGGAAATCTTGTTGGGAGCTGATTTGAAATACCAGATGTGTGCAACGGGTACGGTAAGGGTGATGTGACCCATCCTCTCCCTACGTACTTTCTTCTCTGTAACCTCTACGCCGCAACGGTCGCAGACGATACCGCGGTAGCGGATCCTCTTGTACTTGCCGCAATAGCACTCGTAATCCTTGGTAGGACCAAAGATCTTCTCACAGAAAAGACCGTCTTTCTCAGGCTTGTAAGTCCTGTAGTTTACCGTTTCCGGCTTCAGGACCTCTCCGCATGACCTTGCGCTGATATCCTCAGGTGAGGCCAGGGAGATGCTGATTTTCTGGAAATTGCTCTTTACCTTATTGTCTTTATTGTTGAAAGTAGGCATATTTCTTTATTCAAATCGGTTTTCAATTAGTCCAAAGTAACTTTAAGGCCCAGGCCGCGGAGCTCGTGCAGAAGCACGTTCAGTGACTCCGGAATGCCTGCTGCAGGCATAGGATCGCCCTTAACGATAGCCTCGTAGGTCTTGGACCTTCCGACTACGTCATCAGACTTGACTGTAAGGATCTCCTGGAGGGCGTTGGCTGCACCGAAGGCCTCGAGTGCCCAAACCTCCATTTCTCCGAATCTCTGGCCACCGAACTGAGCTTTACCGCCCAGAGGCTGCTGAGTGATGAGGGAGTAGGGACCGATGCTTCTTGCGTGCATCTTGTCGTCAACCATGTGACCCAGTTTAATCATATAGATAACGCCAACGGTTGCGGGCTGGTCGAACCAGTCACCGGTACCGCCATCGCGCAGATGGGTCTTGCCGTAACGGGGAACACCTGCCTTGTCGGTGTAGTCACAGATTTCCTCTATGCTTGCACCGTCGAAGATAGGAGTGCTGAACTTAAGGCCAAGTTTAGCACCTGCCCAACCGAGCACGGTCTCGTAAATCTGGCCAAGGTTCATACGTGAAGGCACACCCAGAGGGTTGAGCACGATATCTACGGGAGTACCATCCTCAAGGAACGGCATATCCTCTTCGCGGACAATCTTTGCTACGATACCCTTGTTTCCGTGGCGTCCGGCCATCTTATCACCAACGGTGATCTTTCTCTTCTTTGCGATGTAAACTTTTGCAAGCTGCATTACGCCATTGGGGAGTTCGTCACCTATCTTGAGCTTGTCGATAACCCTCTTGCTCCTTGCTGCCTCTTCCTTAACGGCGATGCAGTAGTTGTTGATGAGTTCCTTCACAAGCTGGTTGGTGTTCTTGTCAGATGTCCACTTGTTGGAGTTAACGTTATCGTAATCGATGGTTCTGAGTACGTCAGCGGTAATGACCTTACCCTTTGAAAGGATCTCTACACCGTAGAGGTCGCTGATTCCGGTGGTCTTCTTGCCCTCTACCAGGGTGACGAGTTTGTCAAAGAAGGTAGCGAACAGAGCCTCCTGCTTGCGCTTGAAGTCCTCTTCAAGAGCCTCGGCCTTAGCCTTGGTCTCTGATTTGGCACCGCGGCGGCCGGATTCCTTGGCAACCTTGGTGTAAAGGGCGGTCTTGATGATGGTACCGCTCAGTGAAGGATTGGCCTTCAGTGAAGCGTCCTTAACATCGCCGGCCTTGTCACCGAAGATGGCACGGAGCAGTTTCTCTTCCGGTGAAGGATCGCTCTCACCCTTAGGGGTGATCTTACCGATCATGATATCGCCAGGTTCGATGTGTGCACCGATGCGAACGATACCTGTGTCGGGATCCAGATCCTTGGTAGCATCCTCACTTACGTTAGGGATGTCGGAAGTAAGCTCTTCCATACCGCGCTTGGTCTCACGAACCTCTGTAAGGTACTCGTCTACGTGGATGGAAGTAAGGATATCCCAGCGAACCATTTTCTCGCTGAGCACGATAGCATCCTCGTAGTTGTAACCCTTCCAAGGCATGAATGCAACCATGAGGTTGCGGCCAAGTGCGAGTTCTCCGTCCTGGGTAGCATAACCTTCAGTAAGTACCTGTCCCGGCTCAACCTTTTCGCCCTTGCGAACGATAGGTTTAAGGGTGATGGTGGTACTCTGGTTGGTCCTGCGGCAGATAGGGAGTTTGTATACGGTAACCTCAGGGGAGAAGCTTACGAACTTCTCGTCCTCGGTGCGGTCATACTTGACGTGGATTTCGTTGGCATCAACGTAAACAACCTCTCCCTTGCGCTCTGCGATAATCTGGGTGCGGGAATCTACGCAGACAGTCTCTTCAAGGCCTGTACCTACGATAGGAGATTCAGGGCTCAGAAGCGGAACTGCCTGACGCATCATGTTGGCGCCCATAAGTGCACGGTGTGCATCGTCGTGCTCAAGGAAAGGAATAAGTGATGCAGCAACGGAAGCCATCTGGTTAGGAGCTACGTCCATGTAGTTAACCTCTTCTTTGGTAACTACAGGGAAGTCGGCTTCCTGACGGCACTGGATACGGTCTTCCAGGATGTTGCCGTCATCGTCCATCTTCACGTTTGCAAGGGAAACGAGCTTGTTCTCTTCTTCCTCTGCGCTCATGAAGCCCCAGCCTTCGTCGCTCAGGTCCACTTTACCGTTCTCTACCTTGCGGTAAGGAGTCTCGATGAAGCCGAGATCGTCGATCTTTGCATATACGCAAAGTGATGAAATCAAACCGATGTTCGGGCCTTCAGGTGACTCGATAGGGCAGAGTCGTCCGTAGTGGGTGTAGTGTACGTCTCGAACCTCGAAGCCTGCACGGTCTCTTGAAAGACCGCCGGGGCCAAGGGCGGAAAGACGTCTCTTGTGAGTGATCTCGGCAAGAGGGTTGGTCTGGTCCATGAACTGGCTCAGCTGGCTGGTACCGAAGAATGAATTGATAACAGAGCTGAGAGTCTTGGAATTGATAAGATCTGTGGGATTGAACTGCTCGCTGTCGCGGACGTTCATTCTCTCACGTATGGTTCTTGCCATCCTTGACAGACCTACGCTGAACTGGTTTGCAAGCTGCTCACCTACGGTGCGCACGCGTCTGTTGCTCAGGTGGTCGATATCGTCTACCGTTGCCTTGGAATTGGTAAGCTGGATGAGGTACTTGATGATCTCGATGATATCGGTGTTCGTAAGAACCCTGATTGCGGGATCGGTGGTCATGCCAAGCTTCTTGTTAAGCCTGAAGCGGCCTACGCTGCCAAGGTCATATCTCTTCTCAGAGAAGAACAGTTTGTCGATGACGTCCCTTGCGGTGGCCTCATCCGGCGGTTCACTGTTACGGAGCTGTTTGTAGATGAAGTTGACAGCTTCTTTCTCTGTGTTGGTAGGGTCTTTCTGCAGGGTGTTGAAGATGATGGCGTACTCGTTGTCGTTAGCCTCATCCTTCTGAAGAAGAACGGTTTTAACCTCTGCATCGGACAGTTTCTGGATGGTATCGTCATCGATAACCTCACCACGCTCTACTACGGGCATGGTACGCTCGATGGGAATGAATTCACCGGTGTCCTCATCTACGAAGTCCTCGTTCCAAGTCTTGAGCACTTTGGCTGCAAGCTTGCGGCCCTTGTTGGCCTCGAGGTTCTCCGGGGTAGCCTCAATCTCTTCCGCAAGACCGAAGATATCGATGATATCCTTGTCTGCATCGTAACCGATAGCCCTAAGGAGGGTGGTTACAGGCAGCTTCTTCTTACGGTCGATGTAGGCGTACATCACGTTGTTGATATCGGTTGCAAACTCAATCCAGGAGCCCTTGAAGGGGATGATTCTGGCTGAATAGAGCTTGGTACCGTTGGCGTGCATGCTCTGGTCGAAGAACACGCCGGGGGAGCGGTGAAGCTGTGATACTATGATTCTTTCGGATCCGTTGATTACGAAGGTACCGGCAGGGGTCATGTAGGGGATGTTACCAAGGTAAACGTCCTGAACCCTTGTGTCGAAGTCCTCGTGGTCCGGATCACTGCAAGAAAGGCGGAGTTTTGCCTTCAGAGGAACATTGTAAGTGAGTCCTCTCTCAAGACACTCTTCAATCGAATACTGTGGAGGATCGATGAAATAGTCTATGAACTCGAGCTCATAGTTATTTCTCGTATCCTCAATCGGGAAAATCTCTTTGAATACCTGGTACAGACCTTCGTTCTTCCTGTTTTCAGGAGTGGTGTCCAGCTGGAAGAAGTCCTTGAACGACTTCAGCTGCACCTCCAGAAGATCCGGGTATTTCAGGATTTTTGAAGTTGCGAAATTTATTCGTTTATTGTTGGTCTTTTTTGACATAGTCTGCCTTTGAAATAGAGAAAAACTTTAAGACGACAAAAAGGTTTAGAGCCTTTGGGCGGCTCTAAACCTGTTGTTGTTCCCATCCAAGGGGGAGGGGGAGATTATTTAATCTCAACCTCTGCACCAGCCTCTTCGAGAGCAGCCTTAATCTGCTCTGCTTCAGCCTTGGATACTTTCTCTTTCAAAGTTGCGGGAGCCTGATCGGTGAGGTCCTTTGCTTCCTTAAGTCCGAGACCGAGAGCCTCTTTCACTGCCTTAACAACAGCAAGTTTGGTCTGGCCTACAGAGGTGAGGATTACGTTGAATTCGGTCTGCTCAGCGGGAGCTGCCTCAGCAGCTGCTGCGGGACCTGCTACTGCAACTGCTGCAGCTGCGGGCTCGATGCCGTACTCATCTTTGAGAACCTTTGCAAGTTCCTGAACGTCTTTTACAGTAAGGTTTACCAACTCTTCTGCAAGTGCTTTGATGTCTGCCATAATAAATTGTATTTTAAATTGTTGTTATTATTATCTTTTACTTTCTTTCTTCGAGGGCCTTTACGAGACCGCCAACTTTGCCAGGGGCTGCGTTCTGCAGAGCAGAGATAACATTGCGTGCAGGGCTCTGGAGCAGAGTGATGATGTCTCCGAGGAGTTCTTCCTTAGACTTGATAGCTGCGAGCTCGTCAAGTTTGTCAGCACCTACAAAAGCGCACTCCTGAACGTAAGCGGCTTTGAGTTCCGGCTTGGGAAGACCTTCTTTGCGAAGCTTCTTGATGAGTTTGGCGGGGGCGTTAGCCACCTCTGTGTACATGATAGCGGAGTTACCCTTGAGGGCGGGGATTACGAGTGAAAGTTCCTCGTTTCCCATTTCCTTGATTACGTGCTCGAACAGGGTGTTCTTAACAACGGTGAGCTTGATACCAGCCTCGAAGCATGCGCGACGAAGGGCAACGGTCTGCTCTGCGTTAAGACCAGCGATATCGGTTACGTAGAAACTGGGGGTTTCCTTGAGCTGAGCTGCGATAGTCTCGATTACCTGTGCTTTAAGTTCTTTTCTCATAGCTTTCTCCTCCTAATTATTCAGCAACGAAACCTTTGACATCGAGCTTGACACCGGGGCTCATGGTTGTGCAAACTGCTGCGCTCTTCATGTAGGTACCCTTGAGTGCCTGAGGTTTGAGCTTAGCAATTGCAGAAAGAACGGCCTTAACGTTGTCGTAGATCTGCTCTGCGGTGAAAGATACCTTACCAACTGCGCAGTGAACGATACCGGTCTTGTCAACCTTGAAGTCGATCTTACCAGCCTTTACGTCCTTAACGGCGTTAGCGATATCCATAGTTACAGTACCAGTCTTGGGGTTAGGCATGAGGCCACGGGGACCGAGGATACGGCCGATAGGACCAACCTTTGCCATAACTGAAGGGGTACAGATGATAACATCTACATCGGTCCAACCACCTTTGATCTTCTCGATATACTCGTCAAGACCAACATAGTCAGCGCCTGCTTCTTTTGCCTCGTTCTCCTTGTCTGCGGTGCAGAGTACGAGCACGCGGGTAACCTTACCTGTTCCGTGAGGAAGGGTAACGACGCCACGAACCATCTGGTTGGCCTTACGAGGGTCAACGCCAAGGTTCACTGCGAGCTCAACTGAAGCGTCGAACTTGGTGAAGGTGATTTCCTTAAGAAGACCACACGCTTCTGAAATCTCATAAAGCTTGGAAGGTTCGTACTTTGCTACGACTGCCTTCTGATTTTTTGTAAGTTTTGCCATAGTGCGTGTGAATTATTTTACGTCTGCGGGGAATTCGCCGGTAACCTTGATACCCATGCTTCTTGCGGTACCTGCTACCATTGACATAGCGGACTTAAGTGTAAATGCATTAAGGTCGGGCATTTTGCCTTCTGCAATCTCTTTTACCTGAGCCCAGGTAATGGTTGCTACCTTGTTACGGTTAGGCTCTCCGGAACCCTTCTGGATCTTAGCAGCTTCTTTGAGGGAAACTGATACCGGGGGCTGCTTAACCTCGAATGTAAATGACTTGTCAGAATATACGGTGATGACTACGGGAAGCACTTTACCAGCCTGACCCTGGGTCCTGGCGTTAAACTGCTTGCAGAAGTCCATGATATTCAGTCCCTTTGAACCAAGTGCAGGTCCTACGGGAGGCGCAGGATTCGCTGCTCCGCCTTTGATCTGGAGCTTAATGAATCCGGATACTTCTTTTGCCATAAATTGTTATTCTTTAGTTACTTGATTAAAGTTGAGCTCGAGCAGAGTCTTTCTGCCGAAGATCATAACTATAACTTTGATCTTGCTTCTGTCCTCAACAATTTCGTCCACTGTACCATCAAATCCGGTGAAAGGACCGTCGGTGATCTTGACTGAGTCTCCTACCTTGTAGTCGAACTCTGTCTCTGCAACGCTGACGGCAGTCTCGTCTTGCTGGCCAAGTATGCGCCTTGCCTCATCATCCCTGATGGGAACTGCGCGCCTTTCGCCTGCCTTGTCCGTTTTTTCTGTAAGGAAGCCGGACATACCGGGAACGAGGTTCCTGATTACATACTCAAGTTCGGCGCTGAGTTCGGCCTCAATAAGCACATAGCCCGGGAAGAGCAGCTTCTCTGTAGCTGTCCTCTTTCCGTTCTTTACAACGTACTTCTTTTCAACCGGAACCAGAACCTGTTCTACCTGATTCTGTAGGTTACCTCTGAGAATTTCTTTCTCAAGATATTCCTTAGCCTTTTTTTCCTTGCCTCCTGCAGTTCTAAGGACGTACCATTTCTTTTCGCCCATGATGGTAATGAATTACAATGTGTAAATTGCTGACATCAGATGCTGGAAAGCGTAGTCTATGATGAAGAGTGCCGCAGCAATGATGACGGTGGCTACCATAACAAGAAGAGCAGAACCCTGCAGCTTCTGCCAAGTCGGCCAAGTCACCTTTGTGGTGAGCTCAACGAAAGACTCTTTACAATAGTTTATGAACTTTCTCATCTTTTACTTTAATGGGCTCCGCGGATTGGAAGCAGATGCAGAGCCTGTTAAACATTACCAAATCGTAACCTTTGATATTTGGCAGGGGAAGCAGGATTCGAACCCACATCGACGGTTTTGGAGACCGCTGAACTACCCTTGTTCTATTCCCCTAAAGACAGATTGTCTTTTTGCGGACAACCTGTCTTGAAAATTCTTAGAGAATTACTCCTCGATGCGGATTACCTGACCTGCGCCAACGGTACGGCCACCTTCACGGATAGCGAACTGGAGACCTTCGTTCATAGCAACAGGGGTGATGAGCTTAACGTTGATTTCTACGTTATCGCCAGGCATAACCATTTCCTTGTCAGCAGGGAGAGTAATCTCACCGGTAACATCCAGTGTACGGATGAAGAACTGAGGACGGTAGTGGTTGTGGAAAGGAGTGTGACGGCCACCCTCTTCTTTCTTAAGTACATAGATCTGAGCTATGAACTCGGTGTGAGGAGTGATGGACTTAGGAGCGGCAACAACCTCACCTCTCTTAACTTCCTTCTTATCAACACCACGGAGGAGAAGACCTACGTTATCACCAGCCTCACCCTGAGGGAGGAGTTTACGGAACATCTCAACGCCGGTAACTACAGAGGTACGAGGCTCATCGCCGAAACCTACGAGCTCAACGGGATCGTTTACGTGGATGGTACCAGCCTCGATACGACCGGTAACAACGGTACCACGACCGGTGATAGAGAAGATGTCCTCGATAGGCATAAGGAATGGCTTATCAACAAGACGTACAGGGAGGGGAATGTACTCATCAACTGCGTTCATGAGCTCCATAACCTTGTCTTCCCAAACCTTCTCACCGTTGAGTGCACCAAGTGCAGAACCACGGATGATAGGGCAGTTCTCGTCGAAGTTGTAGAATGCGAGGAGGTCACGGATCTCCATCTCTACGAGGTCAAGCATTTCCTCATCGTCAACAAGGTCAACCTTGTTCATGAAAACGAGGATCTTAGGTACGTTCACCTGACGTGCAAGAAGGATGTGCTCACGAGTCTGAGGCATAGGACCGTCAGTTGCAGCAACAACGAGGATTGCACCGTCCATCTGAGCTGCACCAGTTACCATGTTCTTTACGTAGTCAGCATGGCCAGGGCAGTCTACGTGTGCATAGTGACGTTTTTCGGTCTCGTACTCTACGTGTGCAGAGTTGATGGTGATACCACGCTCTTTCTCTTCAGGAGCGTTGTCGATCTGATCAAATGATTTGATCTTGTCTGCGTTACCTGCAACCCTTTCTGCAAGCACCTTGGTGATAGCAGCGGTAAGAGTTGTTTTACCGTGGTCAACATGGCCAATTGTACCGATGTTAACATGCGGTTTGGTTCTCTGGAATGTTTCTTTTGCCATAATATTATGTTTAAATTGTGTATTTACTTTTGTTACACTTTATATTTCAAAAAAATGAGCCGGTGATGGGATTTGAACTCATGACCTCATCCTTACCAAGGATGCGCTCTACCCCTGAGCTACACCGGCTTTACAGAGCGGAAAACGAGGTTCGAACTCGCGACCCTCAGCTTGGAAGGCTGATGCTCTACCAACTGAGCTACTTCCGCATCAATTCGTATTTGTGGGAGGTGGTGGACTCGAACCACCGAACCCTGAGGGAGCGGATTTACAGTCCGCCGCAATTGCCACTATGCGAACCTCCCAAAGTTTCTTAAGCCTTAACGCTTAGCTGAGCCGATAGAGGGATTCGAACCCACGACCCCGAGATTACAAATCACGTGCTCTGGCCAACTGAGCTATATCGGCGTTTTCCTTATCGCCATCGAAAGGGATTGCAAAGATAGATATTATTTTTTATTCTGCAACCATTTTTTGAAAAATATTTTCGATGGTGTTTGTTATGCCTTCAGAATCAATGCCGCAGAAGGCCCTCTGGGCCTTTTGTGTATCCTGCTCTATGAACTGGTCCGGAATGCCCAGGCCGTGAAGGGGAGTGTGGATATCGTTACTCTCCATCAGTTCTGCCACTGCGCTCATTAAACCGCCCTTCAGACATCCGTCCTCTACGGTTACGATATGCTTGTAATTGCGTGCCGCTGCAAGCACGAGCTCCTCGTCCAGTGGTTTCAGGAACCTTATGTCGATGACTCCCGGAGTAAAGCCCAGTTTCTCTTTAACCGCCTGTGCGGCTTCGAGTGCCCTTGTGGCGCAATGGCCAATGGCCAGTATGCAGATATTCTCTCCTTTAATCAGTTCTTCTCCCTTGCCGGGCACGAGCTCTTTGTAAGGACTGTCCTTGTAGGCGACGCCCTCTGCGCCTCCGCGCGGATACCTTATTATATAAGGACCGGTCTGGCTGCACAGACCGCTGTACATCATGTTCTTGAGTTCAAGCTCGTTTCTGGGGGAGCAGACGATGGCTCCGGGGATGCTCCTGTAGGCGGCCATATCAAATACTCCGTGATGCGTAGGACCGTCCTCGCCGACCACTCCGCCTCTGTCGAAGCAAAGCACAACCGGAAGGCGCTGTAGTGCAACGTCATGGATAATCTGGTCGTAAGCCCTTTGGGAGAAAGAAGAGTAGATGTTGCAGAAAGGCCTGAGTCCGCCTGCCGCAAGGCCTGCAGAGAAGGTAACCGCATGCTCTTCTTCTATTCCTACGTCGTAGAACCTGGAGGGCATTTCCTTGGCCAGCAGGGACATTCCGCAGCCGGATGCCATGGCCGGAGTTATACCCACAACGCGTATGTCTTTCTGGGCCAGATCTACAAGCACTTCACCGAATACATCCTGCCATCTGGGGGTGTTGGGATGCTTGATGATGCGTTCTCCGGTTTCCGGGTTGAAGCGGCCCGGAGCATGCCATACGGCCGGATCAGCCTCTGCCGGGGCATAGCCCTTACCTTTTACTGTATGTACGTGCAGTATGCGGGGGCCGTGCAGGTTCTTAAGCCTGGAAAGGGTGTCTATCAGTAGGTTGATGTCATTTCCGTCAATGGGGCCGAAGTACCTGAAACCCAGGGCTTCGAACAGTGCGCCGCCAGATTTCCTGACCAGGTTGGATTTGGTATCAACTGTCCATTTCTGGAACCTGCGCCTTAGTTTTCCGTCGCCCAGCCATTCCCAGACTGTCTTCTTCAGGCGGTTGTATTTTGTGGATGTCGTAATCCTGAGCAGATAATTGTGGATTGCACCCGTCGCGTTGTCAATGGACTGGTCGTTGTCGTTCAGTATGATAAGCAGGTCAGCCTTGCTGCTGCCGGCATTGTTGATGCCCTCGAAGGCCAGGCCGCCGGTCATGGCACCGTCTCCTATGACGGCTACTACCTTGCTGTTGTCGTTACGCATCCTGGCAGCCTCGGCAAGGCCCAGTGCGGCCGATACTGACGTCGATGAATGTCCTGCGCCGAAGGCGTCGTACGGACTTTCCTTCATTTTGGGGAAGCCGCTGATGCCTCCTTTTGTCCTGTTGGTCTTGAAAAGCTCCCTTCGGCCTGTAAGAATCTTATGTGCATATGCTTGATGACCGACGTCGAACACTACTTTGTCTGTGGGCAGATCGTACACATAGTGCAGGGCGGTAATGATTTCCACTGCACCCAGGGAAGCTCCCAGGTGGCCCGGATTAACCGCGCAGCACTTTATCATGTAGTCTCTGGTTTCAGAGCAAAGGGTTTTCAGTTGTTCCGGAGTCAGTCGTTTAATATCTTCCGGAGAGTCTATATTGTCAAGCAAAGTGTACATTATCGCGTTATTCTGTCCTGCAAAGTTATCAAATATTTGGGAATATTTGCGTTTGAAATAAACTTTTCCTAATTTAGCATCTTGTAAAATATACTTTATAGAAAAACAGATTAATAAATGGCAGAAAAAATTGCAAAACTGATGAACGACAACCCCAAAATGAGGTGGCTTGCGCTCATCCTTATAGCCCTGATGATGTTCTTCGGCTATATGTTCGTAGATGTAATGTCTCCGCTTCAGGAGATGGTAGAGGCTCAGAGGGGTTGGACTCCTGACGTTTTCGGTAAATACGCCAGTGCGGAGTATCTGCTGAATGTCTGTGGCTTCCTTATCCTTGCCGGTATTATCCTTGATAAGATGGGTATCCGTTTCACCGGAACCTTGTCTGCATCAATGATGTTTGTCGGTGCCGCTATCAAATACGTCGCCATCAGCGACTGGTTCCAGGATTCTTCAATCTGCGCATGGCTTGACAGCTGGTGGGTAGAGATGCCCGGTAGCGCCAAGATGGCAGCCTTCGGTTTCATGATCTTCGGCTGCGGCTGCGAGATGGCCGGTACAACTGTGTCCAAAGCCATTGCAAAATGGTTCAAGGGCAAGGAAATGGCTATGGCAATGGGTATTGAAATGGCAATCGCCCGTGTAGGTGTGTTCGCCATCTTCTCTATCAGCCCTATACTGGCAAGCAAGCTTGGCGGTGTTTCCGGTCCTGTAGGCTTCTGCACAGTGCTTCTCCTTATCGGTGTCATCAACTTCCTGGTATTCTCTGTAATGGATAAGAAGTTCGACAGCCAGCTTGCCGCACAGGGCAAGGCTAACGGAGAGGATGCTTCAGAAGAGGAATTCAAACTCAAAGACCTTAAGAAGGTATTCGGCTCGCTCAGTTTCTGGGTTGTCGCCATACTCTGCGTGCTTTACTACAGCGCCATCTTCCCGTTCCAGAGGTTCGGTGCAAACATGCTCCAGTGCAACCTGGACGGTATTTCAGCAGAGTCTGCAGCCAACATCTTCCGCTGGTTCCCCATTGGTGCTGCAGTAATCACTCCTTTCCTTGGCAGGTATCTTGACACCAAGGGTAAGGGTGCTACCATGCTCATTATGGGCGCACTGCTGCTCATCATCTGCCACCTGGTATTTGCATTCGTTCTTCCTGCAACCCACAGTCACCTTATCGCATATGCAACTATTGTGATTCTTGGAGTAAGCTTCTCGCTTGTTCCTGCGGCTCTTTGGCCTTCAGTTCCCAAGATCATAGATGAAAAGGTGCTGGGTTCTGCATATAACCTTATTTTCTGGGTTCAGAACATTGGCCTTTGCCTTGTTCCTATGCTCATCGGCAGTGTGCTCGCATCTTCAAATGCGGACAATCCTGCAGTTATCGCCGCAAAGCAGAGCGGTGCTGACTTCATCCCTTACGACTACACCGTTCCGCTGATTATCTTCGCATGCTTTGGTGTGGCTGCCCTTGTCATTGCAATCTACCTTAAGGTCCTGAACGGCAAGCGCAACCTGGGCCTTGAGTCACCTAACATCGTAAAGGAATAATATTTTAACGCCCGTGGGACAGAATAAAAAAATAGCTTCCGCCGCGTGCTGGATAGCATTGGCCTGCCTTGTGGTGCCAATGGCCGGCTCGTACTTCTTTGACGACATGTTCTCTACCCTCAGTCAGATTTTCCGCCATCCGGAGGACCTGGCTCTTGGTTGGGATTCGGCAATGTATGGCTTCTACGCCGGAGGCTATTCGTTCCTGTGCGTCTGGGGTGGCCTTGTCATTTGCGGCGTCCTGCTGGACATGTACGGCGTCCGTCTTGTCGGCTCAATCTTTGTCGGTCTGATGGTTCTGGGTGCCGGTACGGTTACCTTTGCCATAACATCCGGCCTGGCTCCGGGAACCTCGCTTACCATAGCATATATAGGCTGTACCATCTTTGGCTTGGGTAGTGAGATCGCCGGCGTTGCTGTGACCCGTTCCATAGCCAAGTGGTTCAAGGGCCGTAATGTGGCCCTGGCAATGGGCCTGCAGCTGGCCATCGCCCGTCTGGGTACGGCAGCCGCCTTTATCATTTCTCCTATGCTGGTGGCCCAGAAGGCCCCGGGAGAAATGTATTCCCTGGCAGAAACCGCCCGTCCGGCCTTCTTCGGCCTTACCCTGCTTCTTGTAGGTGCCGTGCTTTGGGCCTTCTTCGTGGCTATGGATGCCCGTTTTGACAAAAATGCGGGTATCGCCGTACAGAAGGGAGAGGTTCGCAAAGAAGACAAATTCGTATTCTCTGACATTCTTAAGGTGCTTACCAACAAGCGTTTCATCCTTATTTCACTGCTTTGCGTATTCTTCTACTGCTGCATCATTTCCTTCAAGAAGTTCGGTACATCAATCGTAATTCCTCGCTTCGGAATGGATCTTGACTCGGCCAAGTGGACAATTACCATGATACCGTTCTTTACGGTTCTGTTCACTCCGCTCTTTGGCGCCCTTGTGGACAAAGTGGGCAAGGCAACATACTGGATGATAGCCGGTGCGATGCTTGTCCTTGTGGCTCACCTTATCATAGCTTTTGCTCCGGAAGGCGTGCCTGCTTACGGTTACATAGGCATTGCCACCCTTGGTATCGGCTATTCCCTTGTTCCTTCAGCCATGTGGCCTTCGGTTCCTAAAATTGTTCCGGAGAAGTCGCTTGGAACGGCATATTCCCTTATATACTGGATCCAGAACATGGGTATGTTGCTGGTTCCTATCTTCGTTGGAAACATCTTCAAGAAGGCTTCTGCAGATCCTTCTGTCTCAGAGGCATCGGCAGCCGTAAGTGCAGAGACCATTTTCATCGGCCTGGCTATTGTGGCCATTGCCGTGGCTTTCTGCCTCAGGGTATCGTCGTCAAAGAATCCTTCACTGCAGATAGACCTGCCAAGCAAGAAACAGAAGTAATAATCAACTAAAACTTATACATTATGGCACAATCTAATTTTTGCCCCCAGTGTGGCGCACCCCTTGCTCCCGGCCAGAACTTCTGCCCGGTTTGCGGCGCACCTGTAGCAGCTGCTCCCCAGCAGCCGGTTCAGCCTCAACAGCCTCAGCAGCCGGTTCAGCCTCAGCAGCCCCAGTACCAGCAGCCTCAGTATCAGCAGCCTCAGTACCAGCAGGCACCGCAGTTTGTTCTTCCTAAAAACAACCTGTGGGCTGTCATTGCGGGTGCTTCAATCGCTTTCCTTTCATTGATCGGTCTTATCCTTGGCTGTACTATGTCTGCCTGGGGAATCCTCAGAAGCGGAGTTATTCTTGGCCTGATTTGGTTCCTTTGCGCAGGCGGCCTGACTCTCTTCTATCTGGCACAGCGTCCCTTGAAGGCTCCCGTTACTGGAAACGCGAAATTGTTCCCCTTGTTGTTCATGGGTACATTTGTCGCAGCATGGTTGTTCATTATGATTGCCTTTGCCGCTTTCAGAAGTGCAGATGTTCTGTTCATTTTTGCAATGCTGTTCCTTATTGCCGCAGGTGTATTTGCAGTGCTTTCATTCCTTGACCTGTTCAAGAACTTCAATTTCCTTTCCTGGGGTCATATAGCAGTACTTGTGCTCATCTTCTTCTGGTTCCTCCTGTCTATCCTGGGTATTTCCGGCGGTATGGGCATGGGCTTCCTCAGATTCATGCTTATCATCACTCCTTTGTTGTTTGCCGGCGCTGCAGTGATGTTCACCCTTCACTTTATGAAGGCTCCTGACACGAAATTATTTTAGTATCATTAACAACTAATGCTTTATTCATTATGAAAAAATTCTTTTTGGCAGTAGCTGCCGTTATCATGCTCACCGCTTGCAACAGCGGTCCCAAGACTCCCGTTGATGAGCTCTGCGACATCCTTAAGGAAGGTGTTGACATGATCTTCTCTAAGGGCGAAAAAGAAGCTTCCGCTGTAATGGAAGAGAAGACCGAGGCTTTCTTCGAGGCTAACAAGGACTATGTTCTTACCGACGCTGACAAGAAGAAACTTGGTGCAACTATGTCTGACCTCATGGACGCAGCCTTCAAGGCAGCTGAGAAGTCAGGTGAGATTCCTTCAGAGCAGGTTGATATGGCAAAGGGCATGATGGCTCTGGCTGTAAGCGCTATGCAGGAGCAGATCAACAAGACAGAGAAACTTGGTGATCTCAAAGATATGGACTTCCTTAACTAAGGAATTTTCCATAATACAGGCCGGTCACCAGACCGGCCTTTTTTTGTTATAGCTGTGAAGCAAACAGTCGTATGAACTTCTGGAAGAGCCTTTGCCTGCGCGGTACGTTCCTAAGGTCTCCAAGGTGAATCTGGCGGGAAATCTCCAGGTCCTTCAGGAAGATGGCTTTGTTGCGCATGGCGACCTCCCTGTCGTAAATGTAGGTATTAACCTCGTAGTTTATGTTGAAGCTGCGGTTGTCGATGTTGGCCGTGCCTATGCTGGACAGGTAGTCATCGGAAACGAAGGTTTTGGAATGTATGAAGCCTCCGCCTCTTTCATAAATCTTGATACCTGCCTTAAGGCATTCTTTATAGTATGACCTCACTGCCGGGCCTATGAACCAGTTCTCTGACTCTTGGGGCACCATGACCCTTACATCTATGCCACTGAGGGCTGCTGTCTTAAGTGCATCGAGCACGCTTACAGGTGGCACAAAATAAGGCGTTTGTATCCAGATATAGTCCTTTGCGTTGGTAACCGCCCAGATATAGCTTAGTTGCAGGATGGGCCTGCTGGCATCGGGCTCGTCAGGAGTTATCTGCATAAGCTTGCCTGTCAGGCTGGCATCGGTCAGCGGAACGTCCCGGTAAGCTTCGCCGGAAGGGAAGTAATAGTCCGGCTCGTGGTCCAGCTCTCCGCCGGAGGTAAGCCATGAATCCAGGAAAATATGCTGCAACGACGCGACGGCAGGGCCCACAATGCGCAGGTGAGTGTCCCTCCACTTTGTGAAGTACCTGTCCTTAATATTCATGCCGCCGGTGTAGCCAATCTTTCCGTCAATAATCACTATCTTCCTGTGATTGCGGTAGTTAAGATGGGTGATGATCTGCAGTATGCGGAACTTGGGATTGTACACGCGCTTAAGTTCTATGCCTTCCCGGCGCATGTTGTTGTAGAAGCTGCGTTTGGTGTCGTAGTTTGCAACATTCTCGTGCAGGATGCGTACCTTTATACCCTCGCGGACCTTCTTCAGCAGGGCGTTGCGTACTGCTCGCCCGCTGGCATCGTCCCCGAACAAGTAATACTGGAAGTGTATGTACTCCTTTGCGTTTTCTATGTCTTTAAGAAGAAGCTCCAGCTTATGGGGGCCGTAATCTATTATTTCCAGCGCATTCCCGGCGGTGACTCCGGGCAGGGAACGGCCTCCCAACAGCCTTGCGAACGGCTTGAATGTCGGTTCTACGGGGCTGTCGTCTCCTTTAATCAGATTGTCGATGCGGTCTCCTTTGCGGGTGAAAATCCATTCCAGGTATCTGCGGTGCTTCTTAAGGAAGTACTTCCTATGCCGGAAGTTTACCCCGAACAAAAGGTAAAGCAGCACTGCGCACAGCAGAGGTATGACAAGGCCCCAGGGCATGGTTTTTACAGTTCTTTTCTAAGGCGTGCCTTGCGTATGCCAAGAATGTCGCGGTACTTGGCGATAGTCCTTCTGGCTACCTTGTAGCCGCGTTTTTCCATTTCTGCGACAAGCTGGTCGTCTGTCAGCGGCTTGTGCTTGTCCTCTGCATCCACACATTCCTGAAGCACCTTCTTGAGCTCCCTTGTAGATACTTCTTCTCCCTCCTGGTTCTCCAGTCCCTCAGAGAAGAAATACTTAAGCGGGAAGATGCCGAAGTGGGTCTCAATATACTTGCTGTTCACAACCCTTGAAATGGTGGAAATATCAAAGCCGGTACGCTCTGCGATATCCTTAAGAACCATCGGCTTAAGGAAGGATTCGTCACCGGTCTGGAAGTATTCGGTCTGATAGTCAACTATGGCCTGCATAGTGCTCATCAGGGTATTGTGCCTTTGCTTCAGGGCCTCTACGAACCATTTTGCAGAGTCCATTTTCTGCTTAACAAAGGTTGCGGCCTCTTTCTTCTGCCTCTCTGACGAGCCTGCGGCTTCCATCAGCAGTTCTGCGTACTTCTTGTTGACGCGTATCTCCGGCAGCGAGAAGCGGGGCATGGTCAGATCCAGTTTCCCGTCTTCGTAGGTAAGTACAAAGTCAGGGACAATCTGCTGAGCCTGGTCATTGTAGGAATCGTCAATCTGTCCGCCGGGATTGGGGTTCAGTTTCACTATCCTAGCAGTGGCCTTCTTCATCTGCTCTTCTGTAAGGCCAAGACGGCTCATTATCCTTTGGAAATGGCGGTTAGAAAAGTCCTGGAAGCAGTTTGTCAGTATGTTGATGGCATTGGTGACGGCCTCATCCTGCTTCAGGGAGTGCAGCTGCAGCAGCAGGCATTCCCTAAGGTCCCTTGCACCGACGCCGGTAGGCTCGAAGTCTTGAATGACCTTCAGCATCTTAAGCACTTCTTCTTCATTCGTGTCGATGTTGGCCTTGAATGCCATGTCGTCCACAAGATTGTCGATGCCGCGGCTAAGGTAGCCGTTGTCGTCCAGACTGCCAATCAGGAAGGCGGCAATATCGTGCTCGTGCTTGTTAAGGTTCAGGAAGCCAAGCTGTTCCATCAGGGACTGAGTAAAGCTCTGCTTAACAGAGAAGGTATTGTACTGAGGCCTTTCGTCCTTGCCGTAATTGTTAACGTGAAGCCGGTAAGAGGGTATGGGATCGTCCTCGTTAATCTCGTTCAGCGATACGTCGCGGGTTTCGTCGTCGTCTTCCTTCTTTTCTGACGGTGAATCATCAAGCACAGGATTCTCCTCGAGCTCTTTGCGGATTCGCTGCTCAAGTTCAAGGATGGGAAGCTCGATTATCTTTATTGTCTGGATCTGAAGCGGAGAGAGCTTCTGTTGCTGCTTCAGTCCTAATTCCTGTTTTAGCATAGCTTACAGCAGAACTGTCGTTTCTACTCTTGTTGAATCTGTCGTTTCGGTTAATTCGGGTTCGTCAGGCTCGTAAATGATTTCCCTGTCCGTAGAAGGATAGTTGATTGCTTCCTTTACGATGAAAGCCGAGGGGAAAAGGTTTTTCACCGACCTGAGCAGCACCATTGCGTCCGATTTCGTGCGGAAGTCACCAACGGTAACCTTGAAGAAAGGACTCTGATAGCTTCTGTATGTTTCTACGCCGCGATAATGCTTCTTGAAAGTTTCTACGGCAGCCTCCGATGCACTTCTTGCATTCTGTTTGTTGTCAAAGAAGATGCGCACCCTGTAGCCGCTTATAACCCTGTCCTTGTTTTTTTCTACAAACTTGTCAAGGTTCTGTTTCACCTGCTGGCTTTGGTAAAGGTTGATGTCTGCGGCACTGCCCTTTGACCTTGACGGCAGCAGGTTGATGATGGACTGGCCTACAAGTGAGGAATCTACGACCTCTTGAGCGCTGATGCTGCAGAGGGCGCAGGCGAATGCTATGATGGAAACTATAAATCTTTTCATAACTACTTTTTCAAAAACCGTTTAACAGGCACATTCTTGAATGAAAAAGACTTTTTAAAGCCTTTGACATTTGCTTTTGCACTTATATCCGTAGTGAGGTTTTCTGTCTTAAGTTCCGGCAGGCTGGCCAGGACATCCAGTATGTTCTTTGACGGATCAAGATCCAGTGTACAGGAGCAACTGTATGTCTTGGTGCATTTTGCAGATAGGGAGATGGGCTCCACGGTGTAGTGGATGTACGGTTCTCCGCTAAGGTAAAGTATGCCTGCAATGTCTGTCAGGGTAACCTTAGAGGCTGGATTCTCCAATTCCAATGCCAAATCTGCCTGCAAAGAGCGCAGACCACGCAGGGAAACGGACTCCAGAGACCATCCGGTGGCCCT
The DNA here is from genome assembly GCA_900316675.1 of uncultured Bacteroidales bacterium. GTDB lineage: Bacteria > Bacteroidota > Bacteroidia > Bacteroidales > UBA932 > Cryptobacteroides. The sequence goes on from ONDR01000005.1 coordinate 105,651, forward strand.
TATCTCTTTGAACTTGTTGAAGTTACACCCGGTGGAAAAAATTATCAATAAAACTAAAATAATCTTTTTCATATTGGCAAATATACGAAATACTTTCTAATAATTTGTATCTTTGCAGCCTCAAAGAGACAAGAGTGATATGGACAATAAGTATCTTTATATAGAAACATACGGCTGCCAGATGAACGTAAGTGACACAGAGGTCATCTTTTCCATCATGGCAAAACACGGATACCAGCGCACAGAGGACATTACCAAAGCTGATATCATCCTGGCAAATACCTGTTCCATCAGGGACAACGCAGAGCAGCGCATTTACGGCCGCCTGGAGGTGTTCGCAAAGGAGAAGAAGCAGCGTCCCGGCATCATCGTCGGCATCGTGGGCTGTATGGCGGAGCGCCTTAAAGAGGCCCTGCTTGATAGTGGAAAGGTAGATATTGTGGCAGGTCCGGATTCTTACCGTTCACTTCCTTCGCTCGCAGAGGCAGTCCGTCCCGGCCAGCCCCAGATCAATGTACTCCTCTCCCACGAAGAGACCTATGCCGATATTATTCCGGTTCGTACGGACAAGAACGGCGTTTCTGCTTTTGTCTCCATTATGCGTGGATGCAACAATGTCTGCTCTTACTGCGTGGTTCCCTATACCAGGGGAGCAGAGCGCAGCAGGGACCCTCACACCATAGTACGTGAGGTATGCAAACTGGTGGCCGATGGCTATAAAGAGGTAACTCTGCTTGGCCAGAATGTGGATTCTTATTTCTGGAAGGATGAATCCGGGAACGTAGATTTTGCTGACCTTCTGGCAATGGTGGCAGATGTGAATCCGTCTTTGCGCGTCAGATTCTCTACTTCACACCCGAAGGACATCAGCGACAAACTAATTGAGACGATGGCATCCCGTGCCAATATCTGCCGCTGCATTCACCTCCCTGTCCAGTCCGGCAGCGACCGTATGCTGGAGAAAATGCGTCGCCGCTATACCCGCGAATGGTATCTTGGCCGCGTGGCTAAAATCCGTAAAGAGATGCCGGACTGCGCTATTACCACCGACATAATTGCCGGTTTCTGCTCTGAAACAGAGCAGGATCATAAAGATACACTTAGCATAATGGAAGAAGTGGGCTACGACTATGCCTACATGTTCCAGTATTCAGAGCGTCCGGGCACCCTTGCCGCCAGAAATTATCCTGACGATGTGGCCCCGCAGGTTAAGACACGACGCCTGAACGAGATCATCGAACTCCAGAACCGTCTTGGCCTGGAAAGCAACAAGCGCGATGTGGGCAAGACCTTTACCGTGCTGGTAGAGGGCCCGTCAAAGCGTAGTGCCGACGAACTGTGCGGCCGTGCTTCCAACAACAAGATGTGCGTATTCCCGGACAAGGTTCACAAGGCCGGGGACTACGTAAGCGTAAAGGTGCTTTCCTGCACCTCTGCGACTCTGATATGTGAGCTTGTCTAAAGTTTTTCTCCGAAGGCAAGGTCTCCGGCATCTCCAAGGCCGGGAACTATGTAGGAGTGACTTGTGAGTTCTTCATCTATGGCGGCAGTCCACAGGGTGATGTCGTCAGTCAGAAGATGTTTCTTAAGATAATCCACTGCAAAAGCGCTGGAAATAGGGCATACCAGATGGGTGTGCTTGGGTTTTCCGTCCTCGCTTAGCTTATTGAAGGCTACCTCTATTGAGGCGCCGGTGGCAAGCATGGTGTCTGCAAGAATCAGTATTTTGCCGTCAAGCTTGGGCGCGGTTGCATATTCAATCTGAATATGGAAGTCATCCCCTTTGTGGTATTTGCGGAAGGCGGCGATGAAAGCGTTCTCTGCGTCGTCATATACGTCCAGTACACCTTTGTGCAGCGGCAGGCCGGCGCGCAGGATGGTAGAAGCAACAACTTGGTCGTCCAGCGTAGGAACGCTGGCTATGCCAAGCGGAGTCTCAACTTCTTTTACGCTGTAACTGAGGGTTTTGCTTATTTCGTAAGCGAAGATTTGTCCAATGCGCTCCAGGTTTGTGCGGAAGCGAAGTCTGTCTTTCTGGATGATTCTGTCACGCAGTTGGGCTACGTAATTGTTGAGAACCGAGTTGGTTTCTCCAAGGTTGATAACTTTCATGATTCGGATCTTTTTTGTTCCGAAAAACAAAATTATCAATTTTTTCTGTTCTGTCAAAAAAAATGTAATTAAAGCTTCCACTTGGGGTATGAAACCAAGTCGATGATATAGTAGGAATAGCCATAGCTGTCTGTCTGCGATCCAAAGTCAAAATGGTACATGCTTGTAACAAAAGGGGACTGGCGAAGGAAGCTCTGCCGGGAAAAATCAAAGTACAGGCTTGCATGTTCGTTAAAGGACAGGAACTGCTCTATGGAGTCGTATTTTCCTGCATCGCTTTCCAGGTCTCCGGGATGAATGGTGTAGGCTACTTCCCCAAAATGGTATTCGGAAGGCCAGTTCTTCTCTATGAACTCTGTCATCAGCCCGCCCTGTTGAGGTGCGGTATATTGGTTGCCGGCATCGTCGAATTCGTCGATATGATTCCAGCGGCCGTTGCCCAGACTGTAAAATGATCCGTTGCCAAAGTTGCATCGTACGGCTTGATAACCTTTTGTCAGTTTGGTGTAAAGGTCTGCAAATGCATCAATCTGTTCTTTTCCGGCGATATCTGCAGAAACCTCCGGGAAGAATGTGTCAAGGTTAATCATTGCGACGGGGGCGGTATGCAGGTAAACGTCCAGATAGCCGCAGGCTATGGTTACGCTGCCTCCGCACCGGGAATTGCTGCAGCTTACGTTCAGGGGAATCCGTCCTGCGGTGAAGCCTGTCGGGTTGGTGGCTCCGGTAACCGTAATGGCTCCGGATGGGGTAAGGGCGAAGCTAAGGTCCGCTGTGCCCAGAATGCTTATGCTGCCGGCCGACGCACCAAGGTCCAGGTTAAGATTCGGCAGGGTGGCCGTAACGCCCCCGGAAACGGCAATTCCGCCGCTGTGGCTTATCTTAAAGCCCGTAATCATTTGATTGTCAATGGTTCCCAAAAGAGCGTCAGGGTCCCGGCCCAGTGGCGGCTTAACGTAAACGTCACAGTACGCGGAATTTACATCCGGAGCCGCTTTTGGTCTTACCTCCAGGGCATCCGCGAAGCTCCGCCCAACAACGGTGCTTACAGAAGTTCCGCCGCGTGTCAATTCCGCTATGAAGGCACTTGTGCCGCTGCAGCCAAGGAAGGCTGCGGCCGCGCTTTCCGTAGCTGCAAGTCCCGGGGCCAGAAGCTCTTCATACAGGGCGGAATTAAAGCTCAACCTGTTGCCGTATCGGTCTGTGTAATAAGGCTCAAGGCTTACTGCGGTGCCGTCCAGGGATAATTCCACCGCACTTGTCCCGGAATGAAGCACCGGTGCTTCTACGGTAAAAGGAAAGATTCCGTGGCAGACCTGTGCGCCATTGGCGTTTATGCCGGTATATTCTATTGCGGCATCGCCTGCGCGCTTGGCTTTTACTGTGCATGTGCCGTTCCCGGCGTCCACTACCTCAATAATTGAAGAGTATTCATCTTTGACAGAAAAACGGACGCTTTTTACGCTGCCTGTCTTGCGGGTGGTTTTGATTTTTCCCTGCTGGGCTATGAATTCCGCTTTTTTGTCCCATGCTATTGTTACGGAGCCGTCGGCGACAACCTGTGCCGTTACGGTGGCAGAGTGCTGTCCGTCATGAGTCTGTATCGTAATGGGGATGGATGTGCCCGTGTCGATATCGTCGGTTGAATATAACCTCAGTACGTCGGACGGCAGCTCCCTTTTGTCGTAGTACACGTACGCATCTGCAAACGGGAAACTATTCCCCGGCTTTTCCTCTGAATAAAACACGCGGTTGTGGCTGTTATCTACGTATACGTAGCGTTTAACCAGTTCCCACTGGATTCCGTAAGATGACAGCATCGCTTTTGTCTGCGGGGTAAGGTCCCAGCCCGGAGTCTGGCCGTAAGTAGACCGGGTAAAATCCTGCGCCATAGCAAAATAGTCGGGAATCAGGTATAAACCAGAATTGAAGTCAGCCTCGGCTATGTCAGAATCTATAAAGCAGGGGAGTATGCCCATGCCTTCCGTTTTTTCTGAGCGCTCCGGGGCGTTGAGGCGCAGTACCCTTGAATCCGGCAGCTCCAGGCTGGCCTTCCATTCCTTTATTGCAAAGCCTTCTGCAGTAGCGGTCAGTATCACGTGATATGCGGTATTGCGGCGGATATCGAAGTTCGAGGTCTCGTTCATTCCCAGGCAGAAACGGTAGGTTAGAAGCCCCTGGTCTCCCCAGTCCGCGTTGGCCGTGCTTTCCAGCTCTACGCTGCACTGCTCCACGGCCTGCCGCACTGTGGTCCCATGTTCTTTTTCTACTTCTGACGGAGTCTTTTTGTCCGATGACGCATTGGCCGGCAGTAGGTTGCCGAACATGTTTTCAGGCACATAAAAGCAGAAGGAGCCTGTTGGCTCGCCGCCTTCCGCCGTCCTTTTCTCCATGGGCAGCATGGCCATCTTTTCAAGACTGATGCTGCCGCCTGGGGCGAAGGGCCGGAAGATCCTGCTTCCGTACCTGGCGCCGCATTTCTGGACTCCGTCGCCGGACAGGCTTACATCCACATAAGACAGGGCGGAAGGGTCGAATTCCACTTCTACCTTCGCCCACAGGGATTGCAGGGGTACAGTTACTTTACCGTCAGAGGCCCCGTCTGCCAGGTCAAGCATGGACGGCTTCATCCTTGGCAGAGAACCGGCCCGGTCCGGGCCGAAGTCCCGCAGCGTGGTGGTCAAGTCGTATTGGCCGCTGCCGTTCATGCTGTCATTCTCTATTTCAAGGGCTTCCAGGGCGGATTCACTGTCAGGAAAGGCTATCTTCCCGGCAATGTATCCCGTTACCATGTAGCATGAATAGGCCCTTTCCTTATTAAGCCGGGCTGTTTTTGTAAACCCGGTGAAGGCCCCGGAAACCTTGTCCTGGAATACCAGTGTGCCGTTACTGTCATAAATGGCAACGGCAGCCCCTACTATTGTGCCGCTGTTAACTTCTACGGCCTGTCTGGCTTTTGTCCAGACTTCAGATTCCACAGGGCTGCTGTACCCGAACGACAGTTCAAGCTCGTCTGGTTTTTCCGGGTCCGGGACAGGAGTTAAATTGTCTGTACATGCCCATGCAAAGGCCAGTAGCATGGCTGCCGCCATCCATTTTTTTGTCAGCTTCATGTCTTAGTTATTAGTGATTATTCTTTTCTTGTTGTATTTACCCCTTTTGAGGTGTAGCAGCTGTTCTTCTGAAAAACTGTAAAAGCAGCCGTCGCCGATGATTACATGGTCCAGGAGCATCATTCCGGCAGGCGTCAGGGCACTTTTCAGTTTCATGGTGAATTCCAGGTCCGCCTGCCCGGGGAGGGGATTCCCTTCCGGGTGATTATGGACCATGATTATCCTCTGCGCCTTTTTTGCCAGGGCCTTTGTCATTACCATGTGTACGTCCACCCCCGTGCTTGTGGGCGTGCCGCTGGTCAGCTTTTCAATACCGATCAGCCTAAGGTTCCTGGTAAGGTACAGAAGCCAGCATTCTTCGTGGTCGAGTCCCTTGAGCTTTGGCTCCATCAGCAGGAATACAGATTTTGAATCGGGCAGCTCTGTTTTGTTGCGTTCCGGCTGTTCTGACATCATACGCCTTACCAGTTCGAATAAAGCGACAAGCGTCGCCGCCTTATCCGGACCGATGCCTTCTGATAGTTTAAGGTTTTCTGTGGAAAGCAGGGCAAGCGAGGACAGCCTGTTCCCGTTTTCTGCAAGTAGGTCTCTGGCAATTTCTATAGCATTCTTTTTGCCTGTTCCCGTCCTTAGTATTATTGATAATAATTCTGTGCTGCTGAGCGCTGCCGCGCCCATTTTCATCAGCTTTTCCCGGGGTCTTTCTTCCGGGCTCATTTGGCAAATCTTCATAGTTCATGCGTTATTTGACTTGCCAAATGTAGATAACAGAAAAATAAAAAATGGCCGGGAGAAGCCCCCGGCCATTAAGATTTTCACAAAGCTGAACTAAGTTTTCACAAAGTTTAACTTTTTAAAGAAAAAGCAAGTTTTTCTATTTGATAAAAGCGACGATTTCTCCCTTCTCTACATGCTCTCCCTGCTTGCCCATTACGGCCAGAACCTTGCCGTCTGCGGCGGGAAGAATCTCTTCCATTCCGTAGTAAGTCTGGACAAAGCCCATGGCTGTGCCTGCCTTAACGTCAGTACCGGCAACGGGAGCCTTGGAGTCATCGATAACATCTACCTGCCACAGCAGCTGGCCCTTAACGGGAGCCTGAACCGGAATAGCCTCCGGATGCTTTGCCATGAAGTCGTCCACATCAAACTTGGGCAGTTCTACAACGGGGCGAACCACGTTGATAGGAGCACCGGCCTTTGCGCGGAAGTCCTCAAGCTCTTTGTTGAAGCGCTCTTTTGCAATACCGCTCTTGTAGTCGCGGTACTGGCGCTCGTGCATTGCGAACTCGAAGAGTTCTTCCTGATCCTGGCCTTCGTCCCAGCCTTCTTCCTTCATCATCTGCTGGAAGTGAGGGAGCTCGTCCGGATAGTTGTCCTGAGGGTTGCCTGTGCTGAATTCCAGACCCTTGCTCTTGGCAAGTTCTACGATTTCAGGAGCAAGCTTGCCGGGAAGCTGACCCATGTTGCCCAGAATCATTCCCCATGTATCCTTGTCAATTGTGCTCCAGCGAGGTTTGTCGCTAAGCATGTTGAACAGGTTCATCAGGGCGGTGTTCTTTACATACTGGCTGAAAGGAGTAACGAGCGGCGGGTAACCAAGGCGGGGCCATACGTACTCTACTTCCTCGAAGAGCTTGACCATAAGGGTGTCAAGAGACATCTCCGGGCGTCCGTGTGCGCGCTGTGCTGCGTTGATTGCGCCCTGGAAGCCCTTCAGGTCTGCCATCATGGAGCCCATCATACCGCCGGGAAGGCCGCAGCCTACCAGCAGCGATGTCATCTTTGCGTTGGAAGGATTGATCCAGTAGCCAAGGAAGTCGTCGATGAACTTCTGGGTCAGGCGCCTTACCTCCATGTAAGCGTCCATGTTCAGGTCCTTTACCAGGAAGCCGTCGGACTTGAGCATCTCGCGGATGGTAATTACATCCGGGTGAACCTTACCCCATGAAAGAGGCTCGACAGCTACGTCCAGATAGTCCGCACCTGCACGGGCAACCTCCAGCATGGAAGCTGCAGAGAAGCCGGGACCGGTGTGGCCGTGGTACTGAACCTTGATGTGAGGATATTTCTTCTTGATGTCGCGTACAAGCTCTCCAAGCACGTTGGGACGGCCGATGCCGGCCATGTCCTTAAGACAGATTTCGTCTGCACCGTACTCAACCACCTTGTCCACAATGCCCATATAGTACTCTACGGTATGAACGGGGGAGTGGGTGATGGAAAGTGCAACCTGTGAAATCATTCCGCCCTTCTTGGCACCAATTACGGAGCCCTTAAGGTTGCGGTGGTCGTTAAGACCGCAGAATGAACGTGCGATATCGGTGCCCTGTTTCTTCTTAACCTTGAACATAAGTTCGCGGACGTCGTTCGGAACAGGATTCATACGCAATGCGTTAAGGCCTCTTTCCAGCATGTGTGTCTGGATACCGGCCTTGTGGAAGGGGGCAGTCCAACGCCTCACGGCGATGTTAGGGTTCTCTCCGAAGAGGAGGTTTACCTGTTCGAAGGCACCACCGTTTGTCTCTACACGGTCAAAGCATCCCATGTCGATGATGGCCGGTGCAACTTCTTCAAGCTGGTCAACCCTGGGCACGTATTTGCCGGATGACTGCCACATATCCCTGTAAACCAGGGAGAATTTTATTTCTTTTGCCATATTTCTTTTATTAGGAACTGCAAAGTTATAGAAAATCCGATACAAATAAAAATTAACAACTGCAATAGTGGGTTTTCGAAAGTTTTATGTATATTTGTAAAACGTTTTATAAAAAACAATGTCTGTATGGATACATTAATGCTGTTCCTTCAGCTGGCTGTTGTTCTGGCCATGATCTTCTTCGGTGCCCGTAAAGGCGGACTGGGAATGGGAATCTACGGCACGGTGGGCGTGGCCATTCTGGTATTCTGTTTCGGCTGCCAGCCGGGTGACACTCCCATTGATGTGATGATGATTATCCTTGCCGTAATTACGGCATCATCCTGCCTTCAGGCGGCAGGGGGACTGGATTTCATGGTAGATGTCGCCGCCCGCTTCCTTCGTAAGCATCCATCACAAATTACATATTACGGACCTTTGACAACGTGGCTGCTCTGCATACTTGCCGGCACGGCACACACCTGCTATGCCCTTCTGCCCATCATTTCAGAGATCGCGACCCGTGCTAAAATCCGCCCGGAAAGGCCCCTTTCCGTCGCAACCATAGCCGCATCGTTGGGTATTACCGGTTCTCCGGTATCTGCCGCCACGGTTGCCGTACTGTCCGATGGCTTGCTTGGCGGGCATGGAATAGGCATGAAGGATATTCTTCTTGTAACCATCCCTGCATCAATTATTTCCATACTGGTCGCTGCATTTGTTCAGAACCATGTAGGTAAGCCTCTTGAGGAAGATCCGGAATACCAGCGCAGACTTAAAGAAGGCCTTATAGAGCCGGACACGATGCCGGCAGGGGAGACCGTAGAAGAGAAAAAGGCTTCTCCTTATGCAAAAAGGGCCGTTGCCGTTTTCCTTTGCGGCGTAGTTGTGGTGGCCCTGCTGGGCAGTTTCCCGTCCTGGAGACCGCTAAATTCGGCAGGCTCGCCAATGTCCATGAATCCTATAATTGAAATGGTGATGATGGTAATTGCCGCACTGATCCTGATTGTTGGCAAGGCGGACGTCAAGGCCGCAGTCAAGGGAAACATTTTCTCTGCGGGAATGACGGCTATGATTTCCATCTTTGGTATTGCCTGGATGGGCAGCACCTTCTTTAACCATAACCAGGAGGCCATTACAGGTGCGGTGCAGGGCATGTTCACCCAGTATCCCATACTGTTTGCAGTGGCATTGTTCATCTTCAGTATCCTGCTATTCTCCCAGGCGGTTACCGTCAAGACCTTGTATCCTGTGGGCATAAGCCTTGGCATCCCGCCCATGCTTCTTCTTGCAATGTTCCCTGCGGTGAACGGATACTTCTTCCTGCCTACTTACCCCACAGAGGTTGCTGCCATAGGCTTTGACCGTACCGGCACAACCAAGATAGGCAAGTTTGTCATAAACCACTCCTTCCAGCTGTCCGGCTTTATCACAACCATAGTATCCATAGTGGTAGGATTACTCTTAATCAGCATAATGTAAAAACCATTTACACATAATCTTATGAGACACATTAAATTAATCACAGCCCTTGCGCTGACTCTGTGCTTAAGCTTTACGCTTGTGGCAAAACCCAAGATCCGCATCATAGCTACCGGTGGAACAATCGCCGGTGTTAGTGCAACCTCTGCCTCTTCTGCATACACAGCCGGCCAGGTGGGTATCCAGACCCTCATCGACGCCGTGCCGCAGATCCTTCAGCTTGCCGACATTTCCGGAGAGCAGCTTGTAAACATCGGCTCACAGGATATGAACGACGAAGTTTGGCTCAAACTGGCCAAGCGCATCAATGTCCTTTTGAACGAAGAAGGTTATGACGGTATTGTCATCACTCACGGAACAGACACTATGGAAGAAACCGCTTACTTCCTGAATCTTACCGTAAAGAGCGACAAACCTGTTATTCTGGCAGGTTCAATGCGTCCTTCAAATGCTATCAGCGCAGATGGTCCCGCCAACCTTTACAATGCAGTTGCAGCTGCAGTTTCACCTGCCTGCAAGGGCATGGGCGTACTTTGCTGCATGAACAATCAGCTGCTTGATGCAAAGACAGTAATCAAAACACACACAATTGATTGCGACACCTTCGAGGGCGGTCCTTCCGGCATCATCGGTTACATTTACAACGGCGAGGCTCACATTCTTCAGGCTCCCATGAACAAGCATACCAAAGAATCAGAGTTCGACGTTACCAAGCTTGACAAACTCCCCAAGGTGGGCATCGTTTACGGTTATGCAAATGCTTCACCCCTGCCCATGCAGGCCTTTGTAGATGCCAAATTCGACGGTATCGTACTGGCCGGCGTAGGTGACGGAAACTTCTATAAAGATGTATTCGAGGTTGCCGTAAAGGCTCAGAACCAGGGCATACAGATTGTACGTTCCAGCCGCTGCCCCACAGGTCCTACCTGCCTTAACAGCGAGGTTGACGATGCCAAGTATCATTTTGTGGCAGCCCTTGACCTTAACCCCCAGAAAGCACGCGTACTGCTGATGCTGGCTCTTACCAAGACCCACAACTGGCAGGAGATTCAGGAATTCTTCATGAAATACTAATCCAAAACTTATATGAAAAAATTACTATCGATTTTTGCCTTTGCGGCTTTGTCTCTGACGGCTTTCGGCCAGGGTGGCAATACCGGTACCGGAGGCAATGACGGTGACTACAAGTCACTGTCAGAGAGAGTCCTCAATCTGGAAAAGAAGACAGAGGCCTTCAACGTTTATCTTAACTATGCTGCCAGCTACCAGATGGGCAAGACTACCGGCGGTGACTGGAATTCTGCCTTCCGCGCAAAGCAGCTCCGCCTTGAGATTAAGGGTCAGTTTGGAGAGCATCTTACCTATCGTCTCCGCCACAGGCTTAACAAGAGCAATGCGGCAATGAGTGAAGAGAACTTTGCCAAGGCTACCGATATTATGATGATGGGCTGGAAGTTCAACGACTACGTAACCCTGATGGGCGGTAAAATGTGCCAGTTCTGGGGCGGCTTCGAGTTTGACGAAAACCCTATGTACATTTACCAGTACTCAGACTTCATAGACTGCATGGACAACTTCCTCCCCGGCGTTGCCCTGGCATTCTATCCTGCAAAGGGTCATGAGATTGTGCTGAACGTAACCAATTCATACAGCGGCAAATTTATCGACGAGTATGGCGCCGGCGCCGTTACTGCAGACGGAAAGCTCCTGAAGGCATCGAACCATCCGCTTTCATACCTGATCAACTGGAATGGAAACATGTTTGATGGCCTTATCTCAACCCGTTGGGCTACAGGTATTTATAATCAGGCCAAGGGCTATACTGACAAGATGGTTACCCTGGGCCAGTCATTGAATCTGCCCAAGTTCCAGATCTACTTTGATTATATGGGTGCATGGGAAGGCCTTGACCGCCTTAAGATAGCTACTGCCGAACTTGGCGGCGGTTACCAGACCGACGTTCGCTACCAGACCTTCGTTGCAAAGGCCAACTGGCAGTTCGCAGAGGGCTTCAACCTTATGGCAAAGGGTATGTACGAGACAACCCATACCAAGGATCTTGGAACCTTCCGCAAGTCATATGGTTATATCGGTGCCCTGGAATACTATCCGCTTAAGGATCAGGACCTTCGTTTCTTCCTCGCTTATGTAGGACGTAAATTCAAGTACAGCAGGATCAATACTCCTGATTACAATACCAATCGTATTGAACTTGGCTTCATGTTCCGCATAAAAGCGTACTAAAAATTTGGAGACTGCAAAAATTTAACTATCTTTGCGGTCCCAAACATGGTGAGTGTAGTTCAGTTGGTAGAGCATCGGATTGTGGTTCCGAGTGTCGTGGGTTCGAGCCCCATCACTCACCCCTTAAAAAAGCTGGCTTTTCGGCCAGCTTTTTTTTATATTGTCCCTTCGGTGGATTTTTCTACGATTTCGTAGTCGCCGGTCTTTTCTGAATACTGATACCAGGACCAGAGAATCTTGACGTTAATCTGATCTTTCCCCTTGGGAATGATAGAGCTGATGGGAACAGAGAAATAAGTGCTGCCGCTAATGTGGTCGGGACTGGTACCGGATTCACCGTTACCATTGTGACGCAGCTGGAAAACAAGGTTATTGTCATCTGACTGGTCCTGCATAAGCACAAGGTTAAGAATGTGCTTGGTTTCAGAGTCCTTCTTATACATAATGCCCACATTCATATTAAGGTAACCGCCGGCATACCAGGCGCTGCCCAGATGAATGGGTTCATGGCCAAGGGCTTCGTCATCCTCTATGGCACTTGAAAGAATAACATTTTTGCGGAGCACCCTAACCCAGTCTTTAAGTTCAATCTCGTACTTGTTAGGGGCAAGTTCCTTAAGAAGATCGCAATAAAAATACAGTCTTTCGTTTACGTCATAGCCCTCTTTGCAGCTGGCCTTTGTAATTGTCAAAACAAGACCTTCGTCCGTATAAAGGCTGTTGCCAACAAGGTCTCCCATGGAAGTGAGGCCATGAAGGACGGTATTATCTTTTTTACATGCCACCAGGCTAAGGGCGATGGCTATGACCGACAGAAACTTTTTCATCTTTACTGCTTTTTGTTTGGTCTGGCAAGTATCACAATATCAACCCCCTCCACCTTGTAACCCCTGAAGCGCTTCTTGCCAAGGCGCTCGTGTACAAGATCCAGCATCTCGTCAACAGGAAGATCCCTGAAGGTATGGTTTGCAACATCGTACATGTGCAGGTGGCGGCTTGAACAAACGTCAAAATACATCTTGTTGTTTGCGCTTAGCCTGTATTTGTATATGCCGCACAGGGCCAGTTGGGCCAGGATGTTGTAAACGGACGAAGGCGTAACCTTGACGGTAGAGTTTGCCCGAATATACTCCGTAACCATATCTGCGCTGGCATGGACCAGGGCCGCCATGGCGGCATGGACTGCAAGCCTCTGGGATGTGGCCTTCAGGTTGCGCTTGCGAAGCATGGACTTGAATTCCTCTAGGGAGGGTATAGGCGGGAATGAATTGGGCATACTGACCTGTTACTAATGAGACAAAGTTACATATAATTTCCAAAAATCCGAACAGATTCGTATATTTGCAGATTGCAAGAAATGTTTTTATGGACAACATCAGGAATTGTGTAATAATAGGATCCGGTCCTGCAGGCTACACGGCCGCTATTTATGCGTCCCGTGCCGGTCTGGAGCCCCTTTTATATGAGGGTCTGGAACCCGGAGGCCAGCTTCTGACCACAACGGTCATAGAGAACTTTCCCGGCTTCCCCAAGGGCGCGGATGCCGCAACCCTTATGGCCGATATGAGGGATCAGGCTCTTCGCTTCGGAACGGAAATCCGTTCCGGTCTCATTGTCGATGCTGCCCTTGACGCTCATCCTTTTGTACTTAAGGACGATGCCGGCAGGACTGTGACTGCAAAGACCGTAATCATCGCCACAGGTGCATCGGCAAAGTATCTTGGCCTTCCTTCAGAAACGCAGTACCGCGGAATGGGCGTATCTGCATGCGCAACCTGCGACGGCTTTTTCTACCGTGGCAAGGACGTTGCCGTAGTGGGCGGCGGAGATACTGCTTGCGAAGAAGCAGTATATCTTTCCAATCTGTGCCGTAAGGTTTACATGATTGTAAGGCGTGATGTATTTCGTGCTTCAAAGGCGATGCAAGAGAAAGTTTTCGCCCGTCAGAACATAGAAATTTTGTGGAACTGCAACACCCAGGAGGTACTTGGAGACGGTGCCGGTGTTACAGGAGCTCGCCTTCTTCGCAAGGATGGTAAGGTTTTTGATATAGCAATTGACGGCTTTTTCCTTGCAATTGGTCATCATCCCAATTCAGAACTGTTTGCAAAGTACCTGCAGACAGATCAGGATGGCTACATTGTAGCAGAAGCAGGCTCGTCCCGTACAGCAGTCCCCGGGGTGTTTGCCGCAGGAGACATCAGGGACAGAAATTACCGCCAGGCGGTTACAGCCGCCGCATCGGGCTGCCAGGCAGCCCTGGACGCAGAACGCTTCCTGGCCACGCTTAAATAAATTAAGAAATGATAAAGAAATTATTCCTCTTTCTGGCCATTGCCGCAGCAGTTGCAGCATGCTCATCCAAATTTGATGCATTGCTAATGAGCAACGACGTAGATGCCAAGTACGATGCCGCCTTCAATTACTTCAATTCAGGCAAGTATCGCAAGGCTGCCAGTTTGTTCGAGTCACTGTCGGTAATGACAACCGGAACGGAGCGCGACGACACCGTCCAGTTCTACTGGGGACTCAGCAACTACAAGAACAAGGACTACTATACAGCAGAGGCAAACTTCTCTAAGTTTGTCAACAACTTCCCCCGCAGCGCCTTCTCTTCAGAGGCAAGGTTCATGCGCATAGACTGCCTTTACCGTTCTACCCTTAGGTACGAGCTTGACCAGATTCCTACATATACCGCAATCAATGCAATTGACGAGTATCTTAGGGATTATCCCAACGAAGGCAGGGCAAGCGAGTGTATTGCAATGTCCAAGACCCTGAACGACCGTCTTGACAAGAAGGCCTTCGAAAACGCAAAGCTCTATTATAAGATGGAGGATTTCAAGGCATCCCGCGTGGCTTTCAAGAATATCATCAAGAATGATCCTGATAACATTTACCGCGAGGATATCCTTTACTATATTGCCATGTCTTCTTACAAGTATGCTAAGAACAGTATTCCGGGCAAGCAGAAGGAAAGATATCTTGATTTCATTGATGATTATCTGAACTTTATTGGCGAGATTCCGGATTCTCCTTACCGCAAAGAGCTGAATGCCATGTATTTGCGCGCCCAGAGGGCCGTCGGCAAGGCTGTTGGAGAAGACGCAACCGACAAGATGAAGGACAAGGACTTCGAGCGTGAAAGAAAGGCCGCTGCAAAAAAATAGTCCGTCCCCTTTGAAAAATTTTGAAACTTTTTGAAATGTTCTCCCGGTATATGAAGGTAGAACAATAATAAAGATATGGATAAGAAAAAAGTTCCTACAAACACAATCACCCGCGACGTAAGGGTGCTTGCAGAGCCTACGGGCAACATTTACGAGTCAGTAGTAATACTTTATAAGAGGGCAAACCAGATAGCCCTTCAGGAGAAGAAAGAGCTCAACAAGAAGCTTGAGGATTTCAAGAACGAGCGCGACACCCTTGAGGAAGTGTTCGAAAACCGTGAGCAGATTGAAATCTCCAAATACTATGAGCGCCAGCCCAAGCCGGGTCTTGTTGCCATAGAGGAGTTCGAAGAGGGAGATCTCTACTACCGCATGGCTCAGCACGACTCTGAGGAATAGTTATTTCTCTGATGCTCAAGTCTTTAAAGGTTAAGAATTTTATATTGATAGACTCGCTGGAAATATCTTTTCCTGCGGGTCTGGTCATTATTACGGGAGAAACCGGAGCCGGTAAGTCCATTCTGCTGGGAGCGATATCGCTTCTGACAGGTGGCAAGGCCGACGCCTCTTCTGTAGGCCCGTTGTCCGACACCTGCGTGGTGGAGGGCGAGTTCGACTGCAGTGGGGATGCCGCCCTGGAGTCGGTTTTTGCCGGTCTTGACCTGCCTTGGGACGGAGGCAATATAATAATAAGAAGGGTAGTGTCCACTACCGGCCGTTCCCGTTGCTTTATTTGCGACGAGCCGGTAAGCAAGGACGACCTTTCTGCCATCGCCTCCCGCCTTGTAGACATTCATTCCCAGCATCAGACACTAAAATTGTCAGATCCGACCTTCCGCCTTTCCGTCCTTGACGCCTATGCCGGTGCATCGCAGCTGAAAGGGGAGTGCGAGCGGCTCTGGAAACAGCTGCAGGCAGACCGCCGCAGTCTTGCAGAAACAGAGGAAAAGCTTGCGCGCCTTGCAATGGAAAGGGACTTCAACGAACTGATGTTCAAGCAGCTGGATGATGCCAGGCTGCGTGAAGGGGAGCTTGAAGAACTGGAGCAGGAGCAGAAGATTCTGGCAAACGCAGAAGAGATTAAGCTTTCCCTTATAAAGGCAGGACAGCTTCTTGAAGGAGAAGAAGTTTCAATGACTGCATCGCTAAAGGAAGTATCCAAGACACTGTCCAGGATAGCGCCCTTTGTCCCTGCCGCAGATTCCCTTTCTGAAAGGATAGATTCCATCAAGGCTGAACTGGACGACATCCATTCAGAAATTTCTTCACTGGAAGAGTCCACCGACGTGTCCCAGGAGCGCCTGGAGGCCGTAGAGGCCAGGATGTCCTTGCTTTATAGCCTTCTTTCCAAGCATTCCGTTCGCACAGAGGCGGAGCTAATTGCAAAGAGGGATGCCCTGTCATCCGCCCTTTTCGATTCCGACGAGCTTCAGCAGCGCCGTGACAGCCTTGCCCGTGGCATCGATGCCCTGCAGAAAGAGCTGGACAAGGTTTCATCCGCCCTTCACAGTAAGCGTGCTGATGCAGCGGTGCCTTTTGCCGCTGCCATTACCAAGTCCCTTCAGGACCTTTCTCTTAAGGGCGCAAGGTTTGACGTTAAGCTTGAGAGTATTCCCCAGGGCGCAAGCGGCTCTGATGCCGTACTTTTCACGTTCTCTGCGACCGGCAGCAATCTTCAGGACGTAAGCAAATGCTCTTCCGGCGGCGAGCTTTCCAGGATTATGCTCTCTGTCAAGGACCTGATGGCCCGCTATACCGCCATGCCAACACTAATCTTCGATGAGATAGATACCGGAATCTCCGGCAGCGTCGCAGATGCCTTGGGTTCAATGATATGCCGTATGGGAGAAGATATGCAGGTATTTGCAATCACTCATCTGCCGCAGGTTGCCGCAAAGGGAAGCGCCCATCTGCTTGTTACTAAGGAAATAGCACAAGGCCGCGCCGTTTCTTATATAAAACAACTCGACAGGGAAGATCGTATTAAAGAGATAGCCAGAATGTTAAGCGGTTCCGTGATTACGCCGCAGGCAATGGCTAATGCTGAATCTTTATTGAATAGTCAGGCTCGTAAATAATCCTTCTGATTCCGGTATTCACAAGGCCGCCATCGTCAAGTTTAGAGAACCTGAAGTCTGCCTGAAGCATTCTTGAATTGCCTGAACGGGCAATTTTTTTGTACCATGAACGGCCGTAGTTATTGCAGGCCGAAAGGAAGTAGCCGGTGACATCGTAGCCCTGGAACGCAAACTGCGTAGGCTCTGTGTTGAACAGCGCCCTGTAGGAAAGGATGAACTTCTTGACCCTGGGATCGTCGTAATCGATGAAGTATGAGCAGCATACGTGAAGATTCACTGCATGCAGGTTTTCTATGTCGATGGTGTCGAAGGACCTGATTTTGGATGCGCTGTACAGTACTACGCTGTACTTGTTGTAAATCATCAGGTTCAGGTTTCTGACAACATCGTTCACAAAAGCCTCTTTTTCTGAAAGGACTACAATCCTGTTGCAGGTGTCGGCGGACATTACCTGCTCGTAGCGCTTAAGGATGTTTCTGCCCTCCAGAATGCTGTAGTTGAGGTTTTTATAGCCGATGCGGCTGTCTTCCAGAGCTTTCCTGAGCGCTTTCATGCCGGCGGATTCCTCTGCTCCCGTCTCTGAAACAAGGACTACGTTCTCTCCGTACCGTGTCTCTTCTGCAAGCCAGGATGCAAGCTCTGTGTACTGGGCGGCAGAGGCTGCCGGAGCCTGTACAAAGTTGGAGGTAGAATCTGCAAGAGCGATGGCCCTGGGATCAAGAGGGGAGACTACTGCGGTCTTGCCTGCAGCTTCTGCGACAAGCTTCAGACCCTTCTCTGCCACCGGTCCTATCACGATGTCAGAATTATGCAGCTTCTCTGCCAGGGACTCGGGAACGCTGGTGCCGTTAAAGTCTATTACGGTGATGTCGGCGTTAATGCCTCTTTCTCCAAGATCTTTGGCCGCCAGCAGGGCTCCGCTGTAAAAGTCATAGTAATTGTCAGATGCATTGCCCAGCGGAAGCAGCAGTATTGCATCTACCTTGTCTTTGTGGCCAAACAGGAAGAAGCCGTCGTCCTCGTCCTTCTCGGGCTCCTTGTTCTCCGGTTCTTTCTTGTCTGCCTGATCCTGCTCGTCCGAAGCGCTTACTGTGCTCTGGGTGCCGTTCTGGGCAGCCTTTACGCGGTAGTACTGGTCCAGGTTAGCAGGAATCTTAATCTTTTGACGGCTCTTGACTTTAGGTTTTTCAAGGCCGTTCATATCCATGATGACCTCTACGGGAACATCGTACTTCTTGGATATGTCTTTAATGCCTTCGTACCAGCGGACGGTATGGATGAAATAATCAATGTCCTGGGCTCTTGCCGGTATTGCAACCGCCATGAGCCACAGGGCACAGATTAAAAATATTCTCTTTACCGTCTTCATGCCGGAAAGGATTGTTGTTTATTCGATTTCGCCTTTAGCTTTCTTCTGAACGTATTCCTCGTTCAGGCCGGCAATAATTTCGCTGGTGATATCAAGACCGGCGTTGCCTGCTGCGATGGTGCTGACACCCTGGGTGGTGATGATAAGGCCGTACTGCTTCTGCTCGTTGAGCTTCTGTACATACTCCATGATGGCGTTGCCAATCTTGTTGAGCATAACGGTCCTTTCCTCAGCTACAATCTGCTGCTGCTGCTGATAGTAAGCGTCGAACTCCTGCTGCTTGGTCTGGAGCTCTTTAGCCTTACGCTCTGCCTGGAAAGAGGTCAGGTTGCCTTTGTTGTATTCGCTGTTGAAAGAGTTTACCTGGTTCTGAAGCTGGTTTCCGCGGCGGGTAACTTCGTCGGTGATACCCTTGATCTTCTTCTCAGTTGCATCTCCCAGTTCGTTGGCGTAGTCATATTCTGCGGCTACTCTCTCAAGGTCAAAGTAAACGATTGAACCGGGAGCAGCCTTAATTGAGTCTGCCTGTACGGGAACTGCATTTGCGCTTTTTTTGCAACCACCGGTAAACTGGAGGATGCCAAGAACGATAACTGCTGCAAGAGCAATTACGCTCAGAATCATTGGTTTGTTGTTCATATTCTTTTGTTTTGTTTTATTTCTTCCAAAAACCATGCGCACGCTACGCGCATAGAGTGCAAATATAAGTCAATTATCTGTAAATGACGTAATAAAATTGAGTTTTATGCCCTAAAAGCCTCTTCCTGACCCCTTTTGATGGCCTCGAGATAAGCTTTGACGGTATTCTCAAGACCCATGTAAAGTGCGTCGCAAATTACGGCATGGCCGATTGAGACTTCATCTGTCCAGGGGATGGTTTTAACAAAAAAAGCCAGATTTTGAAGGTTGAGGTCATGACCGGCATTCAGGCCGAGCCCGCATTCGCGGACCCTCTTTGCGGTGGCCAGGAAATCCTTGATTGCGGCCTCTGGATCCTTGGGATAATTCTCTGCGTAGTCGGCGGTGTAAAGCTCTACCCGGTCGCAGCCTGTAAGGGCTGCTCCTTCTGCCATTTCCGGCTTGGCGTCAATGAAAATTGATGTGCGTATTCCCTTGGCTTTGAATTCTTTACAAACATCGGTCAGGAAATCTCTGTGCTTGATGGTGTCCCATCCGGCATTGGAGGTTATGGCATCGTGGGCGTCCGGAACAAGGGTCACCTGGTCCGGTACAACATCTGTCACAAGTTTGATGAAATCAGGGATGGGGTTGCCCTCTATGTTGAATTCTGTCCTGATCAGGGGACGGATGGAATAGACGTCAGAGTAACGGATATGCCTCTGGTCCGGCCTGGGGTGAACGGTAATGCCTTCCGCTCCGAAGTTTTCACAATCCACGGCTGCCTTTGTCACGTCCGGCATGTTGCCGCCGCGGGCGTTGCGGATTGTAGCTATCTTATTGATATTTACGCTTAATCTAGTCATCTTGAATTGTTGTTGCGGTTAATAATTGGTCATAGTTCGACACAAAAATAGGCATAATTGTTAAAATATTATAAATAAAGTATTAATTTTGTAAGTTAAACGAAAAACCGACATAAATGAAAATAGGAATATTCCTGCTTAAGCAGGGCTTAAAGGAAAACGAGCGCTACATAGCACTATGCAACCAGTTGCGCTCCGCCTCTTACGAGCTGTACGATATAGAATCCAAGGCTGACATCCGCCCCCTGACGGACCTTGTCCTCAGTATCGGCGGTGACGGAACCTTCCTTTCCGCAGCACAGACGGTTTCAGACGTGGGCATCCCCATCCTGGGTGTCAATTTCGGCCGCCTGGGCTTCTTGTCAGAGAACAGCCCGGAGGTTGTGCTTCCCGCTCTTCTTGAGGGAGAATTTTCCGTAGAGTACAGAACCATGCTCAATGCCACCCTTCGTGGTAAGAATTCCCGTAAGGACATTGGCCTGCTTCCCTATGCTGTAAATGAGGTTTCCATCCACAGGATAGGTGTAGGCGTGCTTGGAATAGAGGTTTCCATCAACGGTGAAACCCTGCCTACCTATTGGGCCGATGGTCTGCTTGTTGCAACCAGCTCAGGTTCAACAGCTTACTCACTTTCTGTCGGCGGTCCTATCTGTATGCCGGATACAAAGGTGCTGATTATTGCACCTATCTGCCCCCACAACCTTAATGTCCGTCCGCTTGTGGTTCCGGACACATCCAGAATCAGTATCAGCATAAAGTCCAGGGATCCGAAGGTTACCATGACAATGGATAATCAGACCGTGGAAATAGATCCCGAATGGACACTGGAGGTTGCAATGGCACAGTTTTCGCTTAAAAGAATCCGGCTCGCCAAATCAGAGTTCGTTTCTGCCCTCACAAGCAGGCTTTTCTGGGGCGAGGATAAGCGAAATATTTGATAATCAATCAGATGCAATCAGAAGAAGGAAAAAGAATACCGCGTCACGTATCCATCATCATGGATGGTAACGGGCGTTGGGCCCAGGAGAAGGGACTGGAAAGAGTGCAGGGCCACCTGCGTGGCGTGCAGAGTGTTCGCGACTCCTTGAAGGAGTGCGCCGACAACGGCGTAGAGTACCTGTCCCTGTACGCATTTTCTACAGAGAACTGGGGGCGTTCCAAGGAAGAGGTGGGCTATATCATGCAGCTCATCTTTAAATCCATACTTAACGAGCTTGACAATTTCATGGCAAATGGGGTGCGCTTTGTGGTTCTTGGCAACAGGGCTTCCCTTCCGGATATTTTGAACGAGGCTATTGACAAGGCCATGGAGATGTCCGCGAACAACAAGAGGATAACCATGATTCTGTTCATCAGCTACAGTGGAAAGTGGGATATCCTGCAGGCTGCCAAGCAGTTAGCTTCCAAGGCCCTTAAGTCCGTAGATCCCAAGGCTTATATTGAAGGCCTTAAGGAAGAAGACTTCAGCTCCCTGCTTGTTACCGCCGGCATTCCGGATCCTGACCTGATTATCCGTACCTCCGGCGAGCAGCGCCTAAGCAACTATCTTCTGTGGCAGGGCGCATATTCAGAATTCTATTTTACCAAGGTCCTCTGGCCCGATTTTGACCGTGCCTGCATGAAGGAAGCTCTGGAAGAGTATGCACGACGGGACCGCAGGTATGGAAAAGTGAAATAATTTAGTTATCTTTGCGGGCTGTAAAATAAATATATGAGAAGATTATACAGGATATTCGGCCTTATAGCTGCGGTGCTGGTGTCATCGCAGGCACTTCTGGCCCAGAATAATCTGCCGGATTTCAATTATGGAACTCCCAAGCAGTACATTGTGGGTGACGTCAGGGTGCAGGGCAATACATATTTCAGTGAGAACCAGATTTCACAGCTGGCCGGTTTGTACAAAGGTGCAAAGATAACCGTTCCCGGTGACGACATCAGCAATGTCATCACCCGTCTGTGGGCACAGAAGTATTTCCGCGACGTAGCTGTTTCTGCGGATTCACTCTCTTATAACGGAGACTCAATCTACCTTAAGATTGTCATCAAAGAGCGTCCCCGTGTGTCCAGATGGTCTTATTCCGGCATCAAGAACGGAGAAAGGAAAGACCTTCAGGAGCGTTTGAACCTTCGTCGTGGCGGCGAGTTCTCTGACTACGTGTCAAAGACAAGTTGCGACATTATTACCCGTTATTTCAGAGAAAAAGGCTTCTCCAACGTGAAGGTTACCCCGGAGGTGCAGAAAGACACCATCGTTCGTAATGCGATCCGCGTAAACTTCAACATAGAAAAGGGTAAGAAGACCAAAATCAAGGATATCGACTTCACTGGTAACGACCATATAAGCACCTATCAGCTTTATCGTTCCATGAAGAAGACCAAGGCTAAGAAGTGGTATAACTTCTTCAACAGCAAGAAGTTCAACGCCAAGGAGTACGAGAACGACAAGAAGAACGTCATAGAGAAGTTCAACGAGGCCGGTTACCGTGACGCCAGAATTGTAAAGGACTCTGTTTATACAATTCCCGACGGCCGCGTAAGCATCGGCATCGACATTGACGAGGGTCGCAAGTACTACTTCCGCAACATTACCTGGACTGGAAACTCTGTTTACAGCGCCGACGTCCTGAACAGCGTGCTGCAGGTAGAAAAAGGTGATGTTTACGACGTTGTAACCATGCAGAAGAGGCTTTTGGGCGGCGGTGGCCAGAACGACTACGACGTATCCAAACTCTACCGTGACAACGGTTACCTCTTCATAAACATCAAGCCTGTAGAGCTTACTATCGAGGGCGATTCAGTGGACGTGGAAATGAGAATCGTGGAAGGCAAGCAGGCTACCCTTAACAACATCGTCATCAACGGCAACGACCTTACAAACGAAAGGGTAGTGCGCCGCCAGATATTCACCCGTCCCGGTTATCTTTACAGCCAGAGCGACTTCGAGCGTTCCATCCGTGAAATTGCCTCCATGGGCCAGTTCGACCCTGAGGCCATGTACAGCAGTGACGGTTATTCCATCATTCCGGACGAGCAGACAAATACCGTAGACCTTATCTACAATGTGACAGAGAAACCTTCCAGCCAGCTGGAGCTCTCCGGCGGTTGGGGTGGCAAGACCTTCATCGGTACTGTCGGTATCAGCTTCAACAACTTCTCTACCAGAAGGATTGGAGACAAATCCGCATGGCGTCCGGTTCCTCTGGGAGACGCTCAGACCCTTGCGCTTCGTCTGCAGACCAGCGGTACCTATTATACTGCGCTTTCACTCAGCTTCATGGAGCCTTGGCTCTTCGGCAAGAAGCCTACTTCCCTCAGCCTGTCGGCTTACTATACCCGTCAGACAGACTCTTACCTGGCATGGAACATCCGTAGCCACAACAGGGAAATGGAGATCTTCGGTCTGTCAGCAGGACTTGGCAACCGTCTCGAGTGGCCTGATAACTACTTTGTACTGTACAACTCCCTCAGCTGGCAAGTTTACAGGCTCCGCAACTGGTACTCCAACTACTTCATCTTCGATGACGGTGTAGCACACAATATCAGCTATACGATCGGCCTGTCCAGAACATCTACCGACCAGCAGATCTTCCCCCGTCAGGGTTCGGATATATCATTCTCACTGCAGCTGACTCCTCCTTTCTCACTTTTCAGAAGGAAGGATAAAGGTACGCTGGACGACAATGGCAATCCTGTCAGGGTTAAGAGCTACAAGGATATCAACTACGACAACTGGTCTGCAAAAGACCGCTACAAGTGGATCGAATACCACAAGTGGACGTTCAAGGCAGACTTCTATACCAAGATTGTGGGCGACCTTATCCTGAAGACCAGGACTCAGTTCGGTTACCTTGGCTACTACAACCGCAGGTGGGGTTATTCTCCGTTCGAGGGCTTCCTCGTTGGTGGTGACGGTATGACCGGTTACAGCAACTATGGTAATGAGGTTATTTCACTGCGTGGTTATGAGAACTACTCTCTTACCCCGATGGAGGTCAGCTCATACAACAGTAACGGTTACAACTATGCAGGTAACGTATATGACAAGTTCTCTGTAGAGCTCCGTTATCCTATCATCCTGCAGCCTCAGTCCACAATTTACGCACTCGTCTTCGCAGAGGGTGGTAATGCATGGTCCGATATACGCAAATTCAATCCATTCCATATTAAGAGGTCCGCAGGTGCGGGCGTCAGAATCTACCTGCCGGTTGTCGGACTCATCGGTATCGACTGGGGTTACGGTTTCGACAAAGATGCCAACGGAGAGAAGGGTGGCAGTCAGTTCCACTTCGTAATTGGTCAGGAATTCTAGAATGGTCTGATATTTGAAGGAAGATAATTGCCTAAACGAAAATAAAACATTTAAAAGGATATGAAAAAATTGATCGTAATCGCTGCCGCAGCATTCATTGGTATCGCTGCTTCAGCCCAGAGCGTAAAATTCGCTCACGTTAATTATGACGAACTGGTTGCATTGTCACCTGCAGCCGATTCCGCCCGTGTAGTTCTCCAGAAGGCTCAGAAAGATGCTATGGAAGAACTGCAGATGATGCAGGAAGAGGCTCAGAATAAATATCAGCAGTACCAGCAGAAGGCTTCTACATGGACTGCTTCAGTAAGAGAGAGCAAGGAGCGTGAGCTTCAGGAAATGAGCAGCAGGATTCAGGATTTTCAGCAGTCTGCTCAGGCTGACCTTCAGCAGCTCCAGAACAACAAGATGGCCCCTATCTACCAGAAGGCTCGCGAGGTTGTGAATGATCTGGCAAAGAAGGGTGGTTACATCTATGTGTTCGATGTTAACTCAATTCTTTACATTGATGCCAAACAGAGTGTAGATCTTACACCGGAGGCTCGCAAGGTGATGGGTATTCCCGCTGGAAGAACCTTGGAGTCACTGCAGGCAGAGCTTCAGGCGCAGGCACAGACAATGCAGCAGTAGTCTGATAATTAGAGTAAAATTATGGGAGATGCGAAATTTTTTAAGCATCTCCCTTTTTTCTTACAATTTTTGAATATTTTATCGTTTTTATTGCTATTTTTGCAGTGTTAATCGTAAAACCTTTAAAAATTTTAAAATATAATGAAGACACAAGACATCATGGCCAAACTTCAGGCCAAGTATCCTCTTGAGAAAGAGTATCTCCAGGCTGTTCAGGAAGTTCTCGAGTCTATCGAGGACGTATACAACCAGCATCCTGAGTTCGAAAAGGCAAAGATCGTTGAAAGAATGGTTGAGCCTGATCGTATTTTTACATTCAGAGTTACTTGGGTTGATGACAAGGGCGAGGTACAGACCAACCTCGGATATCGTATTCAGTTCAACAGCGCTATCGGTCCCTACAAGGGCGGTCTCCGCTTCCACAAGGCTGTAACCCCTTCAATGCTTAAGTTCCTCGGTTTCGAGCAGACCTTCAAGAACGCTCTTACAACCCTTCCTATGGGTGGTGCAAAGGGTGGTTCTGACTTCGATCCCGTTGGCAAGTCAAACGACGAAATCATGCGTTTCTGCCAGGCATTCATGCTTGAGCTCTGGAACTGCATCGGCCCTGACCAGGATGTTCCTGCAGGTGACGTAGGTGTAGGTGGCCGTGAGATTGGTTACCTCTATGGTATGTACAAGAAGCTGGCTCGCCAGTACAACACCGGCGTTCTTACCGGTAAGGGCGGCACCTGGGGCGGTTCTATCCTTCGTCCTGAGGCTACCGGTTTCGGTGCTCTCTATTTCACCCAGCACCTTCTTGCAAAGGCAGGTAAGGACATCAAGGGTAAGAAAGTTGCTCTCTCAGGCTTCGGTAACGTAGCATGGGGCGCTGCTACCAAGGCTACTGAGCTTGGCGCAAAGGTTGTTGCCATCTCCGGTCCTGACGGCGTTTGCCACATTCCTGACGGTATCACCAAGGAAATGATTGACTACATGCTTGATATGCGTGCTTCTAACCGCAACAAGGTAGAGGATATGGCTACCAAGTTCCCTGGCAAGGCTCTGTTCACCGCCGGTAAGAAGGCTTGGAGCATTCCTGTAGACATCGCTCTCCCTTGCGCATTCCAGAATGAGCTTTCAGAGGACGATGCAAAGGAACTCGTTGCCAACGGTTGCTGGTGCTGCTGCGAGGTATCCAACATGGGTTGCCAGCCCGGTGCTATCCACTACTTCCAGAACAACGGTATCCTCTTTGCTCCTGGCAAAGCCGTTAACGCTGGTGGTGTAGCTACTTCCGGTCTTGAGATGACTCAGAACGCAGAGCATATTTCATGGGACGCTCAGGAGGTTGACGACAAACTCCACTTCATCATGAAGAGCATCCACGAGCAGTGCGTTAAGTTCGGTACCCAGCCTGACGGTAAGGTTGACTACGTTAAGGGTGCCAACATCGCCGGCTTCATGAAGGTAGCACAGGCTATGCTTGAGCAGGGTACTATCTAAAGATAGCCCACTAAATAAGAAACCCTCCGGTTTCAAGGACGTGCCACCCCCGGCTAGGGGGAACGTCACCGAAAGGTGACAAGGGGGTCCGGAAACCGGAGGGTTTCTTATTTATTTTTGGTTAATAGCTATATAGTTAGTAATTTTGCAAGATAGACCGAAAATAATATCAAATAATTATAATAATGGGCAAATCTAAATTTAATTTTAAGTTTTGTGTCCTTCTGCCGATTGTGCTCCTGGTCACAATCTTCCTGGTCGCTGTACCGGTAGATTTCTTTGGAATCCCCGGTCTCACAGTAGTTCAGCAGCGCGTCATCGCACTCTTCGTGTTTGCCGCGCTCATGTGGATGTTTGAGATCATCCCCAACTGGACAACCTCCCTGTTGGTGATAGTGTTCTCACTGTTAACAGTCTCCAACAAGGGTATCGGCTTCCTTTGCAAGCCTGAATACGGCCAGCTTGTAGGCTACACTGACATCATGAAGTCATTTGCAGACCCGGTAGTAATGCTCTTCCTGGGCGGCTTCGTGCTTGCAATCATGGCAGAGAAGTACGGTCTTGACGTAACTCTTGCACGTCACCTGCTGAAGCCTTTCGGCACCAAGCCTAAGATGGTGCTCCTTGGCTTCCTCATTGTGATCTCCATCTTCTCTATGTTCATGAGCAACACTGCAACCGCTGCCATGATGCTCGCATTCCTGGCTCCTGTACTTGCAGTACTTCCTGCCGGTGACAAAGGTAAGGTCGGTCTTGCTCTTGCAATTCCTGTAGCAGCAAACCTTGGTGGTATCGGTACTCCTATCGGAACCCCTCCTAACGCTACTGCAGTTAAGTTCCTTGCAGAGTCCGGCTATGAGGTAACCTTCGGCGAGTGGATGATCCGCATGGTGCCTTATGTTGCCATCATGATCTTTGTTGCATGGATTCTCCTTCAGTTCTTCTTCCCCTTCAAGAGCGACAAAGTCGTACTTGAGATTCCTGAAAACAAGCGTGAGAATGACTGGAAGAGCAAGGTTGTTTGGATCACCTTCGTTGGTACCATCCTTCTTTGGGCTACTGAATCCATCACCGGAATCAACTCAAATGTAGTTGCCCTTATTCCTCTTGGCGTACTTACCTGCACCGGAATCTTCTCTAAGGACGATATCAAACAGATCAACTGGAGTGTTCTTTGGCTTGTTGCCGGAGGCTTCGCTCTTGGTACCTGCCTTCAGGGAACCGGTCTTGCAAAGGCCCTTATCCAGGCCATCCCCTTCGGCTCAATGTCCGTTGTGCTTGTGCTTGTGATTGCCGGTCTTGTATGCTACTTCCTTTCCAACTTCATTAGTAACTCAGCTACCGCAGCCCTGCTTATCCCTATCCTCATCGTAGTAGCAGAGGGTATGGCAGATCCTGCAGCAGCCAGCCATGACAGCTTCTTTGCACTTGGCGGTACCCACGCTATGATCTGCTTCATCGCAGTCTGCGCTTCCATCGCCATGCTCTTCCCTATATCTACTCCTCCTAACGCCATTGCCTCTTCTACCGGTCTTGTAGAGACCAAGCAGATGGCCAGGGTAGGTATTATTGTAGGTGTAATCGGTTTCGTGCTTGGTTTCTTCTGGCTTACCACCCTGTTCCCCTTCAAGAGCAAACACACCCTTGAGACCAACAGCAGTGAATATGCTCTCGTAGCACTTCAGACTCCTTCTTCTGCTCAGACCCTCAGCCCTAACGGCAAGGTTGTTATCGAGCTCTTCAAGAAGGCTGCCCAGGAAACCGACAAGATTTACTGGCAGCAGAACTTCGGCTCCAAGGATTCCCTCATGGCTAAGCTCGAGGGCAAGAAGGACGCCATCGCATTTGCAAACATCAACTACGGTCCTTGGGACAGGAATACCGATACTTCCTTCGTAGAGGGTTACGGTGCCCGTCCTCTTGGTGCTAACTTCTATCCGGCCGACATGACTGTAGAGGAGTTCGATGCCTTCGCAGATCCTGCTAAGAACAGCCCTTACACCATTATCCGCAGGAACGATGCCGGTGCGCTCGAGACCGTTTGGTATCACGACGCATACAAGGCTAACATCGACAATATCTGCAACTATCTGCAGCAGGCTGCCGACACTACCATCAAGGCCAGTGTTCGCGAGTACCTGCTCAAGAAGATCGATGCTCTCCGTACCGACAACTACTACGATGCCGATATCGCATGGCTTAACATGACCGACAGCCGCATGGATCTTGTTCTTGGTCCTAACGTTGCCGCTGACGATAAGCTCTTCGGCCGCAAGGCTTCCTTCAGCGCCTTCGTAGTACTTAAGGATATGTATCGTACATCTGCACTCGAAAAGATCAGCGCTATGCTTCCTGAGCTTCAGGAAAGCCTGCCTGTAGATGCTAAGTACAAGAGCTTCAACCCTGGTACTTCTTCAAGCATCTTCTCTTGCGACGCTATCTATTATGCAGGTAACGGAAATGCCGGCTTCAAGGTTATCGCTATCAACCTTCCTTACGACGAGAAGGTACAGAAAGAGAAAGGTACCCGTACCATACTGTTCCAGAACGTTATCGCAGAGAAGTTCTTTGCTACCGTAGCTCCTACCGGCAATACTCTCCTTACCGATGCCAACAAGTATTATCTTGATGCAGACGCCTTCTACTGGAACATTGTCTTCCGTGAAGTTGCCCAGGGTCTTGGCGTTAAGCAGACACTTTCCGGCGCATCCGTAGAGGAGGCTCTTGGTTCAGAGGCCCTGACCATAGAGAAGGTTAAGGCTAATGCCCTTGGTACCATGCTCGCTTGCAGGATGATCGATCAGAACCAGATTCCTAACATCATCGGCAAGAAGAATGCTGTTGCAACCTTCGTTGCCAGCGTGCTCCGTTCTACAAGGTTCGGTGCAGTAGGCGCTACCGGTAAGGCCAACATCATCGTTTACAACTGGCTCAGGGAGAACGGTGCAATTACTCTTGACCTTGCAGAAAAGGCTTATGATATTGATTATGCAAAGGCAGAGGCCGCTATCAGCAGCCTTGTAGAGAAGGTTCTTGTACTTCAGGCAGAGGGCGATGCCGCCGCTGCTTCAGAGTTCGTGAACAGCTATTCCAATGTTGACGATGAGCTTGCTGCTGCTATCGTTAAGGTAGAGAAGGCAAAGATTCCTGTCGATATCATCTTTAAACAGTAAATATGAAAAAACTTATACTCAGCTTTTTTGCTCTGGCAGCGCTTTCTACAGCGCTGCTGGCGCAGAATGAGACCCCTGCAAAGTTCAAGCTTTACGGTTTCATTCGCAACTATGCAATCTTTGACAGCCGCGAGGTAAAGGCCGGTACCGAGGATTTGTATTTCTACATGCCTGTAGACGAGAACAAGCTCGCTAACGGCACTGATCTTAATGCTACTCCTTCCTTCCGTCTGCTTTCACTTACAACCCGCCTTGGTCTTGATGTAAGCGGCTATCAGTTCGGTAGCATGAAGCTTAACGGTAAGGTAGAGGCCGACTTCTATTGCAAGAGCGGCTCTACTGCCATCCTTCGCCTTCGTCAGGCTTATATCGGCCTTACCTGGGACAAGCTTGGCAAGAATGCTGAAAACAGCTTCCTTCTTACCATCGGCCAGACATGGCATCCTATGGCTGCCGATATGCCTCATATTGTTAATCTTGAGACCGGTGCGCCGTTCAATCCGTTCAACCGTTCTCCCCAGATTATGGCTAACTACAGCTTTGGCAAGAAGGTTACCCTTACTGCCGGTGCTATCTACGGTATGCAGTATCTGCCCGTAGGTCCTACCAGCAACGATGACCTTAAGGTTACCAAGTCTGCTAATTATATGAAGTATGGTCTTATCCCTGAGATTTACGCAGGTATTACCCTTAAGCCTACTTCTTCTTTCACTGCTAAGGTTGGTGCAAACCTTTTCACCATCAAGCCTCGCTGGAAAGATGGGCTTGGCCCTTTGAGCGACCGTCTTATCACTGTTTCTCCTTTCGTATTCCTGCAGTACACCGGCAAGAACGGCCTGCAGATTCGTGCAAAGAGCATTTTTGCACAGGCAGGGGAGCACATGAACCTGCTTACCGGTTACGGTGTAAGCAAGATCAATAACGATGGTTCCTGGGAGTATACTCCTATGCGTAGCACTGCTTCATTCATTTCTGCTCAGTACGGTAAGAAGTGGCAGGTTATGGGTATGATTGGTTATATGAGGCTCCTTGGTACTTCTGAGGATCTGATCGATACTGATCATTATTGGTTCAATAACAGTGGCGTAAGCAACATCCGTCAGATGTTCCGCGCTACTCCTACCCTTGCTTACAATCTTGGCAAGCTTACCCTGGCTATTGAGTACAATCTTACTGGTGTTCAGTTCGGTGCTAAGTCCAGCATGGATGCTAAGGGCCTTGTTCAGGATAACCTCCACTGGGTTCTCAACCACCGCATCCTTACCATGGCAAAATTCACTTTCTAGTGAAATCCATCATACTTAAAAAAGCAGGTCAAACGACCTGCTTTTTTTTGGTGTGGTCGGGATGATCCGACTCGAACGGACGACCCCTACGTCCCGAACGTAGTACGCTACCAACTGCGCTACATCCCGATCCCGTAAAAAAAGAACTGCTCGGGAAGCAGTTCTTCTATCTTCTAAGCTTACGCAAGCTTGTTGATGTATACTGCGATTCCACTCTTGAGGTTAGCAGCTTTGTTCTTGTGGATTACACCAATCTTGGCGAGTTTGTCAATCATTGAGTAAACCTTGGGAGCATTCTCCTGTGCTGCCTTCTTGTCAGTAGTGGTGCGGATTGCCCTAATGGCATTCCTTGTTGTTTTTGCATAATACTTATTATGCAATCTGTGCCTTTCGCTCTGGCGAATGCACTTCTCTGCAGATGCGTTATTTGCCATAGTTTTTATTTTTTATATTTAGTAGTGGGTAGGAGAATCGAACTCCTATTGCGGGAATGAAAATCCCGAGTACTAACCGTTATACGAACCCACCGTCCGCCCTAAAAATGCTAAGGGCGCATCTTAGGGATTGCAAAGGTAGATAAAAATCTTAATTCTGCAAAATTATTTCATCAATTTTATTCACCTTCTTTTTTAGTCTCCTCTGAGGTCCCTGCCCATTCGAAAGAATAGATAATTGACTCGACCTGTCTTAGGAGCTGTCTCTTGTCGTGGCCGGGAGCATGTACAAATGCATCAAGGACAATGATTTCCTTACCGTCCCTGCTGTAAAAAGCATGCTCTACGAACGGGCCTCCCATCCAGCCGCCGTGTACATCCCACCAGCCGCGGATCTGTGCGAACTGACGTCCGCGGAAGCGGATAAATTCAAGGGTAGGCTTAAGGTAAGACTCGTCAGTGGTCATGTAGCTGCCCTCGTAAGTGCTGGGAACATTATCCTTTAGGATGGCGTTGCGGTTGGCAATGAGTGTTTCCAGTTTAAAATCGCTCTCGTTGCCATTGGCGGGATATCTGTAGACCAGGATGTCCTGCAGGATGCTTGCAGAATCGTAGGCAACCCAGATAAAGTTGTCGGTCTTCTTGCGAACCTTGTATCCGTCGGGGAAGTGGGGATTGCCGCCAATCATGTCGCGCACTGCAAGGCTGGTCTGGGCGTTCTCGTAGCGGATTGCATTGCCGATATTCCTGTCGCGCTCTGCCTGCTCAATGGTATTGACGATGATGGCTGTGTTCTCTTTCAAAAGATTAAGGGCAGATTCTTTGTCAAAGGCATCGATCTGCACGATGCACTGCGGGTGAGCCCAGGCATCGTTGATAAGATTAACGCCCTCTTTCTGGTTCTGCGGGTTGATGTTGAAGATAAGGATGTTCCTATGAATCTTGAACAGTTCTCCGAAACCGGAAGGCGTAACATTCGATAGGGTGAAAAGAGGCTCGCGCGGGATCAGATAAGGGCATTCGCCACCTAAAAGCTCGCGTACGGCATTACCCAGGTTGCCTTCCCAGTTCTCGCGGTCGATAACCACAATAACTTCTCCGGCTTTGCCGCTGATGTTGGGCATAAGGGCTTTGCTGTTCTTGCAGCCTGTTGCAGCCAAAACAAGGCACAGGCCAAGGCAAATTTTTGCTAAAATTCTTTTCATGTTGTTGAGTATTATTATCTTATCAATCTTCCAATGTCGTTTCCGCAGGCCAGTACCATAAGGAAAAGTATCAGGACAAAGCCCACAATTTGGGCTATTTCCATGAACTTGTCGCTGGGCTTGCGTCCTGTAAAAATCTCATAAAGTACAAATACTATATGGCCTCCGTCCAGGGCCGGAATAGGCAGCAGGTTCATTACGCCCAGCATTATGGATAGCAGGGCCAGCAGGTTTATGAACCTGTACCAGTCCCACGCTGCAGGGAAGGCCTGTCCAATGGAAATGAAGCTGCCCACGGACTTGTAGGCTCCTGTAGAAGGCGTAAACACCATTTTGATGTCCCTGATATAGTTGCCGATGGTGCTGAATGTAAGCCCTACGCCTGCGGGGATGGATTCAAAGAAACCATACTCCTTCGTATGAAGGCCGGGCAGGTGGGCGTAGATCAGGGCCATTGCGGTGCTGTCGGTACGGATAGGCAGCTCCAATGTATCTGCGCCACGCACTACCTTTGCCGTCATAAGGGCATTGGGCCTGCTGGCAAAGAAGCCGCGGGTGTCCTGTAAATACCTGATTTCCAAGGAATCGACGGCAATGATACGGTCTCCTTTAAGGTAGCCCGCACCATAGTTCGGGGATGCCGGGGGTATGGTATCCACTACAAAAGGAACTGCAATGTCGAAGAGTCCCGGGGTGTTCAGTATCTGGGGTAGGTAGCTATGGTCGATGAAAACTGTGACCGTGTCCCCGTCGCGCTCTACCAGAGCCTCGTGCACGTTCCTGCGCACCAGGTCTGCCTGAAGTGTGTTGAAGTTATCCGGAACGTAGTCATCGAACTTAAGTATCCTGTCCCCGGTCTTGAAGCCTAGGTCCGTGGCAAGCTCGCTTGCGTAAATCCTGTTCTCCTGGTTGCTGATGTAGCTGGTGCCCCAAATCTGAAGCACGGCTATGTACAGCAGAATTGCAAAAATGAAGTTGTACAGCACGCCGCCGGCCATGACCAGAAGCCTCTGCCAGGCCTTCTTGGTGCGGAACTCCCAGGGCTGGGGCTCCCTTTTCAGGAACTCCTTGTCCATGGATTCATCTATCATGCCGGCAATCTTGCAATAGCCGCCCAGGGGCAACCAGCCAATTCCGTATTCTGTATCTCCCTTCTTGAAGCTGAAAAGCTTCTTCCCGCCCAGGTCAAAGAACAGGAAGAACTTGTCCACCCTTATCTTGAACAGTTTTGCAAAGGTGAAATGGCCTGCCTCGTGTACAAGAATAAGCACGGACAGGGCTGCAATCAACTGTAATATCCTAATTAATGCTGCCATTTTCTATTCTCTCTCTTGTCCTGGCCATTGTCTCTTCATGGGTTGCCAGGAGCTCGTCCAAACCGGGGTTCTTTACAAAAGAAACCGTATCCATCGCTTTAGAAATGAGGGCTGGAATGTCGTAAAAACCAATCTTGCCCGCAAGGAAGGATGCCACTGCGACCTCGTTGGCCGCATTCATTGCGCAGGAAATGTTGCCGCCCTGCTCTGCGGCCTTGTACGCAAGTGCCAGGCAAGGGAACTTCTGCATGTCCGGGGCTTCGAAGGTCATCTTGCCCAACTGGCTGAAGTTCAGTTTCTTGGCGTTAAGCGGAGGCCTCTGGGGGAAGCAAAGCGCAAACTGTATTGGCTGCCTCATGTCCGGGCTTGCCATCTGTGCCAGCACCGCACCGTCTTCAAACTCTATCATTGAATGAATCACGGATTCAGGATGAATCACTACCTCTATGTCCTTGGGCGCCATGCCAAACAGCCAGCTTGCTTCTATCATCTCAAAACCCTTGTTCATAAGGGTAGAAGAGTCGATGGTGATCTTAGCTCCCATTGCCCAGTTGGGGTGCTTAAGTGCCTGTGCTGCAGTTGCTTTGGCTATGTCTTCACGCTCCCAGGTACGGAAGGGGCCGCCGGAGCCGGTAAGATGAATCTTACTGATCTTGTTCCCGGTTGCGCCAAGCAGGCACTGGAAGATTGCGGAATGCTCTGAATCTACCGGCAGTATATGGGCATTGTGCTTCTTTGCAAGGTTGATAATAAAGTCGCCGCCGGCTACAAGGGTCTCTTTATTTGCCAGGGCGATGGTTTTGCCGGCCTTTACGGCGGCGGTGGTGGGAAGCATGCCGCTGAAGCCAACCATGGCGGTAAGCACTATGTCTATGTTGTCACCCTCTACCAGCCTTTCTACCGACGGCATGCCGGCAAAAGCCTTTACTGTACTGCCTTGCAGTGCCGATGACAGGGCGTCATATTTGGCAGGATTGCATATAACAGCAGCATTTGCATCGAAGGCGATAGCATCCTTTGCCAGCTGTTCTGCGTTTTCGTTGGCGGTAAGCAATTCCACCTGGAACATATCCCTGTGCCTGGACACCACGTCAAGGGCCTGCTGGCCGATTGAACCCGTGGCGCCTAGTATGGCTATTCTTCTTTTTTGGGGCATTTCTATGCTAAATTTTAATAAACTCTGCCGGATTGACGGCTTCTCCCTTATACCATAAGCTGATTCGCAGAATCTGTGCATCCTGGCTGCCTGCGGGGCTTTGTATCATGCCGATGGTGGCTCCTGCCTTAACCTTTGTGCCCGATGATACCAGGGCCTTTCCGGCACCTTTAATCACGGAAACAAGGTCATTTTCATGCTGGATGCTTATGGTGTATTTATCTGCGTCGCTCCACGATGCGTCCATTACCGTGCCGTCTGCAATTGCCATGATTACGGCGTTGACCGGGGCGCTGACTTCTACGAAGGGATGGGTTACTTTCTGGTATTCTGCAGAAATGACACCCTTCACCGGAGGGAAGAAGTGCATACCCTCGATTGGCAGTTTTCTTTTTTCTGCGTTAAGGCCGAAGCGCTCTGTTTCTTCTGCCTGGGCGCGCAGCAGCGAATCACTGCGGCTAAGTTCGTCCGCTCCGGGAAGCTCGCTTGACTGGGCCTTCCTGCGAAGGAGGGAATCAATGGGAATGGTTTCCGTTCCGTCCAGCACGCGGCGAAGGTTCTCTGAGTAGAACTCCCACCTTGCAACTACGGTTTCAAGGGAATCTATGGTAAGTGCGTTGTTGGCTGCGATTCGTCTCTGATGGGCGTCAGGGTAGCCGGGAAGGAAGGTTTTGACGGGGGTGAAGGCTATGATTATCCATATTGCAAGAACAAGGACAATAAGTGCCGTAGCAGCTGTCCAGATAAGCCTGGAGCGCCTTCCGCGAAGCACCCAGATCTGTTTGTGGGTGTTGTCGTCCACCAGGGAAATCCTGAGTCTTCTGGCCCTGCCGTCTTTATTTTCTTTTGACATACGTTAACTTTTTCTTAACTTTGTATCCATGGACAGGATAATTGGTATAGATTTTGGCAGAAAGCGGACTGGCCTTGCAGTCAGCGACCCGCTTGGTATTTTTGCATCTGCGCTTGATACTATACCTTCTGCAAAGATAATAGAATACTTCAAAAATTACGCCGCTACAGAAAGGATTGTAAGGTTTGTTGTGGGTTATCCGCGCAATATGGACGGTAAGCCGTCGGAGGCGGCGGCCGACGTTGATGCATTCCTGCATCTTCTGGCCAAGCACTTCCCGGACATTCCGGTAGAACTGGAGGACGAAAGGTTCACATCGGTCCTGGCGCACAGGGCCATGATAGACGGCGGAATGAAGGCATCGGACAGAAGGGATAAAAAGTCCGTAGACAAGATCAGCGCTGCAATTATCC
The DNA here is from genome assembly GCA_900316675.1 of uncultured Bacteroidales bacterium. Taxonomy (GTDB): domain Bacteria; phylum Bacteroidota; class Bacteroidia; order Bacteroidales; family UBA932; genus Cryptobacteroides. Next base: position 141,595 of record ONDR01000005.1, read on the forward strand.
TGCAAAGCTGGATGGACAGGACGTCGGGCAGCTCGATGAATGTCAATCCTGATGCAGTGCCGGAAAGCCTGTCCCGCAAGAATGCAAGGACTAAGAGACGTTAAAAGATTATGATTCAACCGATATACCTTTATGGTGCGGACGTATTGCGCCGCAAAGCAGAAGAGATAGACATCACAGATAAGGAAGGCGTAAAAGCGCTTGTACAGGACCTTAAGGACACGCTGGCAGAGGCGGAAGGCTGCGGCCTTGCTGCCCCGCAGATTGGCGTATCCAAAAGGGTGGTCATCGTGGACGGAACAGACATGACGGATATGTACGACTACCTGAAAGACTTCCGCCGCACCCTTATCAATCCGCGTATCATAGCTCAGAGTGACAATTTCTGCACCTTCAACGAGGGCTGCCTCAGCATCCCCGGTATCTATGCAGATGTACGTCGCCCTGACACTATCACCGTGGAGTATTACAACGAAGATCTCCAGAAGGTGACGGAAACCTTCGACCGTTTTGCCTGCCGTATGGTGCAGCATGAACTGTCGCACCTTGACGGAGATATGTTCACGGATCACGTGGCTCCCATCCGTAAAAAGATGATAGCCAAGAAGTTGGTGGGTATCGCCAACGGCCGTTATGTGACCAGATACAAATCCAAAACCAAATAATCAATAATATGGGAGCGTTTCACGCATACGACATTCGAGGAATCTACAACGTAGACTTCGACAAGGACGTCGCCTACAAGGTGGGCTACTTCCTTCCTGAACTCCTTAAAGCTAATAAAGTCCTGGTGGGCCGCGACTGCCGCCTTTCCGGCCAGGAAATCCACGACTTCCTTATAAAAGGTATCACTGACGCTGGTGCAGACGTAGACGATATCGGCTACAGCAGCACCCCTCTGGTTTACTTTGGTACAGCCAACTATGGCTACAAAGCATCCGTACAGATTACTGCCAGCCACAACCCGCGCGAATATAACGGCATGAAGGTCAGCCGCGAAAACGCCCTTCCCGTAGGCTTGGACACTGGTCTTGGCCAGATTAAGCAGTGGATAGACGAAGGTCGTCCTACACCCGTTGCTGCAAAGAGGGGAGTGGTGAAGGAAATCGACATCAAACCGGATTACATCAAGTTCCTTAAGAAATATAAGGGAGACTACTCCAACCTTAAGATCGCCTTTGACCTTTCCAACGGCATGAGCACTCTCTTTGCAAAAGAGATTTTCAAGGGCGAGGATGCAACCTTCCTGTTCGACGACATGGACGGCAGCTTCCCCAACCACGAGCCTAACCCTCTGGTAGCCAAGAATGTAGAGCCGCTCAAGCAGTTGGTTGCAAAGATTAAGGCCGATGTCGGCGTTATTTATGACGGCGACGCAGACCGCGTTATGTTTGTGGACGATAAAGCCCGTTTTGTGGCTCCGGATCTTGTTATTGCCATGATGGCCCGCTATTTCTGCGACGAGAGGGGAGAAAAGAATCCCCGCGTCCTTCAGGAAATCCGTTCCAGCAAGGCAGTGGCAGAGTATCTGGTAAACAATTATGGAGCAGACGTTTATACATGGCGTGTGGGCCGTGCCTTTGCTGCTCCCAAGCTGCGTGAAATTGACGGTCTCTGGGGTGGGGAACTTGCAGGTCACTACTATTTCAAAGACTTCTTCTACAGCGACAGCGGCATGCTTTCCAGCATCATAGTGCTTCGCATCGTCAGCGCGCTGAAGAAGCAGGGCATCAAGCTCAGCGAAGAAATAGACCGCCTTACCGGCTACGAGAATTCGGGAGAGATCAACTATAAACTGGAAGACAAGAAAGGCGCAATGGACGCCATCAAGGCTTACTTCGAGGCCAAGGAAACCCCGACCAAGGTCATGGACTTTGATGGCTATCGTCTTGAATTCCCCAAGTGGTGGTTCAACATTCGTCCGTCCAACACGGAACCTTATCTGCGCTTTATCTGCGAGGCAACGTCCAAAGAACTGCTTGCAGAAAAGATTGCAGAGGCGGACAAATTGCTAAAAGAGAGATTCGGGGCTGTTAGATAATGAAATTGAAATGCATCTTCGTGCTTGTGGCGGCCGCAGTATATATGCCGGCCGCCATGGCGCAACAACTTAAGACAAAAACAGAAGAAGTGATGATTCCGCACCTGACCAAGGAGTCGGTGCGGAGTCTTCGCGGTGTACCCGGCAATGTCCTGGACACCATCGACACACAAACTCCGGGCGTACAGATTATTCTGTATGAAAACAAAACCTGGAAGTACTACAGAGACCCTTCTGCTGCAGTGCAGACGGATGTATTTAAAGAGAATTGGGACACCGATGCCGTGGATCCCTACCATGAGAACCTGATTTCCCTGCCGGACAAGATTTCAATCTGGGTGGCCGATACTTTAAGCCAGTATCACTGCCCGCGCCAGGTAAGGGTTTACTCCAAGTTCGGAATGCGTCACAGACGCCGCCATCAGGGTGTGGATCTTCCTTTGCAGAGAGGGGAGCCCGTGGGTGCGGCTTTCAGCGGCAGGGTTCGTCTGTCCAAATATTACAGGGGCTATGGCAATCTTGTTATCATCCGCCACGAAAACGGACTTGAGACTTTTTATGCCCACCTTTCTGAAAGGTGTGTAGAGGCCGGCCAGTGGGTGGATGCCGGCGACAAGATAGGCCTTGGCGGCTCCACCGGCCGTTCTACCGGCCCGCACCTCCACTTCGAGACAAGGTATAAAGGTTATGCCTTCGATCCCCAGTGGCTGATCGACTTTGAAAGCGGCGAACTGCGACATCGTCTGTTTGTGCTTAAACGCAAGCATAGCCGACTCCCTGGCCTATGATGCGGCTGCAAAAGCTGCCGCCGAGGCTGCCGCTGCGAAGTATCATAAAATCCGTTCCGGAGAGAATCTTGGCAGCATCGCACGCAAGTACGGAACAACGGTAAATGCAATCTGCAGACTGAATCCGGGCCTTAGCGGCAAAACTACCTTGCGAATTGGACGGTCAATCCGTGTTAAATAGTAATTGCATAAATCTGAGCTTTATTTGTTGATTTACGTATAAAAATGCAGAATTCTGCATAAATTATTTCAAAATATTTATTTTTATTGCAATCCGTATGAAAATCCATGCGGATTGCTTTCTTTTTGTAATCATAAAACGTTTATTTTATTAATAATTTTTACCTTCAACCGTTTTAAGTCATTAATTATAAGCGATTTACGAGTGCTTAAAAAATTTTGAAATAAAAATTATATTTGTTTACTTTGCGTCAAACGAAATTATTGTTTAACACAAAGTCTAACGCTTATGAAAAACTTAAAGCTTATTCTTGTGTGCTTTCTCTTGACTGTTTCTGCTGCAGTTTATGCACAGAACAAGCAGATCACCGGAAAGGTTACAGACGCTAATGGCGCTCCTATCCCCGGTGCTTCTGTAATATTAGAAGGCACAGCAATCGGAGCCGTTACAGCAGCTGATGGTACTTATTCCATCAAGGTTCCGGCAGAAGGCAATCTTTGGTTCACATTCTTCGGAATGAAAACCAAATCCGTCAAGATCGGCGACCAGACCGTAATTAATGTAAGTCTGGAAGAAGACGCTCTTGCTCTTGACGAGGTCGTAGTTACTGCGCAGGGCCTTACGCGTAAACAGAAGGCCATCGGCTATTCTGCGCAGACTCTCTCTACAGAACAGATTACAACTACCCACAGCTCAGACCTGGGTAACTCACTTGCCGGTAAGGTGGCAGGTGCACAGTTCTGGGGCGCCGGCGGTGCTACCTTCAATGAGGGTTCAATCGTTCTGCGTGGTGCCACTTCCTATAGTGACGCACAGGGTAACTCACCTATTTATGTAGTAGACGGTGTTATCACCGGACAGGGTGCAGTCAACATGGACGATGTTGAGAGCATCAACGTCCTGAAGGGACCTGCAGCTACCGCACTTTACGGTTCCCGTGGTGCAAACGGTGCTGTTATCGTTACTACAAAGAAGGCCGCTGAAGGCAAGGCTGTGATTGAGTTCTCTCACACAACTTCAGTTGAGTCTTACTACAACCACATCAAGATTAACAAACTCTATGGTGGTGGTTCTACTACCGACGGTTTGTCAGAGCTCGCTGCAACACAGGGCGCAGATGCACATGACTATACTTCACCTGCATTCCTGTTGACAGATCTTGGCGACGGAACCTACGCTATGGATTATTATTCAGATGAGAACTGGGGTCCCCGCTTCGACAACAAGACCCTTGTTCGTTCCGCAATCTCATGGGATCCTACCACTCCTTATTATGGAAAGGCAGAGACCTGGAAGGCTCGTTTGAACCTTAAGGACCTTACCCGCAACGCCTGGACCAATACAACCAACATTGCATTCTCCAAGTCAGTTAAGGGTATGAGCACCCGCGTTTCTTTCACCAACGTAGATCGTCAGGGTGTGATGTACAACTCTAAGGCAGTTCGCCGTTCATTCAGCATCGCTTCTACAATCAAGCCTGCAGAATGGCTCACCGCAAACGTAAGCTACCGCTTCCGCATGCGTCAGAACAAGAACGCTGCAACTGAGGGTTATTCTGCAGATGGTAACGTTGTTTGCGACTTCACCCAGTGGGGCCAGACCAACGTCGACATCTCCCAGTACAAGGATTACAAGAGGACTGACGGTACCTGGCGTACCTGGAACATCAAGTCTGCCGACAATCTTGCAGCCAACTTCCACGATAACCCTTACGGTACCATGTACAACTACAATTCCGAGAGTACCAACAAGTATCACGTAATTGCAGTTGACCTGTTCGCACAGCTCCCTTATAATATTAAGGTAGGTACCCGTATCAACAACTACATTACTACCGGTCAGTACGATGCTAAGCACGGTACCGGTTCTATCAACTGGGATCCTTACTTCAGGACATACCACACTCAGGCCAATGACTTCACCATTCAGGGTTATGCTACCTGGGCTGACCAGTTCGTAGACGGCAAACTGTCCGTAGAGGCAGCTGCATTTGCAGAGCAGCGTCAGTACGACTATAAGTATCTGAACAGCTACACCAACGGTGGCCTTTCAGTTATCGACTTCTACAATCTTGCAGCTTCTGCAAGCACCTATTCTACAAATAACGAAGAGACCCACTTCAAGACCAGGTCATTCTTCGCAAATACAACCATCGGTTGGGATGACCTCGTATTCTTTGACGGCTCTATCCGTTATGACATCGATTCTCGTCTGCCTCAGAACAAGAACGGTTACCTCTATGGTGGCGCATCTCTTTCCTTCATGGCAAGCAAGCTTGTTAAGGCTGATTGGCTCGATTTCTGGAAAGTACGTGCTTCTATCGCTCAGGTAGGTTCTACCGTTGGTGCATACCAGATCCTTCCTACCTACACCGTAGGTACCAAGAAGAATGGTCAGACCACTATGTACGAGCCTGCAACTCTTAAGAACGAGAACGTTAAGCCTACCATCTCTACTTCTTACGAGGTTGGTGCCGAGTTCAAGCTCTTCAAGAATCGCCTGTGGGGTGATATCAACTTCTATCGTAAAGATACCAAGAACGATATCATCGATGCAAACGTACTTCCTCAGGCAGGTTATGCATACCGCAAGATCAATGCTGGTCTGGTTCGCAACCAGGGTATAGAGATTGTTCTCGGTGGTACTCCCGTTGATACCAAGGACGTAACCTGGACCCTCAGCGGCAACATCGCTAAGAATAGCAACAAGCTTATCGAACTTACTCCTGATCAGAACGAATACACCATTTACTGGACCAAGTTCTACGAAGCATGGTACAACAAGGCCATCGCCGGCAAGCCTATCGGCGTTATTACCGCTGCTTCACGTTTTGCCAAGACAGAAGATGGTACTCCTATCCTGCAGAAGGGTAACGATGCATGGGGTGATGTTCGTCCTACATGGATCCGTGGCGAAGAAGTTGAGGTTGGTAACGTTCAGCCTAAGTTCACCGGTGGTTTCAGCACCAGTGTACGCTTCAAGAACGTAACTGCTTCTGCATCTCTCGACTACCTTGTTGGCGGTAAACTCATTTCCTGGACCAACATGTGGGGAACCGGTTCCGGTATCCTTGCTTCTACCGCAAAGATCAACCCTCGTGGTGTGAACGAGCGTGAGCCTGTTGCATGCGGTGGTGGTGTTTACCTGAAGGGTGTTGATAAGGATGGCAATCCTATCGAGGGTTATTGCGATGCTTACAACTACTATCACTACAAGGCATACTACGACGGTGCTTCATGGGCATATGACCGTACATACGTTAAGCTCCGTGAGGTTTCCATCAAGTACGATATTCCTGCAAGCCTCCTTGGCAAGCTTGGTATCGGTATCTCCAAGGCCAGCATCTCTGCAGTTGCTACCAACCCTTGGCTCATCTACTCCGCCTGCCCGAACCTTGATCCTTCAGAAATCGCAGGTGTAGATTACAACTACCTCGAGGGCGGTCAGGCTATGTCTACCCGTACCTTCGGTCTTACTCTCAATGTTACATTCTAATCTAGGGAGGAGAAAACTATGAAAAAGATATATAGCATATTGCTCTCTGCTTTAGCAGCTTCCGTACTTTTCACCGCCTGCGATCCCAAAGACTTCGGTGACATCAACAAGGACCCGAACAATCCTTCTACACCGTTCACAAACTACCTCTTCACAAACGCATGTACTTACGTACCTTACTATGTGCTGGGTAGCGCTACCAACGGTTACGATCCTTGGATGCAGGAGTGGCCTGGATATATTTCAGAGTCAAAGAACAACCAGTATGGCCCGCTCGGTACTACTACACAGTATTCCGGTGCCCAGACCATCTACCTTTACGCTTTGCGTAACCTTAACCAGATTATTGAGCTGAACGAGAACGAGGCTACCGTAAACGAGTCCAACGTTGGTATCCTTGGTACATCAGCAAACCAGATTGCTGCAGCCAAGACCCTGTCTGCTTACTACTACATGTCCATTACCGATATCGTAGGTCCTATCGTGCTTTCACAGGCATTCAAGGGTAAGTCAGAGAATAACTGGACACCTGAGTACGACTCACAGGAGTCTGTATACAGCCAGTTGGACGAGAGCCTTACCGCAGCATACTCACAGTTCGATGAGAATGGTACCCTCAGCGCTTCTGCTGACGTACTCTTCGGCGGTAACATCGCTAAATGGAAGAAGCTGAACGCATCCCTGCGTATGCTCCTTGCCATCAAGCTCTGTGACGTTGCTCCCGAGGTTGGTAAGAGCCGCTTTGCTGCAGCTTATGCACAGGGTGGTATGGAGTCTGCTTCCGACGGTCTCTTCTACACTTACGACGACCTTACCTGGAACCGTCTGTACTATTGGGTATCCCCCGATAACCCCAGTGCAGGTTTCAACGCTGTTCCTAACAAGTTCATCGTAGATGCAATGAAGGAACTCAAGGATGACCGTATGTGGGCTTACTTCGATATCGAAGGCTACCGCGGTGAGCGTAAGGAAAGCATCTTCCCTCGCGACCAGCACTCTTCATTCTACGGTGTTCCGTTCGGCCTTGGCAGCAATGCCGCCGTTAACGAGTGGGTTGACTGCTGCGCTTCTATCAACAGCAAGCTCATCACCATGACCGCTACCATTCCTGTTATTCCTGCCGCACGTGTTCTCCTTACCGAGGCCGAGGCTGCTCAGCGTGGATGGATCAGCGCAGATCCTAAGGCTCTGTACGAGGCCGGTATCAAGGCTTCCTTCGAGCAGTGGGGTGTAAACGGTGCTGACAAGTATATCAAGAGCGCAGGCGTTGCTTTCACAGCTGACAAGGCTATCGAGCAGATTGCTACCCAGAGATGGATCGCTTCTTACATGTCCGATGGTGTTGAGGCTTGGTCTGACTGGCGTCGTCTTGACATACCTAAGCTTCCTGTAGGCCCTGGTGCCATCACCAACAATGTTAAGCACTATCCTTACCGTCTTGCATACTACACAGACTACGATGTTGCTTACAACTACGACAACTACGTTAAGGCTGTCGCTATGCTCAATGGTGGCACAGATGATACCAACAGCCGTCTGTGGTGGGATGTCGCTGACAACTGGGAAGGCGTTCTTTCAGAGGAAGAGTGCAAGCCTCAGGTTGTTATCCCCGCCGATTGGCAGGTTTGGAAGACCGGTACCATGCAGTACGGTTTTGAATACTACAGTGGTTCTCCTCTCTATGAGCCTCATGCAACCACAATCTATCAGGATGTCAACCATCCCGGTGTATACAAGATTGAACCTTATGCAGATGCTTCACTTGTAATTGAGCTTGATTCCAAGGACAACTCTTTCCGCTATGCAGTTCAGGTCGTAGGTACTGATACCGCAGGTGACATCACTGCAGCTGACTGGGATGCCGACCAGGGTACTGACCACTCCGATGATCCTTCATATCGTGGTTACTTTGACAGCGATGAAGGCGGATGGCTCTTCATGACCATCTGGAGAATCAATGGCAAAGTTGCTGCTTACGGTTACGATGCCTTCTTTGAGGACGAGTAATTAAAAATCTCTATAAAAAGGCGGACAGCGTTAAACTGTCCGCTTTTTTTGTTATATTTGTAGTCAATGTCTTAGAAAACAAAAACATAGCACACATATGATAACAGTTGATCTGAAAGGTTGCTCTACCTTTGTTAAACCAGAGCAGTACAAAGCTTATGTAAAGAAGGCTCTTGATGCCTTTGATGTCCTTGAAAGCGAAAAAGGCGCCGGCAATGACTTCCTTGGCTGGAAGCATCTTGCATCAGAGACTCCGGAGTCTATTATCGCCGGTTGTGAGGCCGTTCGCGATAGCTGGAAGGCCAAAGGCGTAGACCTTGTAATAGTAATTGGCATCGGCGGTTCATATCTTGGAGCCCGCTGCGCCATCGAGGCCCTTTCCGGCAACTTCGACAAATTGCTCAAAGGCCCCAAGGCTGCCCCGGATGTAGTATTCGCCGGCAACAATCTTTCAGAAGAGTATCTTGCAGAGCTTATGGATCTGGCAGCACAGCGCAATACCGCCTGCGTAGTCATTTCCAAGAGCGGTACTACCACAGAGCCTGCCGTAGCCTTCCGTATCGTTAAGGCCTTCATAGAGAAGAACTATAAAGACGCAGCAGAGCGTATCGTTGCCATCACTGATGCAAAGAAGGGCGCCCTCAAGACCCTGTCTACACAGGAAGGCTACAAGACCTTCGTGGTTCCGGATAACGTAGGCGGCCGCTTCTCCGTACTTACCCCTGTAGGCCTTCTGCCCATAGTTATTGCCGGCTTCGACATCCGTGCAATGCTTGCCGGTGCTGCAGAAATGGAGAAGACACTTGCTGTCAAGTCAGAGGACAATGCTGCAATTCAGTACGCTGCAATGCGTAACCTGCTTTATACAGAGCTCGGTAAGAAGGTAGAGATTATGGTTACCTACAATCCCAAGTTCCAGTATCTTGGCGAATGGTGGAAGCAGCTCTATGGAGAGTCTGAGGGCAAGGATGGCAAGGGTATCTTCCCTGCATCCGTAAACAATACCGCAGACCTTCATTCAATGGGCCAGTTCATCCAGGAGGGCGACAGGGTTATGTTCGAGACCGTAATCAACATAAAGAAAGCCAACCGCAGCGTTGTAATCGAGGCCGACGAGCAGAACCTTGATCAGCTTAACTTCCTTGCAGGCAAGCATGTAGAGCATTGTGGCGCCATGGCACAGCTGGGCACCAAACTTGCCCACATCGATGGCGGCGTGCCTCAGGTAGAGGTTACGATCGACCATATCGATGCCAAGATCCTTGGCGGTCTGTTCTATTTCTTCGAGTTCGCCTGCGGCGTAAGTGCTTACACCCTTGGCGTGAATCCTTTCAACCAGCCCGGCGTAGAGGCATACAAGAAGAATATGTTCGCCCTGCTTGAAAAACCTGGTTACGAAGAGCAGACTAAGTCTATCCGCAAAAGACTGTAATGAAAAAGATTTTCACATTGGCACTGGGCCTGCTGGCGTGCGTTACGCTGGCAGCCCAGGAGCATAAAGTGGCCGTAGCCGCCCACAGGGGCTTCTGGAACGGCAATTATGAGAATACCATCGCTTCTCTTGCAAAAGCGCAGGAGTGTGAGTTCTGGGGCAGTGAGTTCGATGTCCAGATGACATCGGACGGCGTGCCTGTAGTTAATCACGACGACACGGTGGGCGGTGTGGCAATACACGACAATCCTTTTTCTGCCCTGGCAGAGGTGCGTCTTCCTAACGGAGAAAAGGTTTCTACCCTGGACGAGTATCTGGAGCAAGGCGCCAAGAGCGACAAGACCGTGCTGGTACTTGAAATCAAGATCCAGAAGAGCGTAGATAAGACCATCGAACTTACTGACAAGTGTATCGCTGCTCTTAAGAAATATGACTTGTACAAGCCTTCAAGGGTGATTTTCATCTCTTTCAGCTACGATGCCTGCAAGTATCTTGCACAGGTTGCTCCTGAATTCACCAACCAGTACCTGTCCGGCAAAAAGTCTCCGGAAGAGGTTCATGCAGATGGCATCAACGGAATAGATTACCATATTTCTTACTTCCGCAAGAATCTGGATTGGGTTAAGCAGGCTCACGATATGGGCATGTCTGTAAACGTTTGGACTGTCAGCGACGAGGCTGGTATCAATGAAATGATAGCCCTTGACGTTGACTGTATTACTACCAATGCCCCGGACCTTGTGCGTTCCCTTTTGGGCGCAAAAGAGCTTAAGAACTGAAAATATTTTTGCAGATTCGCAAAAAAGCCGTATATTTGCAGTCCTAACATCGCGGGGTAGAGCAGTTGGTAGCTCGTCGGGCTCATAACCCGGAGGTCAGAGGTTCGAGTCCTCTCCCCGCTACTAAACAGGCCAGCCATTGAGGCTGGCTTTTCTGTTTGCTAGTTCAGGAAAGCAAGGATGCCGTTGATGTCGGTGGCGGCAAAGGACTGCTGGTCACCGGTAGAAAGATTCTTGATGTTGATGGTACCGGACTCGGCCTCGTTGGAACCGTTGATAGAAATAAACGGAATACCCTTGCGATCTGCAAAGTCGAACTGCTTCTTAAGCTTGCCCGCATCAGGATAAATCTCGCAAGCTATACCCTTGGCCCTCAGCTCTTTAGCGATAGGAATAAGGTAAGGGAGAACAGCGGAGTCCATGTTCGCAAAGAGCAGGGTAGTAGAGGTGGTAAGCCCTGCAGGGAACTTATCAAGACCCTTCAGAACATCGTAAATACGATCAGCACCAAATGAAATACCTACACCTGACAGGCCCGGAAGTCCGAAGATACCGGTAAGGTTATCGTAACGGCCACCGCCGCAGATGCTGCCAATTGCATAATCTGCAGCCTTAACCTCAAAGATAGCGCCGGTATAGTAGTTAAGACCACGAGCAAGGGAAAGATCAATCTCTACCTTGTTGCCGATATTTGCCGCATCAATGAAGCCAAACAGTTCTTCAAGCTCGTCCAAACCCTTTTGGCCGGCCTCTGATACGATACCGGAAGCGGATTTGCCGCTCATCAAGTCACGCATAACGGCCAATTTCTCTGCCGTAGAACCGCTAAGACCAAGAACAGGCTCGATTACGGCGATAGCCTCGGCCGTCAGGCCGCGCTCTGCCATCTCTTCCTTAACTGCATCAAGACCAATCTTGTCCAATTTGTCAATGGCAACGGTAATGTCAACCACCTTGTCCGGGAAACCGGCAATCTCTGCCAGTCCGGTAAGCACCTTGCGGTTGTTGATCTTTATAATGACGTTGATTCCGAATTTTGTGAAAACGGTATCTACAATCTGTACAAGCTCAAGCTCGTTCAGCTGGGAGTTGCTGCCCACAACGTCTGCATCGCACTGATAAAATTCGCGATAACGACCCTTCTGGGGACGGTCAGCACGCCATACCGGCTGAATCTGGAACCTTCTGAAGGGGAAGGAAATCTCGTTCTGATGCTGTACCACGTAACGGGCAAAAGGAACGGTAAGGTCGTACCTAAGACCCTTTTCGCACACCTGCTTTGTAATGGCGGCGCTGCCAGCTGACAAATCAACATCGGCAAAAGCATCTCCGGAATTAAGAATGCGGAAAAGAAGCTTGTCGCCCTCGTCTCCGTACTTGCCCAGCAGCGTGGAAAGATTCTCCATTGCCGGAGTCTCTATCTGTGAATAGCCGTAAGTCTTGTAAACGCTCCTGATTGTGTCGAATATATAATTACGCTCCGCCATCTCTGCGATGCCGAAGTCTCTGGTGCCTTTGGGTATAGTGGGTGTAGTTTTTGCCATTGATATACAAGTAGTTAAATAGTCCCTTATTCCGTTTGCTGAAAATTTGCTGCTTCCAGGGTAAACGGCAGCGTTTTGGTCGTCTCTATATCGGTGGTATGCGAACCCCACACCGTGCGGCCTGCTATATCGGCTTCCAGCGTTTCGCCGGTAAAGCGGGCCATTATCGTAAGATCGCTGCCACCCTGGCGGCAGGTGTAGGTATAACGCGGCCACCGGCCTTTCGTCTCAAACGGCCCGATGCTGGCTATTTGCTGGCCATCTTCCGTAAAGGCGTTATAGGCCACGCAGTCGCCGTGTATAATATGTATTTCCAGTAGGCGCGTGCCATCGTCGCCACGCCAGACGTATGTACCCGGCACAGGGTGGCGCGCTGAGCAAGCCGCCAGAACCAGGGCGGCCACCAGTACAGCTATACGTTTCATTTCTCCAACATTTTAAGCAGCTGGGCTATCTGCCTGTCCTTTTCCTCTATGATAGACAGGAAGCGGTTTACCACCGCGCTGTCGTTTCCGTTTGTGGTGTTACCGCTGCCAGTTATGGCCACGCCGGCGGTTTCGCCGTATAGGGCGGCTATGCTGATCCCGAACGCCGCGCTAAACTTTTCCAGCAGCCCGCTTTTAACGTCTGCCACACTAACCGCCTGGTTAAGATGCTGCGGTGTCATTTCCAGTAAACGCGCAGCGGAAGCCATTGTATAGCCACTTTCGGCTATGATTTTCTTTAATTTTTCGCCAGTCATAAACAGTACCGTTAAAATTTTTCTGCAAAAAATATCCACTTTTGTTTGCAGGTATAAATTAAAGTGTTTATATTTGCCGTCGGTATGAGTGAGTAAGTAACCACGCCGACCACAAAAACTGCCAGGGTCTTTGCCCCAACACACACGTAACACACCTGCAAAGATACAGCAGTTTTTCTAATCGGCCAAAGGTATAAGTAAATAAGTAACTAATTATTTGTAAAGCACTATGGCAGAAACGGAAAAACAGCAGGACGTTATCGACCTGTCCGGGTGTCTTCAATACGGCCCGGAAGACCTAAAAGCAGAGCTGCGCAAAGTCCGCGCGCTTATCGTGTATATGCTGGGCAGCGGCCCGGACGTGAACACCGCAGACGTGGGTAACGCATTATACACGCTTCAGTATCTAATCGAAGACGTAAACTACAAATAGAAGTGTATATGGAAAGAGTAACCAGGGACGCGCTGCGCGCTATGGCTGACGGCGAAACCCGCACCTTTGACCTGCCGAACGCACAAGCCTGCGATAACGGCAAGTCCGTGGCCTACCAGCTGCAAAACCAGCTGCGCTGCAAGTTTTCCGTTTCGACGGACTACGTAAACAATCGGCTGACTATAACGAAGACCGCGTTATGAAAAAGGAAGCCATCTACTTTGCCGCTATGTTGCTGGCAATAATCGCCGGTCTGCTGCTGTGGGAAGTCTCCCCGGCTATCGCAGAACGCTTGCACACAGAAACCCGCTATACGGATATGATCGCCTACGCTATGGCCCTGCCGGCCATCGTGTTTTCTGGCCTGTTTAACGAAGCCCGCGACCAAAGAAAGAAGACGTTATGCGAGTAGAGAAACCCATAGTAGTAGAAGACGGCCTGTACAACCAGAAGCAGGCAGCCGTCCTGCTGGACGTGGACAGGCACACCGTGGCCCGCTACGAAGCCGACGGCCTTATAGTCTTCAAGTCCCGCAAAGCCGGTGGCCGCAAGGTTACCACAGGTAAAGAAATCCTGCGCTGCTGGGGCGAAGTGTACCACCTATAGACAAATCCCTAAAATCCCATTTGCAATATGTTAGAAGTAAAAGTAAACGTGCAGATCGGCGTAACCCCGGAAGTGGTTAGCCTGGTATCTGCCATCCTCAACAAGCCCGCCGCTGTTGAGACACCCGCAGCAGCTGCACCGGCTGCCGCCGAAGAAACCACCCAGCAGCCCGCCGCCAAACGTGGCCGGCCTAAGAAGACCGAAGCCCCGGCAGAACCGGAAGCACCCGCAGCCCCTGCCGCCGCAGCTCCCGAAGCCGCACCCGCCGACACTGGCGATATGCCGGACGAAGTGTTTTACCCGCAGGAAGAAGACGTACGCACGGCTATGCACCAGGCCCGCTGCCGGATCGAGGGCGAAGACTACAAGGATAAGCCCAGCGACGACCTGCACCGCGCCGTTACCGACGTGTTTAAGGCCATAGCTAACGACCTGTCCGGCCAGAAGAAACCCAGCGCGCTGCCGCAGGAACTGCGCCAGGCTTTCATCGACGCAGCCCGCACCGTCCAGCAGGGCGAAGACGGTAAGTTTACCTACACCGTAAACAAGCAGTAGTTATGCCCGGCCAACACGCACTACTAAGCCCATCTGCGGCGCACCGCTGGCTGCACTGCACGGCAGCCCCGCGCCTGGAAGCAGGCCAGCCGGACAGCGGCAGCGACTACGCCCGCCGCACGTACTTAGTGAGCTGATCCGCACCGCCTTTATCGCTGCGCCCGGCCATACTTTCCACGTCTGCGACTTTTCGGCCATCGAAGCCCGCGTTATCGCGTGGCTGGCCGGCGAAAACTGGGTGCTGGACGTATTCAAGAACGGCGGCGACATTTATTGCAGCACCGCGTCGAAAATGTTTGGCGTGCCGGTGGAAAAGCACGGCCAAAACGCCGAACTGCGCCAGAAAGGAAAGATAGCTGTACTGGCCCTGGGCTACGGTGGCGGCGTGTCCGCGCTGGAAGCTATGGGCGGCGCGCGTCTGGGCCTTAGCGAAGACGAAGAAAAGGAAATAGTACAGCTGTGGCGCAAATCTAACCAGAATATAACCCAGCTGTGGCAGACCCTGGAAGCCGCAGCCATCAAAGCTATAGAGACCGGCGAAAGCGTACGCGTAAACCGTGGTATCGAAGTGGGCCGGCAGTGGGGGATGCTGACTATTACCCTGCCGTCTGGCCGGACGCTGTGTTACCCGCGCGTCTCTATCGGCATCGAACGTAACGACGGCTGGCGCGGCGACCACGAAATTATAGAGTATGAGGGTACCAACCAGACGACAAAGAAGTGGGGCAAGATACGCACCTACGGCGGTAAGCTGACCGAAAACGTGGTGCAGGCGATCGCCCGCGACATACTGGGCGTGGTTATCCTGCGCGCCCGCGAAGCCGGCCTGCCGGTCGTTTTCCATATCCACGACGAAATAGTGGTGGAAGCCCAGCCCAGCCAGACGCTGGAACAGGTGGAAGCCCTGTTTAGTAAACCTATCGAGTGGTGCCGCGATCTGCCGCTGAAAGGCGCAGGCTACACCACCCCTTATTACCTCAAAGACTAAAACCCAGTACAAGATATGAAGCGAATAATAAACCTTACCTACGCCGCTATCAAGCGGTACGGTGCCAAGCGGTGGAGCGTCTGCCGTGGCACTATCGAAATAAACACCAATTACGTAGTATCCGTCGGCCAGTGCGAAATACAGGGCATCTACCGCAGCAGCTGCGACCTGCCGTTTATCGTGGAGCTGTCGAACGGTACAAAGCTGCTGGCCTACTTCCACAGCTACGGCACCCGCACCGACGATGAAATGCTGGGCGACCAGGCCGAAGCAGCTAACGCCGCCATCGATCCGGACGTTTACGGTAAGGTGTCTTTCTATATGCTGAACCAATAAACCCCAAAAATAGTTACAGTATGAACCAAAAAGAACAAATGCGTATGGCCCTGCTGCTGGCCGCGCAGGGAGACGTAAAGAAAGCAGCCGAAATGGAAGAATATCTGGGCAAAGCCGACCTGTCGTTTAGCGTCCCGGTATCCGTGCAGATTACACCGGCTAAAGACGATCTGGCCGACGGCATCTACCTGGTATTTGCTAACGAGGGTATGCACCAGCTGTACACCCCTGGCACCGTTACAGACGATATGAAGAAACGCTGTACCGGCGTGGCCGTGAAGCTGGGCGAAAAATCCCTGGTGGTGGACTTGCACGATATGGAAGACCCGGAAGACAGCGACGAAAAGGATTTGACGCTGACGACGGTCAAAAGCCCTGCCGACTACGACAAAGCCGCCTATAAGGACACCTGCGAAGACGCAGGCGCAGACTGGGACGGACAGGCTAACACCGACCGCCTGGCCCTGGCCGGCATCCTTAACCCGAAGATCGCGCAGCAGCTTAAGAAAGGCCAGTACGTCCCGGCTATGGGCCAGCTGCTTTTCGTGCATCTTTTCCGCAAACAGATTAACCAGGCACTGCGCGAAGTAGGCGGCGAAGAAATCGGCGGCTGGTGGTACTGGACTTCTACAGAGTACAGCGCGACGAACGCCTGGGACTTGTACCTCAACGGCTATGTAAAGCCTCTACACTAAGGCCAGCAACAGGGGCAGGGTGCGCGCGGTTTCAGCATTTATTATTTAACCTTTAGTCCTTAGTATTTAATCTTTCCAGGCCCCGCCGAAAGGCGGGCCAAATAAAAACCATTTGCAGTATGAAAATCTTAGACAGCTTCCACAGTAAGACCCGCGTAAAGGGCGGTACTATCGACAGCGGTATGTACCACCAGCCGGCCACCGAAGACACGTATTACGACCCCTACGTGCAGTATCCCATCTTCTACCAGGTAAAGGTACAAATCTGCCTGCTTTGCTTTATCTGGATAACCGTATGGAGCATAACGGTAGAGTTTACAGACGAAGCCGTGGACGCGGTAAACAAGCGCGCCACTGAGCTGGCAGAAACCCTTAGCTGTACCGGCGTATGAAACCGCACCGCAAGAACGTAGTCGTATTATCCCTTTTCCCTGCCACCGTCCCCGACCGCGTGGAAGTATGGCAGGGGGGGTAATAAGAAAGTAAAGAAAATGAGAAACAGAAGCAAATACAAACGCTGCGAAAACTGCCTGTTTTGGCACGTGGACGACGACGAAAACGGCACCTGCGAAGTAATGGATATTATTACCGCCGGTACCCAGTCTGCCTGCATCGACTGGCGCAGCAAGGAAACCGGTAAAGAGTAATGGAACTGCGAAACCAAATATACAATATGGACTGCTTGCAGGGTCTGCGCGAACTGCCAGACAACTGCGTGGACTGCTGTATAACTTCGCCGCCTTACTTCAACCTGCGCGACTACGGCACCGCCGGGCAGATCGGTTTAGAAGATACGCCCGAAGCCTACATAGCCAGGCTTACGGAAGTCTTCGCCGAAGTGCTGCGCGTGCTTAAACCCACCGGCACACTGTGGCTTAATATCGGCGACAGCTACGCCGGCAGCGGCAAAGGCGCAGGCAAATACCCGGATAACGCGCGCCGCTACAAGCAGGGAACCAATAAAGGCACCCTGGGTGTGGCCACTAATTACCTGGTGTCCGACGGCTACAAGGCTAAAGACCTTATCGGCATACCCTGGCAGCTGGCGTTTGCGCTCCGTAGCATCGGTTACTACCTGCGGCAGGATATTATTTGGTGTAAGCCTAACCCTATGCCGGAAAGCGTAACCGACCGCTGCGTTAAAGCCCACGAATATATTTTCCTGCTAAGTAAAAGCAAAAAATACTACTTCGACTATAAGGCAATCCAGGAAGACGCGGTAAGCGTAACCGACCGGCGCGCCGGCAAGGGCCGATTTGAGTATAACGGCAAACGTATGGCAGGGGGGGGTACGAAGCAGAAGCCCAGCGGCCAGCGCAGCTTTGTAACGATAACCGACAAACGCAACAAACGCGACGTATGGACTATACCGGTAAAGGCAGATTACAGCGCGCATTTCGCTGTCTTTCCTACCGAACTGATACGGCCCTGCGTCCTGGCTGGGTGTCCAGTGGACGGCCTGGTATTAGACCCCTTTATGGGATCCGGAACCACGGCAGCGGTGGCGGCAACGCTTCATAGAAACTATCTGGGCTTTGAACTGAACCCGGACTATATGCCGATAATCCGGGAAAAGGTACAGGTAACGCCCGAACTTTTTTACTAATAATGAAGATAAAGCTAAAATATGACTTTGACGTAGATTTGGCTACCGCGCACAGCCGGTTATCTAAGAAATGGAAAAACCGTACCTGGAAGTGGAGCGAAATAGTAAGCAAGTGCGCCGAAACAAAGCGCACCGGCGAAAGCGTCAAAGAATACCTGCAAATGCCGCGCGAAGAACAGAGCGACATTAAAGACGTGGGCGGCTTCGTGGGTGGCTACCTTACCGGTGGCACCCGCAAGACCGCAAACGTAATGTACCGCACGCTGGCCACCCTGGATATAGACTACGGCACGCCGGACGTATGGGACGACTTTACTATGGCCTACGGCTTCGCTGCTATGCTCTACAGCACGCACAAGCACACCGAAGAAAAGCCCCGGTACCGTCTGGTATTCCCGCTGTCCCGCCAGGTTACGCCGGCAGAGTATGAACCGCTTTGCCGCAGGATCGCTGCGGAAATTGGTATAGAACTTTTCGACATAACCACCTACCAGCTGCCGCGCCTTTTCTACTGGCCCAGCACCAGCCGCGACGGCCAGTACGTCTTCCAGTACCAGGACGGCCCCGCGTGCGACGTGGACGCTGTGCTGGCCACATATAAGGATATTAACGACGCAAGCCAGTGGCCTACGTCTTCCAGAGAGGGCGACGCGATCGCACACGAACTGCGCAAGGCCGGCGACCCGCTGGAAAAACCCGGCCTTATCGGTGCTTTCTGCCGTGCCTACACGATAGAAGACGCTATAGACACTTTCCTACAGGATGCGTACGAAAAGACCGCTACCGACGGGCGGTATACCTACCGTAAGGGCAGCGTGGCGGGCGGCCTGGTTTGCTATGAGGGTAAGTTTGCCTATAGCCACCACGAAACCGACCCGGCCAGTATGCAGCTTTGCAACGCCTACGACCTGGTGCGTATCCACCTGTTTGGTGTCTATGACGAAGACAGCCGCGTAACCGATATAGCCCGCCTGCCGTCGTCGCTTAAAATGGCCGATTTTGCCGCCGCAGATGCTGCGGTAAGGCGACTGCTTACCAAAGAGCGCAAAGCGTCGGCAGACACGGATTTTGAGGGTATAGCGGACGCGTACGAAGACGACGCGGACAAAGACCCGGACAGCGACAAATGGACTGAGCAGCTGGAATACGACCGCAAGGGCGCGCCGAAGCCTACGACCAAAAATATAATTACAATTCTGGAAAACGACCCTAAGCTAAAGGGCCATATCTGGCACGACCTGTTTAGCGGCTTCGACCTGGTTAAAGACGGCCTGCCGTGGGATAAGAAAGCCACCCAGTGGGGAAACCGCGACGACGCTAACCTGCGGGTGTACCTGGACGAAAACTACGGTATAAGCGGCAAGGAAAAGATAAAGGACGCAAAGGATGCTGTACTGACGCGCCACCGCGCCCACCCTATCCGCGACTACCTTAGTGGCCTACAGTGGGACGGCGTGCCGCGCCTGGATCGGCTTATTATCGACTATATCGGTGCGGAAGATACACCGCTTAACCGGGCTATGACACGTAAGCACTTTACCGCTGCCGTGGCCAGGGTAATGCAGCCGGGCTGCAAATACGACTACTGCCTAATTCTTACCGGCACTGAGGGCATAGGCAAAAGTACCCTTTTCTCCATAATGGGCGGCGACTGGTTTAACGACAGCCTTACCACTACAGAGGGCAAAAGCGGTATGGAGCAGCTGCGTATGGGCTGGATAATAGAACTTGCTGAGCTGTCCAGTATCAAGCGCAGCGACGTGGAGCAGGTAAAGAACTACATAACCAGGCGCGAAGACATATACCGCGCCGCCTACGGCACCGTAGTAGAGAAATACCCGCGCCAGTGCATCTTCTGCGGCACTACCAACGAAACAAACTTCCTAAAGGGCGACACCGGTAACCGCCGCTTCTGGGTTATCCCTGCCGAACCGTCCCTGCGCCGGTACACCGACTGGCTGGGCGCGCTGGTGGCAGACCGTAACCAGCTGTGGGCCGAAGCCGTCCAGAACTGGCGCGACGGCGAAACACTGTACCTGCCGGGCGATCTGGAAGCGGAAGCCCGCGCACGCCAGGAAGCCTATAACGACGATGCAGACGACCCGCTGCGCGATATGCTGGCCGCTTTCCTGGAAGCAAAGCTACCTGCCGACTGGGACAGCTGGGATTTGAAGCGCAGGCGGGCGTACTGGAATAACCCCGACCCGCTGGACGCTTCCGGCACTACGCAGCGTACCCGCGTATGCGCGGCAGAGTTTATTTGCGAACGTATGGGCCGCGAAATGGCCGATAAGGAATACAAGTACGTAGCCAGAAAGGTAACCCGCCTGCTGGACGAAATGGACGGCTGGGAGAGGGCCGGCGCAAGCCGGCACGCCGATAAAATCTATGGCGTGCAAAAGGCTTTCCGTCGAACGCTGGAAACGCTGGACGACCTGCCGCCGGGCGACGACGAAGACTTGTAACTGGACTTGTAACCAAAGGCCCGGAAATGTAACTGGAACTTTGGCCCGGTTACAAAAAAAGTAACTGACAAAAATTTGGTTACAAGTTTGGTTACAGATTTGGTTACGCGCTAAAAGATTGAAAAATAACAAGTTATAGTAATATGTAACTATGTAACTGAAAATATGTATAAAAATGTGTTGTTTAATAGTTTAGTGATTTTTCAAGGGCGTAAGGACGCATAACGCGTACACGTACGCGCGACCCCAAAAAGTAGGTTACGTGTGTATATGTATAGAGTTAGCGAAATTCCGGTTACACTGGTTACGAAGTTACAAAGACCGCAAAATGGACAAGAAGATAGAAAACATAGTGAGACACGCCGACGTATCGGAAAAGGCTATAGAAGCCTACCTGGTGCGGCGGGTAAAAGACCTGGGCGGCGTGTGCCTAAAATACAGTAACCCTGGCGTGGTAGGTTACCCGGATCGTGTGCTATTGTTTCCGGGTGGCTTCGTGGTATGGGTGGAACTTAAGAGCAAAGGCAAAAAGCCTACAAAGGTGCAGCAGCTGCGTATAGCCCAGCTGCGCCAGATGGGCCATAACGTAGCAGTGGTGGACAGCAAAGACCAGGTGGACACCCTGCTGCAAGCCGTGGACTTTGTAAAGGACTTATAAGATGCTGTACAGACCTTACGACTACCAGCGTACTGCTACGAAGTGGATATTAGACCACCCGCGCTGCGGCCTGTTTCTCGATATGGGCCTGGGCAAGACGGTAAGCACCCTTACCGCCGTGCAGCAGCTTATCGACGACTGCGAAGTGGACAAAGTGCTGGTGGTGGCTCCTAAGAAAGTGGCCGAAACCACCTGGACGACCGAAGCCGCGAAGTGGGAACACCTGGGCGGCCTGCGGGTGGTAAAAGTGATGGGTACGGAAAAGCAGCGCAAACTGGCCCTGGAGAAACCCGGCGACGTGTACGTTATAGGCCGCGACAGCTTCGTATGGCTGTGCGGTCTCTACGGCGGTATGCTTCCTTTCGACGTGCTGGTAATCGACGAATTAACCAGCTTTAAGTCCAGCAAGTCGCAGCGGTTTAAGGCTATGCGTATAGCCACGCCGACGGTGCAGCGCGTTATCGGCCTTACCGGCACGCCGGCACCTAACGGCCTGGTCGATCTGTGGGCGCAAATGTACTGCTTGGATATGGGCGACCGTCTGGGCAAGTCCGTAACCAGGTATAAGGAAACGTATTTCGATATACACAAATGGAATAACATAGAAGTGCGTGCTACCTGTAAGTCCGGCTGTGAAAAGATTATACGCGACAAGATAGCCGACATTTGCCTAAGTATGCAGGCTAAGGACTATTTGCAGCTGCCAGACTTGCTGATACATACCGAACGCGTGGAGCTGTCCCCGGCCATTATGGCCAAATACACGGCTTTTGAGCGCGAAAAGGTGCTGGAATTTAAGACCGAACACGGCGACGAACCGGCAAACGTCCTGGCTAATTCTGCCGCCGGCCTTATGAACAAGCTAAGCCAGTTTGCAAACGGTGCCGTGTATGACGACGACCGGCAGGCCCACGAAGTCCACGACGAAAAGCTGGATAGGCTGGCCGAACTGGTAGAAGCCGCTAACAGCCCGGTGCTGGTCTTCTACCAGTACAAACACGATATAGACCGGATCGCCCGGAAACTGAAAGGCTACAAGGTGGTGGCTTACCAGGGCGAAGCCCAGCTGCTGGACTGGAACGCCGGCAAGATAGACGTACTGCTGGCGCATCCTGCCAGCACGGCTTACGGTCTCAATATGCAGCAAGGCGGCCATTATATCGTATGGTTTGGCACCGGCTGGAACCTGGAATTATACCAGCAGGCAAACGCCCGCCTGCACAGGCAGGGCCAGCAGTACCCTGTTACTGTGTATAAGCTGCTGTGCGCGCATACTGTGGATGAAAGGGCTAACGCAGCCTTAGAGAGCAAAAAGGGGGTGCAGCAGTCCTTACTGGATAGCCTAAACTATTTACTGCGGAAGCATAATTTATAATGAAGAAACGAAGACGTATAAACGTATCTGTGGACGAAGCGCAGTACGAAAGACTGCTGGCGTTACAAAAGGCTTATGGCTTTAAGAACGTCTGCGAACTAACGCGCGCTTTGCTGAATATCCTAACCCAGTACACCGACGCAGCAGCCGGTAGGCGACAGCGGCAGCCGGTTTCTGTGGGGGATGATATTTTGGATATGTTTAACGACCTGGGCGACTGGGAAACAACCCCCGGCAACGTCCAGCCGGCAACCCGCCGACGCAAGGGCGGCGACTATTAGACAGAGCTATGGCAAAGGACAAAGACTACGTGCAGCTGATCCATACCGAACGGTGGCTGCGCCTGCGTAAAGAGAAGCTGACGGCACAGCCCCTGTGCGAAAGGTGCCAGCAGCTGGGCATCGTAACGCCTGCTACCGAAGTACACCACGTTACACCTGTGGAAGATGGGCTGACGTATGCGGCGAAGCAGCGGTTAATGTACGACCCGCATAACCTGCGGGCTTTGTGCCACGCCTGTCACGTCCAGACGCACACAGAGCTGGGCCGCTGTGGCAAAGAAGCAACAAAGCGACGGAACGCAGCGCAAGTGGCGGCGGCCCTGGATAAATTTTTTGGCTGACAGGGGGGGGTATTTTTTTAAGGCAGGGGGTATGCCGTTAAACCTCGCCCCCAGTCTCGAACGACGATTTTTTAATTTTTGGGTTTCCGGAACTTTGGCCCAAATTTCCCCAAAGCGTGCGAAAATTTCCGGAAAACGTGCTAAACCCGCAGAAAACGTGCGAAAAAATGCAAAAAGTGTTTGAAATATGGCAGAAAACGTAAAAACGGTAGAGGATTACCGGAAGCAGATAGTTAAGGCCCTTAAGGCCGCCGGCACCTACAGCAAAGGCGTGGATATGCAGGTACAGTCCCTGGCTTCCGCGCTGCGCGCCCTGGATATGGCTAACGCCCAGATCGACACGCTGGACAAAGTTACCGTAGAGGAAGAAACCCGGTACGGCTGGAAGCTGGCACCGCACCCGGCCTTTAAGGTGCTGAAAGAACAGCAGGACACCGTTACCCGCCAGATGAAAATTTTAGGACTGACGACCGAACAGCTGGCCGGCACCGACGACACCGACCCGCTGGTGGAGCTTACCAAAAAGGTAGTGAAGTCCGGCAAGAAAAAGCCGGTAGTAATTAAGCCGGATGCTGACTAAATGACAGAGGAAGAAAAAGACAGACTGCGGCAGGCCAAAGCCGACGTTACCGCTGCACTGGCGGCGGTGCGTATAGAAGATTACCGCCTGGGCGAAGTGGACGTGCGTATAGAAATGTATCTGCGCGAAGTGGCCACTAACCCGGACGGCCACAACCTGTACGAACAGCTGGCCGCGCTGCGCTTCTTTTACTTCTGCCGGAAGTACGGTATAAACGTTTCCGAAGTCGTAAAGTTTTTTACCCTGTACGAAAGCCTGTATTTTCCTGGCAAGGCCGGGTTACAGACGTACCGCCTTACGCCGGTGCAGGCTTTCCAGTTTGCCCATATCTTTGCTTTCTGGCAGGATGGCCGGCGGGTTATACGCGAAGTGCTGCTGTACGTCCCACGTAAGTTTTCCAAGACTACCAGCAGCGCGTCCCTGGCGGTAAACGACCTGCTGTACGGCGACGCTAACGCAGAGTGCTACACCGGTGCCAACAGTAACGACCAGGCTAAAAAGTGCTTCGACGTGATCCGTAACTGCGTGCGGAAGTTAGACCCGCTGGAAAGGCGGTACCGGATAAACGAAGAAAGCATAAAATCTAAGCGCAGCGACCGGCAGGCTTTCTGCCAGTGTCTTACCGCGAACGCCCGCACCAAAGACGGACTGAACGCCAGCACGGTAATTATGGACGAATTTAGCCAGGCCACAAACAGCGACCTGCTAAACGTCCTTACCACGTCTATGGGTGTGCGGGAAAACCCGCTGACGACTATAATAACGACGGCTTCGGACGTTTTCGATGGGCCGTTTTACGAAATGCTGCAAGGCTACAAAGCCCTGCTGCTGGGCGAATATGAAGACGACAGCGTGTTTGCCCATATTTTTGAACCAGACCTGGACGACCCGGAAGACAGCGAAGACACCTGGCGCAAGGTACACCCGCACTTAGGCGTAACGGTGTCTATGGACTTCTACAGAAGTGAGTACGCCAAAGCCCTGCGTAACGGATCGGAAGCTATGCTGGCTTTCCGTACTAAGCTGCTGAACGTGTACGCCGAAAATGAGCAGCGCAGCTGGATAAGCAGCACCCTGGCGCGCTCCATTTCCCGGCCTATGCCGCTGGACGCTATAAAGGGTCGACCGGACGCTATGGTAGCTATCGACCTTTCGGAAAGCGACGACTTTAGCGCGGTAACTATGGGCCTATACGACGCGGGCAAAAAGTCGTTTTACTTCCATACCGCCTACTTTTTCCCGGACGGCGCGCTACCTGGCCACCCTAACGAAAAGCTGTACCGCACCTGGGCCGATAAAGGCTACCTGCGGCTGACCCACGGCGACGTTATCGACTACCGGGCTATCGTGGACTACATACTGTACCTTAACGAAGTGGTGCGCATCCTTAATATCGGTTACGACCCCTGGAAGTCGCAGGAAGTAATAAATATGCTGGCGGCCAGTGGTGCCGGTAACGTGATTAAGGGCGTGCGCCAGACGTACGGAAACTTTACGGCCCCGGTAGAAAGTTTTGAACACGGCGCGAAAACCGGCCACGTCTTTATTAACGATAACCCGATAAACGCCTACTGCTTCGGTAACGCCGTGCTGGATACCGACAAACTGGAAAACTGCAAGCCCATAAAGCGCAAGG
This sequence comes from uncultured Bacteroidales bacterium, assembly GCA_900316675.1. Lineage (GTDB taxonomy): Bacteria > Bacteroidota > Bacteroidia > Bacteroidales > UBA932 > Cryptobacteroides. The sequence goes on from ONDR01000005.1 coordinate 167,159, forward strand.
CTACACAGAAAATCGACGGCGTTATTACTATGCTTATGGATATGCGCCTATTTATCGACTATGAAAGGTAAACGCTATACCCTGGCCACGATCCAGCCCGGCGACACTTTCCACCTGTTTAGGGATAAGTGCCATTTTGTCGGCACGCTCAAAGATGGGCAGGAAACCTTATACACGTACTGGCGGTGGAACCGGTACAGCCGCCGGCGTGTCTATGTAACGCAGCCCGCCTGGGCGTTTGAACTTGATTTGGCCTATGCAGTTTAAGGTTTATAGCAGGAAGTACCGGGACGTTATGGCGGCCTATGGCCGGTACCTGGCACCGTACTACGACAGGGCCGCGTGCTATGAGTACCGCGAAGCCGTTATTAACCTGGAAACCGTGGGCGACTTCTGGGAGCTGTGGCAGAGCATCGGCCAGCCTGTCCAGATGGACGGTAACCGGCTTATGATCTGCGACGCGCCGCCGGACTTAGACGCGTATATGCACAGGCAATAAAAAGGCCCGCGAAAAATTTTTCATTTTTTTTGCACCACTATCTGCCAAATTTTACCCTAATACACCGAAATACAACAATTTACGCCAAAAAGTTGGGTGCCAAAATGCGCCCATTTTTCCTATAGAGTAGAAGCACCTACGCAAATGGGATTTTTTGGGTACATACTGAACTACTTTAGGCGGGAGACCGCCGCGCCTGCTGGACAGGATGCGGCGGCTACCGCTGACGGTAAAGGCGACCAGCCGCTGACCCCCCGCCAGGGCGGGACGTGGTGGCCGTCCTATACCGGCCAGACGGCCTTATGCGTGGCGACGGTGTACCGCTGCGTGAAATTCGTAGCCGAAAGTGTCGCTAACCTCAACGTGCAGTATTTGCGCCGTAAAGGTAGCATCTTCGTGGAAGACCGCGATAGCCGCCTGTCTTACCTGCTGAACGTCCAGCCGGACGTAGCTATTAGTGCTTTCGACTTCTGGGTGCAGGTGGTACAAAATATCCTGCTGGACGGTAACGCTTATATCGTGCCTATCTACAGCCCTGTAACTATGGACTTCGACCGGCTGGCCTTGTGCGGGCGCGGTACGGTCGCCCATAACACGATAAGCGACACGTACACGGTACGCGACACCGTAAACGGCATCTACGGCACCTACGACGAAGACGAAATTATACACCTTAAGGGCCTTACCACCTACGACAGCAAGGTAGGCATTTCCGTGCTGACCTTTGCCCGGCTTACGCTGGACATAGCCGCTGTGGGAGACGCTGAGACCTACGACCGCTTTAAGAACGGTGGCAACGTGCGCGGGATCGTCTCTAACGACACCAGCGTGCGCGGCTTTGGAGAGTACCAGGACAAAGAACTGGAAAAGACAGCCGAAAGCATCGACGACCGGTTTAGGCACGGCGAACGTATCGTAAGTCTGCCTGGCCAGGTAGAGTTTAAGCAGCTTTCTTTGTCCAGCACGGATATGCAGTTTTTGGAAAGCCGCAAGTTTACCGTTAGGGATATTTGCCGCTTCTTTGGCGTGCATCCGTCTTTCGTCTTCGACGACACCAGCAATAACTACAAGTCTGCCGAAATGGCTAACGTGGCTTTCCTTAGCAACACGTTAAACCCGTTGCTGCGCAAGATTGAAAACGAGCTGCAAAGAAAGCTGTTTAGCCCGGCTATGTACGGTAAGCGCAAGGTACAGTTTGACCGGCGCGGCCTGTACGCCTGCGACCTGGAAAGCCGCGTAAAGTACCAGGCTGATACTATCGCCGCCGGCATCTACACTGTAAACGAGTGGCGGCAGGAAGAAAACAAGCCCGCCGTAGATGGCGGCGACACCGTACTGGTGTCTGCGAACCTTAAGAGCATTAACGAGCTGTCGGCCCCGGCCCCGGCTCCAAATACCCCTACCGATGGAAAAGAGGAATAAAAACGACCTGGTGCGGCGCGAAGTCGTCGTTACCTGCGCCGGTCTGCAAGTGCGCGAAGCGGCAGAGGGCGAAGCACCCAGCCGCACTATCATAGGCCGCGCGATCCTGTTTAACACGCCGTCTGCGCCGCTGTGGAGCGACGAAGACGAAGAAGCGCGCGAAATTATCGCGCCGTCGGCCATTACCAAAGAACTGCTGGACGGCTGCGACATTAAATTTACTATGTTCCACGACCGCCAGCTGATTTTGGCGCGCTCTAAAAACGGCAGCGGCACGCTGACCTATACCGTGGACGACCAGGGCGTTAGCTTTGAGTTTGACGCGCCTAACACCGCCGACGGCGACAAGGCCCTGGAACTGGTGCGCCGTGGCGACCTGGCCGGGTGCAGCTTTATGTTTTCGACCCACTACTGGGACGAAGCGTTTGTAACCCGCAGCGTGGAAGTCCGCGACGGACGCGCCTACATTACCTACACGGTAAAGGCCGTTACCGGCGTGTACGACTTTACCCTGGCAGCCGATCCGGCATACCCGGATACTTCCGTAGAAGCCCGCGAGTTTGCGCGCGATCTGCGCGAAGCCGCGAAGCCGGAAGACCCCGAACCCCCCAAAGTGGACACAGAGAAAGTAACAGCGCAGCTGCGCGAAATGCGAAACGCTGCTAATACTAAAGTTTTTGTTTAACCTCAAAAGTTTTTCAGCAATGAAGAAAAACACTGTAAACGTACGCGAGCTGGTAGAACGCTACCAGACGAACTGCGAGCGCATCAATGCTATTGCTGATGCGTGCGAAACCGAGCAGCGCGAGCGCACCGAGGCCGAAACCAAAGAGTTTGAAGCCCTGGCCCGCGAAAACCAGCTGCTTGCTATGCGTATGCAGGCGGCCACCGCTGACCACCTGCGTGAGCATCCCAACGCCGTGGCCGACGCAGAAAAGCTGATCCGTGAGAACGTGGCAGCTGGCCGCAAGACCGAAATTACCCTTATCCGCGAGGGCGAATTTGCCGGTATGATGGTCGCCGACGCTAACAACGGCGGTATTATCCCCCTGTCTGTCCAGGACTTCATCGAGCCGCTGGTAGAGGGCTTTATTCTCCACAAAGTGGGCCTGCCTATGCCTACCGGCCTGGTGGGTGATTTCGTTTGGCCCATTTACGACACCGCCGAAGCCAGCATCGCCGGCGAGGGCGTGGCCCTTTCCGATAGCAAGATCGACCTTTCCAAGCTGACCGCCAGCCCGGAGCGTATTGGTATCGCTATCCCTGTTACCAACCAGGCTATTAACCAGTCTGCCGGCCTTATCGAGACGCTGGTTAAAAAGGTTATGCCGCAGGCCGTGGCCCAGCTGCTTAACAAGATCGTTTTCGGTCTTAGCAAGGCTGCCGGTGCTACGAACCTTATCGGCCCCTTTGCCCACATTATCGCAAAGGGCGGCGAAAGCCCCAGCACCGAAGACCAGCGTTACGCCGACAAAGTGGCGATCCACGAAGTGCCTACCTTTACCGAGCTTAACGCCGGTATGAAAGCAAAGGTACTGGAAACCGGTATTGAGGGTAACCACCTTTGCTGGGTTATGACCAAATCTATGCAGGCTATCCTGGAGGGTACCCCTATCAACTCTAACGGCATCTTCGTGCCGATGGTGCAGGACGGCAAGCTGGCCGGTCTCCCTATCCACACCAGCAACGTGGTGCGCAAGTCCGTGGTAACGTACAAGAAGTCCACCTATGCAGACAGCACCTGCACCTGGGCTGAGTGCGACAAGCCCGCGCAGGCTTCCGGCATCCACTACAAGGTCGTCTGCACCCCCAACAACGAAGCCACCGTGCTGGCCGCGCTGGGTGTTACTGCAAGTAACAAGGTGGTGGAAATTACCACCCTTACCGAGTATATCGGCCTGGGCGACTGGGGCTACCAGCCTATGGGCCTTTTCAACGCCCTGCGTTTCATCGTCGATCCGTACAGCCAGGCCCGCAAAGACGCTGTGGACTTCGTGCTGAACTGCGACTACGCCACCAAGACCCTGCGCCCGGAAGCCTTCCTGCTGGGCGAAGCATCCGTGGCTAACAGCTAAACGTGGACTATCGACGTAGCACAAACTAAAGTTTAGGGTTATGGCTGTAGTGGATTTGGCACTGTTTAAGGCACACGTAAGGGCCGACGACTTCGCGGGAGACGACACGCTTTTGCAGCACTATTTAGATGCTGCGGAAGCTGCCGTTATCCGCGACACGAACCGCACCGAAGCGGAACTGACCGAAATAAACGGCGGGACTTTCCCGGTGCAGATTAAGCAGGCCATTATGCTGCTGGGCGCGCACTGGTACAACCAGCGCGAAAGCGTCGCCAGTGTAGAAATGCGCGAAGTGCCAGATACACTACAGGCCCTAATCAAGCCCTTTAGAAAGTTAGCGGAAGACAAAGCGCAGTAAGATGCAAGCGGGACGTATGAAATATCGGCTTACCCTGCTGGAACCTGTGCGGACTACCAGTAAATCCGGAAACGAGCGCGTAACATATACGCCCACGGTTACGGTCTGGGCCGAAAGGGTAAAGCAGAGTGGCCACCGCAGCGAAGAAGTAGGCGAACACTTCGCCGACTACGGCGCGGACTTCAATATACGCGACGCGCACCTGGTAGCGGAAAACTGGCGGGTGCAGCAGCTGGGCGGTAACCTGTACACGGTTACAAACATAATCCCTAATCTGGACAGAGGGTACAAAACTTTGGTGTGTGTGAGGGTAAACGAGTAGCAGGCGCAGGTTATGGGCTTCCAGTATGACGACAGCAATTTGCAGCGGTTATTCGCTGAAATGGAGCCAAAGCAAAGGTTACAGGCGTTAAAGGGCGGTTTCCGCAGGGAAGCTAACCAGGTACGCAAAACAGCTGTAAACAACCTACGCAGTACCGGCATCCGTACAGACCGCGACCTGGAAAGCGGCGTACGTGCAGTCGTCTTTAAGAAGCAGGCGGGCTTCCGTGTTACAATCGGCACAAAGAAAGCCGGCAAATCTGGTGGCAAGTCTTACGGCTTCCATAAGAACCGGCAGGGCCTGGAAAAGCCTATACTAATTTGGGCTGAGGGCGGCACGGAAGAACGCCGCACAAAGTCGAACGCAGGCAAGCATACGCGCCGGTTTACTTACCGGCTTCGCAAGGGCCACTACACTGGGCGTATGCGCCGCTACGGCTTTATGAAGCAGACCAGCGACCAGGTGGCCGGCACCGTTACCGAAAACCTGCATAACGAAGTTATCCGAAGCGTCGAAAAAGTAGCAAAGAAATATGGCTGTATCTAAAACGTCCCTGCACGCAGGCGACCTTATCCGCGAAATACTGCTGGACAGCACCGACGTGTCGGCGCGCTGTAACAAGATTTTCCCGGTGGCCGTGGATAACGCGGTACTTCCGTATATCCTTTACCGCCGGGTGTCCCTGGAACAGAACGCTAACAAGGCGGGCCAGCCGGGCGCGGATAGCGTCAGTATCGAAGTGATCTGTTTTACGGCAGACTACGACGACGGCGTAGAGCTGGCCGAAGCCGTCCGGGACGCGCTGGACAATAAGCGCGACATACAGGACGACGACGAAACGCTGGTTATGCGCAGCTGCACCCTGGTGGACAGCGAAGAAGCCTGGCAGGACGACGCGTACGTACAGCAGTTAGTGTTTAACGTCAAGATTTAACCGATTAAAAGATAAAGCATTATGGCAAAGACTGCACGCACCGGCTACTGCAATGGTAGCGATATGCTGGTTTACGTCGGCGGCAAGGCCGTGGGCCACTGCACCACCCACACCGCAACGTTTGCCAGTGAGACCAAAGACCGCGCCGTAAAGCCTGTGGCTTCGGCGACCCTTTCCGCTGGACTGTGGAAACAGAAAGGCGTGGTAGGGCTTTCTATCTCCATTTCCGCAGAGGGACTGGTACACTACGACGAAACCGAAAGCGGCTTCAAAGAGCTGCTGGCCGCCTGGAAGACTGGCGCGCCTGTAACCGTCAAGTGTATGGAACGCGAGGGCGACGACCAGCCGTACCTGGAAGGTAGCTTCGTTATCGCCAATTTGGAGCGCACCGACCCGGCGCAGGACGACGCTACCTACAGCATCCAGCTGGAGAATAACGGCGAGCCTACCACCCTGGACGAAACCGCGATCACTGAGAACTCGTAACCTGTCTTTCTATGGCAAAGATAGAAGTAACTATTAACGGCAAAGCATACCCCTGTAGCCAGACTATGGGGGCTATGCTTCGCTTTAAGGAGCAGACCGGTAAGGAAATTACCGAAATGGACGCAGCCAGTTTTAACGACCAGGTTACTTTCCTGTGGTGCTGCGTGAAGTCTGCCTGCGCCCGCGAAAAAATCCCCTTTGACCTGTCGCTGATGGAATTTGCCGACAGCATCGAACCGGAAGAAATGGCGGCCTGGAATAAGGCCGAAGCTGGCGCGGTACAGCAGGCACCAGAGGGCGACACCCCAAAAGAGTAAAGCCCGCCGGTATCTACGATCTGCTGGGCCTGGCACTGGGCCGTATCGGGTTATCGCGCGACGACTTCGCCGCGCTGCTGCCGGAAGAATTTATAGCGGTTTGTGAAAGCTGGCGAAAATCGCAGGACGAAGCCAGTAAAGCAGAGTGGGAGCGTATGCGCCTGCTGGCCACTATCACAATACAGCCGCACGTCAAAGGTAAGCTAACCCCGCAGAAACTGTTACCGCTTCCGTGGGATCGCCAAAAGGCACCACGCGAAGACGCGCCGAAGCTCACTAAAGAGCAGCAGCACGACCGCTTTAGGAATTTGTTACACCGCTTAGGAGAGGATTAGTAAAAATGGCTGGCAAAAGCACTATATCTATTACTTTCAAACTGGACGGCGACGGCAAAGGGTTTAAGTCCCTAACCGCCGACGCTGACGGTTTGAAGCAGGTAATTACCGCGTCCGTAGTTGAGGCCCAGAAGCTCAACAAATCTATGATGGACTGGAGCCTATCGGTACAGGCCATAGGACAGGTAAGCAATGCCGTAAGCCAGCTTAATAATACTTTCCAGCAGATTACCGGCGAAAGCAACCAGTTTACCAAAGCTATGCGCGCCGCTAACACGATGGCGGGCAAAGACGCGGCGGGCTTCAAGCAGCTAAAAGGCCAGGTGGCCGACCTGGCTAAAGAGTTACCGATAGCACGCGACCAGCTGGCAAACGGTCTGTACCAGGTAATTTCTAACGGTGTCCCCGAAGATAACTGGCTGTCTTTCCTGGAAGCTACCGCCAAAGCATCTATAGGCGGTTTGGCTGACCTCAACCAGGCAGTAACCGTAACGGCTACGATTATCAAAAACTACGGCCTGGCCTGGGAAGACGCGGGTAGTATCCAGGACAAAATACAGATGACCGCCAAAAACGGCGTTACGACCTTTGAACAGCTGGCCGACGCTTTGCCGTCCGTGGCTGGATCGGCGGCGCAGCTGGGCGTGTCTATCGACGAACTAATGGCGGTATTTGCTACCTGCACCGGCGTAACCGGTAATACCGCCGAAGTGTCCACGCAGTTGTCGGCTGTCCTTAAGGCCCTTATTAAGCCGTCCACGGAAGCCGCTAAAGCTGCGGAAGCTATGGGCATCCAGTTTGACGCTGCCGGCATCCGGGCGGCTGGTGGTTTGGATAACTTCTTAAAGGAGTTAGACCAAACTATTAACCAGTACGCCCAGAGTACCGGCGAACTGAGCGAAACGATATACGGTAACCTTTTCGGCAGTGCGCGCGCCCTGCGTTTGCTCACTTCGCTAACCGGCGAACAGGCCGACAAGTTTACCGAAAATATCGGCATTATGGCCGACAGTGCCGGCAGCATCGACCAGGCGTTTAACGAAATGGCCAGTACTGGCGAAGCGGCGGCACAGAAACTTAAGAACCAGTTTGCTGGTATTACCGACGCTATTGCTGGTATTATGCGCCCGGCTGCGCCTATTATGGCGTTTTCGGCAAACGTCCTTATTACTGTAAATAGTGTAGCCACACTGACCAAAACACTTAAGGCCCTTAACCTTACGCAGGTACTTACGGCCACCCGCGCTAAAGCCAGCGGCGCGGCTATGCTGCTGCTGGGCCTTAACACCAACAAAGCCGCCGCCGTGCAGCGTGTCTTTAACGGCGCGCTGCGCAGTGGCACTTACGCCGCTACTGCTTTCAAAATCGCCCTGCGTGGGCTTATGATAGCTACCGGCGTGGGTATCGCTATCGCAGCCGTTACGGCCATTATCGAAGCGTTTACCAATAAGAGCGAAGACGCGACCGAACAAACCGACCTGCTGGCCGAAGCGGAAGACGCGTTTAAGTCCAAGTTTGCCGAAGTCAAAACGGCCCTGGACGCTGAAATAAAAAAGCTGGGCGAACTGATCCGCGCGAAGCAGGACACTGCCGACGCAGTGGCCCACCTTAACACCGAATACGGCGAAATCTTCGGTACGCATAAAACCGCTGCCGACTGGTACGACACCCTTACCACGAAGTCGAAAGACTACGCCACCCAGCTGGCCTTTGAAGCTAAGGCCGCCAGTCTTAACGCGAAAATGGCCGAAAACGCGGCGCAGATACATATTAACGCCGAAAAGATGCGGCGTATGGCCGAAGCCGGCGAAGACAAACGCCAGGTTTATAAGACGTATGGTACTTCGTCGTCTGGCGCGGTTATGGGTGGCTATGTAACCGAAGATAACCCGGAATATACGGCCCTTTCCGACCAGATTAACCAACTTACCGCTGATAACGCAGCCCTGGAAAAAGAGCTGGGCGTAGTGAACGCTGCCGCCGAAAAGTACAAGGCCAGTGTATCCGGTGCCGGCGACGCTGCCGCTGGTGCTGCTAAGCAGGTGGCCATAGCAGAAATGAACCTTAACCAGGTTAAGGCGAAGTTAGAAGCTAATGAGAAAGCCGGCGCGGCTACTACTGACCCCAAAGAACTGGCGCGCCTTAAGGCCGAAAACCAGCAGCTGCAAGCCCGCAAAGAGGTGCTGGAAGATATGCAGGGGCTGGGTAAGTCCGGCAGTGGTGGTGCTAAATTTACCGCTGATCCGAAAACCTTAAAGGAACTTTCGGACAATATCGAAATATACAAAAAGAAGCTGACCGGTGCAGACACCGCAGAACAGCGCGCGATCCAGGCGCAGATAATCGCCTGGCAGCGCAAGAAAGACGAAATAGAGCTGGCCCAGAAAGCAGCTGCCGTGCCGGCAGAAATCCAGACGCTGGACGACGTGGCCAAAGCCCTGGACTACCTGCGCGAAAAACGCAAGGCCGCCAGCGCGGAAGATATAGCAGGCATCGACGCGCAGATAGCCGAAATGGAAATGCTACAGGCCACTATGGAAAGGCCGGTATCTATTTCGTACCTGTCCAGCCTTAAAGACATAGACGCGGAAATAGCCTACCAGCGCAAAAAGCGCGAGTACGCCCACGGTGCCACGATAGCCGAAATAGACGCGGAAATAGCCCGCCTGGAACGTCTCAAAGCCGCCAGCGAGAACGCCGGTATTTTGGGCATCCCTAACGACCAGCTTAAGAGTTACGACCAGCTTAACGCGAAGCTGGCCTACTACCGTACCCTGCTGGACACGGCCACCGCCGCCGAACGCGCCGACATACAGGCACAGATCGACGCGCTGGAAGAATTAAAGGCCGCCTGGGATGCTGCTACTGCTGCGGCTAATATCCCGGAAGACTTTAGCCAGCTGGACAGCATCGAAAAGCTGGATAAAGCTATAGCCGCCTATACGGCCCTGCAAAAGAAGTCCAGCGCAGACGAAGTGCTGGCCATACAGCAGACGATTAACGCCCTGGAAGCAAAGCGCAGTGCCATACAGCGCAGCATCGACATAGCCAAAGCCCAGCAGGAAGTAAACGATATTTCCGGCCTGGGTAACCGCGAATTTACGCTGAAAATCCGCAGTATCGGTTTTGACGAACTGACGGAAAAGATACGCAGCCTGCGCCGCCAGCTGGCCGACCTCAACAACCCGGTAACCGAAAAGCAGCGGGCCGACATAGAAGCCCTTATAGCTACGTACGAAAGCTGGCGTAGCGTCTGCGCCCAGTCTATCGACACCTACCGTAACGCCTGGGACGGTATCAAGGGCATAGGTAACGCGATCCAGAACGTTACCGACGCGTTAGAGGGTAACGGTAACGCCTGGCAAAAGATAACCGCTATTATCGACGCTTTCTTTAGCGTGGTGGACGGCATAAAGGCCGTTATTACGGTTATCGAAATGCTGAACGCTGCGACTACGGCGCACACTGCCGCAAAGGCCGCAGAAACTGCCGCCGTTACTACGGAAGCTGCCGCAGAGACCGCAGCCGGTACGTCGAAGATCGCCACTAACGCGGCGGTTATGGCTTCTAATATCGCGCTGGCTAATACTAATATGGCCGTGGCCGCTTCCGGTGCTGCGTCTTCGCAGGCCAGTATCCCTTATATCGGCCCTATCCTGGCTATCGCCGCAGTGGCCAGCGTTATAGCTGCTATTCTGGCTATCCCGAAGTTTGCGGACGGTGGCCTGGCTTATGGCCCTACGCTGGGTATGTTTGGCGAATACGCCGGCGCAAGCAATAACCCCGAAGTGGTGGCCCCGCTGGACAAACTGCGCGGTATGCTGGAACCCAGCGACGGTTTTAGCGGCAAGGTAAGGTTTGAAATAGCGGGCCGTACCCTGGTAGGTATCCTGGAAAAAGAAACGGACTTAAGGAAACGCAGCTAAGATGGCAAAGCAGTTACGATATGCAGGCGAATTTCTTAGCCAGCACGGCATAGTCTGGCGGGTAGAAATTTTACAGGAAGCAGCGCAGCCGTTTGCTTCCGTCGGCCCGCTGACCTTTGAAGCCCGCGAGCCGCTGGTAATAGAGTGGAAGAAAGCCGACAAAGAAGAAGTGCTGTGCGGCTCTACTGCTACTATCCGCGTGGAAAGCCCCGGCGACCGGACGTACGAAGACCTGTACACTATCGAAGTGGGGGCTATACGTATGGACGTTTACAGGGGTGGATACCTGTACTGGTCTGGCGCACTGGATCCGGAATTTTACGAAGAACCCTACGAAAGGGCGGCAAATTACCCGGTTTCGCTGACCTTTTCGGACTTCGGTATATTTGACCGGCTAAGCTATAATTTAGCAGAAATGCAGACAGTTTACGCGGTCGTTTCGGACGCGCTTAGCCGCAGTACGATTAACTTTACCAGCATCGACCAGTCGCTAATTTCGTCTTACCTCAATGGTGCCAAACTAACCCTGGGCGCGCTGCGCGTACGCAGCGATAATTTCTACGACGAAGACGGTATAGCCAGCAGCCTTAAAGACGTTATCGAGGGTATATTTTTACCCCTGGGCCTGCGTATGGTGCAGCGTAACGGTCGTATCTGGGTATATGACCTTAACGGCTTATACACACTGGCCAGCCAGGCGCAGATCGAGTGGAACGGCGACAGCCAGACTATGGGTACCGACAAGGTGGCCAATAACGTAAAAATTACCTGGAATACCTACGCGCAGGGCGGTAAGCAAGGCCCAGAAGACTGCTGGCTGGAAGAAGTGGATAAGAACCTGGTAAACGTCAATAATACCAGTATGGCCACTTCGCCTAATACCCACTGCCAGTACGTCAGCTTCCACTACAGTACCGATATGCACGACTGGTTTGATGCTACGGACGCAGGGTTTACGCTGTGGCTGTGCGACCAGCAGTACGGCAAAAACGCCACCCTTAACGCGCCCGGTATCAAATTCTTTAAGATAGTCGAACAAAACGACGGACAGGAAAGCGAGGGCGTCGCCGTTATGTGGACTGCCTACCACGGCTACGCTACCGGCGGCGGTGGCTGGTTTGACAGCAGCAGTGCTGCGGTAAGCTGGCAGGTACGCGGATTACAGGGTATAGGTATTACCAGCCTGGATAATTTTGGTACTAACCTGGATACCGTACTGGGTGGCACGCTGGCCGCCTGTGGCGGTAAACTGTTTACCAGTGAAAAGGTATGGATACCGCCGGTGGACGAAGCCGGTAACCTGCTGCTGCGTGTTACCCTGCCTATGCTGATGGACTGCCGGTTTAATCCGTTTGAGAGTGCCAGCAACCTTATGAAAGGTATGAAGCAGGAAGACTGGTACAAACAGTGGCAGGAAAGGGGCAATTTTGTGTATATCCCTGTTACGCTTAAATTCCAGCCGGACGGCTCCAATACGGTGTACTGCTGGACTAATCGCAGTATCGTAGGGCAGGACGTAAGTAATTATCCTGTAAAGACCCTTGCGGACACCTACGGCAGCTGGCAGGTGTACCGGCCTAATGACGACGAAGCCCCGGACGTTTGGGGCTATATGTGCTACTGGGATAAGAAAAACGACGGCGACAGCTGCGGTGTTATGGGCTGGAAAGTGAACCGGCCCGGAAAGAACACCTACACTAAGAGCGTTACCACCCTGCTTAAAGAGTGCGACGACGGCCAGTACGTGCCGTTCCCGTCCAGCACCAGGGGCGGCAAAATCTGGCTGGAAGTGCGGAAGTCTGGCTGGATCATATCGGACGGCAGCACTAACCTGCCGACCAGCGGCAGCACGTCGAACCCTAAAGGATTGTGGCAGAAAATCGGCATAATCCTGTTTAAGCTGCCGCAGTTTGAAATCGTGAACCGCCAGCAGTTTGATATGGAAGTAAACACCGACGACGTGGAGTACCAGGCAGAGATTAACGCCGCCGCCAAAGAAAGTATCGAATTTGATACGATTTGCGGCACCCACAAAGACGGTGTACCCACGGCACGCGGTGCATATTTCGCCACCGGTAGCGGCCAGCAGGTAAAGCGACTTTCCAGGGCTGGCCGCCTTACACAGGCAGAAGAACTGCTGATAGGTACCCTGTATAGTCAGTATGCCCAGCGGCGTACCACCCTTAGCGGCGAAGCCGAACTGCCGACCGGCGGGCTAAAGGTGTACACCGAGCAGAACCAGGGCGACAAGCTGTTTTTAATGCAGGGCGAAGTTATGGACACGATAGCGGATACGTCCGAAGTTTCGATAGTGGAACTGCGCCCGGACGAATACGATAAAGCAGATTAGCGTATGGCAGAAAAGGAATTTACACTGGTTACCAACCTGCGCGAACCCCGGCCCCGCAGCAAACGCCTGCGCGAGCTGGGCGCGTCTGGTACCAGCGGCAAAGGCAGCACCGTGGTAAACGTTTCCGGTGGCGGCGACACACCCGCCAGCGGCGACGGCCACACGCACGCTAATAAACCGGCCCTGGACGCTATCACTATCGACGCGGCAGGGTACGAATACCTTACCCAGCTTAAGGAAGTTATCGACCCAGAAACCGGCAACCCTACGACGGAAAGCGTTACCGAAAAGGTAAAGGCCGGCTACGCTGACGTAGCCCACGATATTACGCCTAACAGCCCGGTTTGGGGTTACTTCCTGTCTAAGGTGGCCGACGACGTGGCCGCTGGCCGTATCACTTTCCAGCAGGGCTTAACGGCGGTAGGCGTGGCCGTCTTCCAGGGCGAAGCCCAGTACGGCGACTTCGTGCGCAGTCTCTATGGCGGTACCGGCGCGGGCATCGACCCGCAGGGCAACGCTGAGTTTGAAAGCGTCCGGGTGCGTACGTACTTTGAAGCCGTGGAGCTGATTATAAACCGCCTGTCCGCTATCGAGGGCGACCAGATACTGACGGAGTGCGACACGATAGACAGCATAGACGACCTGGGTAACGGCACCTATGGCCTGCACCTGCACAGCAAGTACGACGGCTATTTTACGGCCATATCTGCCGGAAGCGTGCTAAAGGGTATCGTAAACAACCTGGGCGCAGCTGCGCTGGGTATGACCAGCCAGGGCAATAACGTGGCCCTGTACACGTCCTGGTTTAGGGTAAACAGCGTAAACCCCGCCAGCAATTACCTGGAAGTCCAGCTGTACCCTAATAACCAGGTACCCAGTGGCACGAATTACCCGCCGTGCGAGCTTATGAAGATCGCCCGCTGGGGACACCAGACAGACACCACCCGGCAAAGCTGCATAGTGCTGTCTTCCACGGATGGGCGTATTACCCACTATACCGGCGTTACAAAGCCTATCATAGACCGCACAAACTACGGTGCTACGTTTGGCTCTATACCGGACTTCCTGCTGGCCTTAGACCTGCCGATAGTACCCGGCCAGGATTACGTCTATGCACGTGGCCTTATCGTGCAGGATATGATACGTATAGACTACCAGGGCCAGCCGGTCGTCGAATACGTGGACAGGGGCGCGTACGACCCTAACGCCGACTACTACCACGCCGATATTAACCCGGCCACCGGCATATACGAAACTTCGGACGTTTGGTACCTGGGCTGCAAGTGGCGGTGTATGGTTACCGGCACCACGGCTGCGCCCGCCTGGGATAGCACCGACTGGGCTATGGTAGAGGGAAACCCGGAGTTTACCGTAGAGTTTGCCGACACCGACTATTTGTTTGATCCCGACCGCTTCGCCGTTACGCTGCGCATTATTGCTAAGCTGTACAATATGGTAATTACGGACGATATATTACCGCAGGACGTGGTTTGGACGCGCTACAGCGAAGACCTGCAAGGAAACCCGCGCACGGCCAGCGATAACGCCTGGGCCTTACGGCGCGCAGGTGCTGCGCCTGGCGGCATTATCGGCAAATCCATAGACCTTACCGTGGACGACTGCGATTTTAACGGCTATATCCCGCCGGTGCTTCGCTTTACGGCCACCGTTACACTGCGCGACGGCTCCACTGGCCAGCCCGCCGCTACCGACACCGCAAATTTTGAGTATTAGACGATATGAAAACAAGACGCTTTGACTTCAATTTTAAGCCGTTACAGCTGAATATCACTATATCCGTGGACGGCAGCGTACCGGACAAGCAGAACTATAACGGCGACGCGGACGAGTTTACCCCGGACTATACCCTAACGCCGCTTATTTTGCAGCCGCAGGTAAGCCGTCTGGACAAAGACGAAATCGTAACGCCGGGCAACATTAACACCCTGCTGGCAAACGTCAAGTGGTACGAAATTATCGGCGGCGTGCGCACCCAGATTTTGGCCGCGAACACCGACTACGAAATTACTACCAGCGGCGGCCAGGCTGGCCGGATCAAGGTAAAGAAAAACGCCCAGCCGAACATACCTATTACCCTGGAGTTTTACGCCGAATACCTGGACGACCGTACTAACCAGGTTATCGTTATCCACGCTACGCATATCGTGAAGTGCGGAAACTCTACGGCGTACATACCCGAACTTTTCCTGGACGCAGCCGACCAGACTATTTATAACCCGCTGGTGGATGGCGACAGCCAGACGGTACACGCCAGCCTGCGCGTAGGCGCGGCAGAGTGCGCCACCGCTAACCGGCAGTTTGTCTGGGAAGTGCTGCGCAGCGACGGAACGTTTACCGCCGTGGGCCAGGACGACTTCGATTTTGAGCTGTCCGTATCTAACGACGGCACCAGCTGCACCGTAAACCGCACCCTTATGGGCGACGAACTGGTGCTGCGCTGCCGTGCCAAATACGACCCGGACGGAAACCCCGGCAGCGTGTCGCTGACCGACGCGGCCCCGCAGGCTATCGTGGCCTTTGTGCGCCGCCTGCCAAAGTATGAATATGAAATAAGCGGGCTGCCGGTTAATATCCCTGCCGGCATCCT
This sequence comes from uncultured Bacteroidales bacterium, assembly GCA_900316675.1. Taxonomy (GTDB): domain Bacteria; phylum Bacteroidota; class Bacteroidia; order Bacteroidales; family UBA932; genus Cryptobacteroides. The sequence goes on from ONDR01000005.1 coordinate 182,791, forward strand.
GGCCGTCTGTCCCGAAGTGTACGTATGGGACGTAAACGGCCCGGTGGAAAACCCCGAAAACGTCCTGCTGCCGCTGTGGTATATCGGTACGAACCAGGCCAGCGGAAACCCTGCCAGCTACGCGCAGGTGGCCCACGGCTTCGCGCCCACTATATCCACGCGGGCTATGAGCGAGCTATACGGCGCGGTTATCGGCGTGGACGTGAAAGACCCCGGCCCGCTGGCACCGTGGGAAGACGGTAACGGCACGTCCTGGTTTGAGGACGGCGACGGTAACGTATTACTGATGAAATAACAACGCTTAAAGCATAGGAATTATGGCACGTTACATTAAAGCAAACCCCAAAGTAGCCGCCTTTTTGGGGCTTATGAGAGACCGTAACACGGTTACAGACGGCAATTACCTTTTGTGGCAGGCTGATATGCTGGCTTTTGGCCCGCTTACCCAGCTGCAAGAAACACTGGAACAGATCGGCGGTATAGCCCTGCTGCCGCACGAAGCACGACAGGAGCAGGACGGCACCGTAGTGCGCCCGCTGCCGACGGCTACCGACCCCCGGTTTATCATTGACACGCCGCAGCCGGAAGAAAGCCCGGAAAACGCCGCTACAGGCGACGATAACGGCGCGCAGGTAGAAGAACCCACCCAGCAGGAAGAAAGCCCCGCAGAGGGCGCGGAAACCGCCGGAACTGACGAAAACGAAGCAGACCCCGAACCCGCTAACGAAGATTAAGCTATGAGCAGCGCAAGTACAACCAGGACTATAAAATTTATATCCAAAGCCGGTACCTACACCGCCGTTATTATGAGTCCAAACGGCGACCTGTACCAGGAGTGGGACGGCACCCAGCAGGACGTTACCGCGATCCGTCCGGACTACCAGACTTTGCAGCCTATTCTGTACTTTGTCTGCACGTCTTCGCGTGTCGCTGAGGGCGTGGCCACCCCGGACGCTATCGACTACTATTTCAACGGCACGAAGATTACCTGGAACGGTGCCAACAGCAGCGGCACGTTTGCCGGCTACTTCCAGAAAATTTCGCCCAGCGGCGACCAGCTCTACTACGGTATTAAAATCCTTAAGAACCTGGTAACCCTGGCCGGCTTCGCGCCGTGCGTTATCAAGATGGAAGCCACGATTAGCTACGGCACGCAGGCCGATACTATCCAGGCATCCTATACTATCCCTATCCAGCAGGCCACCGGCAGCAGCTACCGCGTTACGATCGCCGCCGGCGATAACAAGAACTTTGTTATTACCGACAAATCCGGCAGCTGCATACTGAAAGCCTACGCCTACCAGTCCGGTAACGAACTGACGCAGGGCCTTACTTACGCCTGGGAAAAGATGGGCGCAAGCGGATGGGAAACTATTTCTGGCCAGACGGCGCGCACGCTGACCGTGGCCGCGTCCAGCATTGACACCTACGGCGAATTTAGGGTAACGGTGTACCGTGGCGGTACCGAAATCGGAAAGGATATACAGGGCGTTATGGACGCTTCCGACCCTTTCGACATTGACCCACACCCGAACCCGGAAGACGAAGCTATTACCGAAGATACCAACGGTAACGGCACCGTGGTTTATACCCCGGTGGTGGTTAAGCGCGGTACGAACACGCAGGCCCTTAGCACTACTTTCTACTTCGTGCTTAAGGATGCTGCCGGCGTGTACCTCAACAGCGACCGCACCACCCCTTACGCCAGCTACACCGTAACCCGCGCGCACTGCGTGCAGGCGGCAGGCGACGTGTCCGTAACTATTACTGCAAGGGACTAAGACTATGGGCGCATCCTGTACACGCGTAGTTAAATTTATACGCAAAGGCGACACAGGGCCGAAAGGCGACCAGGGCGCAGTGCTGCGAGGGCCACAAGCCTGGAGCGACTGCGCCGTGGGCTACGCCTTTAAGCAGGGTGCCGTCGGCGAAGCGTGGCTGGACGTAGTGCTGTATAACGACTATTACTACCTGTGTAAGAAGTCGCACGTTAAAACGGCCAGCAATTACCCCGGCAGCAGCACTGCCATTTCGCAGGGCCTGTGGCAGCTGGGCGACGCTATCGACCTGGTGGCCACCAAACTGCTGCTGGCGCAGTACGCACTGGTAAAGAACCTGGGCGTAGAAACTATAGATATGCGCGACGCTAATAACGCTATCCTTTTCCAGGCTAAAAACGGTGCGGTTACCTGCAAAACCGGTACGTTTGAAAACGTAACGGTTACCGGTACTATAAACGCCACGTCTGGAAAGATTGCCGGCTTTACTATTAGTGGTAACGGCCTGTCTAATACGCCGTTTGATAACGACGCGTATATTATCTTCCGTAACGACGCTATGGGTGCTTTCGCCGGCATCGGCGGTAATATCCTGCCTGCGTCTTCTGGCGCGCGTGCCGTGGCCCGGTTTGAGAACCACGACAATAATAACTACTGGGGCTTAGGCACTAATTACGCCCTGCTGGTATCGGCGCGTAACGGCGGCGAAAACGTGGCTATACAGATGGATGGCGGCGCGCTGGTAGGTCTGGCGTATAGAAATACGATTATCGGTACCGGCGTAACGTCCCGCACACTTACGCGAACAGAGGGCCACGTAATCTGCATTAACTCTAACGACTGCACTATTTACCTACCGACTATGCAGCTTTATGATAGTGGCCACGTCGTTAGGATGAAGTGGCTTAGCGGCAAGGTTAAGATAAAAGTAAGTTACTGCTATACTCCGAACGGCACCAGCTACCGTTATACGAAGCCGTGTATTATCTATGACCGAAACGACACCTTAGACGGTGCCGATAGTTACGATAACAGCCAGCCTAACTGTAGCGTCGAATTTGTCTGGGTACCAGAACTTACCCGGACTGTCGGCAGCACCACTTATTACGGCGCGTGGCTTATGTACAAATTCCCGCGCGATTGGTAAAAGAAACAACCCATTAAACTTATAAGTTTATGACACGTACAACCAAAAAACTATCGGCGCAGACTACTGTTACCACGGTGGCCAGCGGCCAAAAATTCCCTATGACGGACGCGCAGGGTAACGTTACGCTTATTACCCTGGATAACCTCAAAGCGGCCCTGCTGGGCGGTATGAGCCTTAACGCGATCGAGGACGGCATATTTATTATGTGCCACCGCAAAAGCGACAATTACCCTATTATGTACAAGCCGCACAAATGGACGGCCCAGCAGTCTGCCGGCGAAATCGCAGACGGCGTAGTGGTCGTCGAGGGCGGCAAGCTGCTGGTAGTCGCACCAACGGAGTGCGACAGCGCGGGCCTGCTGTGGTCTTCCGAAGCTGTCAGCGGTGGCGGCGTTACCACCAGCGACCGCGTAACGGCGTACAGCGACTGGGCCGGTAAGACCAACACCGCAGCCCAGATACAGAAGACCCAGTGCCAGGGTGCCAGCTATGCCCCCGGCTTCTGCGCTGCCTACAGCCGCACCAACGCGAACGGCTACGGCCTTACCGCCGGCAAGTGGTGGTTACCGTCTCTGGGCGAAATGATGATGATCTACGCCAATATGACGAAGATTAACTACGCCCTTAGCCTTATCACTGGCGCGCAGCAGCTGGCCGAAACCTGGTACTGGACTTCTACAGAGTCCAGCGCGACGCACGCCTGGAGCTTGTACCTCAGCAGCGGCCTTATGAGCTTCTACGCTAAGGCCAGCCTCAGGCTCAGGGTGCGCGCGGTTTCAGCATTTATTTCTTAGTAGTTAGTAGTCAGTCTTTAACCTTTAAGATACGGCGTTAGCCGTATCAAAGCAGCAGCACTAAGGTTTTATGGCAAACAAAGTTAAGCTGGTTTCCAGCACCCGGATATACTTAGACGCTAACGCCCTGTTAGATCATATCCTGGAAATTACGCCGGGCTTTCCCCGGCAGTACAAATACAGCGTCGGTGGCAAAATGCACGATTTGGCCATAGACCTAATCCAGGATATAGCGGCGGCCTATATGAACCGCGACAGGGAAACGCGCATAGGTTACCTGGTGGCTTTCCAGGTTAAGTTTGAAACCCTTAAAACCTTAGTGCGAAAGGCTGGCGAAAAGAAATGGATACTTAGCAAAGGGCGGCACGCACAGATAGTAGAGCTTATGGACGCTATCGGCAAGCAGTGTACAGCGTGGAAAAACTCACTAATCGCGTCCAGTAAGGGCGACAGTGAGTAACGCCAGAACCAGACCGGGTTACGACCCGCTGAGCGTGCGTTTTCCGTAATAAATGGGCCATATACCGCCATTACCGGTTAAGAATAAGACAATATGGCGCAGACTGCGAGCCTTACAGAGTACAGCGCGACGAACGCCTGGAACTTGAACCTCAACAACGGCAATATGAACAACAACACTAAGGCCAGCAACAGGAACAGGGTGCGCGCGGTTTCAGCACTTCTTACGGAAACAGGATTTATGGACAAATCTAAAATATACTTTGGATAGATGGTTACTTTGGTAGATATGCTGGAAGCGTACTACGACTGCCGTAAACGGAAGCGGAGAACAGCCAGTGCGGTGGTGTACGAAATGGATTACGAAGCGCGGCTAATCGCGCTGCGCGATCGCATTAACACCCGCAGCTATCTGCCTGGTAAGTCTATCTGCTTTGTCGTTACACGCCCGCGCTACCGTGAAGTGTTTGCCGCTTCTTTTGAAGACCGTATAGTGCATCACTATATGGCCCTGCGCCTGGAGCCTTTATTTGAAAAGATATTTAGCCCGCGTACTTTTAACTGCCGCAAGGGCAAAGGCCAGCTGTACGGCATTAAGATGCTGGAAGCAGACCTGCGCGAAGAAAGCCAGAACTATACCCGCGACTGCTGGGTTATGAAACTGGACTTAAAGGGCTTTTTTATGAGCATCGACCGCAAGATGCTGGCCAGCCTGGTGGATGCTTTTATAGTCCAGCACTACGACGGCCCAGACCGCGAAGACCTGCGGTACGTCTGCCGCGTGGTGGTGCTGCACGAACCGGAAAAGAACTGCGAACGGCACAGCCCGGCACGTTTCTGGGACTTCCTGCCAGCGCATAAATCCTTTTTCACAAACACCCCCGGCAAGGGCGTAGCCATAGGTAACCTGTTTGCCCAGCTGTTTGCAAACTTCCTGCTTAACGCCCTGGACTGGTACCTGGAAGAAATCGGCATAAAACGCCACGGCAGGTACGTGGACGACTTCTACGCGATCCACACCGACAAAGCCGTACTGCTGGCCGCCGTGCCGAAGATACGCACCCTGCTGGCGGGCTATGGGCTGGCCCTTAACGAGAAGAAATTTTACCTACAGCACTACGCCAAAGGCGTGGAGTTTACCGGTATGATAATAAAGCCGGGCCGCACCTACATTTGTAACCGCGTCCTTACTAATTTTATCGTGGCCGTACGCCGGCTTAACGCCGCCACTGACCTGCGCCAGGTACGCCACGCTATCTGTAGCATAAACAGCTACCTGGGCCTGCTGCGTCAGTCCAACGAATACGGCAACCGGGTAAAGGTGCTGGGTATGATAAGCCCGCAGGCGTGGCAGTATATCTACATTAAAGGCCACTACGAAGTAGTATGCCTGCGCAGCCAATATAAGCAGAAAACAATAACCTTAAAGCGTATAAGGGATGGCGACTACTGACGACAAACCGCAGCCGCTGGTAGTGCTTCGCAGCGACGCGCTGGACACTGACCTGGTACAGTACCTTTCGCGGGCTTACCTGGTAACCGTCGAAGCACAGAATAACGAAATTATTTACGAACTGTATAAACGTCCTTAAAGATGAATGAAGCAATACTGAACTACACAAGCCACCTGTACGGCCACGTCGTCTTAATTGTAGCCACAACCGCCGCGCTGCTGCTGGCTATGCTAATCGACCTTATTAGCGGCGTACAGAAAGCCAGAGCGCGCGGCGAAGCCACCACCAGCCAGGGATTTAAGAAGACCTGCGAAAAGGCCCGCAAATACTTTGGGCCGTATATCGTGCTTATCTGCATAGACCTGCTGGCCTGTGTCCTTATACCGGTGCCTGCGTTTTCTATGCTGTGGGCGGCCTACTGCATCTTCTGCGAGTTTAAGAGCGTGCGCGAAAAGAGCTGGCAGAAAGAAGAACTGCGCAAGGCTGAAAAGACCTTAAGCGTAATTATCGAAAACAAAGACGACCTGGCAAAGCTGGTGGCCGCCGTCCTGTTTGAGCAGCAGGAACAGGCCCGCGCCGTTATCCCTGCGCCCGAACCGGAACCCGAACCGGTGCCGGTGGAACCGGACGAACTGGAAAGCACCTGCGCCAGCGAAGTGTGCGCCTACCGTGGTAAGGGTATCTGCCACTACAAAGCCGGCCAGTTTTGCCCTATGTACGTAAAGAAGTAACGCCCTATGAAGATTTTAGTAGATAACGGCCACGGCGTGGAAACGCCCGGCAAGCGCAGCCCGGACGGACGGCTACGCGAATATCAATACTGCCGCGACATAGCCGCCGCACTGGTGGAACGCCTAAAGGCTGCCGGCTATGACGCGCAGCTGCTGGTACCGGAAATCCGGGACGTGCCGCTGAACAAAGGCACAGATACCCGCGTAAAGCGTGTAAACAATATCTGCGTCCAGCTGGGCGCGGCTAACGTGCTGCTGGTTTCCATACACAATAACGCCGCCGGCAGCAAAGGCCAGTGGCTTACCGCGCGCGGCTGGTCTGGCTACGTCGCCCAGAACGCCAGCGCGAACAGCAAACGGCTGGCAGAGTGTCTGGCCGATGCTGCCGCCGCGCAGGGCCTTAAGGTACGCAAACCCCTGGCCACGCAGAAATACTGGGTACAGTCGCTGGCGATCTGCCGCGAAACCAAATGCCCGGCAGTCCTTACCGAAAACCTTTTCCAGGATAACCGGCAGGACGTGGACTACCTGCTGACCGCAGAGGGCCGCGCCGCTATCGTGCAGCTGCACTTCGTCGGCATCCTTAACTACCTTAACACAAAGTAGCTATGATAGACCCTAAAGACGTAACGTTTACTACCGGTAACGTGCATATCCCGAACAGCTACCGGTACAACCGGAAAGCCGTAGCCGACTTTCTGGCCGATGCAAAGCCGAAGCATCCCAGCTGTCTGCCGCTTCAAAAGCGCAGCACGGCTTCGCTGCTTCGTGAGTGGGCGACCCATAAAGCCGCCTGGCTGCTGAACTATAAGCGCGACCGTACCGCGTCCGTAGATTTGAATTACCCGCAGCGGTGGTGGGTTAAGGTGCTGTACTTCGTGTGCGGCAGCTTCGCCCTGCTGCTGGAAAGAACCAGCGAAGTATTTATATGAAACGACTAACCACCCTACTTTGCTGCGCCCTGCTGCTGGCAGTGGCAGGGTGCAGCGTCGTACGGCCCGGCATCCCGGTAGAGCTGCCGCAGATCGTACACGATACCGTTTACCACAACACCGTAACCCACGACACCCTGCGCGTAGTGCAGCACTTCCGCGACACCCTGGTGCAGCGCGACAGCGTGTACGTAGAGGGCCAGACGGTGTACAAGCAAAAGTATATCTACAAGACCCGCACGGCCCACGACACCGTACAGGTGTACAGGTACCTGCGCGACACGCTGTTTATACACCAGCGCGACAGCGTAAGCGTGCCTGTGTACATAGACCGCGAAGTGAAAATGCGCTACACGCCAGCGATTACTAAGATGCTGGCCTGGGCCGGCGGTCTCAGTATTATAGCCATTATTCTTTGGTTACTATTCCTATACCTAAAGCGCAAGTTTTAACAAACCGTTTCTGTTAAAAGTGCAACCCCGCGCCCGGCTGTGAAGTCCAGCGCGGGTTTTATATTACCCGGTCGCTGGCCACGTAGTCCAGCACCTGCCGGTTAGCCGCGTCGGCTTTGTCCTGGCTGTACTTAATGTAGATACCGGTAACCGTGCTGCCGTGTTTGTGGCCCATAGCTTCGCTTATCGTGTCTTTGGGTATATCCAAGTCCACAGCATAGTTAGCCCAGCTATAGCGCGCCCAGTACCAGGTTAGACCCGGTTCCAGCTTTCGCAGCAAGTCGTTACAATTCATACGAAAGCAGCTTACCTTTTCGCCGAAGCTAAGCAGGTGGGTTTTGCCTGGGTATTTGTCGATAATGGCCTGCGCTTCCGGCTGCACCAGCACGCTGTAGTTTTTGCCAGTCTTCGCCCGCTTGTACTGTAGCCTACCGTTTACGATAGCGTCTTTAGGCAGGGCCAGCAGGTCTGCCAGGTTAATGCCGATAAGATAGAAAGAGAGCATAAACGCGTCTTTATACCAGGCCGTCTTACCCTTTATTTCGGTATCCCGGATACGGCGCAGCGTCTGCACCGGCAAGTTACGCATAGGCGTGTCGCTTTCGGCCCGGCTGTCCACTTTCTTATAGGCCGGGTTTACCTGTACGCCGTCGTCTTCCGCGTACTTTATAACGGTCTTTACCACCTTAAGGTATTTGGACACCGTGTTACGCTTTAGGCCGTCGTCTTCCATCTGCTTTATCCACGCTTCAAACCAGACGTACGTAAGGTCGCTAAACCGCAGCGTGTCCGGATCGCAGTACAGGGAAAGCCGGTACCGCGTCGTCTTATAGGACACCTGGGTATTTGCCGTCTTAAGGGCGCGCACCCTGTCGATATAGTCGCCCACAGACGGCACGCCGATAGTGGGCTGCGTCAAGTCCAGGTTAGTAAGCATCTGCCGCAGCTGGGCCGGCGCGAGCTTTCCAAACTGGCCGGTTTCCCGCAGCTCCAGGATGCGGTTACTGGTTTGCAGCAGCAGGGTACCCAGTATATTGTTTATGCGGCGGGCGGCTTTGCCTGTGCAGACCTGTAGCCGTGCGTCCCAGTCTTCCGGTGCCAGATAAATGCCGGTGGCCAGGTACAGGTTAGTGCCGTGGCCGACTTTGATTTGCACCGGGTACGTGCCGTCCTTAAGTGGCCGGCGCGTGTCCAGTCGTAACGTAGATTTTCCCATAGTAACACACCTTTGTTTTGCTGATTATTTGCTGAAAAATACTACTTTTTCTACCAATATGCGCCACTATGCGCCCATTTTTCGCAGGGTAAGGGCCTAAAAATTGACAGAAATAGACGCTTTTTTAATTTGCTATTTCGCTGATTATAAGCACTATAACCCCTAAATTTTTGTCAATTTCTACCGCGTCCCCTTGGGGATTGATGGTTTCTGTGCCATATCTTAAAAATCTTTCTACGGTGCAAATATACCAATTATTCTTTGTATATTTGTATGATTCACAATCCTGATGCTATGAAAGATTTTCTTAAAATGCTGCTTGCTGCAGTTATAGGCTGTTTTGTGGCCGGAATACTTACTTTTATCCTGTTTATCACCTTTATCGGAAGCCTCTTTTCCATGGAGACCACAAAGACGGCCCTGCTCCCGGGAAGCGTGCTTAAGCTGGATATGTCAGAGTTTTCCGTTATAGAAAAGAAGCAAGCGGCAAGCGTTGACGGTCTTGTTCAGGGTGGGATGGTTCAGTCCGTCACCCTTTGGGACGCCGTTAAGTCCATTAAGAAAGCAGAATCAGACCCTTATATCAGCTTTATCTTCATCAAGCCTGACGGTCTTAGCGCTGACATAGCCCAGGTAGAAGAATTGCGCCGTGCCCTGGCGGACTTCCGCAAGAGCGGCAAGGCTGTTATATCCTTCTGTGAATTCCCTACACTTGGAAGCTACTACCTTGCAAGCGTTTCAGATAAGATTTATCTTAGTTCTAACCATGGCGCAGGCCCCCAGATTAACGGCGTGTCTTCCCAGCTTATTTTCCTTGGAGACCTTCTAAGCAAGCTGGACGTCAATGTACAGCTGATCCGTCACGGCAAATTCAAATCTGCCGGGGAAATGTTCATTAAGAGCGAGCCCAGCCCGGAGAACTTGCTCCAGAACAAAGAAATGATCAGCTCTATCTGGAAGTCAATAGCAGAGGATATTTGCGACAGCAGGGACATTACCGTAGAGCAGTTCGAGGATCTTGTAAACAACCTTAAACTTAATACTTGCCAGTCGATGGTAGATAACAATCTTGCCGATGCCCTCCTTAGCAGAAGCGAGCTGAAGGAAAAGATTGCCACACTTGCAGGAACAACAGACTACAGTAAGGTTCATTATGTTACCATGCCCGAATATGTTAAGCTGCGCTCTCCCAAGGCAGTGGCTCCCAAGGGCCCCCAGATTGCAGTTTTGGTTGCCAGCGGAGACATTGTAGAAGGCGTGGACGAGGCCAATATCGCAGGTGACGCCTATGCTACCACCATTGCTGCCCTTAGGGAAAATCCTGACGTGAAGGCTGTTGTGCTTAGGGTTGCGTCTCCCGGCGGAAGCGTACTTGCTTCTGATAAGATCAAGACGGAACTGGACCTCCTGAAGGCAGAAAAACCCGTCATTGCATCTTACGGCGCATACGCAGCCTCAGGCGGATACTGGATTTCAAACGGCTGCGACCATATTTTCACGGACAAGACCACTCTTACCGGAAGCATCGGCGTATTTGCAATGATTCCGGATATCAGCCGTACGGTAAAGAATAAACTTCATGTGAATGTGGTTACCGTAGGCTCTTCAAACCATAACGGCGGTCTGCTTGCTCCGCTCGACGCACAGGAAAAAGAGGCCCTGCAGGCTCAGATAGAGGATATTTACACCGCTTTTGTGAATACAGTTGCAACGGGCAGGAACATGACTCCCGACAATGTGGACAATATCGCCCAGGGACGCGTCTGGACCGGTGCCGCCTCTTTGGAAATAGGTCTTACGGACGAGATCGGCACGCTGATGGATGCCGTTAAATATGCTGCTTCCATTGCCGGGAATCCGCAGCTTCAGGCCTGGAACATCCAGACTTATCCTACTCTTGAAACCACCTTCCTGGACGAGCTTCTTGATTCATTCAGCGCAGAGCAGCTTGGAACGGGCAGCGATGTCTTTGCCGGCACTCCTTTGCAGGCCATAGGCAACAAGCTTAAACGCTGGTGCAGGGCTGCTACAGACCAGCGCTTCTATGCCAGGATGCCTTACGAGATTATTCTTAATTAGGGGTTAGGCTCTTTCAGAGAGCTCCAGCCAGCGCATCTCCTTCATGTCCAGGTCTTCGTTAATGGCGCCGATGCGCTGCGAAGCTTCCTGTAGTTTGTCGTAGGGGAGAGTGCCGCTGCTTATCTGCTCCGTGAGACTGGCCTTCTCTGCTTCAAGGGCGGCAATGTCGGCCTCAAGCTGCTCGAATTCACGCTTCTCTTTGAAGGATAGTTTTGCAGTTACGGTCTTTACCTTTTTGGGAGAGTCGTCACCTGCGGATGCCTTGGGAGCCTTTGCCTCTGCCTCCATATCCTTCAGGAAGGTGCGGTACTGGGTGTAGCTGCCTATGAAGTCCTTGACCTGTCCGTCCCCGCAAAGAACAAATAGATGGTCCACAAGGCGGTCCAGGAAGTGCCTGTCGTGCGAAACTATGATAAGTGTACCGTGGTATTCCTTCAGGTACTCTTCAAGCACGTTCAGGGTAACTATGTCAAGGTCGTTGGTAGGCTCGTCCAGAACCAGCAGGTTGGGCTGCTGCATAAGGATGGTCAGCAGGTAAAGACGGCGCTTTTCGCCTCCTGACAGGCGGCTGACGCGGGTGTTCAGCATCTCGTGCGGGAACATGAAGCGGTTCAGCAGGCGGGTATCGGCAACGGTTTCCAACACAGTCTGGTCTCCTTTGAAAGAGATACCCTTCTGGGTGTAATAACCCACGTTCAGGGATTCTCCGCGCTCTATTACGCCGGAGAATTCGCCAGGATCGTCGGGGTCGAAACGGCCCAGCAGCAGGTTCAGGAAGGTGGTTTTGCCGGCACCGTTGCGGCCGACGATACCAACTTTCTCGTACCTCTGGAAGTTATAGGTAAAGTTCTTCAGGTAGCATTTGCCGCCGTAGTAGAAGGATGCGTTCTTGCAGTTGATTATTTTGGTGCCAAGGCGTGATGCTCCGGCAACGTCATCAAGGTTAAGGTGAGACTCAGAATAAACGGCTCCGGCCCTGTCCTGAAGGCGGTAGAAGGCATCTTTGCGATACTTGGCCTTGCCCGTTCTGGCGCAGGGCGTGCTCCGCATCCATTCAAGCTCACGGCGCAGGATATTCCGCACTTTGTCCGTCTCTGCATTGTAATTGTCTATACGCTCCTGCCTCTTTTCCAGATAGTTCTCGTAGTCGCCCCGATATGTATAGACAGCCCCGTGGTCCAGTTCCATCACAATGTTGCAGACCCTCTCCAGGAAGTAGCGGTCATGCGTAACCATCAGCAGCGTGCACCGCGACCGGCCAAGGAAGGATTCCAGATACTCGATAGCATCGGTGTCCAGATGGTTGGTGGGCTCGTCCATAATGTAGAAATCGGCCTCTGTGGCCAACATCTGGGCAATTGCAACCCTCTTTACTTCACCCCCGGACAGGTTTTTCATCTGCTGCGTCCCGTCCGTCAGGCTGAAGTTGCTAAGGTGCTCCCTTAACCTTTGCCAATACTCTTCCCGCTCTTCTGGTCCGATGCTGTCCAGAAAGCCCTTTGCACTTATTGCAACCTGTTCTGTAATAGGTAGTTCCGGGTCGTAATCGTACTCCTGTTCCAGGAACGATATACGTATGTCCTTAAGGAAGGTGATCTTGCCGCCCGAGTCGGATTTGTCCTTTCCGGCCAGGATCTTCAGCAGCGATGTCTTGCCCGTGCCATTAGGTGCAATGAGGGCGATTTTATCGCCCTCAGATATATTGAAGCCTATGTTCTCAAAGAGGATCTTTGGTCCGTAAGACTTACTTATGTTTTCTATTTGCAGGTAGCTGGCCATTAGCGGAACATTCTGTCGACGTCCTTGACGGCGTCAGGAAGGGCGAATACGGCAACTCTGTCGTATGCCTCAATCTTGGTCGATCCAACGGCGATGAAGGCCTCGTTGCCTCTAATTATACCGCCGATGATGGCATTCTCCGGGAAGTTCAGGTCCATAAGCGGAGCGCGTGTAATCTTGCTCCCGGGGGATACGATGTACTCCAGAACCTCTGCCTGGGTGCCGCTCATATATTTGATGAAGCGCACCTTGTTGCTAAGGGTCATCTTGAATATTTTGCCGGCCGTGATAAGCTTTTTGTTGATGACAGTATCTACGCCCATGTCCTCTGCAAGCTGGATGTATTCCAGGTTCTCTACCTGGGCCACTGTCCTGGGCACGCCGAACTTCTTGGCAACCACGCAGGCCAGAATATTGGCCTCGTCGTTGTCAGTTACGGCTACAAAGGCGTCGTAGTCCTTAATGTTATGCTCCAGCAGGAAGTCAGAGTTTCGGCCGTCACCGTTGATAACCAGCACGTTATCGTCTGTTTTCTCGCTCAGATCAAGGCATTTTGCCTTATCTGTATCGATGACCATGATGTTCTCAAGGGTCTTGCTCAAACCCTTGGCTACCATACTGCCAATCTGGGTGGCTCCCAGAATCATCAGGTTGTTAACCTCTATATTGCTCTTGCCTAGGAAGGACATGATGGGATTGATGCCTTCGCGGGTGGTGATGATAAAGACAAGGTCATGGTACTTGAACTTCATCTGCGCCTCCGGCATAAGGGTTTCGTCGCCGCGGGAAACGGCTACGATGCGGAAGCCCAGTTCCTCGTCCCTTTGCCCCATGGCATTGGAGAATTCGTTCAGGGTCATGTCCAGCAGGGGAGAGTCGTCCTCAAGCTTGAAAACGGCAATCTGCAGCTTTCCACGGGCGAAATCCATGGAATCCGTAGAAGCCGTACGCTTAAGCGAGTCTATGATTTCAGTTGCAGCGATGCGTTCCGGGTAGAACAGCATGTCGATGCCCATTTCTGTGAACAGGTAGCGGTTCTCGAAGAGAAGGTAGTCTTCGTCGTCAACACGTGCGCATACCCTCTTGCAGCCAAGTTTTTTGGCCAGCAGGGCGCTGACTACGTTTACGTCCTGATGCGTTACGGGATTGACGGCAATGAAAAGGTCTGCCTTTTCTACATTGGCCTCCTTGAGCGCGGGAATTGAAGACAGTGAGCCTTCTATGGTTGCAACGTCAGCGGTCATGGCCAGCTTTGCAAGGCGCTCCTGATCCTGGTCAATTACAGTTATGTCGTTAGCTTCTGAAGCCAGCATTTTGGCAAGATGTATTCCTACTTCTCCTGCACCTTCGATTATTATCTTCATGCTACAACTGTTTATCTAAACTCCAAATATAGCGACTTTATTTTATTTTCCCCCGCAAAGCGCTAAAGGTTTTTTTGCCATGAACCAAGGCGGCTGCAGGTAAACATCCATCGTAAATACCTGATATGCTTATATTTGGATTGTTCTTAAGCCACGTTTCAATCTCTTGTCTTGTGGGCTGGGCCTTGAGCTTGCGGTACTCTCCGTGGGCCTTTATTACCACCCTGAAGTTGTTAACTCTTCCGGTTAACAGGAAGATAGCCGCGCTGGCGCCATCCAGAATCATCCTGCTAAAGATGCGCCGTCCGGCCTTGCAAAGTCCCTTGCGGGCAGCCGCAGCCGGCGTTTTTCCACCACGAAGATACTCTGCTGCGAAGGTCCTTGCCAGATTGTTCCGCAGCATAAGCAGGTTATTCCTGTAGTTGAGCCTTAGCTTCATTGGCGATTCTGCCGGCAGCGTTCCGCCTCCGACATGATAAACCACTGACGTAGGAACTACGCAGACGCGGTAACCCGCAAGTTTAGCCCTCCAGCAGAAATCAATCTCTTCCATGTGAGCGAAGAACCTGTCGTCCAGGCCGCCCAGGGCCTTCCACAGGCTAGTCCTAACCATCATGCAGGCACCTGTGGCCCAGAAAACATCGGCAGGGGAGTCCCCAAACTGGCCTTCGTCCTTTTCTGTCCACTTAAGGATGCGCCCGCGGCAGAACGGGTAGCCGTAACGGTCTATAAAACCACCGGCGGCGCCGGCGTATTCAAAGCGGTCTTTGTCCTGGAAAGCGTGCAACTTTGGTGCGCACACGCCGCAGTCCGGGTTCGCTTCCATGAAGGCCGTTAGCGGCTGCAGCCAACTTTCCGGCACCTCTATGTCAGAGTTCAGCAGAAGGAAGTAGTCAAAGCCTTCAACCTGTGCCAAAGCCTTGTTGTAGCCACCTGTGAAGCCGTAATTTTTGTCCAGTTCTATCCTACGGACAGCCGGGAAGCGCTCTGCCATCATCTCCATGGACCCGTCCGTAGAAGCACTGTCCGCAACTACCACTTCGCAATCTCCCGTAGGCTTGCCTTCAGGAGTGCACGCAGCGGAAACCAGCACCCCCGGCAGAAACCTTTCCAGAAAGTCCTTGTTATTCCAAGCCAATATGACAATAGCAGTCTTCATCGCTATTTAATTATCATTTAATAACATACAGTCTCCCTGACGATTTAACCCCAAATTTTTCATGAGGAAGGGGGACTGTATGTTATTAATTTTCATTATGATGGCAACAGCATTCACCATCTTTATGATGGTCATGGTGACAACCACATTCACCATCTTTATGATGGTCGTGGTGACAACATTCACCATCTTCATGATGGTCATGGTGACAACCACATTCTCCGTCTTTATGGTCATGATGGTGACCGCAACCGCAGCCACACTCCTCCTGCGGCAAATACTCGCCATGCAAGCCCTCGCGAAGCTCTTTCTCAGTAGCATCACGAACCTCTACAATCTCACCCTTGAAATTCAGCACCTTACCGGCCATCGGATGATTGAAATCCATGGTAACAGCATCTTCCTTAACGGCAACAATCTTACCGTTAACAACATGACCTGAACTGTTGAGCATCGGAATGAAGTTGCCAACAATAAGCAAGTCTTCACGAATCTTACCATCAATCTCGAAGCTGTCCTTAGGTATATCAAAACAATGCTTGGGCTCGTAGGTACCGTAACCTTCCTCCGGGCTGACCGTAAACACAAAGGTATCACCAGGCTCCTTGCCCTCGATCTCTGACTCGAACTTAGGGATGAGCATATGAGTGCCGTGAATATAGTCCAGCGGCTGCTCTTTGGTGGCCTTGTCTGCAAGTTTTCCTTCTACAGTAAGCTCGTAAGTGAGCACAACTACTTTGTCTTTCGCAATTTTCATATCTGTTATTTTATTTTATGTCGATGTTACTGAATACCAGCGACGGCACTGCACGCGGACGACAGGGGCGGGCGTCATTTCCTGCGGCCTCCAGCCTGTTCCAAAGGTCCAGCATATTGCCTGTCATAACCATTTCATGAACCGGGTAATTACCGTCAGGGCCGTAGTAGAAGCCCTCTATTCCAAAAGAGAAGTCTCCTGTGGCGCTGTTGCAGTTTCCGCCGTTGAAGCCCGTCACAAGTATTGTGCCTTTGTCGCCCCCGGCGAAGCCAGCCCGGCAATCCTTCAGCAGGGCCTGGCAATCCTTGTCCACGGTGCTTGCCAGCACGGGACGTGAGGCATCGTCAACCGTAGGGGAGAGGCTCATTTTATTGGCGATGTAAGTGGTTATGAACCAGTTCTTTAATACACCTTTCTCTATGAGCGGAAGCTCCTTTGTGGCCACACCTTCAGAGTCAAAGGTCCTGGAACCATAGGCCCCTTCCGTACGAGGAAGGTCAATAATATCCAGGAAATCCGGGAAGATCTTCTTACCCAGTTTGTCTGCCAGGAAAGAATTCTTTTGCTGGATGCTGAAGCCGTTCATGGCGCTGAGTACCGGTGCCAGAAGGCGAGAAGAGCACTCCCTGTCTGCAACGATGGTAAGCTTGCCGCCGCCGCACTGAGTCTGGCCGCGCTTTGCAAGTGCGCAGCGAAGGGCTTCACGCCCCGTAGCCGCAGTGTCCAGTCCGGCAGGCGTACGTGCAGCATCCCACCAGTAGGCGCTTACCTTGGCATCGCCGTCGCGGACCGTAATCTCGCTTGCGAACTCGAAGGTGGCCTCGCTCTGGCGGCAGAATGTGCCGTTGGAATCAAGTATACAGGTATCTGTAAGGGAATCGGAATACTCCGCTTCCTCTGAAATAATGTCGTTGTCACTGCCCCATACAGAGCCGGCAAGGGCCATGGAAAGCCGTTTCCCCATGTCTACCGCCTGGTAAGAGGCTTCGTCGCACAGGCCCAGCTGCGCCGTGCCTTTTTCTGTGCGGGAGGGCTCCGGAAGGTCCCTGCACGGGTCCGGTGCCATCATTTTTACGGTTTCGATGGCTTTTGCCACAAAGGACTCTATGCCATCCTCTATCCTGTTGGTAGAGAAGGTCCCGTATTTGCCGTCAGCAAAAAGAGCCAGGGTTACGCTGCGGTCCATGCTGTGGGTAATCTTGTCTACCTGGCCGTCCAGCACACCCACAAGATCCATGACGCTTTTGCTTATGGTTACGCGGCATTTGCGGGCGCCTCCGGCAAGGGCGGCGTCCATAAACTTCCTGGCCTGTGAAAGCTCGGCTTCGTTCAGTAATGCTTCAATCATATGCTATTCTCCTCCTACCGTTAAACCATCTACAAGAACCGTCGGAATGCCGCAGGATACGGGTGCGCTCTGCTCTTTACCGCAGGTCCATGCACCCTTGTCTATTAGGGCGTCGTTGCCTACGGCGGTTATCTGTCCCAGCGCGCGAGGTCCGTTGCCAATTATGTTGATATCCTTTACCGGCATGGTCAGGTGGCCGTTTTCTATCAGATAGCCACTCTTAACGTAGAAGGTAAAGTCGCCTTCACCTATCTTGACCTGGCCGTTGGAGAACTCGTCTACGTATATGCCTTTTTTGACGGATGCTATTATGTCGGCCGGATTGGCGCTGCCGCTTTCCATATAGGTTGCCCTCATCCTGGGGATGGGAGCGTAGCGGAAGCTTTCCCTGCGCCCGTTGCCTGTGGGCTGAACGCCAAGCGCGCGGGCGCTGATGCGGTCGTGCAGGAAGGATGTCAGTACGCCGTGGTCAACCATTACCGTGCGTTGTGCCGGTACGCCTTCGTCGTCAAAATTTATTGAGCCTCGATTGCCTTTTATGGTGCCGTCGTCCACAATCGTTATGTCATCGGAGCAGATGGTCTTGCCCAACATGCCGTTGAAGACGGACTGCCCTTTGCGGATGAAATCGGCCTCGAATGCGTGGCCCATGGCCTCATGAAGGAGGATGCCAGAGGCGCCTGCACCCATGACGACGGGCATCTTGCCACCCTTGGGGCGGCCGGCCTTGAACTTGTCGTCCATGTTCTTGAGGGCCTCGGCGGCCAGCTCTTCTACAAGGGCGTCGGTAAGCATTTCACAACCGCTTCGGAAGCTTCTGCTGGCGTGGGTATTGACCATATTCTGGCCGTCGGATAGGATTACGCTAACGGCAAGGGTGCCCATGGGGCGGGTTTCGTACTTTAGTTCGCAGTACGAGTTGTACATCAGCACGTCGCTGTTCTGCCACGACAGGGCGGCCATGATCTTAAGGATGCGGGCGTCCTTGCCACGGAGGCTGTCTTCCAGTTTGTATAGAATCTTTGCCAGTTCTTCCGGCTTGGCGTCCTGCCAGTTGCTTGTAACCGGATAGCGGTCTGCGGCCGGGTTGGGCTTGCCTTTGTACAGACGGGGCACGTAGCCGTCTTCTGCTGCGATGCTGTCCCCGTTCCTTATGTTACCGGCTCCTATTGCCGATGCGCTTGCGGCTGCAGCGCGCATTGCTTCGGGTCGGGTGCTTTCTGAATAGGCATAGCCGGTTTTTTCTCCGCACAGCGTGCGGATGCCTACGCCGTAATCCTGATGGAAGCCGCCGGAGGCTACCTTGCTGTCTCGCAGCATAAGGTCGCAATAGACGGAGTTTTCAAAAAACAGGTCTGCGTAGGTGCCGCCACTGCCCATGGCAATGGCTATAAGGTTATCAAGGTCCTGTTCTGTAACCTTGAATGTATCAAGATAATACTCTTTAGCGTGAAACATCTTCTTTCCTGAATCTTTCTGCCTGCGCTTTAATGGCTTCAAACTTAATGTTGTCCTGTACTACCATGTTATTCTTCCAGCCTTGGGCAATCAGTTTGAAGGGTACCGTAGTGTTGTCTGCCAGCATCCATCTGTCGGACATGGGCATGTAGTCCTCGAAGAAATGGCGCAGGCCGCTGCGGTAACGCCTCCTGATGGTGGCTTCCGGTACGTTGTGGCCGCCGGCTGTAACCCTGGCCTTTACGCGGCTTATGGCAAGCTCTACATTCTCTATCCAGAAGAAGAGAATGGTTATGCTGTAGCCGTACTGGCGGGCTATTTCTATGGTGTTGGTAAGGGTTCTTGAAGACAGGGTGGTTTCTATGCAGAAGTCTTCCTTCCTGTCAAGCAAGTACTTGATTCTCATTACCATGAAACGTCCGGCGCTGAGTGAGGCCTTGTCCGGGTCGAAGGGTGACAATCCCTTTGCGAATTCGTCTGAATTCACAAAGTACTTGCATTCCCACATCTCCGGGAGCAGGGTGTAAGAGGCTGTGGTCTTTCCGGACCCGTTGCAGCCTGATATTATATAAAGCTTAGGCATAATCTTACTGGTGTGTTACCCCGTAGCCAAACAATGCAAAGTCGCCTTTGCAAGGGTCTCCGGGAAATAGTTCATCAAATGCTCTTGTAATCTCAAGGGCTGTTGTTATGTCTTTTTGGCGGCGGGCTGTCAGGCCAAGCTCCGTTGCCTGGGCGTAAACATGTGTGTCCAGCGGAATGACAAGCTTGGCGGGGTCTGAATTCTTCCACAGGCCAAGGTCCACTTTGCCGTCGCGGCGAACCATCCAGCGGCGCATCATGTTTATCTTTTTGTTAGGTGCCTTGGCATCGGGCTTCTGGCCGAAGATCTGCGTCCTGATGCCCTCTGCGGGCAATTCTTCCAGGCTTTCGTGAGCGCTGTACCAGTCTTTCAAGTTCTTGCAGATCTCTGCCACGTCGCACAGTTTTATGGTCCTGTGGATGCTTACTGGTTCAGCGGGATAAAGGCCTCGCATCACAAAGTCGTAGGGCTTCCAGTCCATAATGTCAAAAAGCCGTCCGCAATCCCTCACAATCATGGCCCTTCGTCCCCACGCAAAATGCGCTGCAAAAACCGCCGCAATCTCTACATCTTTAAGCCCGCACTTCCAGGCTTGCATCATCTGCGCAAAGCGTCTGGGAAAGGCAATCGGATCCTCCTGAAAATACACGGGATCGTTATACCTCTCCGCCCAGCCAATCAACTTTTCCTTGAGCGCTTTCTTCATAAACTACAAAGATAGCAATTATTTTCCAAACGGGGTTTCGGCTGCCATTTTGTTCCTAAATAATTATTACTTAAATTTGTAAGGCATATACACTATAATCACTAAACCAAACTCACATGAAAAAGATTCTTCTGTTTGCGGTGCTTGCGATAGTATATTCGTGCGCATCCCATGGTCCTAACAACCCCTATCTTGGTCACATTCCCGTTATTCAGGCCGAAGAAGGTGCTGCGTATAAAGATTTTGTTCCGGAAGGTGTAAGCTGGAGCGAATCGGAAGGAAAGAAGTACGCAGAAATGATTGAGAAAGAGAAGAAAAACCTGGAAGGCACAATTATGCCCTGCGTTTCCGGCCAGCCGGATATCTTCGAAGTCGTTGGCGGTAATGCTGCTTTTGAAGATGGTGGATACCAGATTTTGATTGAGTTCAAAGAACCTATAGTCGTCATGGGAAACAGTATCCCTTACAACGTGGTTTTCTATAATACAGAGGATAAACAAAACCATTATGGTTCCGTTCAGCAGATTATGTTTACAAGGACCAGGATGGTTAATGGACTGGGCGAAAGGCTCAATAGGTTCAATGTGCTTAACAGGTATCTGGTAAAGTTTTTCATTAATTCCATCAATACAAATGATGCCAACCTGCTTCAGGAAAAAGCCAATGTTGCCGTTATCTTCCTGAATACGGATTCTTATAGAGTGGTGGACAAAATAGACAATTTTTATTATTTCCCGGAAAATTCTGCCAGCTACTTCTTTAGGCGCATATATAAGGCCATTGTTGATAACGATACTGAAAAGTATTTCTCATTGGAGGATGAACTTGAAAACATTGATGGATTCGAAGACGATGAGTGGGAGTATTTTAATCATACGTATAACCTTCTGAAAAAAGTCTGCCCTGAAGAATGGAAGGTCATAAAAGAGTATAGGCAGAAAGTTAACAAAGAGAAAGGTCTCTCATACGACGTAGCAGATCCTGTATAGGAAGAGCGTTTCAAGGCTTATGGCGGCGCTGTGTATCAAACACTTACGCACTTTGCTTGTTGCAATTTTACTACAAGCAAAGTGCGTAACTAATTGATAATCAATCCAGGCTTTCAGGAAAACCTCGTACAACTTATTTCGTAGCAGCTTCAAGCTTTTTCATCATGGCAAACATGATGGCTGCGGAGATTAGGCAAAGGGCAACGAAGACAGCCCAAACAATCCACAGCTGAGTCTTACCCCACAAAAGCCCACCAACCTGAACCAGGAAGTTACCAATCGCAGTACTAACAAACCAGCAACCCATCATCATACCCTTGTACTTAGGCGGAGCAACCTTTGACACGAAGGAAATACCCATCGGAGAAAGCAAAAGCTCACCAAAAGTAAGGATGAAATAAGTTCCGATAAGAAGGTTAGGAGTTACATCGGCAACATGTACTGCAAGCGGAGAGCCATCGGGGCCGGTAACGGTCTGCGGCATGGGAAGGCCAAAAGAGAACACCATCATGATGCCATAGGCCACGGCCGCAACAAGCATTCCGTATGCGATTTTCTTAGGCGCAGAAGGCTCCTTTTTCTTTTTTGCCAAAGCCCCGAAGATCGCCATTGACACAGGAGTCAAGGCAATTACAAAAGCCGGATTAAAATGCTGGAAAATAGGAGCACTGACCTCTATGCTGCCGCTAAGGTTCAAGTACCTTACAACCAGGAAAGCAACGGCCGCAATAACAACGCCGCAGCTGGCCCATTTGCCGGTTTTAGTCTCGCTCTGGAAAACGGCAAATAAAGCGTAAACAATTGCTATCAAAGCAACTATGTTCCAAACATCGAAGGCCATGCTCTGAGCCCCCTCGGAGGTCCTGGCCGTAAACTCGTCAGCAAAGAAGGTTAGCGACAAGCCACTCTGGTTGAAGGCCATCCAGAAGAAAATGACAACCCCAAAAACCATGAACAAGGCCACCATACGGCTCTTTGTCTGCTCCGGGGTAAGAGTATCCTTGATCTCGTTTTCCTTGGCTTTCTTGCCGGCGCCGCCTTCTACGTGAACGAAGCTCTTGCGGAAGGCTTTGTAGATGATTATCGACAGCACCAAAGAAACGCAGGCCACTGCAAAAGCGAAGTGATAGGCATCGTTGCCGCTGAAACCAAGGCTGGTCTGCGCCCATTCGCTAATCTTAACGGCAGCGGTCGGGGCGAACAGGGCACCGATATTAATGGCCATATAGAATATGGAGAAGCCGGAATCACGCTTAGCCTCATATTCCGGGGAATTGTAAAGATCCCCGACCATAACCTGAAGGTTGCCCTTAAACAGGCCTGTACCCAAGCCTATCAGCAGAAGGGACAGCATCATGCACAGCAAGGCCACGGTTCCGCTGCCCAAAGGAATGGACAGCAACAGGTAGCCAAAGAACATTATGAAAATGCCTATGGTTACCATCTTTCCAAAGCCGAACTTGTCTGCCAGGATGCCGCCAATGATGGGCATGAAATAAACTACAGCCAGGAAAGAGCTGTAAATAAGGCCGGCCGTGCCGGGTTCCAAGCCGAAGTTCGCCCTAAGGAACAGGGCAAAGACGGCTATCATGGTATAATAACCAAACCTCTCGCCGGTGTTAGCCAGGGCGAGAGGTATAAGGCCTTTAGGTTGGTTTTTAAACATTATGCTTTGGTTACTTTTTCAAGCCACTTGACCATACCGAACATTATGCCGGCAGAAACAAGGCAGATTGCCAGGAAGATACCCCAGCATATCCAGATAGGCATTGCATTGTACCAGATAGGGCCAAGGAAGATGAACAGGTTTCCGATAGCCGTAGCTGCAAGCCAGAGACCCTGGCAGAGACCAAGCATGCTCTTAGGTGCAACCTTTGATACGAATGAAAGTCCAAGAGGAGAGATGAACAGCTCTGCAACGGTCAGGAAGAAGTAAGTTACAATCATAACCCAAGGTGCTGCCTTGGCAAGACCCAGCTGAATCATCTGAGCTGCTGAAAGGTCACGGAACTCTGCGCCTGAAGGATAGTTGTTGATGATAGAGAATACCATCAGGAACAGATAAGCGCAACCTGCGATGAGCATACCAAGTGCGATCTTCCTAGGAGTGGAAACAGGGCGACCCTTGCGGGCGAGCGCTCCGAATACTATCATTACCAGAGGGGTAAGAATAATAACGAAGAGCGGGTTCATTGCCTGCCAGATTTCCGGAGGAAGAGCGTTGGTTTCTACGAAGTCACGGGCAAATACGGACAGTGACTGGCCGTTCTGGTGGAATGAAAGCCAGAAGAATACTGCAATACCGAGAACTGCAAACAGGGCGTACATTCTCTGCTTGATCTCCTTTGCCATTGCAAGCTTCTCTTCAGGAGTATAGTCAACTGACTGAAGACCGGACTTTTTGCCGGGCTGAGGGAAGATCTTCTTGTTCCACATGAAGATAACTACAGAGAGTATCATTGCAATTGCGGAAACAATGAAAGAATAGTGTACACCGGTGTTGAATACGTCGATGTAGTTAGAGCAGAACTGGGTGGTATTGTCCAGAAGAGCAGGGTCCAAAACAGAGTTTGAACTGGTCTCGAGGAACTTCTCAGTTGAGGCGATAGCGGTGTCACCTGCCAGGTATTTGTGGCAGAGGGCTGACATGTCGGCGTTGTAAACAAGATCGTGAGCCTTGAGCCACCAGCTGCGGAGCATAGGAGCTACGAAAGGAGCGATCACACCACCGATGTTGATGAATACGTAGAAGATCTGGAAACCGGAGTCACGTTTATCCTTTGCTTCTTTCAGGGCCTCGGGGCCTTTCTTGGCAGCCTCGGCCTCGAAGTCGTCGTACAACTTACCAACAAGGGCCTGCAGGTTGCCTTTGAACAAACCGTTACCAAAGGCGATGCAAAGCAGGGCAATGCAGGTGAAGATAAGGATGAACCACCAACCGGCAGTGCCGTCTGCAATAAGACCGTCGGTCTTGCTGAACAGAGGAATTGCAAGTGCAACATAACCTGCTGCCATGACAAACAGACCGGTCTGGATGGTCTTGTTGTAGTTCTGAGTTTTGTCGGCGATAAGACCTCCTACCAATGCCAGAATATAAATTCCAAAGTAGAAGACAGAGTAGATGAGTCCTGCGGTACCGTCAGGCAGGCCGAACTTGGAAACAAGGAACAGCAGCAGTACTGCGTTCATGATGTAGTATCCAAAGCGCTCGCCCATGTTGCTGAGGGCCGCAGCAATAAGGCCCTTAGGGTGCTTCTTCGATGATTTCAGATAGAAAACAAGGAAGGGGATAACAACTATAAGTATGGCTACCAGGATGAACATTGTCTGGTTGGCCTCCCATAGTGCGGTGATAAAGTTCATAGTATAAAGTATTTAAGATTTCTAGACTTGGCTCGAAATGATATTACTTGGTGGGAACAGCTTCAAGAACGGCCTTCAGGTAGTTCCAGGTACGCTCTACTGAGGCGATGTTCACGCGCTCGTCCGGGCTGTGAGGATACTTGATGGTAGGACCTACGGAAACCATCTCCCAGTTAGGATACTTGGCACCCATGATGGCGCACTCAAGACCGCCGTGGGTAGCCATGATCTTCATATCCTTGCCGTAAACCTTCTTGAACTGCTCCATCATAACCTTGTTCATAGGAGTGTCAAGCTTGGGAGTCCATCCTGAGTAACCACCCTTGAAGGTGATCTCTGCACCTGCAAGCTCGAAGAGGCAACGCATCTTCTCTGCAAGATAAGCCTTGGATGAATCAACGGCACTACGCATAAGTGAGTGGATGGTAAGATGTCCCTTCTGGGTGCGTACAATGGCCATATTGGTAGAGGTCTCTGTGAGGCCTTCCATGGTGCGGCTCATTCTAACAACGCCTGCGGGGCAAGCCATCATGGCCTTAATGGCACGAAGCATTACATTGCCGGAAATATATTTTGCGGGAGCGGCTTTCTCTTTCTCAAAGAACATCTCTGCTCCGGGATCGCTGTCGATGTATTCTTTCTTGATATCGGCGAAGATAGCCTCTACCACCTCTTTAACCTTGCGAACCTTGTCTGAAGGAACGGCAAGAAGTGCAGTTGCCTCGAACGGGATAGCATTGCGCAGTGAGCCACCGGTGAAGTCGGCAACCTTAACGCCATGGTTCTCAAGAAGCGGAAGCAGTATGCGTGCAACGGCTTTGTTGGCATTTGCGCGGTACAGAGAGATATCCATACCTGAGTGGCCGCCCTGCAGACCCTTGATGGTAAGCTTGTAACCTACGTGGCCTTCGGGTGTCTTGTATGTGCGATATTTGAAATCTGCGGTAGCATCAAGGCCGCCTGCGCAACCTACGCAAAGTTCGCCCTCTTCCTCTGAGTCAAGGTTAATGAGGATGTCGCCCTTAAGGATGCCGGGCTTGAGGCTGTTGGCGCCTGTCATTCCGGTTTCCTCGTCGTAGGTAACCAGTACCTCGATGGGACCATGCTTCAGGCTCTTATCTTCAAGAACTGACAGACCCATAGCTACACCGATACCGTTGTCTGCGCCAAGGGTAGTGCGGTCTGCGGTTACCCAGTCGCCGTCAATCATTGTGCTGATAGGATCTGTAAGGAAGTCGTGCTTGCTGTCACCGGTCTTCTGGGGAACCATGTCCATATGGCCCTGAAGGATGACGCCGCGGCGTTTTTCCATGCCGGGTGTTGCAGGTGCACGGAAGATAATGTTACCAGTATCGTCTTTTGCTACCTCTACTCCGTGGTCTTTACCCCATTTGAGAAGGTATTCCTGAACCTTGGCCTCGTGCTTTGAGGGCCTGGGGATCTGTGTAAGTCCGTAGAAGTTGTTCCAAACGATTTTCGGATTCAAATCTTTGATTGTCATAGTCTTTATTTTTATGTGTTAATCCTGTATTTCAATTTTTTTGTCCCTTGATCCATCATACCAACCCTGACGATTTAACCCCAAATTATTTATGAGGAAGGGTTGGTGTGATGGATCATAATTCTATTTGTTCACAGGGAAAAAGCTGTCACGGCCGAACTGGTAAATAGGAATTCGGGTCTGAAGAAGCACCTCCATGCCGTCTTTCAGTTTAACAGAACAAATGGCCGGAATACGATAACGCGCGAAATTGCTCTTGCCAGGCGCACCATCGGCAGCAAGAACCGGCTCCGGGATAATCTCCAGCACATAAGGCTTGCCGGCGATGTTGTCCGCATCTACCAGACCCTCTGTATCAGAAACCCTGAACGCAATGTAACGAGCCTTCTCTGAGCTCTTTTCCGGGATTACAGCAAAAGAAGTAATCTGTTTGCCATAGTCACTGTAGCCGGCAAACAAAGTGAAGTACTCATGCTCCAGACGGGTGAGCTCCTGCAGAACAGACTGCATGGCCTCTCCGCTGTAAGTAGCGTCAGTGTCTCCGGTTACTATCTGGATGCGCATCTTGCGCAGCTTGAATATCATTTCTGCAGCCTCTTTGGCCTTGTCTTCAGAAGTCTTTTCTACAACCATCTCCTGCCTGATGCCCTGGGAAGAACCGTTGATGTTGCGGTACAGGGTGGTGGTCTCAGAGGTGAGGTTGGAGCTGATTCCCTTGCCGGCGAAGTCCCCCTTGTCGTCAGAAGCGAAATGCCATGCCATCTCCTCTGTAGATCCATTACCGGTGGCGATAAGCCCCTGGGCCGTAAGGCTCAGGAAAGCGGGCATACCCTTGCCCGGGACGATGGTGTAGCGGCTGGTCTGGTCTGCCTCTGTCTTTGCAACCAGCTTGACGGAGGCAAGCTGGGAAGTCTGTGCATCTGCCTGCCTTACATCAATGCCAAGGTACTTTTTGGCATACTTGGCATAGGGGCCTGCGTGGAAGTTCTCCCTAATTGCCTCTACCTCAAGGTTGATGACAGTTTTAGGAAGTGCGTAAACAAGGGTTCCGTCGGGATCCTGAGCTTTCAGGGCCGATGCCGGCATCAATATGGCCAGCGCCAAAGCTGCTATAAAAAATCTTTTCATCATCTTACTTCCATCTTCTGTGGCTCCAAAGGTAGTTGGACGGATTCTTGCGGATGTCCTGCTCCAGGAGCCTGTAATACTCTATAATTATATTCTCCGTGCCAAGGGCGGCAGCATCGTCACAAATCTTCTTATAGCTGATGGTGTACTTGCCTTTGGCCGTTCTGTTTGCATTCATGTAAAAGACGCTCATGCCAAGCTTTTCTGCAACCTCTGCGCCCCCGACCATGGTCTCCGTCTTCTGGTTTAGGAAGTTTACGGTCTGGCGGGCGATTGCCGTGCCGTAGGGATACTGGTCGTTGGGGAAGACATAAACCTTCTTTTCTTTGCGATGGCGGGCGATGTAGCGCATTACAACGCGGGATTCAACATAACCGTCGAAATCCTTGGTCTGCAGCGCGCACCTGTTGCAGTGGAAGAACTCCTCGGAAAACTTGCCATGCAGGCGGCGATACACAACGGCCACATCGTCCTGGTTGAAATTGGCCCCGGGAACGTCGCATGTGTACTGCAAATATGCGCCAATCAGCTCCCAGTTGCCGCAGTGGCTGTTGAGCACCATAACGTTGCCTTTTTCAAAGGCGCGATACAGTTCTTCCTGACCTTCAAGGGCGATGATGCCCTTTTTGTAAACCTTTTCTTTGCGACGGCAGCGGCCACCCAGCCACATGGTTTCTGCGGCTATCTGGCCCAGGTTCTTATAGAACTTGGCGGCTATCTTTCTGATTTCCTTGTACTTGAGTTCCGGGAAACTGCGGCTTAGGTTAATGAGTGCCACGTCCTTGCGATAGCGGAACACGCGCATCAGTCCGGAAAGAAGGCTGCCCCAGGCATAGTGAAAGCCCAGCGGAAGATACTGCCAGGGGCGTATCAACGCTATAAGGATATTATGCCAAAGTTTAGCCATAGTCCTACAAATGTATGGATTTTTTACTATATTTGCAATAATAAGAAACTATATAGATATATGAAAAAGTTCCTGTTGATGCTTGTGCTGGCCGTTTTTGCTGTGTCCTGCGGCAGCAGCAGTAAAGAAGATAGCAGCATTACTATGGAGAAGGCGGTAGAACTTGCCAAGACATATATTGACAATGCGAATATGGCCATGATTTACAAAGGCCTTGTCCGCGCGGGAACTGAACTCTGCTCTGAGGCGGATCCGCCCAAATCTGTCAAATCTCCTGACTTCAGCGCCTGGATGATAATGGTCGTTCCCCAATCTTCGCATGCTGATTATTTTTATGACCTGGTGTTCGTCAATTCAGAAGGCGGAGCCATCACTGTAATGCGGAATATCCTTCCGGATCTGAAGTTCCGTAAGGTGTCCGATGTACAAAGACTCAAGTAATTTCAATAATTATTTGGTTTTCAGAAGGAAACACACTATATTTGCAGTCCTTTTTGCGCCCTTTATGGCCCGCAGGAAGGACTAAATATTTAATTTACAATTAATTACAAACAAAATGATCAAACAGTACGAGACCGTTTTCATTGCAACTCCCGTTTTGTCTGAGGCCCAGATGAAGGAAGCGGTTGCCAAGTACGTTAGCTTCATCAAAGACAACGGTGGTGAAGTAGTGTACGAAGAGAACTGGGGTCTTAAGCAGCTGGCTTATCCTATCCAGCACAAGACATCCGGTTTCTATTATCTTATCGAATTCAAGGCTGACACCCAGCTTGTAGCAGCTCTTGAGACCCAGTATCATCGTGACGAGCGCATCATCCGCTTCCTTACCGTCGCTCTTGACAAGGACGCAGTCGCTTACGCAGAGAAGAGAAGGGCTAACCGCCAGGCTAAGGCTCAGCAGGCATAATAAAGGAGGAAAGAATTATGGCAAATGCACAGAACAGCGAAATCCGCTATCTCAACCCTCCTACCGTAGAGGTTAGAAAGAAGAAATACTGCCGTTTCAAAAGGGCAGGTATCAAGTATGTAGATTACAAGGATCCTGAGTTCCTCAAGAAGTTCCTCAATGAGCAGGGTAAGATTCTTCCCCGTCGTCTCACCGGTACTTCCCTGAAGTTCCAGCGCAAGGTTGCCCAGGCTATCAAGAGAGCACGCTCCCTGGCCCTTCTTCCTTACGTAACAGACCTTCTTAAATAATAGGAGATAGCACTATGGAAATCATTCTTAAGAAAGATGTGGCCAACTTGGGTCACGCAGATGACGTAGTAAAGGTAAAGAAAGGCTACGCAGTCAACTATCTCATCCCTCAGGGTTTTGCAACTCTCGCAACTCCTTCAGCTCTTAAGCAGCACGCAGAGACTATCAAGCAGCGCGCTCACAAAGAGGCTAAGAAGGTTGCTGACGCAGAGGCACTCGCAGCAAAGGTTAGCTCAATGCTCCTTAAGGTTGCTGTTAAGGTTAGCGAGACCGGTAAGATTTACGGTAGCGTTACCACAGCTCAGCTTGCAGAGGCTTTCGTAGCAGCTGGCGTAGAGGTTGACAAGAAGGACATCACCATTCTCGCAGAGGAAGTGAAGGAGCTTGGCACCTACGAGGCAGAGGTTAAGTGCTACAAGGCTGTCAAAGGCAACTTCAAGTTCGAGGTTGTAGCCGAGTAATCAGCACACTACTGAATACTTTAAAATAATGGATGACCAAATGGTCATCCATTATTTTTTGTCTTTGTATTTGAAGCGTCTGATCTTGTGTGTGGCGGTTTTCTCGAAGTCTTCTTTCATCGCCTCCACATCGCCAATCTTGCTCTGTTTGCTAACGTGCTTGTTGACGTAGTCCAGCAGCGCCTGCTTCTTGGCGTTCAGGTCTTCGAAGAACTTGTCTTCACGGGCCTGGTCCCAGTTGATGAAGTCGTCGTCGAACTTAACCAGGGCTACAAGCTTGCCGTCGCGTTCTACCACAAGGGATTCGTTCACGCCCTCGGCGCTGTTGATAACCTGCTCTATTTCTTCAGGATAGATGTTTTCTCCGGACGGGCCTACAATCATGTTGCCAAGACGGCCTTTAATATAGAACCGGCCCTTTTCGTCCATGCAGGCAAGGTCGTGGGTGCGGAACCATCCATCGTCAGTGATGACGCTCTTGGTGCGCTCCGGGTCTTTGTAGTAGCCCAGCATCACGTTGTCTCCGCGCACGATAATCTCGCCCTCACCGGTCTTGGGATCCACATTCTGCAGTTTGACCTCGATGCCCCAGGCCGGTACGCCTATTGACCCGACAACCGTCTTGCCAACGCAGGCATTGGTGATAAGCGGAGCGGTTTCTGTAAGTCCGTAGCCGATGGCGTAGGGGAAGCCGGCCTTCTTAAGGAAGGCTTCGACGGTTGAATCCAGCTTACTGCCACCCACTCCGAAGAACTTCAGCTTGCCTCCGAAGCTGCTTTTCAGCCTGCGGCCGACCAACTTGTACAGCAACCAAGGCATGTGGTCCTTCATCCATGAAAGGACGCGGCTGCGGTCGATGGTAGGGGATATATTGGATTTGTATATCTTTTCTATGATAAGGGGGACGGAGCACATGATTGTGGGCCTTACATCCTTCATAGCCTTCATCAGCACGGATGGTGTCGGGGGCTTGTGAAGATAGTAGACGCATGCGCCCACGTAAAGCGGATACAGCACTGCCAGCGCCAGTTCGTAGGTATGGGACATCGGCAATATGGACAGCCATCTGTCTTTTTTGCCGGCCTTCTGTGCATGGTAGGCCTCCACAACATTCTGGCAGAAGTTGCGATGGCTAAGCATTACGCCCTTGGCGTTGCCGGAAGTACCTGATGTATAGATAATTGCGGCAAGGTCGTCCGGCTGCGGGGCTTTAACCCAACCCTCGCAGGTAAAGGCGGACTCGTCCTTTTTGATTAGGTTTAGGGTGTCTATGTCAAATACAAGAGTGAGTTTGTTCATGCATTCCTGTGACACCTTGGAAAGGAATCTCTGAGAAACGAACAAAACCTTTGTATTTGAATGAGTTAGGATGTTGGTAACCTCGCTTTCCGACGAATCCGGAAGTATGGGGACCGATACCCTGCCAAAGGGAACCGTCGCAAACAGGGCTACGGTCCAGTTGGGCATGTTCTGGGACAGGATTGCAACCTTGTCTCCGGCCTTGATGCCGAACCTGGACATCCTGTGGGACAAGTCCAGGCATTTGTGACGGAAATCGCCGTAGGTGTAGCCACCGGTGCCGTCGGTATATGAGGACAGCTTCCTTTTCTCAAAGGCAACTGTCGAAAAGTCAAACAACTTCGCAAGAGTGGTGATCGTTGTCTCGCGATTCCTTTTTATCCTCCTGTAGTAACTGTTCATCTAGTGCGTGATATAGCCCTGAGGGTGCTTTCCCTTAAGGCCCATGTTTTCATACATAGCCTGAATCCTGTCGGTATCCTTGCGGGCGTCGTCCGTCAGTTCAACCTTTTCTCCGCGGCCGACGCGTTTGGTACCCCAGTCAAAGAAGCCCATATATACGGGGCAGTCTACGGCTTTTGCTATTGTGTGATAACCGGTTTTCCATTTCTTTACCGGCTTGCGGGTGCCCTCGGGGGCGATGGCCAGGATAAAGGTATCGTCCTTTTCCATCTCGTCAATAAGACCTTTGACCATTGCGGTAGCGTTGCTCCTGTCGGTGGGAATGGCTCCCATCTTGCGAAGCACCGGTCCAAGGGGCCAGAAGAAGAATTCTTTCTTGATCATGACCTTGGCCTTGCCGGCATTGAACTGTGTATAAAACAGATAGGAGACTACAAAGTCCATGATAGAGGTATGAGGCACACCAAGGATGATGGCCTTTTTCTCCGGTACGGGACCGCCAACGGTAGTCCATCCCATCTTACGCAGCATCCAGCCGCAGAATTTTGCCCAACGTGTCATGATGCTTAAATGTTAACGTCGTCCAGTTCCTCGGCTGACCTCAGATTCTGGCGAATAAAGTTCTGTCTGTCAATAGTATTCGCGCCCATGTAGAACTCCATGATATCCTGGATGGATTCTTCGTCAGAGAGCTTTACCAGGTCAAGGCGCATATTTTCACCAATGAAATCTACAAACTCGCTGGAAGAAATCTCGCCCAAACCTTTGAATCGGGTAATCTCTACACCGGTCTTGAGGGCCTTTACAGCTTCTTCTTTTTCTTCTATGCTGTAGCAGTAGCGGGTCTCTTTCTTGTTGTGCACGCGGAAGAGGGGAGTCTGCAGAATGTGAACGTGCTCGCGGCGGATAAGGTCCGGATAGTACTTCATGAAGAAGGTTAGAACCAGCATGCGGATGTGCATCCCGTCGTCATCGGCATCGGTTGCGACTATTATGTTGTTGTAGCGAAGGTCTTCAAGATCCTCTTCTACGCCGAGTGCTGATATCAGCAGGTTAAGTTCTTCATTTTCAGCTACTTTGCGGCGGCTTTCCTTGTAGCAGTTTATAGGCTTGCCCCTAAGGCTGAAGACGGCCTGGGTGTTGGCGTTGCGCACCTTGGTGATGGTTCCGCTTGCAGAATCACCCTCCGTGATGAAGATGCTTGTGGCCTCGCGCAGCTCTTCCTTATCCTTTGCTACTTTCTCGTTGAAGTGGTATTTGCAGTCGCGCAGCTTCTTGTTGTAGACATTCGCGCGTTTGTTCTTCTCACGGGTCTTTTTCTGGATGCCGGCAATCTCTTCGCGCTCTTTCTGGGATTCGCGAATCTTCTGCTCCAGTGCGGGAACTATCTCTTTGTGCATGTGCAGATAGTTGTCCAGCTTCCTGGAAATGAAGTCGTTGATGAAGGCCCTGATTGTGGGGCCGCGGTCTATCTGGCGGCTTCCGTCCTCGTTGATGATGTACTTGCCCTCTGCATCCTTCATCTCTTTCTCCCACATGTAGGTAGAGCCAAGTTTGGTCTTGGCCTGGCCTTCGAAGATAGGCTCCTGAATGTGGACGCTAACTGCTCCTACAACGCCCTGACGGCAATCTTCCGGCTTGTAATCCTTCTTGAAGAAGTCTTTAAGCGTCTTTGCGATTGCCTCCCTGAATGCTGCCAGGTGGGTTCCGCCGTCGCGGGTGTTCTGGCCATTCACAAATGAGGATATGTTTTCTCCGTAGGCGTTGCCGTGAGTAAGTACAATTTCTATGTCTTCGTCTTCCAGGTGGATGGGGGCGTAGAGCGGGGTCTCCGTAAGGTTCTCGTTCACAAGGTCCAGAAGACCGTTCTCGCTCTTGTATGTTGTGCCGTTGTAAACCAGGGCAAGACCTTTCTTAAGGTAAGAATAGTTCTTTACCATGGTTTCTACGTAGTCGTTGTGGTACTCGTAGCGGCCGAACAGTTCTACGTCAGGGGTAAAGCGGACATAGGTTCCGTTCTTTTCCGTTGTGAGGCCCTTGCCGCTGTCCTTGAGCTCACCGAAGGCGTACTTTGCCCAGGAGCTTTCTCCGTCGCGGAAGGATTCTACATAGAAGGACGATGAGCAGGCGTTTACGGCTTTGGTACCCACACCGTTAAGGCCGACGGCTTTCTTGAATGCGACGTCGTCGAACTTACCGCCGGTGTTCAGCTGGCTGGTGGCTTTGACCACTGAGTCAAGGGGAATACCACGGCCGTAGTCACGTACCGTGACCTCGTTGCCGACGATGTCTATCTTGACTTGTTTGCCGAAGCCCATGGAGTACTCGTCAATAGAGTTGTCCACGATTTCTTTAAGCAGCACATAGATTCCGTCGCCGGGGTTGTCTCCGTTGCCCAGACGTCCGATGTACATACCGGGTCTGCGCCGGATGTGCTCTATGCCTTCCAGCGTGCGTATGTTGTCGTCAGTATACTTTACTTCTGCCATAAGCCTATTATGTCCTATCCTGCAAATATACCAATATTTTACCAAAAAATAAAAATATCAGCCGGATACTATACACCCCTGGGCTCATGATTCTTGGGTTTAAATCGCCCAGGGGTATATAGTATCCGGAATTCTTTATTCTATAGCTCCGGAGATAAAGAGATTGACGATAGGACGGAGCGGCGAATTGGTAGTGAGAGTAACAATGATAACGACCTCGCCCTTAGGAAGCTTGTTAGTATCAACCTTGACCTTGAAAGAACCTTTGGCCCCCGGAGCCAACGACGGAAGCGCGCCGGGAACAGCAGCATCGTGATCAGCATCAGCCTTATACAAAACAAGCTTGCTCTTACCCGCATTGGAAAGCTCAAAAACAGCCTCCAGAGGCGTTCCGGCCTTGATTACCCCAAAGTTATAGGTACTGGCCGCCGCCATAGGCTGCGAAGCCTTCTCTTTCTGCTCTTTGGTCCAACCGGTAAAATCCTCCTTAGTGAAAGCCCAGAACTTCAGAACCTTACCCTGACGGCCACCGGCGACAGGAGTAGCATGGTACCAATTCTTGCCCCAAAGGCTCTTATCGGACTTGATGGTATAAATGAGCTTTGCAGTCTGTCCCGGTTCGATGGTGGCAGGATCAGTCTTGATGCTAAGGCTAGGAGAAACATCCTTGAAAGATACCGTCAGGGGCTTTTTGCCAAGATTCGCCACAAGGGTAAAATCGCTCCTCTCGCCACCCTGATTGATGTTGCCAACCTTGAAAGTATCCTCCTTCAAGCCAAGATCGCCGATACGGATGGTGTAAATCTGGCTCAGCGGCTTCTTCTTTTCCATAACGTTGCCGCGAAGCCGCAGGATGACAGGCTTCTCAAGGGAAGAAATATACACGGTAAGCGTTTTCTCGAACGGATAAGCACCCTGATCGTTGGCGTAAGTGGCGGAAATGATGCCGGTAGCACCCTCCTTTACGGGCGACTTGGTCCAGGTGACATCGGTACAACCGCAGGAAGACACCACCTGAAGGATGGCAAAAGGCCTGCTGCCAATATTCTTAACCTTGAACTCGCAGCTCTTGGGACCATCGGACAACATAAAATCGCCAAAGTCATGAATAACTTTGTCGAACTGTGCGATGCCCTCTAACTCGACCGGCTTGCCACCCTGCGCCATTGCAACGCAGGCGCAAAGCAAGCTTGCCAAAACATATGCTACGAATCTCTTCATTTCTTTTGCCCTTTGGAGTGATATTTGCAAAAATCGGGTCAAAGTTGCCTATAAATCTTGATTATTCAAATTTATTCGCATATTTTTGTATCCGTCAAGTTGAACAACAATTAAAAAAAGAATAACTATGGCTTACAAAATCAACCCCGACGTATGCGTAGCATGCGGAACTTGCCAGGGAGAGTGCCCTGCAGGTGCAATTAAAGAAGGTGATGTTTACAGCATCGACCCTAACATCTGTCTTGACTGCGGTACATGCGCAAGCGTTTGCCCTACCGGCGCAATCGAAGCAGGTGAGTAATTCACAAGTCTTGAAAAAATAAAGGCCGCTCAATCGAGCGGCCTTATTTGTTATTCAGTAGTCTTACCCGGACGCATCACAATGTCCACATAGTTTCCTGAATTAATAACCAATGAAAGAACATCCTTGATGTCCTGGGGAGTCAGTGACTTCACAGCTGCCTCATAATCAGCATCGCGGTTGAAACCGTACCTGTGGTAGTCTCTTACTACGCCAGCCCAGTAGCTGAGCTTCTCCCTGCTTTCAGGGATATTCTTCTCAAGGTTCTTCAATGCCTTATCGAACTCGTCTGCGGTAGGACCGTCTGTAGCAAGCTTTGTAATGCCCTCGGTAGCAATCTCGCGCAGCTTGTCAGCAAGCTCCGGCTTGCAGTCGAAGTAAACCTGGACAACAGCGTAGCCCTTAGGCTCGAATGCCATATCAGCCATGCTCTGGGCGCCGTAGGTGCCGCCTTCCTCTTCACGAAGAGTGTTGGTGTACCTGATGCGAAGGATGTAGATGGCTGCATCAAGAGCGACGTCCTTCTTCCTGCTGTATTCAATAGGAGAGGAGTAAACCCTTGTAACGGTAGTCTTGGGAGTTTCCATATCTACGGTCACGTCTTCGATCCTATTGCCGGGAGCGACGTTCTTGTTCCAATCCTTGAACTCGGGAGCCTTCTTGCCTGCTGGCAGGGAGCCGATATACTTCTCTACCAGAGGCAGTACAACCTCGGGGTCGAAGTCACCGCTGATCTGGGCGGTAACGCCGGCGGCATCGGCAAACAGCATGCGGTAGTTCTTCTCTATGGTAGCAAGATTTGCTGATGCAAGGAGCTCCGGAGAGATGACGGTAATACGGGGATGGTTATTGTAAATAGTCTTCATTGCAAGCTTCTGGAACTTGTAGTTGGGCTGATTTACAATATTGGGGAGGATGGCCTCAAGCTGCTTGATGCCGGTGTTGAACTCTTCTTCATCGAAACGAGGCTGTGCGTAATAGAGGTATGCCAGCTGAAGGGCGGTTTCTACGTCCTTGGTGGTGCTGGATGCCTGAATGCCGTTCCTCAGGGAGTTGATGAACGGATTGACAGAAATGTTCTTTCCTGCCAGCATCTTGCCTACGGTGGTGTTGGAGAAGCCTGCTACGCCGGTATTTCCAAGATATGTAGAGAAGATAGTTCCGTTGAAGCTTGCCATGTCCTCTGTAGGGATGAGGCTTTCACCGCCGTTCTTTGAAATGTTGATGGTTACGCGGTCTTTCTGGATATCATTGCGGTAGAGGATAACCTTAACTCCGTTGCCAAGGGTGTAGAGCTTTGCGCCGAAGGGATCGGTGCCGGTCTCTTTAGCCTTGCTGCCGGTGAGGCTTGCAGGATCGATGAACTCCTTGGGAAGTTCCTCTACTACGTTGGGTTTGATATCGGCTTCCTTAACTTCATTGACAACTTCTTTAATCTGCTCTACGGTAGGGCTTACAAGGCCTTCTTTCTCGGGTCCCTTGTAAAGGATGACCAGATTCTTGCCGTTGTCTGTGAGGGTCTTCAGGGACTCGTTTACAATAACGCTGTTAAGACCCTGGGCAAAGAGCATCTGTGCCCACTGGTACTCCTCTTTAGGGTCCATGTAGGACTCGTTCTCAAAGAAGTTATAGATAAGAGGATAAACAAGCTGTGAGTTCTCGCGGGTGTCGGCCTTGTTGGCGGCGGACTCGTACTGGGACAGGATTTCTTCCTTGGCACGGTTGAATTCGTCGTCGGTGATGCCGAATTTCTGAAGCTTTTCAACCTCGATAAGGAAGGCCTTAAGGGCGCTGAGGGCTTCGCCTTCCTTTGCGGAAACGCCACCCATTACTGCCTCTGTGAACCTGTTGAGGTTGCCTATTCCAAGCTCTGCGGAAAGGAAGGGAGCGTCTGCCTTTGAGGTGATGTCGTTAAAGCGCTCCATCGCAACGTGAGATACGATTTCCTTAAGGGCGTCTGTCATCAGGGATTCGATGGTTCCGTTGAACTCCTTGGGCATGGCCTCTGACTCCCAAAGAACTTCGAAGCTTACTGAAGCTGCTTCCGGGTCGGTGATTACGCCAATGCGGGGCTCGTCAAAATCCTGGAAGGGGAAGGTGGCCTTGGGCTGGGGATTCTCTTCTTTGGGAATAGCGCCAAAGATTTCCTGAATCTTGCCTTCTACGTAGTCTACGTCAACATCGCCAACTACGATAAATGCCTGCATGTCAGGATGATACCAGGTCTTGTAGAAGTTTACAAGGCTTTCGGGCTTGAAGCCAAGAAGGTTCTCCTGGCTGCCGATAAGTGTGCACTCGCCAAATTTATTGTCGCCGTAGTAGTAGGGAAGTGATTTCTCGTGCATTCTCCAGCTGGCGTTGCGGCGTGCGCGGCGCTCTTCTACTATGACTCCGCGTTCCTTGTCAATCTCTGCGGGGTCATTGGTAACGAAGTGTGCGTAGTTCTGCATTATCAGTATGCAGGTATCAATTACGGTAGGGCGTACAAGCGGGATGTTGTTGAGCATGTAAACGGTCTGCTCTACGCCTGTGGCGGCGTTAACGTTTCCGCCGAATGAGGCGCCGATGCTCTGAAGCCAGTCAAGGATGCCCTTGCCGGGGAAGTCTTTTGTGCCGTTGAAGCACATGTGCTCCAGGAAGTGGGCGAGACCGTCCTGGTCAGGGGTTTCCTGAATTGCACCTACGTCGGTTGCAAGATAGAATTCCGCACGTCCTGCGGGTTTTTCGTTGTGCCTGATGTAGTAGGTAAGGCCGTTCTCCAGCTTACCTACTTTCACTGCCTTGTCGTTGGGAAGGCTGTGAAAAGTCTGCGCAAAACCGGCACTGGCAGCTATGGCCAATGCGGCAAGTGTCAATAGTAATTTTTTCATCAGTAGTATTTGTTTTTTGTCGAGTCATATGCCCCATTCGGGCTCCTGTAAAATTTGGGGTTAAGTTGCCCGAGGGGGCATATGACTCTATATTAAAATATTCCGATAATACATTTAACTCCGATAATAAAACGTAGTGTTATTGCAAATGTAACAAAAAATAAACCTCTTGGATGCGTTTTTTAGGTTTTCTGTATATCTTTGTGCCATAAGGATTACTTATAAGGAAAGTATTACCATGGCAGAGTATTTCGAGGACTTTAAATTAAAGGTTTTTCTGGCTGTTGCACGCCTTGGCAGTTTTACTGTCGCTGCGCGTGAGCTGGGCGTTTCTCAACCGGCTGTAAGCCAGAATATTACATCTCTGGAAAAGAGCCTTGGAGTACAGTTGCTTGAGCGTCGCAGGGGAGATGTTTTCCTTACCGATGCGGGGCGTAGCTTCCTTCAGTACGCGCGTAAAATAAATTATTGGTACGACGCGGCTGACCGTATGTTCGGCCAGCAGGGCCTGGCTACCGGTGGCAAGCCTGTCCGTATTGCTGCCGATGCCGTATGTGCAGACTACGTGCTGCCGGCTGCTCTTTCTGCATTGGCATCGTCGCATCCAGAGCTTGCTTTTGACGTTCTTCCTTTTGGCCGTCAGGCTGATGTTCAGTTAAGTGCTGCTCCAACCCCTCAGACTATGGATTTTGAGGGTGAGGCTCTTCTTGTGGGCGTGATCGATGCTGCTGTTGTGGCTTCGCCTGTGAACCGTGGCATGCAACCTGCGGCAGAGGCCTCAGAGGATGGCCACCTGCCGTTTTCTACCATTGCGGGCGTGCATGTTTCCAACAGGTTTGCCGTGTGGGATAGGTATCAGAAACTGTTGGCTCCTGATCTTCAGTCCAGGGTTGCCGTCAGCTCATCATCATTGGAACTTATAAAGTCGCTGGTCGCTTCTTCAGATAAGCTGGTGGGAATTCTACCAGAGCCGGCTGTGACGGCGGATATCGTTGCCGGACGCCTGCTGCGCCTACCCGTCCGCCTCCCGGAATTCACCTTCGACATTCACTTTGACCCCCTACCGGAATTCGGCGGCCGCACCGTCTGCCACCTCCTCAAAGAATCCCTCCGCGACAGCAAATAAGCCTCGCCCGCTAGCTGCCGGGGTTATTGGTATCTTTCCATTTATTCGTTTCGGAAGAATAGATTACACTTTCGCCTAGCACTGTGCCAAACCATAAATCGAAGTGTGTACTATCTGTTTTCTCATAGCAATACACTTCTCTTTTTATCTCAAAAGCAGACACATTGTTATTTGTT
>ONDR01000002.1 GCA_900316675.1 uncultured Bacteroidales bacterium
CATAGCAATACACTTCTCTTTTTATCTCAAAAGCAGACACATTGTTATTTGTTGTTTCTGGATTTATTGCAAACCACAAGCCTTGTCCTTTAATTACATGAATTGAGTATCGTTTCCCGGAAACTAAACTATCAATCCTTTCTTGCGGTATATTCCAAAAGTCATTATTAGAGGCCAGCCCATATATCTCATCCGGATAGTGACCCGTGTTTGACCGAAACTCCTCAATCTTTTCTATTACCATGTTACCAATCCTTTTGCTACCTTCGATAGATTGGCAAGAGACAAGGGAATAAAGCATAAAGATAACGATTAATATGAATCTCGTCCTTTTCATGATTCAATGAAGCCGGTTGGTAATCAGAATACAATTATCCGCAATGCCATTCGCTGCAAAATTCACGCCCGCGAGGCCGCGGCGGTGAAGTGCGCCCCTTTTGTTGGCCGGGGCTACCGACCGGAAATGGCTGATTATGGGCTTTAAGTCCGAAAAATGACCCATGTAGCGACCACTTTCTTGGGAATATGGTCGTTACACCCCCTCAAAAACGCCGCTAAAGCCCATAATCGCGTGATTGTGGTCGCTAGCGGCTGCGGGGATGGGATGTTTACGGCGAAGCGAACGGGGTTGTGGGATTATCAAGCCTGCTTCGAATGACTATTTAAGGAATGTCGTCTTCGAGAGGATCATAGTAATCTACCAGTTGGTCCGGAAAGTATTTTGCATCTGTTTCGTGAACGTCAATCTTTAATTCAGGGACATCAATAAAGTGCCAATTGTATTTCGGATCCTTATATATCCATCCATTATTGCTTCTCCAAATCGAATCATTCCTATACAGAAAACTGTTAATCATGAAGAAGAAAGAAGTATCAGGAACTAGCCTGTGATTATACTGGGTATAATATGGTTGCGAAAATAGACAAAGAGTATCCGTGTGATTGCTGTAATTGTAAATAACCGCCATTAACCAGGTGGAATGAAAATCGCTAAACTCCTTTGTTATTTTGCTCTTTATCTGTGTTTTCCAATCTTCAAAAAATCTTAATGAAGCACTATCTGTTAAAACTATTTCATCATGGGATTCGTTTAACCAGTGCTCAATATCATGACCCTCACAGTCGGTTGTCCGGTAAACTAATAGATCCCGTCTATAACCGACTGCTACCGATTCCAAAGTATCGATTCCAATTATTGATGTTTCCTTCTTAGAAGTATATGAACAAGCAATAATTAAAAACTGTAAGAAAAAGCATGTTGTGAATACACTAATTCTTAAATTTTTTATTCTGTGAAAACCCTTTAACGTTTCCATAGTTTTACAATTATCCGCAATACTATTCGCTGCAAAATTCACGCCCGCGAGGCCGACTCCCAACCGTGGAAATCTTCCGGAAAAAAGTTAAAACCACTTATAAGGATATCGAAGAATACCGGATGTATTTTTATACTTTGCTCGAATCTCATCAAGGCTCCTGTTCTTATTTGCGTTCCACCAGTTAAGATATTGGATATAAATATTTTTCATATCCTGAGCAGATAGTGTTTGATATATGGGTGACTTGTTTTTCTCGGTTCTAAAAATCATACCTGCGTTATAAACTTTATAGTATCTCCATTTATATTTATCATAATCAGGATAAATACTATCGAGTCTTTCAATAGTGGCTTCTACTTCTTTTGATAATGGGAGATTTAAATAGAACTCCAACATATGAGCATACCTGATACCACTTCTGTTATTAAAAAACTTATTTGCTTTCTCTAAAGTAGAGCTCAAGGGGTCCCTAAAATCAGCAGGACAAACCATAGTTGTATCGGCTATTTCTTCTATTAAGATAGGGATGATATCTTTGGAACAATACTTCAAGGCTTCAAGCGCTAAATATTCATTTGGGTGTTGCTTGATAAAAGAAAAATTATTCTTTTTCAATATAAGATCTTTCCTCCCTTTTTCACTAGTGAACACAAAGGGATGATCATTGGTTTTTTTAGTAAGGTCTTTTCTATCCTAAGCGCCTATTGCCTGTGAAAAATGTAGAAGGATTATTATAATGAAAAAGTATCTACGCATAGCAATATATCTCTTTTTTCTTGATTGTAAAACAATATGGGGGCACTAATCAAATAGCTTACAAAAAAAAGGATTGGTACGTTCTTTTACAGAGGTTAATCCATGGCACTGTTGATTATTGAGGATTTGATCGTATAAGGTAAGAGTAAAACCATAAATGATACGTACTGTTTACTTTTCTTCCTCTATGAATCGCAGGTGAGAATTTTATATTACGCTCAACCTCTTCACAAATCTTACATATTGCTTCCTTGTTATTTCCCACGTACTCTTCATTTTTAATCCCAATAAACTTTGCGTCGCCGTTTATATCGATATTGAAAAGACCAGTGACACTGGAGAATCCTCTTTGTATGTCAATATGGTATTTGCGAATGATTGAAAATAGTCCTTCTTCATTTGGACTGGGCTCTGCTTGATAATCGAGAAAAACATCAGTAGAGCTTCCAAATATGTAATTGCTTAACCATTTCTCTACAACAAGAGGATCTGGTTGTTTAAGAATGGGTACGATATCATCAATTACACTATCACGTCCAGTATGAATGATATTTCTCTCCGTTAAGTATTCGTTAATTGAGCCATCTTTAAATAAGCAAATCCGCCATTCATAATCCGAGGGGTCAATAATACCAAGCGGTTCGGCTGATTTTTCTGGCAGCTTAACTCTATTTAATGCGTTAAACGAGAAAAATGAATTCTTTTTGCCGTAAAAATAAACTTTGTGATTGTTTATAATGCGAAAAGACTTATAAGTAAAGGGATGATGCTTAGTCTCAATATATCTAATCAGAAGAACATCAAAGCCTAATCTTGGTCTGGATACAAGAGTCGAATCTTTCCCGAATTCAACAAGGTAAAAATGGTCTTGGTCGTTTCCAAAGCCGTTAGGAATATTATCGGAAAAGATTGATATAAGCTTTGTTAGCTCCGGAGAGACATCCGTAGTTTGTGAATATGAAGGGTATTGCATACCCATTGCAAGAATGATTAAAGCAGCAAGGCGAAATATCTTCATAACTATTATCATTAACGACGATTGCCGATGTAAGAACTCCATATAAATGAGGTCTCTGGTCTCTCTAAAAAAGCGGAGGGTAATAAATCTAAAGATATATCCTTTATATGTGGCTTACTAAAGAGAGATTTTATGGAAAATAAAACTATCTTGCCATTTTCTTGAATGCAATCTTTATAGAACAAGTAATCATATTCTTCTGGGAGTTCAGAGCTAAAGATACTAAGGCCGTATGCTCTCATTGGTTTTCCATTTAATAGGAAATATATTACAGGCCAATGACGAGTCCTTATCCAGTTATATTCATTCTCGCTCTTAAACGTTAGTGATAGACGACTATAGGAATAATCTAATGACTCAATAACAAATCTATCATTTTCAACTTTAAACGGATTATTCTGAGAAAACCCTTTAACGTTTATACTTAAAATTCCCACTGTGATTAGTACGAATGCCTTTAACGTTTCCATAGTTTTACAATTATCCGCAATGCTATTCGCTGCAAAATTCACGCCCGCGAGGCCGCGACGGTGAAGTGCGCCCCTTTTGTTGGACGGGGCTACCGACCGGAAATGGCTGATTATGGGCTTTAAGTCCGAAAAACGCCGCTAAAGCCCATAATCGCGTGATTGTGGTCGCTAGCGGCGGCGGGCAAATAAAAAACGCTGCAGCCGGGGTGGTTGCAGCGTTTTTTGTGTATTAGCTTGATGGCTTATTCCTTGCCAGAAAGCTTCTTGTAGTTGTTGTAACGAACCTTTGCAAACTCCTCTGTCCTTTCAAGCAGCTCTGTAGCGTGCTCAGGGAAGAGCTTGGTAAGGGAAGCGAAACGAACCTCACCCTTAAGGAAGTCCTGGAACTTGCTCCAATCAGGCTCCTTGCTATCGAGGCTGAACGGGTTCTTACCCTCACCCTCGAGCATAGGGTTGTAACGGTAGAGATGCCAGTAACCGCAATCAACGGCAAGCTTCTCTTCCTTCTGGCTAAGACCCATACCGGCCTTAAGACCATGGTTGATACAAGGTGCGTAAGCAATGATGAGTGAAGGACCATCGTATGC
Source organism: uncultured Bacteroidales bacterium (assembly GCA_900316675.1). GTDB lineage: Bacteria > Bacteroidota > Bacteroidia > Bacteroidales > UBA932 > Cryptobacteroides. The sequence goes on from ONDR01000002.1 coordinate 4,151, forward strand.
CTCTGCCTCCTTGATAGCGTTCAGGTACTGAACGGGGCTTGCACCCATGGCAACCTGAGCTACGTAAACGTAACCATAGCTCATAGCCATCATACCAAGGTCTTTCTTGCGAATCTTCTTACCGGAAGCAGCGAACTTAGCGATAGCGCCTGCAGGGGTAGCCTTAGAAGACTGACCGCCGGTGTTAGAGTAAACCTCTGTATCAAGTACAAGAACGTTTACATTCTCACCGCTGGCAAGAACGTGGTCAAGACCACCGTAACCGATATCGTAAGAAGCACCGTCGCCACCGAAGATCCACTGGCTGCGGGAAGCGATGAAGTGCCTGTACTCATAGAGCTTCTTGCAAACGTCGCACTTGCAGTTCTTTACAAGAGGAATGAGCTTGTCAGCAACCTCGCGGGTAATAGCGGCGTTGTTGCGGTTATCAAGCCACTGACGGTAGAGAGCCTTCATCTCGTCGGTGCAGCAGGTGCACTCAAGACCCTTCTCCATCCATGCTGCAACAGTCTCGCGTGCACGGTCAGAACCGAGCTTCATACCAAGACCGAACTCGCAGAAGTCCTCGAACAGAGAGTTAGCCCATGCGGGACCGTGACCCTTGTCGTTGGTGCAGTAAGGAGATGCAGGGAAGGATGCGCCGTAGATTGAAGAGCAACCAGTAGCGTTGGCAATCATCATGTGGTCGCCGAAGAGCTGGGTGATATTCTTGATATAAGGAGTCTCACCGCAACCTGCGCAAGCGCCGGAGAACTCGAACAGAGGCTGAGCAAACTGAGCGTTCTTTACAGAAGCAGCCTTGTTAACAGCGTTCTCTTTGTAACCAACCTTGTTGTGCAGGTAGTTGTAGTTCTCCTGCTCTGCCTGCTGGCCGTCGTATGCAACCATAACCAGAGCCTTCTCTTTTGCAGGGCAAACGTCAACGCAGTTGCCGCAACCGGTACAATCGTCAACGGAAGTTGCAAGAGCGAACTTGTAATCCTTAAGAACTGCCTTGCCATCTGCCATCTTAACGGTAGCAGGAGCAGCTGCAGCCTCGTCTGCGGTAAGCAGGTAAGGACGGATTGCGGCGTGAGGGCAGACAAAAGCACAAGTGTTACACTGGATACAGTTGTCAGGGATCCATGAAGGAACGGTAACTGCGACACCACGTTTCTCGTATGCAGAAGTGCCTGCGGGCATGGTACCGTCTGCGTAAGGCATGAAGGTGCTTACGGGCAGGGTATCGCCGGCCTGTGCGTTAACGATGTCGGCAACCTTCTTAACGAATTCGGGAGCGAAGCGGTCCTTGTTGGGGTTCTCGAACTTGGCGGTAATGTTAGCCCAGTCTGCGGGAACGTTAACCTTGGTGTACTCGCCACCGCGGTCAACTGCTGCGAAGTTCATGTTAACAACGTTCTCACCCTTCTTGCCGTAGCTCTTAACGATAGCGTCCTTCATGTAGCCTACAGCCTCTTCGTAAGGAAGAATGCCTGTAATCTTGAAGAATGCGCTCTGGAGGATGGTGTTGGTCCTTCCGCCCAGACCGATTTCTGCAGCAATCTTGGTTGCGTTGATAATATAAAGGTTGATATGCTTCTTGCCGATGATGGCCTTAACGTTGTCAGGAATCCTCTTGATGGTCTCTTCCTCGTCCCAGAGGCTGTTCAGAAGGAGGCTGCCGCCTTCCTTGATGCCCTTGAGAACGTCATACTTGTGAAGGTATGAAGGAACGTGGCAAGCCACGAAGTCAGGGGTAGATACAAGATAAGGAGCCTTGATGGGCTGGTCACCGAAACGAAGGTGGCTGCAGGTGTAACCGCCGGACTTCTTGGAATCGTAGTCGAAGTATGCCTGGCAGTACTTGGGAGTATGGCTACCGATAATCTTGATGGTGTTCTTGTTAGCACCTACGGTACCGTCTGAACCAAGACCGTAGAACTTGCACTCTGTGGTGCCGGGCTTAACGATGGAGATCTCTTCCTTAACGGGAAGTGACTTGAAGGTAACATCGTCAACGATACCGATGGTGAAGTCTGCCTTAGGCTCTTTCTGCTCCAGGTTGTCGTAAACGGCAACGATCTGTGCAGGGGTGGTGTCCTTTGAAGAAAGACCGTAGCGGCCGCCGATAACGAGAGGCTGCTGGTCCTTGCCCTGGAAGAGTGCCTTTACGTCAAGGAAGAGAGGCTCGCCAAGAGCACCGGGCTCTTTGGTCCTGTCAAGAACAGCGATTCTCTTAACGCTCTTAGGAAGCACCTTGAGGAAGTATTTCTCTGAGAAAGGACGATACAGGTGGCAGGTGATGAGACCGACCTTGCGGCCCTGTGCTGCCAGGTAATCGATGGTCTCGCGGATGGTTTCAGTAACTGAACCCATGGCAACGATGATGTTCTCTGCGTTCTTTGCACCGTAGTATGTGAAAGGACGGTACTCGCGGCCTGTAAGCTCGCTAATCTCACCCATATAACGGGCAACGATGTCAGGAATTGCATCGTAGTACTGGTTCCTGCTTTCTACTGCCTGGAAATAAACGTCACCGTTCTGTGCGGTACCCCTGGTAACAGGAGCGTCCGGAGAAAGTGCGCGCTGGCGGAATGCCTCAAGAGCCTTGGTGCTTACCATGTCGCGGAGGGCGTCCTCGTCCAGAGCCTCGATCTTCTGGATTTCGTGGCTTGTACGGAAACCGTCGAAGAAGTGGAGGAAAGGAAGGCTGCTTTTGATTGCGGAAAGGTGAGCTACGGCTGCGAGGTCATGAGCCTCCTGTACTGAACCGGATGCAAGGAGTGCGAAACCGGTCTGGCGGCATGCCATAACGTCCTGATGGTCTCCGAAGATGGAGAGGGCGTGGCTTGCAAGTGCACGTGCAGAAACGTGGAATACGCCAGGAAGCATCTCGCCGGCAATCTTGTACATGTTAGGGATCATGAGGAGAAGACCCTGGGAAGCGGTGTAAGTGGTTGTAAGTACACCAGCCTGGAGAGAGCCGTGAACGGTACCTGAAGCACCGGCCTCTGACTGCATCTCTGTAACCTTTACGGTTTCACCCCAAAGGTTCTTTTTGCCATGAGCTGCCCATTCGTCAATGTTCTCCGCCATAGGGGAAGAAGGAGTGATAGGGTAGATAGCCGCGTGCTCGCTGAAAAGATAAGCGATGTTAGCCACAGCGGTGTTACCATCACAGGTAATAAATTTCTTTTCTTTAGCCATGTTAGATTTAGATATAGTTTGTAATATTTTGTTCTTTTACTGCAGTGCAGACAGGCCTTCTATAACAACCTCTGTGCCTGCGGTGCGTTTAACAAGACCCTGAAGTACTGTTCCGGGACCTATCTCCATGAAGTAACCGGCGCCGTCGGCAACCATATTCTTAACGGACTGGGTCCAGCGTACGGGGCTGGTAAGCTGGGCAAGAAGGTTGGCCTTGATTGTCTCAGGCTCTGTCTCTGCCTTTGCGCTTACGTTCTGGTAAACGGGGCATGCGGGTTTGTGGAAAGGTGTGCTGTCAATTGCCTTTGCAAGCTCTGCGCGTGCGGGCTCCATGAGAGGGGAGTGGAAGGCTCCGCTGACTGCAAGGGGAAGAGCCCTCTTTGCACCGGCGGCCTTTGCCTTTTCGCAGGCGGCCTCTACGGCCTCTTTCTCTCCGGAAATAACAACCTGTCCGTCAGAATTGTAGTTGGCTGCAACTACTACTCCGGCAGTCTCTTCGCAGATCTGTTCTACAACCTCGTTAGCAAGGCCGATGATGGCGGCCATTGTGCCGGGAACTTTTTCGCAGCACTTCTGCATGGCGCCGGCCCTGATTGCAACAAGCTTAAGGGCGTCTTCAAAGTCGAGGGCGCCGGCTGCTGCAAGAGCAGAGAATTCGCCAAGAGAGTGGCCTGCAACCATATCCGGCTTAAAGCCGTCGTAGCATTTTGCCAGGATTACAGAGTGCAGAAAAACTGCAGGCTGGGTAACGCGGGTGGCCTTAAGGTCATCGGCGGTACCGTTAAACATAACATCAGTAATCTTGAAACCAAGAATAGCGTCTGCTTTGTCAAAAAGCTCCTTGGCTAGCGGACTGTTGTCGTACAGGTCTTTTCCCATGCCCGGGAACTGTGAGCCCTGCCCGGGAAAAACGTATGCTTTTTTCATAGAATTTCTAATAAGTATATAATATCTATCAATCTGCAAATTTAGTTATAAATTCTGACATAACCACTAATTTTCTATATATTTGCGACATGAAACAAAGAGATCAGTTCAGCGGCAACATAACGGTAATAATGGCCATGGCCGGTTCTGCCATAGGCTTGGGTAATATTTGGAGATTCCCTTATGTCGCTGGGGAATATGGCGGTGCCGCCTTTATTATAGTTTATCTTCTGGCCTGCGCATTCATAGCACTGCCTATTTTCTTTGCAGAAACCGTAATCGGACGTCGCGGCGGGGCGGACACCTTCGGCTCTATGAAGAAGCTCGCACCGGGCTCCGGCTGGCATAGGATAGGCCTTTTGACCATACTTGTCCCTATTATAATTCTTAGCTACTACAGCGTCGTGGGGGGCTGGTCAGTCCATTATCTGATCCGTTCATTCGGAAGTGGTGCGGACGATGCCGTCGGCCATTTCGGACCTTTCATTTCGTCCGTCAAATTGCCCATTATCGCGCATACGGTATTCATTGCGCTGGTGGCTATTATTGTGCTTGCCGGCGTTAAGAAGGGAATAGAAAAATTTACCAAAATCACCATGCCGATACTCTTTGTACTGATATTGGCGATAGTGGTTTTCTCTGTCACTCTGCCGGGCTCCGGAAAGGGTGTGGAGTATCTTGTGAATCCGGACTTCAGTAAGCTGTCTGCGGATGGCATTGCAGCGGCCCTGGGGCAGGCTTTTTTCTCTTTGTCCCTTGGCGTAGGCACCGTTCTGACTTATGCCTCCTATATGCGTAAGCAGGACGATATCCTCTTCTCCGGCGTGGGTACTGCGGTGTCTGATTTCTTATTTGCGATGCTTGCGGGCTTTGCCGTTATGCCGGCTGTTTTTGCTGCCGGTATTTCTCCCGAAGCCGGTCCGGGTCTTGTGTTCGAGACTCTTCCGTACATCTTTGCCAAGATGGGCGGCGGTCTTGTATGGCTTAGCACGGGCCTGTCCCTTGTGTTCTTTGCGACGGTTCTTTTTGCGGCTCTGACTTCGGCAATTTCGCTGCTGGAGGTTGGTGTGGCCTATCTTGTAGAGGAGAAGAAGATGCATCGCAGGACGGCGGTTTTCTCTCTTGTCCTGTTTGTTTGGGTTGTAGGAATTCTGTGCTCGCTGTCCTTCGGCCCGCTTAGCAATGTTACTATATTCGGCGATAGTATTTTTGATACTCTTGACAAGGCTTGCGCGAATTGGCTGATGCCTCTTGGCGGCCTTCTTTTCACTCTTTTTGTGGGTTGGAGGATGCCTTCTGCCGATGTCCTGGACGAGTTCTCTAACGGCGGTACCAAGCCGCTCAACCGCAAGATTTATCCGGCCGTCCGTTTCCTGATCCGTTATCTTGCTCCGGCGGGCATTGTAGCTATTATTCTTTCGGCAATCTTTAACTAGACTTTGTCTTCGCCGGATTGCTTTTTGCCAAGATTTTGTATCTTTGCAATCCGATCCGCCCCCATAGTTTAATGGATAGAATTTGGGATTCCGGTTCCTACGATTGGCGTTCGATTCGCCATGGGGGTACAATAAAGCCAGCGCAATCTGCGCTGGCTTTATTGTACCCGGTTCCCTCTCATTTCTTACTTGAGGAAGACGAAGAAGACGGCCAGGACCAGGCAGGCGAAGGCTGCGATATGGTTCCACTGAAGGGCCTGTCCCTTAAAGAGGAACAGTATTATAATAGAGAATACTGTTAGTGAAATAACTTCCTGAATCACTTTAAGTTGCATAAGGTTGAAAGGGCCACCGTTACCCTGGAAACCAATGCGGTTTGCGGGCACCGTAAGACAGTACTCAAAGAAGGCGATTCCCCATGAAAAAAGAATCACCAAAATAAGAGGCCAGCTGTTGGAAATCTTCATCTCCTGCAGCTTCAAATGACCATACCACGCAAAAGTCATAAATATATTTGATGCTATCAGCATCAGCACTGTCCACAGTCCGTTCATATACGTAAATCTAAAAACGGCTGCAAAGTTATCACAAAAACACATAATACGGTTTGAAAAAACGACAAATATTTATATATTTGAGGAATAATACATTATAACACATGGCTGACCAAAGGATACTGGACGCTCATTGCAGCTCTATTTTACAGGAATACAAGGACAACCTTCCTTTATTCCGGGAGGTCTCAGAGCAGGTTTACAATAATTTGAAAAAGACCCTATCTGACGCCGGACTAATACTTGCGGCTATAGAATGCCGTGTCAAGACAGAAGACTCCTTAGCCGGAAAACTGGAACTGAAGGGCAGTAAATACGCCTCCCTGAAGGACATTACGGACATCATCGGCCTAAGGGTAATAACCTTCTATACGGACGATGTGGATAAAGTAGCATCGGCGGTAGAAAGGATGTTCACCATTGACTGGGCCAATTCCATAGACAAAAGAAAAGCCCACGAAATTGACAGCTTCGGCTATCTGTCCCTTCACTATATCTGCTCCATGCCGGACTTCCCGTACAGGTTCGAAATACAGATGAGAACCATACTTCAGCACGCCTGGGCAAATATGAACCACGACACTGGCTACAAGAGCGGGGTAGAGGTTCCGCGCCGCTACTTCAGGAACATGAGCCGCCTTGCCGGAATGCTGGAGCTTATAGATGACGAATTCAGCAAGATCCGCTCGGAACTGACAGACTATCGCCGCAAGGTGCAGGCACTTGTCGCCTCAGGCAACCTGGACGAGGTGGCGCTGGACGGAGACGCCTTCCGCAGCTATCTTAACCTGAAGCCCTTCGCAAACCTTAACAAACGCATTGCATCCGTCAACCAGGCAGAAATACAGGAGGTGCCGCTGATGCCCTACCTGGCAGTATTCAAAGGCTTGGGATTCAAGACATTGGGTGATGTGGCAAAGCTTATAAAAGGTTATTCGGATGCTGCATACCAGCTGGCCTGCTACCAGATTGGCCTAACGGACCTGGATATCATATCCTCTTCGCTTGGACCGCAGGACCTGTGCATAACCTATATACTTAAGACAGGTGGCGGCAAGGCCGTTATCAAATATATGTTCGACACCCTCAATGGCCCCTCGCCCAGCAATGAGGCAATGGCAGATTTCCTGGCAGAGCAGGCCAAAGACCTTCCTTTCATGAATCAATAGATATGGCAAACAAACCTTTAGATACAAGCCTGCTTGACAGGGCGATCATATTCGCGGTCAAGGCCCATGCCGGGACGGAACGTCGCGGAAAGGGTTTTCCGTACATTGTCCATCCCATGGAGGCAATGGAAATAGTAGCCTCTATCACACCGGACCAGGAACTCCTGGCCGCCGCTGCACTTCATGATACGGTAGAAGATACAGATGTAACGATAGAGCAGATTAGGGAAGAATTCGGCCCGCGCATCGCCAGCCTGGTAGAGACGGAAAGCGATGTTGTTCCGGCCGGCGTCAGCGAAGAAGACAGCTGGACCGCACGCAAAAAGGCCGGACTGGATAGGTTGCAACATGCTTCCAGGGACGCCAAGATAGTTGCCATGGGAGACAAGCTTTCCAACATGAGGGCCATCGCAAGAGACTATGCAGTCAAGGGCGACGACCTTTGGAACCTGTTCCACCTGAAAGACCCCAAAGCACACGCATGGCGCTATCGTGCCCTTGCTGACGCATTGCGCGAGCTGGAAGATACTTTTGCATTTAAAGAATTTGAACAACTTATAAACCAAGTATTTGGCGATAAATAATGGAAGCACTTAAGATATCCCTCAACGATTATGTCCTTTCCGGTGGCGGTGCCAACGGAGAGAGCTATGACCACAAGACAGACCCTTCTGTCATGCTGAAACTATATTTCCCGGGAAAGATACAGCAGCCGCTGGACGAGATGCTTCTTGCTCGCAAGGTTTATGCTGCCGGTATTCCTACCCCGGAACCAGGAGAATATGTTGTCACGGAGGATGGCCGTTATGGTATTCGATTCAAGAGGATACTCGGCAAGAAGTCTTATGCCCGTGCAATAGGGGACAATCCTGATAATGTCCAGCAATATGCGCAGGACTTTGCCCAAATGTGCATAAAGCTGCATCAGGTTCATATCGATACGGCTGAATTCGAAAACGTAAAGGAAAGGTATTACCGTCTGCTGGAAGAGAATCCCTTCTTTACCAAGGCAGAAAAAGATAAGATTGCAAAATTCATTTCCGACGTTCCGGATGAGGATACTGCCGTTCACGGAGACCTGCAGTTTGGAAATGCCATCTTCGTAGGGAATGAAAGATATTTCATAGACTTGGGCGACTTCTGCTATGGCAATCATCTGTTCGATGTGGCCATGGTTTACCTATGCAGCTGCATCAGCGACGAGGCCTTTATCCAGGAGGCCTTCCACATGCCGAAGTCGGTATCCCGCAGGTTCTGGGACTATTTTGTCCCGGCTTACTTCGGCCCCGGCGTCTCCGTTAAGGAGGCATCGGAGCTGCTGGATCCATATGCCGGCTTAAAGACACTGATTATAGAACGTGATACCAAATGTCCGATGCCGGAGTTCCGTGCATTGCTGACATCAATCTTAGCATAGTATGTTAGGCAAAAAAGAAAAGGAGCCTTCTGGTAAAATGAGGGTATTTTTCAGGGACAGCATCCTGCTCATTATAGTTGCAGCTGTCGCCCTGGAAGGCATATCCTTGTTTCAGTACTACGCTGCCAAGAAGGGACTTCAGAAAGAGGCTTCATTGCGAGCTAAAAACCAGCTGGAGATATCCAAGCTTAAGATTTGCGATATCATAAACCAGACGGAGACGGCAGTTTTCAACAGCGACTGGATCGCCGAATGGAGCCTGTCTCATCCTGACAGCATAGCAGCCGTAACAAGAAGGGTAGTGCACGACAACGAGATTATTGTTGGCTCTACTATAGCCGTTAAACCCGGCACCATCAAGGGCAAGGGACTGTATGCTCCGTACTCGTTCCGCGCTCAGTCGTCAGAGGTGATTAATCAGACTTCGCTTGCCACGGATGAGTACAATTACCCGGAATCGGAATGGTTCAAGATGCCTCTTAACCTTAATTCCGGTTATTGGTCAGAACCCTATGTCGATGTCGGCGGAGGCGAAATACTGATGACAACCTTCTCTATTCCGTTGCATAATTCTAAAGAGGAGCCTGTAGCTGTACTGACGGCCGATATTTCACTGGACTGGCTGACATCCATTTTGGACAATTCCAGGGTTTATCCGCACTCCCGCAGCTTGATCTACAGCCGTAGCGGCAAGGTCCTTGGTGAAGTTGACGACGATGATGACGATGACAACACTGAAGAGGGGGGCAATTCGTTTTCCCTGTTCTCCGGCATATCTACAGAAGTAGAGATGGATATCATGGGCCAACATTGGTTCCTGTATATTGCTCCAATAGAGAAGACGGGCTGGTCCATGTTCATCTTCATCCCGGAAGAGGATATTTTTGCCGGAATCCGCAAGGTTACCCTTATATCAAGGTTGCTGGGCGTTCTTGGCCTGCTTATGATCATCCTTATACTGAACATCACTGCCGTAAGGCAGCGTAGGGTTCGGAAACTGGAAGAGAAAAAGGACAAGATGGAAAATGAGCTGCGGATTGGCCATGCCATACAGATGTCCATGCTGCCCAAGACCTTCCCTCCTTTCCCGGAGCGCAAGGATATAGATATGTCGGCGTCCATCGTTACGGCAAAAGAGGTCGGCGGAGACATGTATGACTTCTACATCCGTGACGAGAAACTGTTCTTCTGCATTGGAGACGTGTCCGGCAAGGGTGTTCCCGCATCATTGGTGATGGCCGTGACTAGAAGCCTGTTCCGTAACGTATCCGCCCATGAGAGCAGTCCTGCCCGTATTGTCATGGACATGAATGACAGTATGGCGGATATCAACGAGAACAATATGTTCGTAACCTTCTTCTGCGGCGTTCTGGACCTTGCAACCGGCCAGGTTAAATACTGCAATGCAGGACATAATCCTCCGATACTCCTTACTACTAATATAAAACCTCTTGACGTAGAGCCCAATCTGCCTCTTGGTATTATGACGGGAATGCAGTTCACGGAGCAGGAGTTTGACATGTGCTTCGATGACGCCATGTTCCTTTATACTGACGGACTTACAGAGGCAGAAAACAAGAACAAAGAGTTGTTCGGCGAAGAACGGATGATGAAAGCCCTTCGTGGCAGGAATTCCGCCGCCGGAAAGCTTCATGATATGGAAGATGCGGTTGCCTCTTATGTTGGCTCCGCAGAACAAAGTGATGACCTTACAATGATGTTTATCCATTACACAAACGAAGAAATTGCCGGCAGTAAAAAACGCAGGCTTACCCTTCACAACGACATTCAGCAGATAAGTCTGCTGGAGGACTTTGTCAACGGTATCGCCAAGGAAGCCGGCTTCAGTGCCAGCGTAGCGTCCGGCATTAATCTGGCCCTGGAAGAGGCTGCAACAAATGTAATAATGTATGCCTATCCCAAGGGTATTGACGGCATTTGTACCATTGATGCCGTTATACGCCCCGGCTCTGTGGAATTCATTATTTCAGATACCGGCCAGCCGTTTGACCCTACCTCTGTCCCGCCCGCAGATACCACTCTGGGCGTAGAGGAAAGAAAGATCGGCGGTCTTGGCATCCTGATGGTCCAGACTATCATGGATGAGGTTAAGTATCGCTACGAGGATGGCAAGAATATCCTTTCAATGACAAAAACAATTAAATAGATATGGAAGTTAACATTAACAAACTGAATGGCGTGACCAACGTAGCGTTGATTGGCCGTCTTGACACTCCGGCTTCACTGGAGGTTTCAAAACAACTTGAACCGCTTCAGAGTGATGCCGCCGGTACAATTATTCTTGATTGCAAAGACCTGGCTTATATTTCCAGCTCCGGTCTGCGTATTTTCCTTACGCTTCGTAAGGCGGCAGCGGCTAAAGGCGGAAAAATCATTGTGAAAGACATCAATAACGATATTCGTCAAGTATTTATGATGACAGGCTTCCTGAATCTCTTCGAGATCCAGTAACAAAAAACCCTGAGCAAACAGCTCAGGGTTTTTTATTTGGCGGAGAGTGAGGGATTCGAACCCCCGGAGCCTTTCAGCTCAACAGTTTTCAAGACTGCCGCCATCGACCACTCGGCCAACTCTCCAGTATTAGGGGGTGCAAATGTAAGAAGAATTTTAAGAAAAACAAACAATCTGCACCTTAATTTGATTTTAATTCTTGGTTGCCATAATTTTTGTGGCACGGATAGAGGTGAAAACGGATGCCTCTTTAGTGTCAAGTTCGCTTACAAGAGCATTGAGTTTTTCTTCGAATTTATCTCCGTGGAACATCTTCAGGTAGTTGGAGTCGAAGCTGAACAGTTCCAGTTGCTGGTCTTCGTTAACGGTCTGGTTATATACGCTAATCATTGAATCAAGGACGGCAACACGTGCGGATACTGCTTTAATCATCATGCTCTCATGTTCCTTAGTGGACATCGTCTCTTCCTTGGTTGCTTTCTTTGAACCGGAATATCCGCATCCGGTTACCAGTGCGGCAGCAAATATAATAATGGCGGCGCTGCCTACAATACTTTTCATAAAATTTAAATTGCTTTTCTTACTTATTATCTAGCAAATTTCGAATTTTTTTTTGATTTTTCCAAATTTTTTCCAATCTTTGATATTTATTGCTCTTGTATATGGTTAGACAAGCACTCTTTTCCGGCATCCTTATTGGCCTGGGAGCCATGGGGTTTCTTGCACTTGGGGGCATTCCCGGTGCGATTATTTTTGGATTCGGCCTGATTGGCGTTGTGCTTACCGGCTGCCCGCTTTATACAGGTAAGGCCGGTTGTACCAACGACATTCCCGCCCTGGTGCAAATCTGGTTCTTCAATATCGTCGCCTGCACCGTTATCGGCCTTATGGTGGCAGCTCTTGGCGGCGAAAGCATGGATAGGGCAGTGTCTGCTGTCGCCAGCCGCTTTGCTCAGGGACCGCTCAGGTCTTTCATCCGTGCAATTGGCTGCGGGATGATCATAGACATTGCCGTTTGGCTGTACCGTGAAAAGAAATCTATGCTACCTATAATCTTTGGCGTGCCGCTCTTCATTGTCTGCGGATTCTATCATTCAGTGGCGGACGTTGTGTATCTTGTGGGCGCATGGAAATGGGATGATGCCATTCTGTGGTACTATCCCATCATAGTGATAGGAAACTATGTCGGCTGCAATGTGCGTCGCGTAGTCCTGCCTAAAGAAGGTTTCTGATAATCCACCAGAGAAAGAAGAGGGCTACATAGGAAAGAAGCGTGTAGCGACTGGTGACGAAGCTATATAATTTAATGGTAGCGGCTGAAGGTTTCGGCCGCTTTATCATTATTGTGGCGTATGCCGTAAGCAGAAGAAGCGGAACGGCTATGGCAAAAAAGAAATTGTAAGAAAACGCCTCTGCAATATGACCGTGCAGCAGTGCGTGGATCGCCCTTTGGGCCCCGCAAGAAGGACAATCCCAGCCCGTAAGCTCTTTAAGTATGCATTTGGGCATGATGAGCGACGCCTTCGGATCTGCAAAATAATAGAATATTCCTGCCGCCAGTACGGCGACAGGAATAAGCCAAAACCATATATATCTTGTTCTGCCGGACATTCAGGCCATTAAAGGTTGGCGAATGGAACCAGAGAGAAGGCTGCTCCGGCAATGCAAACGGCAACAATCAGATAAATAATCCAAATTCCGACTGCCGATGCTGCGGAAACGATAGCCCATGTGCCTGCTTTCTTGGATGCGTCCTGTGCTTCTGCATAGTTTCCTGCATACCAAAGGCTGTCAACCTTGGCGGCATATACAATTGAAACAATACCGAAGGGAAGGCAGCAAAACAGGGTGGTTAGAATAGCCCAAACCAGATTGGTGTTGGGTTTCATTGCCGGATTGGGGCCGTAAGGATTGGGCTGGGGCGGCTGCTGGTAAGCATATTGCTGGTAGCCGGGCTGCTGATAGCCGGGTTGCTGATACTGGTTGTAGTTGCCAGGATCCTGATTGTAGTTATTGTCTGCCATGGTTATATTGTTTTTGTTTTATCTGATAAGCAAGAGCAAATTTAAGGATAATTTGTTAAAACCTTGGCTTTCTGGCGATTATTTTCTATATTTGACTATGATGAAAAATGTTTGCAGAATAATATGTGTGGCGTTGGCCTCCGTTTTTCTGGCTTTTTCGGCCGGTGCCCAGGCTATTTATACGCCATATCCGGTCCCTTCTGATTCCATCGCAACCGTAGATCAGGCCCCTGATGGCTACAAAGTCGTATATGTAAGTCATTTCGGCCGCCACGGCAGCCGCTATCTGTTAAGCAAGTATCTGGACGCTGCCTACGATAAGCTGGACAAGTATGACAGCCTTAAAAGAAGGGCCGTGCTGTACATGTACAGGATTCACAATGGCAATGTGGGCAAGCTTGCGCCCCTTGGGGCCATGGAGCAGGAGGGCATCGGACGCCGTCTTGCACAAAGATTGCCGGGCCTTTTCGGGCCCGATGCTCCCATAAGGGCAAAATCCAGCATGGCGGACCGCTGCAAAAAAAGCATGCAGAATTTCCTTCTGGGCCTGGGGCAGGGGAACAAGCTCTCATTGAGTGAGTCCTCTACTCTTCCAATCTATATGAGGTATTCCCGCGGAATCAAGAAACATCAGTTCAAGTTTAACAACGACCTTAACCATCGCATCTGGCATTATGGCGCGGATGCCGTCTGCATAGGCCTGGATAAGGATCTGATATCCAGACTCTTCACTCCGCAGGAGTGGGATGCGTTACAGGCCGACGGAGATATTTATTACCGCAACAAACTGTTCCCTTATTCGCGAGAGGAGGCAAAGATTGCCCTTCCTCTTTTGGATGAGATTATCTTTGCGGCCGATGCCTTCCTGAAGGGGAAACGCAAATATGTTGCGGAATTCCGTTTTGGGCACGACAGCGCCTTGGTTCCGCTTGCCGCCCTTATGGGCCTCAAGGGCTTCTGCCTTTGGCGCGACGAGGCTGCTGCGGTTGGCAGTCTGGTGCCGATGGCCGCCAATTTACAGCTCATCTTCTATAAGAATGAGATTGGGAACGTTATTGTGAAAATACTTCACAATGAACAGGTTACGTCCATTCCGGACCTTCATCCTGAGACATACAAAAACTCCGACCCTTATTATTCCTGGTCAGAGCTTAAAGCGTATTTTTTAAAGTAATTTAAATTACTCCGTTCTCTTTGGCGGTTGAAACCAGTTCGGCCGCATTGGACACGTCGAATTTTACCAGCAGTTTCTTGCGATACCAGCGTATGGTCTCCTGGCTGAGGCTAAGCGCACCGGCAATCTGCGTAGTTGTGTAGCCATTGGAAAGGAAGTCCAGTATATCCTTTTCACGGTCAGAGACCTTGACATCCTTACAATGCCCGCAGGCCTTGCTCTGGGCCAGTTCGCTCAGGGTTTCATCAATAATGGCGGATGTCTCCTTATTCTGGGTACGGGCCCTGCGCAGGCAGCCTATCAGCAATATGATGCCGACGGCCAGGACAATAAGCAGGCCGGCGCCTGCCAGCATCATCGTAACCTGTTTTTTCTGTTCTGTAAGGGCCTGGTTCATAACCAGCAGGTTCTCTGTGCGGAAGCCGGGGCTGTAATCCGGATGGTGAGAATAGTACTCTTCTGCATCACGCAGGTAGTGCATTGCCTTCCATGGCTTGTTCTGGGCAAGGTACAGTCTTCCCAGACCTTTGTAAGCGCCAATTATCATCAATGAGTCTCCGGAAGCAAGTGCATAACCCAGCGCCTTGTCGTAGGCCGCAGCCGCCTTGTTGTATTCGGCCTCGTCCATCCAGGTCTCTCCTATGTTATAATGAAGGACGGAATTGCTTTCGTTCCAGCCGTGCTTGTCAAAGAGTTGTCCGGCTTTGTCGTACCATTCCATCGCCTCCGGCAGCTGTCCCATCATGTTGTACAGGTTGCCGATGGTGCCGTAAAGGGCGGAATAGCAGTCGTCAATCTCGTACTCCGAATATCCATCCGGACAATCGGGAGACACGGCACCGGCCGCCATGCGGTCAACGGCATCCAAGGACAGTTTGTAATAAACCAAGGCGCTGTCGTACTGCTCCTTGCCATAAAAATACAGGCCGATGTACCTGTAAACGTCGCAGTCAGCAGAATTCCAGCCGCGCGGATGGCTGATGGAAAGGGCCTTCCTGGCGTAGAAAAGACTCTTTTCACCGTTGATGACGTTGTACCCCAGCATCAGCTCCCTGTATGCCTTGTTCAGGTCTGTCAGCTGCTGTTGCGAGGCCTTTTCCATGGCGTCCGGGGTCCAGGAAGCTACTACGCTTTCCAGGGAGTCAAGGTTATGGCCGCGGTGGTCATTGTAGGCATGTGCGGTCATGCACATCAAAAAGGCAAGGATCGGTATGAAGAAATGTTTCATTATCAACGGTTTCATAAAAACAAAAATAGTCAAAAAAGAGCAAACCACCCAAAAGGGTGGTGTTTTTTTTACCCCGTCCGGCTAAATTAGCGCAACAAAACAAAAAAAAATATGAAAAAGCTTGCTCTTTTAACAATTGCTACGTTCCTGATAGGAGGTAGCCTCAATTTTGCCAACGGACAAGGATTCCTCAAGAAACTGGGCCAGAAGGCCAAGGAAAAAGTAGAAAACAGGGTAGAGAATGCCATCGACAAGAAGATGGATGAAGGCCTTGACAAGGTAGAAAATGCCGGAAAGAAAGATAAGAAGGCAGATACCAAAGTTCAGACTGAAGCTACGGAGGTTCAGGCCGTAGAGCAGACTGCAGATCAGGCAGCACCTCAGGAGAAAACCAGGAAAGAGGTTCAGACTGCATATGCAAAGAGTGACTTCGTTCCCGGTGACGAAATCTTCTTTGAAGATGATTTTGCAAACGAGCAGTTGGGTGAATTTCCTTCCCGCTGGGATCTTCTGGACGGTTATGCCGAGGTCGGCTCAATCGAGGGCCGCAAGGTGATAGCCTTTACCGATGACGGTAGCGGATCAGTTATTCCTTTAATGAAAGAGCAGCATGCCTTCCTGCCGGACGTATTCACCCTTGAGTACGATGTTTATCTTGGAGAGATTGAAGACGGTGACAGCCAGTGGCTGCATCTTGTCTTTGCCAACGACGAAAAAATAGACTATAACTCCCACGAATGCGGCGATATCGGCTTCTATTACAGGGAAGACGGTTCTTCCTCAATTGACTGGTCGATGCAGAAACCCGATGGTTCTTCTGCTATCGAGGGTAAGAAAGAGTTGGGCTTGAATTCTGCTTTTTCTGATTACAATGACAAGAACAATCCTTTGCAGCCCGGCCAATGGAATCATTTCGCCTTCTCCTTCAACAAGCGCGCGTTCAAAGGCTATATTAACGGTATCCGCATAATAAACATACCGGTTGCCATGGCTCCCAGGTACTTCTGGTTCAGTCATAGCGGAACTTACAGATTCGGATGTATATCTAATGTCCGTCTTGCAAAGGGCGCGGTTCCGCTTTACGACAGGCTTGCATCTGAAGGCAAGATTGTAACCTATGCAATCACCTTCGAGACTGGCAAGGCAGACCTTAAACCTGAGTCTATCGTAGAGATTAACCGAATTGCAAAGCTGATGCAGGAGAATCCCGGCCTTGAGTTCGAGGTTCAGGGGCACTGCGACGCAACAGGTAGCGACAAGGTAAACGACCCTCTGTCCCAGAAACGTGCAGAAGCCATTGTGGCTGCACTGGTAGAGCAGGGTATCGCTGCCGCCCGCCTTACTCCTGTAGGCAAGGGTTCACATGTTCCCATCGCATCCAACAGCACGGACGAAGGCCGCGCCAAGAACCGCAGGGTAGAATTCGTTAAGAAATAGACTTTTACCAGCGGGGTTTACCGCAATTGGTGCAGAACCTGGCTGTGTCATCCTGGAAGGGCTGGCCACAGTTGGTGCAAAAACGGGGAACCTGCGGAGCCTGAGCAGGCTGTGTAGCTTCCTGGTCAGCAGCTTCCTGAGCGGCAGCCTCAGCTTCTACCTGATTATAGTCTTCTTCCAATTTTTTAAGGGCGGCCTGCTTTTGCGGGCCGTCTTCCATTGGTATGAAAAGCCACTTTACAAGGTACTCGTAGCTGGGGGTGATGCCAATGGCTCCCTCTGCCGAAACCATGTAATAGTAGGTGTCCTGCGGGGTCTTTTTTGCGTCCATCTCCTGCGCCGTGTAGAAGATGTTCAGGAAGTTTACGGGAGTGCCGTCGTTGGTCTTGCGCCATACTACGGTCTTCCTGCAAGCCATAGTCAGGGCCTGGGCCAGGTAGGGGAAGTGGCCAGTCAGAACCATTTTTTCTTCTGTAGATAGTTCTCTTTTCATATCTGTTGCTTTTTTAATTCGGACCAATGATATCGCCTACAAGGCTGTCACGGTAGTCTAAGGTGGCCTTTGCGCCTGCCTCTATATAATCCTCCTGGGTGAAGTTGTTCACAATGTTAGCTGTTGTCTCCTTGGCGGCACCAGCATAGAATTCGCCGTTTGTGATCTTGTCTTTGCCCTTGGCTACCCAGTCGGAAACCTGGCTGTCGCCGAACTTATCCTTCATCTTGTCCTTGACGTATTTGTCGGTTACTTTGCCTACGGCGAAGTCTCCGGTTTTCTTGACCATATCTACGCGGGCTTTCTCCAGTGCGTCGTTAAAGTCTTTGCCATGAGAAGTTTCGTGAATGATGGTCTTTACGCCTTCGCTGCCTACTACGGTTACAAATTCACCGCATTTCTCTGCTACCTTGCCGTACTTGTTCCAGCTAATGTCACCGGCATGGTTCTGCAGCACGGTAAGTCCGCCTTCCGCAGTTCCGGTTACGATGGCTTTACCCACGCTCTTGCCTTCATTGACGGCCTCTGATACATTCACACCTACAGCTTTAACAAAGTTGTGGGCGTCCTTGACGTACTTGCCGCCGGGAACAATCTCTCCAAGAGTATTTACAGTGCCTTCGCTTACGGTATCGATGAATTCTGCGTCGGCTATCTTAAGGGAGGCGTCAAGCTCGTCCTGAGCATATTCATATTGCTTCTGGGACTCTTCCCAACGCTCTTTGTAGATCTGTTTTTCTGTCTCTGCGTGAACCTGTTCGATGGTCTTTTCAGAGCCGTCGTCATTCACCGTTGAGACTCCGTGCTTCCAGGCAGTATCGACAATCTTGTCTTCCTGCTTGATCTTTTCCATCCCCTTGTTGATGTCGTCGATCATATGCTGATCCGGATGGCTGGCAGCGTCCTGGGCGTCTTTTTCAAAGGCGTTCTGATAGTCCTGTGCAGTCTGGGCGTTATCCTGATGGTAGCTGGAATTGGTGTCGCGGTCGTCCAGCCAGTTCTTGACGTCTTCGTCGGTGTAGGGCTGGTCGCTCTGCTCGCTTCTCCAGGTTCCTTCTTCGTCCTGATACAGGCGAAGGTCGTCCGTGCCGGCGGGGTCCCTGACTATCTTGGTGCCGTCGCCGTTATCCTGAACGTATTTGTTTTCAAGATCGTCCAGATGCTTCTGGTAATCCTCCCATTCCTTGAGTTTTTCCTGATATTCCTCCCATTCGCGCAGCCTCTCCTGATACTCTCGCTCTTCGTCGGACATCTCAGCTTCCTGGCCGCCCGGATAGTCACCCTCGCCGGGGAAATCTCCACCGGGGAAATCTCCGCCTCCGGGGAATTCACCGCCTCCGGGGCCCATAGGACCTGTCGGTCCGCCGGGGAAGCCTCCGCCTATTCCGCCACCAAGGGTGCTGCCAAGACCGCCGCCGAGGCCTCCTGCGAGGCCTATCGCACCGCCGACTACGTCAATGGCTGTACCTACGCCGGCAGATGTGCCGGTGTCCATGTGGCTGCTTTCATCCGCCCATCCATGGGTGGCAAGATCTCCTATGCTCTTGCCGTGATCGTGGTCCCAAAAACCATGATCGTGATCATGATCATGATCGTCAAAGAGGCTCTGGTCGCCGAAAAGGCCTCCGCCATGATGATCTTCATCATCATCGTCATCATCCTTTTCTGCGCCGGGGATGTCACCCTGATAGTTTTTGTACTTGTTGTACAGATCCATGGCGTCGTTCAGCTGGCCCATGTAGTACTGCTCAACTTCTTTGGACAGACGTTCAAGCTCTTTTTCGTCGCCCCTTAACTCTGCTTCCTCTATGCGCCTGTTAAGCTCTTGTGCCTTTTTGTCGTTCGGGTCCATGGAATTCTGTACAATTCCGTTATTCTGGGCCAGCAGAGGCATCATAAGTGCTAATGCTACACAGGCTACCATCATGGTTGCCTGGCCTCTCTTGCCAAAGAAGGAAAGAATAAAGGATAGAACCAGCGAGCCGGCTGCGAATACAAGGCACCAGCGCAGGCCGAAGGCATTGAGTCCGGCTCCAAGACCGAAGCCCAGCGCCATGCCTGACAGGAAGCGTGTAATGCCGATATAAGAAGGCGTGCGGCCGCCGGTGAAGGTGCTGAGCATGCTGAAGAACAGGCTCCAGAGCAGTCCGCCCTTTTGGCCTATGTTCTTGATTATCATTATGATGCCCACTATACCCACCAGGCTCTCTTCCCATCCCTGTGTGATGTTGAAGAAGCTGTAGATTACAAGCGCAAAGCCAAGACCGGCAAGAAGCGTGGCAACGCCGCGCATGCTGCTGACAGCCATGCCTTTGAACATGTTCTTGAAGCCGCCTCCAAAGTTATGGAAGGGCTTTGCTCCCTTAATGAATAGTGGCGCAATAAGGGCGTTGAGGAAGGCTGCAATGATGATTTTGCCAACGATTCCTCCTATAGCTCCCACTACGCCGCCGTACAAACCGCCCTGCGCGTAGGAGATGAAGTTGAGCACTGACATTGGCAGGTTCTTGCCGACAGTGGTTTGCAGTATGCCCAGAACTATCCACATTGCGGACAGTATTATTGTGGGCAGCAGCGTAAGCGGATGCTTAAGCGTGTAGACAAAGCCTGTTATATAGTTTTGCAGGACTTGTCTTACTGTTGGTACGGGACGATTTTGCATAAACAGAAAAAATTATAATTCGTACAGGTTGAGGCCTGTTTCAGGGTCTACGTAACGACCGGGGGCGGGGGCACCGTCAAAGCGCTCTACCACAAGCTCGCAGGCACCGTTCAGGGAAGCCTCAAGCAGGTGGCCGCCTACGCAGGTATAGTCCCTTCTGCCAAAGATTGCATGAAGGTGAAGGTAAACCTGGCCGTCTTTCTGGGAAATGTTGCCGGTTAGGTTGGCTATCTCCATCTGCTCATTGAAGGTCTTGTCTACGTATTTCATGGTTGCAGGGTCAAGGAAGCGTAGTGTGGCCTCGTTGACAGCCCCGATTCCGTAAACGGCTCCGGCCTTGATTTCAAGTTCTTTGCAGAATGCTGCTATTGCAGCGGACAGTTTCTGGTGATTGTCTATACTGAGGACGAATTTGTCCCCGAATTGGCGATATTTATACATAGGGTACGGTTTTTGACTTTAATTCTCCCAAATATAATAAAAATTCTTTACATTTGTCTGTATAATCATTGAATATGGAATTCGATACCAAAGTAAGACAGGTTTACAGATGCGAAACTTCCGCAACTTCAGGCAAGGATCTGGACGGTTTTTGCGAGGGTCTGTGGGACGTATTCACTGCCGCTTCAAAAAACGTGGCAGAGGCCGGCGGAGGCCAGTTCTGGCTGGATTATTCCAATAAGCTCAGCGCCCGCTACCTGGTCTGCGACGTAACCGATGTCACTCCTGACGGCGCGGCAGAGGGCGCAGACAAGCAGTACAGAATCAAGATAAGCTCTGCCAAGAAGGCCGGTTATGTGGCCGATGTCATACTGGCCATACTGGCCATCGGCTTTATGTGGTGCGTATCAAAAATAGTGGTACCGGATCCGGAATCCCTGTATATCGGCGCCATTGTGGCCATTTCCGGCATCGGCGGACTGATGCTCGCCCTGCTTACAAGGCCCTTCGGCAAGTCCGAGGCAGAGGCCCTCAAAATCAGAATCGACAAAAAAATTAATAATCAATAATATGCTTAGAAAATTCATCTTTTCATTGGTTGCAGTGCTGATGGTAACGTCGGCCTTCGGCCAGTCAGAACTTGTCAAGTATAACTATAAAACCGCAAAGTTTGTAAAGACCGGTGCAGAAAGGGTACAGGTGGCTTCTTCTACCCCGCTGGAACTTAAACTGGGCCGTATCACCTTCTCTGACGGAGTGTCAATTTACACCTTAAGGGTTGATTTCATCAGCTCTACGGCATGGAAGATGCCCAAGAACGCAACTATGATAGTAGAGCTTGCCAACGGCCACAACCTTATGCTCAAAAACTATAAGGACGAGGCTAACCTGGTGGCGCCCAAGGGCGTAAATAGGAACGGCAAGACCGTTTATTACAACTACGGAGAGTATTATCTTGAACAGGCAGACCTGGACAAGATGCTTAAGGGGGTGACCGGACTTGATGCTACACGTAGAATGACTTCTGACGGTCACGAAAAGGTAAGCTTCAAGAAGAACGAGTTTTCAGCAGCCCTTTCCCAGGCTTACGATGCTATTTGTTCTGCCAAGAAGCCTGTCGCCCTGGTTGATGGCAGCCAGCTGGACGGTATGAATGACTATTCCGGCAATCGTCTTGTACACACTGTCAAAGAGAAGATTACTCCTTCTGTAAGTATTTCACTCACATATCTTTATTCCGCAGAAAGCAATACTGAAAGCTACGACCTTGAGATTCAGATTGCTGATGTTACCGTTCCCGGTGGCAGCGTTGTTTCATTCACCACTCCTATCGGCAACGTAATTCGTCTGCGTCAGGAAAAAGATCTTCCCAAGGGCCAGATTGTCTGCTACCCGGAGCTGGATCAGCTTAAGGATATGATGCACGGTATTGGCAGGATCAGCTACGAGACAGCAGCCGGTGAGCAGTTCCAGGTTGTTCCGGCCAATGAGTTCGCCGCAGCCCTGAACAAGCTTTACAATGCTGTCCAGACTGTTGCTATTCTTTAGAGATTTCTTTCACTAACACTTAAATTCATACTACTATGAGCATGCTTAAAGAATTCAAGGAGTTTGCAATGAGAGGAAATGTCGTTGACATGGCTGTCGGTGTTGTCATCGGCGCTGCCTTCGGCAAAATCGTAACTTCTCTTGTAAATGATGTTCTGATGCCGGTTATCGGCGGTCTCATCGGCAACGTGGACTTCACCACACTTTCCTGGACTATCAAGGAGGCAGTGGATGACAAGGCAGCAGTTACCGTTAACTATGGTAACTTCATCCAGGTAGTTGTTGACTTCCTGATCGTTGCATTCTGTATCTTCATGGTTATCAAGGGTATCAACAAGCTTTCCAACCTTAAGAAGAAGGAAGAGGAAGCTCCCGCAGAGCCCGAAGCACCTGCTCCGAAGCCGGACGATGTTGTTCTCCTTGAAGAGATTCGCGACCTTCTGAAGAATCAGAAATAAGTCTAAAGCAGCACGCGCTCTATAAACGGAGTGCGGTAGTGATAAGGGATGAACGTCAGGGACGGAATTCTCTTAGTGATTATGAGGTTGGCTCTTTTACCTATGGTAATTGAGCCAACTTCGTTGCTTACGCCCATGGCGCAGGCACTGTTAAGTGTGCAGGCGTTGAAGGCTTGTGCGGGTGTAAGGCGCATGCGGATGCATGCCAGGGCCATTACAAAGCGCATGTCTCCGCTGGGCGATGAGCCGGGGTTGTAGTCCGATGCCAGGGCCAGCGGCAAGCCTGCGGCGATGAATTCTTTGGCGCGGCCGTAGGGGAGGCCAAGGAAGAAGGAGCTGCCGGGCAGCATCGTGGGCATTGTTTGGCTGCCTTTAAGTGCTTCGATCTCGGCGTCGGTGGTGCGTTCCAGGTGGTCTACTGACAGCGCTCCGTATTTTACGCCTACCTGGACTCCGCCGCTTACGGCTAGTTCATTGGCGTGGATCTTAGGTCTTATGCCGTAGCGGGCTGCTGTTTCCAGTATCTTTGCTGTATCTTCTACGGTAAAGAAGCCTTCGTCGCAGAACACGTCTACAAAGTCCGCCATCGCGTGCGTTGGCTTAAGCGTGGGAGCCGCAATAGCGGGAATCATCTCGTTGCAGATAAGGTCGACGTAAGCGTCTTTGGACATATTACGCGGAACAGCATGAGCGCCAAGGAAAGTAGCCTTGATAAGGGCGGGAGAAGCAGCCTTCAGCCGCGCAATGACACGCAACATCTTAAGCTCATCCTCGGTAGAAAGCCCGTAGCCAGACTTAATCTCAATGGCCCCGCTGCCACAGGCAATCATCTCGTCCAAACGCTCCTTGCTCTGGCGGAAAAGCTCGTCCTCTGAAGTATTGTGCAGAAGATCCGCAGAGTTGAGGATGCCGCCGCCACGGGCTGCGATTTCTTCGTAGCTAAGGCCGTTGATCTTGTCCAGGAACTCGCCCTCGCGCGTGCCGGCGTACACAATGTGGCTGTGGCTGTCGCAGAATGCCGGCAGCACCATGCCCCCGTCGGCATCGATGGCAGCATCGGCCGCAGGCTCCGTACCGTCGCCGAAGGCGGCAATACGCCCGTCGGACACAACCAGCCAAGCCTTGCGCAGGCTGTCCACCGTGGACATTTCTGCCCCGCATTTACGCAAAACGCCGGCGGGAACCAGCCCCGCCAGCTCTGCGATATTCCTGATTATCAGGGATTTGCTCATAGATACTTTTCGTTTCTGATAAACTCTACAGACTTAATCATAAGCGGATGCATGTAGGTATCCTTGTCAATGAATGGAACCTCTTTGCGGTAATCTTCAAAGATACGCTCAATAAGCGCAGAGGAACGCTCCGGGTGGCGGAACTCCAGCGCCTGGGCGGCGTTGAATAGCTCTATTCCAAGGACGGTCTCAGTGTTGTCAACTACCCTCACAAGTTTGGTAGCGGCATTTGAACCCATGCTGACGTGGTCTTCCTGACCCTGCGAAGAAGGAATCGAATCTGCCGATGCAGGCCAGCATAGACCCTTATTCTGGCTTACGATAGAAGCAGCAGTGTACTGCGGAATCATGAAGCCGCTGTTAAGGCCGGGCTCCGCCACAAGGAACTTGGGCAGCCCGCGCTGGCCGGAAATAAGGCGGAATATCCTTCGTTCAGAAATGTTTGCAAGCTCTGACATTGCAATTGCCAGAGTATCCATCGGTATTGCAATAGGCTCTCCGTGGAAGTTTCCGGCAGAAATTATCATATCTTCGTCCGGGAAGACGTTGGGATTGTCGGTGGCGCTGTTAATCTCGTTCTCTATTACGGAACGCACGTAGTTGATATTGTCCTTAACGGCCCCGTGAACCTGCGGGATGCATCGGAACGAATACGGGTCCTGAACATGCTCTTTGTACCTTGTGGACAGCTGGCTTCCTTCCAGGATCTCGATAAACCGCTTGCCTGTTTCTATCTGGCCCTTGTGCGGACGCAGAAGGTGGGTAAGGGGCAGGAAGGGTTCGATACGGCCGTCGTAGGCCTCCAGTGACATCGCACCGATAATGTCGGCCCACTTGGAAAGGCGGATGCTCTTAATCAGCGACCAAACTGCATGGGCGCTCATGAACTGGGTGCCGTTAAGCAGGGCCAGACCCTCTTTTGACTGCAGTTTGATGGGCTCCCAACCCTTCTCTTTCCAGACTTCTGCGGACGGGCGGATGCTTCCCTTGTACAGGACCTCTCCAAGGCCGATGAGCGGCAGGCAAAGGTGAGCCAGGGGAGCGAGGTCTCCCGATGCTCCCAACGAGCCCTGCTGGTAAACCACAGGCAGGATGTCGTTGTTGAACATGTCTATAAGCCTCTGGACTGTAATTAGTTGCGAGCCGCTGTGACCGTAGCTCAGGCTCTGCACCTTTAGCAGAAGCATTAGCTTTACAATCTCCGGGCGGACAGTTTCTCCAGTGCCGCAAGCGTGCGATACCACCAGGTTGTACTGAAGCTGGCTAAGGTCTTCTTCCGGGATGGTAACATTGCAAAGTGAACCGAAGCCTGTGGTTACGCCGTAAACCGGGCGTCCTATGTCTTCTACCTTGCTGTCAAGGTATTTTCGGCATTTTATTATGGCAGCCTCGCTTTCTGCGGAAAGCGCAAGTTGCTCGTGTTTGTCGATAATTTCCTTAATCCTCTCCAGCGAGAGGTGTTCTTTGGAGATTATATGTGTCATTTTATGGTTGCGTTTATGAGATTGTCGTCTGCAAGATTGGGGATGGTGACCTTAAGGCCGGGAGTGCGGGCCATTTCTCTTTCGATGGCAAAGCGGGAACCGCTGTTGCGGGCCCAGCTGCGGCGGGCGATGCCGTTATTGACATCCCAGAACAGCATGTTGCGTATGTGGCGGGCGGAATCTTCAGAACCGTCTATTACCATGCCGAAGCCGCCGTTGATTACTTCTCCCCAGCCTACTCCGCCTCCGTTGTGGATGCTTACCCAGGTAGCGCCGCGGAAGGCGTCGCCAATAACGTTCTGCACTGCCATATCGGCCGTGAACTGGCTTCCGTCATAGATGTTGGAAGTCTCGCGGAAGGGGGAGTCCGTTCCGGAAACGTCGTGGTGATCGCGTCCCAGGACTATCGGGGCAGATATTTCGCCTTTGGCGATGGCCTCGTTGAAGGCCAGTGCTATCTTGGTGCGGCCTTCGCAGTCGGCGTAAAGGATACGGGCCTGCGAACCTACTACAAGTTTGTTTCGTCCGGCTTCTTCTATCCAGCGGATGTTGTCGTGCATCTGGCCCTGAATCTCTGCGGGGGCTGTTGCTGAAATCTCACGCAGCACTTTGACTGCAAGGGCGTCGGATTTGGCAAGATCTGCCGGGTCTTCGCTCATGCATACCCAGCGGAAGGGACCGAATCCGTAGTCGAAGTACATGGGGCCCATGATATCCTGGACGTAGGACGGGTAGCGGAAGCTACCGTCGGCCTTCAGTATATCGGCACCGGCGCGGGAACTCTCCAGCAGGAAGGCGTTCCCGTAGTCAAAGAAGTACATTCCCTTGGCTGTCAGGCGGTTGATAGCTGCTACCTGGCGGCGCAGGGATGCCTTTACGGCTTCCTTGAAGAGCTCCGGATCCTGGGCCATCATCTTCTTGGATTCTTCCAGGCTGTAACCTACGGGGTAGTAGCCGCCGGCCCATGGATTGTGAAGGGATGTCTGGTCGCTGCCAAGGTCAACCTGCACGTCGGAATCTGCCAGCTTTTCCCACAGGTCAACTACGTTGCCTACGTAGGCCATGGATACCGCTTCTTTGGCGGCGCGTGCCTTGGTTACGCGGGCAAGAAGCTCGTCCAGATTGTAATGCAATTCGTCCACCCAGCCCTGTGCATAGCGTTTTTCTGCCGCAAGGGGGTTAATCTCGGCCGTAATGCTGACTACACCTGCAATGTTGGCGGCCTTCGGCTGGGCACCGCTCATTCCGCCAAGACCGGCGGTTACGAACAGTTTACCGGCAGGGCTGCCTCCCTGTTTGCGTGCCGCATTCATTACGGTGATGGTCGTTCCATGCACTATGCCCTGCGGGCCGATGTACATATAACTGCCGGCCGTCATCTGTCCGTACTGGCTTACGCCAAGGGCGTTGAATTTTTCCCAATGGTCAGGTTTGGAATAGTTTGGAATGACCATTCCGTTGGTGACTACTACGCGCGGGGCGTCCTTGTGTGAGGGGAAAAGGCCCATGGGGTGACCGGAATACATGGCCAGTGTCTGATCGTCCGTCATTGTAGCCAGATACTGCATGGTGAGGCGGTATTGCGCCCAGTTCTGGAAGATGGCGCCGTTGCCTCCGTAAATAATTAGTTCATGCGGATGCTGTGCCACCCTTGGATCCAGGTTGTTCTGTATCATTGCCATAATGGCTGCGGCCTGGCGGGATTTGGCGGGGTACTGGTCGATGGGTCTTGCAAACATCTCATAGTCAGGGCGATACCTGTACATGTAGATGCGGCCGTAGTCTTCCAGTTCTTTTGCAAATTCGGGGGCCAGGGCTGCGTGCTGGCTTGCGGGGAAGTAACGGAGGGCGTTACGCAACGCAAGGGCTTTTTCTGCCTTTGTAAGTATGTCTTTGCGCCTTGGCGCATGGTTTATTTCTTTGTCATAGGGTTTTGCTTCCGGAATTTCTGCCGGAATGCCTTGTAGAATCTCTTCCTGAAAGGTCATGGTTATAGATTGATGTTATTATTAACAGCGTTAAGTACCTGGGTTTCAATAGCTTGGGCTTCTTTGACGATGGCTTCAGCGCGGGCTAGGAGGGGAGCGGCGGCGGCCTGGTCTTTCAGGCCGGCGGCATTGATGCGTACGTTAAGCTGGGCTCCGCGTATGCCGGCTACTGCGGCAAGGGCGGCTACGCCGGCGTCGGATGCCGATGCCGGGTTACCCTTCTGCGCCATTTCAAGCGCCAGCGGAAGAGCCTTCAGGCTGGCTTCCATTGTGCGCAGAGGCACCTGTGCGGCGTAAAGCGTAGCTTCTTCAAGGGCGGCTGCGCGGGCTGCTTTTTCTTCCTCTGTGCCCTTGGGCATAGAGAAGCAGTCCATAATGCGGTCGAAGGCTGCTGTATCCTCGTCTATGAGAGCCAGTAGTTCTTCCATAACGGCCTGGCCCTTTTCTGCTACGTCAGAGAATTCCTTCCAGCGGTCGTCCCAGCCGCGCTTGTGCGCGGAAAGGTTGGCTACCATGGTGGCAAGCGCTGCGCCCAGGGCTCCCATGTTCGCGGAAATGGATCCGCCTCCGGGGGCTGCAGATTCTGATGCAGTCTCGCGGGCAAAGCCCTTGACTGTCATGCGTACAAGGCGTTCGCGCTTAGCAAGGTCATCCTCGTCCTCCATCAGATATTCAATTACTTTCTCTTTGGGATTGAATGGCTTGAGGTCGTCAAGGCTCATGCTTTTGACGGCGATTTTTATTATTTCTTCTTCTGTGATTCCTAGGGAGCGTTGCTGCTTTGCAAGATAGAACTTTCCGGCATCGATGAGTACGCTCTTGGGTACAAGGCCTACAATCTCTACTCCGGTTACCTTAAGTCCGCGTGCGGCAGCTGCGCGGCATACTTCCTCGTAGGCGACATGAAGCGGGACTGCGCTTATGTCGGTAATGTTCATCGATACCTGGGCGATGCCGTATTCGTCTATGTACCAACCAATTGCCTTGCAACCTTTAAGGGTTCCGGGAATCCATATCTGGTTGCCGTCAGCGTCCTTCAGAAGCTTGCCGGTAAGGGAGCCTCCTTCGCGTGCCTTGCGGCCTTTTTCGCGTACGTCAAAGGCAATGGCCATTGCGCGGCGGGTAGAGGTAGTATTCAGGTTGTAATTTACTGCAATAAGAAAGTTGCGTGCGCCTACATTGGTGGCTCCGGCCTTTGCTACGACCTCGTTATACTCTGCAGGGCCGAAGTCCGGCTTCTGTGCGGGGTCTGCAATCTTGTTTGGCAGGGCCTCGTATTCCCCGGCACGGCATACAGCCAGGTTCTTGCGCTCCGGTTTGAATGCTGCGGCCTCATAGCAGTAGCAGGGGATGCCAAGCTCTTTGTAAAGCCTTTCTGCCAGGCCCCGGGCCAGAACGGCACATTCTTCCAGGGAGATATTTGCTACAGGGATAAGGGGCAGTACGTCAGTTGCTCCGCTTCGCGGATGGGCTCCGTGGTGAAGGCGCATGTCAATCAGTTCCTGAGCCTTTTTTGCGCCCTGAAAAGCGGCTTCCAGGACGGCCTCCGGCGTGCCTACGAATGTTACAACCGTGCGGTTGGTGGCCTCTCCGGGGTCAACGTCAAGAACCTTTACCTTTTCTCCATCTGCCGATGCTTCTTTGATTGCGGCAACAATTGAGTCAATAATCTTATGGTCGCGGCCCTCGCTGTAATTGGGGACGCATTCAATGATTTGTTTCATATAAACTGGTTATTAGTAACGAGATGCCAGTCCACAGCATCTCTTATGCGACCCCAAATATAATAAATAACAGTTAATTATTAACTTTTATTCTCTCTTATCCAGAGTAGTATCGGCTTTGATAGTAAATGTCCCCATATCCCAAACGCCGTCCCTATTTCTTGTTTGATTAACGATAAAATCGGTACTCTGAAGTGTTTTGTTTTTGAATTCTCCGTTTTTAGGGCCGTCAACATCCTCAAATTGAATAATTGCATTTTTGGCGTTGTCAACAAAATAATACTTTAGTTTGTCTGCTTGGAAATGCCCATTATTATCTGTCCAAAGGGTATCATTTAAAATACCTTTTTGATCATCTTTATGAGCTACAAAGACAACGCGTATGCCATAAATCGGATTACCATCTGAATCCTTTACGTTGCCGATTAATTTGTAATCAGCACGAGGCTCTCCATACATACAAGGAATATCTTCCTCTTTTTCTTTTGAGCAGCCATAGCCAAGAAGAAATAGGAGGCCATACATAATGTAGTGTATAAAGTTTCTCATAGCCAATAGGTTAACGAATATTGTAAATCATTCTTCGGTTATAGTCATAGTTAATACCATTTGCGGTCCAATGGTCTAGGAATGAAACCCCACATTCAGTATTATCAAAATTTCCATAATACCCCCAATTCATATAAAGGTACTTGTATGTGTT
The DNA here is from genome assembly GCA_900316675.1 of uncultured Bacteroidales bacterium. Lineage (GTDB taxonomy): Bacteria > Bacteroidota > Bacteroidia > Bacteroidales > UBA932 > Cryptobacteroides. Next base: position 33,908 of record ONDR01000002.1, read on the forward strand.
ATAAGTGGAAGAAATTGTCTGTTTCCCATCATACATATTCGGATCATAAGTCTGCATGTCCTCATCCGTTAAATAAAACTGAACTGGAATACCATTGTTGTTAATGTAATCCCAATCTGGGTATAAATGCCATACATAATAAACATCGGTTCTGTATAATCTTGATATACAGCCATCGGCAACAAAATAGTGCTTACGCTCAATATTGTTTAGGTAACCTTTTGCACCGATTGACACAGGATATGAAGATTGAATTTCAGAGAAGGCGGTTTGAAAATCAAAGACAGAATCATTAGAACAGGTTAGACCGTAATGAGTATATACAGAGACAGGTGCTCCAGCTGAACTACCCAAGATTCCATAAGACGTATTTGCTTCATGGCAGATATCTCCTAGTAAATCTGCAACATATGAATAATTATTTGTGGAGGGGTATTCTGTAGCCATATAATCCCATCTTAAAGAAGGATTAACGTAGTTCTGGTGCTGAAAGTTATCATTAATACCACCGTCTTGTAATAGTTGATTATTGTAGACAGTTTCATATAAACCTTGCGGTATGCTGTCTTTATAATGCATATAATATAGGGTTTGGCCTACAGCTACTGCAACGCAACCTGTTGGATAATGGTAAGCTGTCGAATTATTTATATAATAGGGAACGTTTTCATTCCAAGGGTATTCTTGCCCCCATTTAGTAATCATTAAATGTGGAACAAATGTTGAATCGAGATAAGTATTATTCTGCCCAATGGTAGTTCTTACCCATATATTAGTTTCGTCCGCTTTAGTGCTTGGCTTGTGCCCCAAAAATGTAGGATAAACTGCCTCCCAAATATCAAGTGATTCGTTGCATCCTTCCCATTCGCTTTGAGTAATTGCTTTAATCTCTTTCGCGTAGCCTGCTATCCATGTGTCAACCGGGGGGATAGATTCGCCGTAATGATAATTTCCTTCTTTGTTTTGGGCAAGAATAATATTTGCCCTCTTGTCTGCGGAAATAATAGACCATCCTTCATCAAAATTAACTATCCACAGAAGAGGGACACCTTCTTCTGATACAGATGAGACTGATGCGATGTGTTTATTTGGGTATGCGAAAGCTATAAAAGCTCTTGCCATATCTTCTGTAACAACGAAAGAAGAAGGTGCGGACTTGGTTCTTAGTTGAGAATTCTCTTTGGTTATTATGCTTCCTTCTCTTGTACAAGAGATTGATGCAATAAGAATTAAGAATAAAACTAACCTACGCATAATAAAACTTTTTGATACACAAATATAGTTAAATTATCGTTAGATTATTATATTCCCTTCTATAATTGTTATCTTTTCTTCTTTAGGGTGATAATTGAAACTACAATGCTCATAAGCGGGCTAAGGTAGTTGAAAAAGCAGAATGGCAGGTAGGCAAGCGTAGGCACGCCAAGGATGGTGGCCTGAGTCATGCCGCAACTGCTCCACGGGAATAGGGGAGAAGTAACTGTTGCGCTGTCTTCTATGCTGCGGCTCAGCATCTTGGGATCAAAGCCGTTGGAATCGTACACATCCTTGTAGATGTTCGATGTAAGAAGGATTGACAGGTACTGGTCCGATACGATGCCGTTCAGGGCGGTGCCTGTTGTCACAGTCGCTGCCACTGCGCTCCACTTGCGGTGCAGGTACTTAACCAGCGACGCAGTGAGGGCCTTAATCATGCCTCCGGCCCTCATGCAGCCGCCAAAACACATAGCACATATAATCAGATAAACAGTGTTGAGCATGCCTGTCATGCCGCGCGAGGCCACCAGAGAATCTACCTCTGCGCTGCCTGTAGATACGCCAACACTGTTATATACAGATTCGATAAGACCGGTAAATATCACCTTCCCCGGGGAACCGGCAGTCACTTTTCCGCCGATTTCGGCCAGGATATCGCCCTGGAAGATAACGGCAAAGGCCGCTGCAAGCAGGGTGGAAAGGGCCAGCACCATAATGGCCGGAAGGCGCTTGGCTATCATAATACCTGTTACAAGGGGGACGATCAGAAGCCAGGGGGTAATGTTGAACTTGGCCTGCAGCACGCCTGTATAGGTGTCAATATCGGCAGCATCGCCGCTGCCGTGGGTAAAGCCCAGCACCGTAAATGCTACCAATGCCACAATCATGGACGGCACTGTAGAACGCATCAGGTTTTTGATATGGTCGAATAGCGGCACTCCGCAGACCGATGATGCCATGACAGTGGTGTCGGAAAGGGGAGAGATCTTGTCTCCGAAATAGGCCCCGGAAATGATTGCACCGGCAATAAGGCCGTCGCTGAAGCCCTCGGCCTTGCCAATACCTATCAGCGCTACGCCGACTGTGGCGATTGTGGTCCAGGAACTGCCTATCATCACAGAAACCAGCGCACAAAGCAGGCAGGCGGTGAGAAGGAAGAATTTAGGACTGATGATCTTGATTCCGTAGCAAATGAACGTGGGCACTATGCCGCTGTTGGTCCATGTTCCGGATATCGCACCTATCAGCAGCAGAATGACGATGGCCGTTGTGACATCGCCCACATTGCTCTTGATGGCTTCTTCAAAGGCCTTCCACGGCGTTTTGAACAGCCACATGCTAAGCCAGATGCAGATGCCGGCGGCCACCAAAAGGGCTACCTGGCTGGCACCCAGTATGGCGTCGCTGCCGAAGATATTGATGTTCAGGGCCAGCAAAGCTACCAATACCATAACCGGTATCAGTGAAATGAAACCCTTTGCCTTTCCGTTCTGAATATGCATAATTTTGTATAATTATTTACTTTTCGCTGCAAATATACAAAAAAGAAGGCAACCGCCAAGGGTTGCCTTCAATATTTATGCAGATTTACTATCTACTACCAACCGGGGTTCTGGCCCAGGTTCTCGTCAAGAGTAATCTGACCTGAAGGGATAGGCTCAAGATAGTACTTGTCATTCCAAGTCCTCTTGTTCTGGCCAAGGTCATACATGCTCTTGTACTGCTTGCTGCCAATGGTAACGAAGCTGTTCTTTGCGTCGATATCAGCCTCGGTCTTGCCTTCAGCAATTGCAGATGCAATTACGAGTTCCTTGTTTGCGCCTACGATACCGGCAGGGTTGGTGTTGGTGTCGAGCAGGTTACCAAGAGCCCACCTCATAAGGTCAGCGTGACGGAAACCGTCGGCCATGAGCTCGCTGCGGCGCTCGCGGCGAATCTCCTGGAGAAGAACGTTGGCTGCGGGATCATTGGCATCCTTGGTAATGGTTGTACCGTTAACGGAAACAGCTGAGCCGGCTACTGTAAGAGCAGGGATGTTACCATGATTCTCTCTAAGCAGGTTTACAGTCTTGTCAAGATCTGCCTGAGTGCAGCTACCAAGCTCTGCGCATGCTTCTGCATAGTTGAGGAGAACCTCAGGATATGCGAAGATAGGGCCGTCGGTATCGTTGTTAGGACCATTCCAGGTAGAGTTTGCGATGCGTGCTGCATACTCGTCAAGCGGAACGAACTTGTATGTCCAGTAACCGGTGGTGGAAACAATACCCTCGATGAAAGGATTGTTGGTTACAGGAACGATTTCCTTGTAAACGGTAGCGGTGAGACGTGCGTCACGGTTCTCGAATACACCGTCGAAGGTGGCATCGTCGTAAGCCTTCATATGGATAGGAAGACCGTCGCTGCATGCATAGTTCTCAATTGCGCTCTTAGTGAGGCCCCAGGTAGGGGTAGAGGAGTCGCTCCATCCGTAGGTTGAGTGTGCAAGGGTAACGGAACCACCGTTGCTGTTAGATGAATATCTCTTGAAGAGAATCATCTCAGAGTTACCGTTCAGAGTCTGTGAAGTGTAGTTCTGCTTGTATGTGGTATTGATGGAGTAGAGACCGCTGCTCATTACCTGGTTGGCAAGAGTCTTAGCCTTTCCGTAGAATTCTGAAGACTTGCCATTGGCTGTGTTGTGGTACTTCTCCCAAGCTGCCTCATAAAGGGCAACTCTTGAGCCGAAGGCAGCTGCAACCATGTTGTTGACGGTGTTGTCCTCTGCTTTGCCGGGAGCGTAGCAGTTAGCTGCTGCGAACTCGAGGTCGGCAAGGATGTTGGTAACAACATCGACACGTGAATCACGGGCTCTGCTAAGGGTCTCAGCGTTGTTGATGTCCTCGATTTCGGCATCAACCCAAACGATGTCACCGTAGGTCTTTACAAGTTCGAAGGCCCAAAGTGCGCGGAAGAAGCGGGCAACGCCCCTCCAGTGGTTAGCGACTTCGTCGGTAAGGTTGGGAACCTTGTCAATACGGGCAAGCATGATGTTGGCCTTGCGAATGTACTCGTAAGGGTTGTTCCAGCTGCCTGAAGAAGAAGGAACGTTCTGGGTGAACTGGCTGAATGAATCTGCTGTATAGTCATCAGTCATGCTTTCACCGTGGTACTGACCTCTTGTCCAGCCACTACCGTATGAGAAACCGGAGAGGTCTCCGTAAAGATTCCAAGAGTATGTCTTGATGGCAGCCTCATTCTTCCAGTTGGTGGCGTCTGAGTTACTGTCAAGCGGAACCTTGTCAAGATAATCGTTGCATCCGCTGAGCGCTACAATTGCAAATACGCCCGAAAGTATTGCGAATATTTTCTTTTTCATATCTTTCAAGTTTTAAATAAGTTAGAAAGTAATCTGGACACCACAAGACCACTGGCGGTTGTAAGGAACCGCACGGCCCATGTATGCAAGGTCGATACCGTTACGGCTGTTAGAGCCGCCAACAGTTGACCAACCACCGGTAAGCTCAGGATCCATTACACCACCGATATGATCGAAGGTGAGGAGGTTCTGTGCGCTGAAGTAAACGCGTACCTTTTCAAGGTTGACTTTCTGGGTAAGAGCCTGGGGCAGGGTGTAACCGATGGTCAGGTTCTTAACGCGGAGGAAGGCAAGATTTGCAAGGTACTTGGTCTGCTGGTAGTAGTTGTTGTTACCAGTGTTAGGCAGACCGTTGACAGAAGTGGTGTTGCCGTTGATGTAAGGACGGGGGAACTTGGCGTTCTGGTTGTCCTCTGTCCAGTAGTCAAGCTGGTTACGGAAGATGTTCATCTGTGCGCCTGCAGCGTGAGGGATGAAGAGTGAAGAGTAGGTCCAAACGTCACGTTTTCCGATACCCTGGAAGAGGATTTCAGCGTCGAAGCCCTTCCACATAGCGCCGAGACGGAGTGCGTACTCGAAGTGAGGAAGCTCGTTACCGATTCTCTTAAGGTCGCCGTGATCCTTGATGGTACCCTTGCCGGAGTCGATGACACCGTCACCGTTGAGGTCCTTGTACTTGATGTCGCCGGGGCCGTAGGTGAAGTTACCCTTCTGGAGTTTGCCCTGGAGGGCTGCGATGTCAGCGGGGTTATCGTTGGAAGTCCAGTAACGGTCTGTTACGAAGCCCCAGATTTCACCAAGCTGCTTGCCTTCGTAGTTGCCGGTGAGGCTGATAGAATCAGACTCCCTGTTCCACTTGGTAATCTTGGCGTTGGCGTCGGAGATTGTGAATGTACCGTAAACTGCGAAGTCCTTGTTGAATGAGTGGTTGTAGTCAATCTGGAGTTCCCAGCCGATGGTGCGGAGGTTACCGGCGTTCTCGATAGGTGATGAACCGATACCGGTGTAGCGAACAACCTCGTTACCAGGAACGAGCATTCCGATGTTCTCTCTCTTGAACCAGTCGAAGGTTACGTTGAGGTCCTTGTTAAGGAAGGATGCATCGAAACCGATGTCAAGAGTGCGGATCTTCTCCCATGTCATGTCAGAGTTGACAAGTGAAGGAGTAGTGGTTGTAGAGGCCTGGCTGCCGTTGTTTGTGGTAAGCCAGCTTGCGGTTGTCTTGCTGATAGTTGCGATGTAAGGATACCAGCTGCTAAGAGCCTGGTTACCTACTGAACCGTAAGAAGCGCGGAGCTTGGCAACGGGAACGATAGGTTTGATGCTCTCCCAGAAAGGCTCTTCTGAAATCTTGTAACCTGCGGATGCAGATGCGAAGAAGGCCCACTGTTTGCCGGGACGGAATGATGAAGAACCATCATAACGGCCGTTGATTTCAAGGAGATACTTCTCTTTATAGTTGTAGTTGATACGTCCGAAGAAACCGGCGGTAGCGCGGTCGCGGAGGTTTTCGGTGATGCGGCCGGTGTTGTTTGCAGCTGCATCGGTAAGGTTCATTGTAGGGATATCAACGTTCTGGACGCCGTCACCTCTCATCCAATGATAGTTGTAGGTGAGGTCCTCGGCGTTGGCACCAACCTTAACTGCGAAGTTGTGCTCCTCGTTGATGTTGAAGAGATAGTCGAAGTAAGCGTTGTAGGTATTGGCTGTGCGCTTTACGAAATCCCTGCTGATGAAGTTGTTGCTCTGGTAAGCAGCCTTGGGTGCGTAAGCAGACCACCAGTTTGCGGTGTATGTAGGCTGACGCATTGACTTGTTGGTGTAGTCATACTGCATGCGGGTGTAGTCGCCGTAGAAGCTGAGACCGGGAGCAATGTCAATCTTGATGTTACCGCCAATGGTGATGTACTGGTCCTTAGCCTCGCACATAGACTCATATACGAGGTAACCGTTACCATGACGCCACTCAAGACCTTCTGCAGTCTTACTGCGCTCGTCGATACCACCGTCGGAAATACCGAAGGGGAACCAGGTAGGGAAGCGCATTGTGTAAGCGATGAGGTTCATTGAAGATGAAGATGCCTCATAACCGTAAGGATAGCTGTTAATCTTCTCTGTGTACATCAACTTGGCACCGATGTTGAGCCATTCCTTAACCTGGGAGTTGATGGAGATGTTAGCGTTATACCTCTTGATAAATGTATCCTTGGCAGCCTTCATGGTGGTATTCTGCTTGGTGAAACCAACACCTACGTTGTAGTTGGTCTTACCGCTGTTACCATTTACATTAAGGTTGTGGGTCTGCTGGAAAGCTGTTTTGAAGAGCTCCTTGTTAGGATCGGTGACACGGTATGAATAGAAAGTACCGTTGATGTACTCATAGTCACGTCCGTAAACCCATACACGGCCGAGATCCTTTCCGCCGTAGTTGTCGAACCAATTGCTGATAGGGTCGATAAGGTCCTTGTAGTACATACCGAAACCTTCGATATCGGTACCGTCGGTGTTCTTCTGGGCAAGGATGCCTTCCTTAAGCTGGGCGATAACGTTTGCCTTTGAAGTGTTGTACTTAGGAAGAGCCATAGGCTGGTTCCATGAAAGGTTGTTGGAGTAAGTGATCTTGAAGTTGTCCTTTGCTCCTGAACCATCCTTGGAAGTGATAAGAACTACGCCCCATGCAGCACGTGATCCGTAGATAGAGGAAGAAGCTGCATCCTTGAGGACGGAAATGTTCTTGATGTTGTCGGGATTGACGAAGGAAAGGTCCGGAATCTCTACACCGTCAAGGAGGATAAGAGGTTTGTTGTCACCGTTGATGGAACCGATACCACGAATCTTCATGGTAGGAGCAGCACCAAGGTCACCTGTGTCGTAAGTAATGGTAAGGCCGGGAACTACACCCTGCAGACCTTTGCTTACATCATTGATAGGCTTTCCTGCGAAAGCTTTTTCTACATCTACTGCAGAAACTGCACCGGTAAGGTTGGCCTTCTTCTGAGTACCGAAACCTACTACTACAGCCTCATCCAGGAGAGCAGCATCATCTTCGAGCACAACTTTGATGTCCTGTCCGTTCCATACTACCTCTACGGTCTTGTAACCGATGGAGGAAATCTGGAGAACGGAACCAACCTCTACGTTGGCTACTGAAAAATTACCATCAACGTCGGTAACACCGCCCTTGTTGGTACCTTTTACCATGACACCTGCACCAACGACACCTTCACCGTTCTTGTCTACGACCAGACCGGTTGCGGCTTTACGCTGCTGCTGTGCCTGAACTTCTGAATCCGACATATTGCCGGAAGCGCCTGCTGCAGGAACGCACAGGAGTGCGGTGGCAGCGAAGGCACATGCCAGATACTTGCCGAAGCGAGTACCTCTCATTACATGAACTTCATTCATAGATTTTTTAAATATTATTGGTTGAATGTTGGTCAAAAACGTCTTATGCTTAAAAAGTGGTGCAAATTTAACGTTTAAAAACAATAATGCAATAGTTTATATTTTGTTTTTTATTTCAATTTGTAAGTGTTTATCGTTTTTAGGTGTCAAAAAATATGCACTCTATGCATCTGAGGGGCCTATTTTGGCCTTGTAGATATCTGTAAGCTGTAAAAATATGCAATTTTTCATAGTCTAAAACGTTAAATTTTTGTTGGAGTTTTCAGAAATGTTTGCTTAATTTGTCCGGTTTTTAATGAGAACATTAATCCACTTAATACTTATCAATTTATGGTTAAACTACATTTCCTTGCAAGCTTGGCACTGGCTGTAAGTCTTACAGTCTCTGCAAGCGCTGCTATGGCAACAGGCGGTTATCCGTCTAATTCTCAGGCAGATCAGGCACAGCAGCAGGTAACTGGTGTTGTTACTGATGCCAGCGGATTGGCCATTCCCGGAGCAAGTGTCGTAGAAAAAGGCACCCGCAACGGTATCATGACAGACCTTGACGGTCGTTTCACCATCCGTGTAGCACAGGGCTCTATCCTGGAAGTATCCTGCGTAGGTTACAAGACCAGGGAAGTAGCCGCTTCTGCCAATCTTACCATCGTACTTGAAGAGGATTCAGAAGTCCTTGAAGGTACCGTCGTAACCGCTCTCGGTATCAAGAGGGAAAGAAAGTCCCTTGGTTATGCTGTAGAGGACATCGGTTCAACAGAACTTATGCGCAACAAGACTGCCAACGCAATCAACTCCCTTTCAGGTAAGATTGCCGGTGTTAACGTAACCCAGTCTTCAGGTGCTGCCGGTTCAGGCGCCGCTATCATCCTCCGTGGTGGTACTTCAGGTTCCGAGACCCGCGACAACCAGCCTCTGTTCGTTGTTGATGGCGTTATCTACGATAACTCTTCACAGGTTGTAGGTAACACTGCATTCGATGGTTCAGGTTCAGCTTACACAACCTCTTCTAACCGTGTAATGGATATCAACCCTGAGGATATCGAGAACATGTCTATCCTTAAGGGCCCTGCAGCTGCCGCACTTTACGGTTCAAAGGCTGCCAACGGCGTTGTCCTCATTACCACTAAGAGAGGTAAGGACGGTGTTGTAGAGGTTAATGTAAACACCAAGTACATCACTTCATGGGCAAGGAAACTTCCTGCCGTTCAGCATCAGTTCAAGAGAGGTTATATCGAGACCGTCAACGACGCTGCCGGTAACCTCGAGAGTGCTACCCAGAACGACAAGTCTTACAACTCATGGGGCGAGGAGTACAATGGTCCTTGGTACGACAACGTAGGCAACTTCTTCAAGAAAGCCGGCACATGGGATACCAACGTAAGCGTATCCGGTGGTACCAAGAACGGTAACTTCTTCCTTTCAGGCTCACACTTCAACCAGGATGGTATCGTTCCCCAGACAGGTTACGACAAGACCACCTTCCGTTTCAACGGTGAGCAGAAATTCCTTGACATCTTCACAGTTAGCGTAAACACCGCATACTCTAAGGCCAACACAGACAGAACCCTGACTTCAGGCGGTCTCTATGGTTCAAACGGTACCGGTGCCCTGGCAGCCGTTTACATGTGGGCTCCCAGCGACAACATGAAGCATTATCTGAACGAGGACGGCAGCCGTTACAAACTCGCAGGCGTAGCCGAAGACCTTGATCCTTGGGAAGAGAGGAACAACCCTTACTGGATTATCAATAAGGACTCTTATACTGACCACACAGAGCGTTTCACCGGCAGCATCAACCTGCGCGCAGACATCACTCCCTGGTGGTTCATCAACTACCGCGCCGGTATCGATACCTACAGCCAGTCAAACGACACAAGGGTTGCAGCTAACGGCGTTGTAAAGCAGGTATGGCAGAAGGGTATGCTCAGCAACAACCAGCTGAAGTACACCTACATGTCACACAACTTGATGTCCAACTTCAGCGGCAAGATCGGTGACTTCAACGCAAACCTCATGGTAGGTATGCAGACTGACGACACTAAGACTGACCGCAACTACAAGATGGCTTGGAACTTCGAGGTTCCTGACTTCTTCTCTTACTCTAACTCAGCTTCCACCAACCGCAACTTCTCTCACTCAGCTTCCAGGAAGCGCCTTGTAGGTGTATTCGGTGAGGTTCGTGTAGATTGGAAGAACACTATCTTCCTTTCTGCTACCGGCCGTAACGACTGGACTTCAACCCTTCCTATCGCCAACAGGTCTTACTTCTATCCTTCAGTAAGCGGTGCAGTTGTATTCACCCAGTTCCTGCAGGATCGCGGTATCATCGGCAAGGACGTTCTTACATTCGGTAAGATCCGTGCATCTTGGGCAAAGGTTGGTAAGGACACCGGCGCTTATGAGACCAACACCGCTCTTTGGCCTGTAGGTCAGTACCTCCTTGGCAAGACCGGTATCGGTGCAACATGGGAGCGTGGTAACCCCTACCTGAAGCCTGAAATGAGTAAATCTTCAGAAATCGGCCTCGAGCTGCATTTCTTCCAGAGCAGACTCAACTTCGATATCGCTTACTATACCAATGACTCTTACAACCAGATCCTGAGCCCTCGTGGCCCTCAGTCAACCGGTTACATTTTCTGCTCAATCAACGCAGGTAATGTATATAATAAAGGTATAGAGCTCTCTATTTCCGGTACTCCTATCGAGACCAAAGACCTTGTTTGGGAAACCGGTATCAACGTAGCCGGCAACCGTGGTACTATGACCGGTCTGCCCGCAGGTATGGAAATCATGTACGTAACCGACGTTCAGTATGGCGGCGCACGTGCAGCTACCATCTCTGGAGGTAAGTTCATGGCTATCACCGGCACCAAGTGGACCCGCTTCCAGGCTAAGGACGATAAGGGCAACAACATTGCTGACCCCAGAAACGGCAAGCTCGTTCTTGACGCTAACGGCTTCCCTAAGACTGACGGTGTTTACTCTTACGAGATCGGTAACCGTGAGGCTAAGTTCAATGGTGGTTGGAACAACACCATCACCTACAAGAACCTCACCTTCAACATGTTGTGGGAATTCCGCGTAGGCGGTGACGTATTCAACGGAACCAAGTATGCTATGACTACTGCCGGTACCAGCCAGTTCTCTGCTGACGTTCGCAACCGTCCTCTCACCATCGCTGGTGTAGATGCAAACGGCGACGCTGTTGAGAATACTTGGGAGCCTAACCAGGTTTACAAGTTCGCTGGCAAGATGACTCCTGGTCGCGAGATTATCAAGAACTACTATACAGGTGCTTACAACTACGAGGTTAAGAACTGGATCACCAAGGTTAACTCCCTGAGACTCCGTACCCTTGCAGTTACCTATGACATTCCTAAGAGCCTGCTCAGCAAGCTTGGTGTTGTCAAGAGAGCATCCATTACTGCTTCTGCAAGCAACCTCCTCCTCTTCACCAACTACGATGGTGATCCTGAGGTTGCAGCTTCCGGCGCTGGTAGCGGCGGTTCATCTTCAGTCGGCTTCGACTACCTTGGCACCCCTGCTACTTCCAGCTTCACTTTTGGTGTAAATCTTACTTTCTAAACCGCTAGCTAGAGTATAATTTTTAATTACATCGATTATGAAACTTATTAAATCAATATTGGTCAGCGGTCTTGCAATCTTTACACTTTCATTCACCTCCTGCAAGGATTGGTTGGATGTTAACGTAGACCCTGAGAATCCTACATTGGATGCGGCAGAGTATCAGCTCGAGCTTGCTCACTGCCAGTTCTATACAAACAGCGCCACCCAGTTCGCCGCTTGGCGTACCGGTATGGCAATGGGTGACTGGACCAGATACGCCAATGGTGGTAACTACTGGCATGTTTCTTACTGGAACCTTGTTGAAGGTCAGGTAACCACTCCTTACCAGTGGTTCTTCGTAGGTGCCGGCGCAACTCTTAAAGACATGTATGCAAAGGCCATGGCTGCAGAAAACTGGCACTATGCCGGTGCTGCCCAGCTCCTCCTTGCTTACGGCTTCATGCTTATGACCGACCTCTACGGTGAAATGCCTTACGAGGACGCTCTCTCAGCAAACGCACTTCCTGTTTATGCTACCGGTAAGACCATCTATCTTGGCTGCTTCGAGCGCATCGACGAGGCTATCGAGCTCCTTCAGAAGAGCATCGATCCTTCTCTTCCTTCACTCGCAGTTGGTGATACCTGGAACAACGGTGACGTTCAGAAATGGGTAAAACTTGCTTACCTGCTCAAGGCTCGCTGGGCTAACAAGCTCAACAAGAAGGCTGCCGGCAGCTACAAAGAGGGTAAGTACGATGTTGCTACCATTAAGGAATGCCTTGAAAAGGCTATGAAGAGCAATGCTGACAACACTATCGTAGACCACACCGATGACAACAGCTCAACCCACGACCGTCTTGGTTGGGACGAGCCCGTTGACTACTCACCTCTGTACTCAGTTTGCGGTATGAACGCCGGTTACATGGTTACCAAGGCTCTCTATGACAACCTGACCAACTTTGACGGTCTTGGTGTTGAGGACCCTCGTGCTGACCACATCATTCCTTGGGCACGTTCACGCAAGACTGCAGCTACTCCTGCAGAGATCAAGTGGAACGAAAACGGAACCTGGCGTCGTTCTCTTGGTGTAGACATGCTGTCTAACATCAATAACGAGGGTGGCCCTCTCCGTGCATCTTGGAGCCCTGAAAAGCACTTCTATATTTCTTCTGAGAGCGCAGCCCGTCTTGGTGATACCGTTTACGTAGAGTGCACCAGCGAGTCTAAGGGTTACGCTGCAAAGAAAGACCTTCTCTACCGTCGTGGCGGTGTTGCTTACGATGCATCTGCAGAGTCAGGCTCATTCTACAGCCGCGTTTCCTCTCCTACATACGTAGGTACCTACATGGAGGCTTGCTTCATCAAGGCAGAAGTTCTCTTCAACGACGGTGATAAGACCGGTGCTTTCAATGCTTACAAAGAAGGTATCAAGGCTGCCATCGAGCTCATGAACGAGAAACTGAAAGTATGGGTAGCAGAGGATCAGACCCTCAATGACTGTCCTTCATTCACTCCTATGAAGCAGGCTGACATTGACAACTTCCTTGCAAACGGTATCGGTAATGCTTCTACACTTACTCTTGGCCGTATCATGACCCAGAAGAAGCTCGCTCTTCAGTTCAGCGTAGAAATCTTCAACGATATGCGTCGTTATGACTACAATCCTGACGTATTCCTCGGTTGGGGCATCGCAGCATACCACTATGTATCAGCTGCTGCTATGAGGGCCGTTCCGGAAGGTAAGCTCTATCGCCGCTGGCGTCAGTGCTCTCACGAGTACAACTACAACTCTAAGAACCTTATCGCCATTGGTCTTGAGGTGCCCGGTGCTGACAACTCAGCTAAGAACTGGAATACTAAGGACGATGCTTGGACAATTCCCGTATGGTGGGATTCTGACCAGCAGTAAAAGTCTGATTTCCTAATAATTGACAGGCCCGTTTTATTGCGGGCCTGTTTTTTTATGCATCTGTACATACTAAAACGATGTAAAAACGATTAAGAAAACGTTTAAAAAAAATTGGATTTTTGAATAAAAATGCCGTAATTTGAACGATAATTGGTGCAATGTAGACCTAAAACTATTCACTTTGACCAACATTCAACCAATAATATTTAATTCTATGAATGAAGTTCGTGTAATGAGAGGTACTCGCCTTGGCAAGTATCTAGCATGCGCTTTTGCCGTTGGTGCATTTTTCTGCGCACCGGCAATAGGCGCCTGGGCAACCAGCCCGGATTCTGAAGTTCAGGCACAGCAGCGCAAAACCGCCAGCGGTATCATCAAGGACCGCAGGGGAGAAGCAGTTGTTGGCGCCGGAGTATTAGTCAAAGGAACTAAGAACGGAACTATTTCCGCTCTTGACGGCTCCTTCTCTCTCGCTAACGTAGAGCCTGGAACAGTTATCGTTGTTTCCAGCCTCGGTTACAAGACCACAGAAGTTGTATGGAAAGGCACTGACCTTGAAATTTTCCTTGACGACAGCGCAGATGTCCTCAACGAGGCAACTGTTACCGCTGAGTTCGGTATGAAACGTGTCGCCAGAGCTGTGGGTTCAGCTGTTCAGAATGTAAAGGCTACCGATATCCAGGAAGCCGGCCGTGAAAACTTCGTAAACGCCCTCCAGGGTCGTATTTCCGGTCTTACCATCACCTCTACCGGTGGTGCTCCTGGTTCATCTTCAACCGTTATTCTGCGTAGCGCAACCTCTATCTCTGGTAACAACCAGCCTCTGTATGTAGTAGATGGTGTTCCTATCAACAACAACACCCTCAGCACACAGAGCGACTTCGCTATTGATGACGCCGTTAACTCTTACGGTATGGACTTCTCCTCCCGTGCAAGTGATATCAACCCGGAGGATATCGAGAGCCTTACCGTCCTTAAGGGTGCAGCTGCTGCCGCTCTTTACGGTTCAGATGCTTCCAACGGTGCTATTATCATTACAACCAAGAAAGGTAGCGCAGGCCGCGGTAAGGTTACTTACAGCAACTCTTTCCGTTGGGACTACGCTCACGGCTTCCCTGAGATCCAGACCAAGTATGCAAACGGTGCAGCTGGTACAACCAACTACTTCTACACCAGCCGTTACGGTGGTCTCTATCCCGAAGGCATGAAGCTTTACAACAACATGAAGGCCCTCACCCAGACCGGTTTCTCTCAGACCCACAACGTAGCAGTTGAAGGTGGTACTGACAAAGTTACCGTTCGTGGTGCAGCTTCTTACACAGACCAGAAGGGTGTTATCAAGACCACTGACTACAGCCGTCTTAACTTCACCCTCTCAGGAAAGGCAGAGGTTACCAAGTGGCTCAACTTCTCTGCTTCAATGCAGTACATGAAGACCGGTAACACCAAGGCAGAAAAAGGTCTTTACGGTGTTATGTACCGTGCTTCTCGTTGGCCCCTCAACGATGATATGACCAAATATATCACCGGTGACGGAAAGATGAGCCGTCCTGAGCTTTATACCGATACCGACCTTCTGAACCCTATGTTCGCTCTGTACAAGAACTACAACCATGATGACGTTGACCGTTTCATGGGCTCCTTCACTGCGAACATTACTCCTACCGCACACACCTTCATCCGTGCTACTTACGGTATGGACTTCTCAGTAGGTGAGTACAAAGTTTACAGGCATCCTTATTACATGGATCCTTCCAGCGCTTCTTACGGTTATGGTTCACTCAACCGTTCAAAGCCTACTTATAAGGACCAAACCCTTGACGTTCTCGCCGGTTACAACAATGAGTGGGAGAAGTTTTCATTCTCTGCTCAGGTTGGTTACCACCAGAAAGAGAACAGGCAGAAGATCTTCTCTGTTTACGGTTCTAAGTTCCAGGTTATCGATTTCTACAGTGTTTCCAACTGCGATCCTTCAACCATCATTTCCAGGACAAAGACCACCAACCGTCGTATCCAGGCTCTCTCTGCTCAGGTAGAGCTCGGCTATAACAACATGGCCTTCCTTACCCTGCGTGCCCGTAACGACTGGTCTTCAACCCTTCCTAAGAACAACAATCATTACTTCTATCCTGCAGTTGAGGGCTCATTCATTGCAACTGAGCTTCCTTTCCTGAAGGACAACGAGATTGTTTCTTACCTTAAAGTAAGAGGTGCTGTTGCACAGGTAGGTAAGGATGCAAATCCTCTGTCTGTATATCCTGCACTCGAGGCTACCGAGGACTGGGGTGGCGGTTTCCGCTATGGTTACTACGGCCCTAACACTGAGCTTAAGCCCGAGATGACCACCTCTAAGGAAATCGGTTTCGAAGGCCGCTTCCTGAATGACCGCGTTAACGCTGACTTCACTTACTTCTGGACCAAGTGTAAGAACCAGTACATCACAGCTTTCCGTCTTAGCTATGCTACCGGTTTTGTACTCAATAACATGAACGTCGGTACCTTCACAACCAAGGGTTGGGAGTTCCACATCGACGCCGATATTCTCCGTCTTAGCAACGGTCTCCGTTGGAACGTAGGTGTTAACATGGACCACCAGTCTTCTAACGTAACCGAGCTTCCTCCGGCAGTAACCGAGTACTACAACGCTTACACCTGGGTATCCGGTAACCTCCGTAACGGTATCTCAGTAGGTCATCCTATCACTACCATGACAGGTCGTGGTTATGACCGCAACGAGAAAGGCGAAGTCCTGATCAGCCCTACCACAGGTCTTCCTCTGGTAAGTGAGAAATGGACCATCATGGGTGACCGTGAGCCTAAATTCAAGTTCGGTATCACCTCTAGCGTTTCCTTCAAGAACTTCCGTTTGAATGCAGTATTCAGCGGCCGTCTTGGCGCAACCGTTGTTAACGGTACTATGCGTGACCTTATGGGAACCGGTTCAAGCTGGGCTTCTGTTAAGCTTCGTGAGAACCAGACTCCTGTTGTCTTCAAGGGTGTCCTGAAGGACGGTCTTGAGAACACAGATCACCCTACTGTAAACGACATCGCAGTTGACTACAGCATCTTTGGTAACACAACTTATACCGGTACCGACGAAGACTGGCTCGAGAAGGGTGTACGCTACCTGCGTCTCACCGAGCTCCGTCTCGCTTACACAGTTCCTTCTAAGTGGCTCAAAGAGACCACCAAGAACTTCGTTACTGCTGCAACCGTTTGGGTTAAGGGTACCGACCTCTTCACTTGGACCAACTACTCAGGTATTGACGTAGTATGTAACTCCAACTCTGCTTCTCTTGGTGGTTCCGGTGGTGTAGGTATCGACCTCTGGGGATTCCCTACTCCTCGCGGACTCGCTTTCGGTGTTAACCTGACTTTCTAATCTAGCGCGTTATGAAAAAATTCATTATATCAATTTTATCATTGGCCTTCCTGGCAGGTGTTACCGGTTGCGACAAATATCTGGACGTTAACAAGAACGAAGACGCTCCGGATTACGTAGACGCTCACCTGTATCTTGCCGGTATTCTTTCAGCCTATCAGGGTTTCTATTGGGATATCCGTGCACTTGGCCCTCTTACCCAGATGATGGGTAGCAGCGGTTATTCAAACTATGCTAATAACTACTATTCACAGGGCTCAGATGCAGCCGGTGAAATGTGGCGTATGAACTACTGGCTCCAGGGTATGAACCTTGAGAACATGATCAATCAGGCAAAAGAGAAAGAAATGTGGACCCTCGTTGGTATGGGTTACGCTATCAAGGCTTTCTCTTGGGATTGTATCGCAAAATATCACGGTGAAGCTCCTCTTAAGCAGGCTTATGAAGCAGGCCGTCTTTCATTCGATTATGATTATGAGAATGAAATCATGGCACAGGTTCGTGACTGGGCAAAAGAGGCCATCTCTTACCTTGAGATGAACGATGAGACCGAATATGGTACAATGCTTAAGACAACCGATCTTGTATATAAGGGTGACAAAGCAAAATGGCTCAAGTTTGCGCACTCAATCATCGTAACTGACCTTGCTGCTCTTACAAACAAGAATGACTTCTCTTCTGCTTATGCACAGGAGCTCATCGAGCATGCTGCACAGGCTATCGACAGCAACGACTGCAACTTCGCAGTTAACCGTGACGGTGGTATAGGTGCAGACGCTCAGTTCGGCGCATACAACAATTTCTGGGGTGTAACCAGAGCAAACCTTTCCAACTCATACTGGCAGAGCGACTTTGTAGTTCAGATTATGACCGGTACTGTTCCTCAGTACGATCACGCTACCGGTGACAGGGTAAAGGCTGCTGTAAAGACCAACCGTTCAGAGTGGGAGCTTGCTCCTCAGCAGATTATCTGCGACACTCTGCCTGACGTTGGTCACTATGATCCTCGTGCTGCTGCAAAGCTCAGCACAGTAGACGGTCAGTACTATGACAAGATGACTGACAAGGAGGCCATCAAAAAGTGGGACTATTTCGGTTCTGGATTCACAAGTGCAACTGGCCCTCGCGGAACAGCACCTAACCTCTATGGTTACAGAAAATCTACATCAGATGCAAAACTTGAAGGCAGCGGCCGTTGGATCTTCCGCGACAACGCTCCTTACTTCCTCCTTACCGCATCTGAGATTCAGTTCGAGCTTGCAGAGGCTTACTTCAAGCTTGGCAGGAAGGCTGATGCTCTCGCAGCTTGGAAGAAGGGTATTCAGCTGGATATGGAATTCACTGCAAGCTGGCTCAATCCTGGTAAACCCAAGGAGAACGGCACTGATGCTTCAGGTAACAAGGTATATGTTGCCGGAGGTGATCTTCCCGGTGGAAGCATGATTGCAAAGGCAACCTTCAACGAGCTCGCAAACGAGTATCTTGCAGGTCCTTACGTAGCAGGCATCGACCAGAACAGCCTTACCCTTTCACACATTATGATGCAGAAGTACGTTGCTCTTTGGCCTTGGGGCGCTCTTGAGGCTTGGACCGACCTTCGTAAGTATCATTATGACATCAACTACTCAGGTGAGTATCCGAAGCTTGGCGACGGTTGGACAAAGACCGAGGTTGATCAGAAGTGGGATGAGAATACTTCCAAGGTTTACAAGGGCTTCTATCTTGCACCTGCACAGGTACAGGCTCGTAGGAGCAGCTACAACTCTAACAATGAGGGTTCACCTTGCTACCGCGTACGTCCTCGTTACAACTCAGAGTACATGTGGAACCTTGCCGGTCTGCAGGCTCTTAAGCCTATCCCCGGTGATGCAAACAACTACCAGTGCTCTATTCCTTGGTTCGCTTATCCCGGCGATATGCCTACATCACTGTAATCTCTAATTTGGAATTATTATGAAAACTATCAAATATTTGCTCCTTGTTCCTCTTG
This sequence comes from uncultured Bacteroidales bacterium, assembly GCA_900316675.1. GTDB lineage: Bacteria > Bacteroidota > Bacteroidia > Bacteroidales > UBA932 > Cryptobacteroides. Next base: position 52,773 of record ONDR01000002.1, read on the forward strand.
CATTGATGTTTGCAAGTTGCGATGAACATGAACTGGGTTATGCAGATTCTGATGAGGTTACATCCAACGATGCAATGTATCAGATTACATACGTACGCCCTGTTGCGAATAGTACTTCTACCAGACTTGACTCTTTGTACATGAACGGAAAGAAGGTCTTCGGTGTTGGTGGTTCTGGCTATCTTGCTCCGAACGGCACATTCCCCAGCGCAGCACGTTACTTCACAGTTAAAGCCGGCACCAACCATCTTGTTGCCTATAACAGAGACAACGTTGTTTATGAACAGGATGTGGAACTTGTTGCAGGACGTCAGAGGTTATTCATCTATGACTTTGCCAAGGCTCCTATCATTCACACTGAGCCCCGCGACTATAAACCTCTTCACAAAGATGGTACTCGTGGTGATGTTGAAACATACGACACTGATTCATTAATGAGGCTACGTCTGTTCAACTTCTTCTTCGAGGATGCCAACACTCCTTATCCTAATAAGGTACAGTATCAGTGGAGTAACAACTCTGATAAGTTTTATATTATCGGTGATTGGCATAACCTTGGCGAGCCTATCGGCTTTGGTGAGGCTACCGATTATGAGGAGATCATTATCCACAAGACTGGTACTGGCGGTTCCGGTTACAATTCAGCAGGAAACCAGACAATCCGTTATCGTTGCGTAGACGCTTCCGGTAACACCATTGCAGGGACTACCGATTACTGGACCGGCTATATCGGACGTTGGGTTACCCATATCCTCCGTGGTTGCCGTACAGGTAGCCCCGCCGCTGGTTACTCTCAGTTGAACACTAATGTAAATATCTAAGTTTCAGCCATATATCATGAAGAAACTCTTTTTGATAGCAGCTGCAATGTTTATCGCTTTCCCCCTCTTTGGCCAGAAGATGACCAAAGAGGAGAAGAAAGCGGCAGCGCAGGCAGCTCATGACGCTGCAGTAGAGGCAATCCATGCCAAGTCTTTCGTTATCGTTCCTACGTCTTATCAGACCGTTGACGGTAATGTAGAGTCCCTGAATTCAAACGAGATTTTCCTGTCTTCAGAGGGAGATAAGCTTTATTCTCAGGGTATGATTGGCGGTACCGCTGCAGCTAATGTTGGCGAGGCTACTTCTTACGAAGTAAAAGAAGGTAAGAAGGGTGACGTGAAGATTTCACTCAAGGTTCTTGGTCGTTTCTGGAAGGGTTCTTATACCATCAAGATGAGCAAGGACAGTAACGAGTGCGATATCATGTACAACAGGCCTAATCAGCCTACCCTTAGGCTTACTGGAAACATTGTTCCGCTTGCCAAGGCTGATATCTTCAGACGTTCAAATCCTATGTAATCAGGATAAACCAAATAGAAATGAAGGCGACCTTTCCGGGTCGCCTTTTTTCATTATTTATGGTAGGAGGTAGGGTCCGGGGGGCTTGCGCACCCCCGCGCAAGGGTAGGGGGACGGGGCCCGTTGGATACAAGTTCCCGAAGGGGACGCAGGAGACAATGGGAGGGGCCGGAGTGAGCGAAGCGAACGAAGTTCCCCCGGTACCCTACACTCCTACCATAATTTAGAAAATGATGGGTTTACCGTCAGAGGTGAAGCCTTCGGCGGTAACTTTCAGGGAACTGTCGTAGCCTGGAGCGACAAAGTAGAATTCCAGCGGCTGGCCGGCCTTGACGGTAGCCAGTGGATTCCAGTACAGGGTTTCCGTGATAGCAGGGAAGTTGGGGTCAAAAGCGGCATTCACAGCGCTGTAAACCATGGGTACAGAAGCGCCCTTAAAAGACAGAATCCTATTACCCCTGCCAAGCTGAACACCGGCAAGATCGCCCTTGAAGGTTACAAAATTGGCCGCACCGGAATAGAAGGTCTCGCCAAAAGCATAATGATTCGGATAAATCTCTACGTACTTTACAAGCATAGGATCCATCTCGTAAATAATGCTATGATCAGTAACCGGAACACCATCCAACAGAATAAGGCTGCCGGCAGCATGCCTGAAGGTCAGCAAACCTTTAACATCGGTAGTCTTCACATTCATGAACAGCTGATTCTTCTCACGCTCTATATGAATGTCGTGAAGATACTCAATGAAAACCTCACGCATGGTAACAAAACGCGTGTAGTCATCCAGCACGTAACGGTTATTCCAGGGCCCCAGAAGATCCAGTTTACGCACCTTCAGCGCAGAATAAAGGGTATCGGCATCAAAAGCCTTTTCTATTTTGAGCGAAGCGTCAAGGGATGCAAGGCCCTCTTTCATGGCCGGATAAATCTGGAGCGACGGGATATAAGCGGCCTTGATTCCGGTAAAAGGACTCTCTATCTCTGCCTCAAAGGTGTCGGCCCGTCCGGACATGGAAATGATTGCAATATCCTTGTTGCCGTAAATGTTGTCTGTGTAGAAGGCTGTACGTCCGTCGGCCAGATGATGGCCTTTGTAGATATCTGACCGGCTGCCGGGGCTGGCAAGGAAAATGGCGGATGTGTCTGCCAGGCCCTTAAGGTAGGCGTAAACAATCTCTCCGTCGTATTCACCAGTAACATTATCCCGGTGAGTAGTGGGCTCGTTCCAAACAACCTTTTCCTGCATTCCAAGGGTGAAGTTGTTATAGTTGTCAAAGCCCTCGTCGTTCCAGACAGAAATGCTGATGGAAGCGTCTTTGTCAGAGGTAACGGTGCCTTTATACAAGCCTTCCTCTACCTTTTCAAGATTAATCTTAAGACTGGAAGTCGGGGTGTGGCGCATCGTCAGACCCTCCGGCTTGCCATCGACTACCGTAACGGCATCTTTTTCACGAGCAGAAGAACCGGTATTGAAGATGCTTATCACCTTTGAAGTGGTGTTGAAGTCGTAAGCCTCTTCATTCTTGTTCACAGCAGTATAAGCTGCAATGCGATAGTTGCCTGTGGGAACGTCGGCCGGAAGGTCAATGCTGCATCCGCCCCTGCCTGCCACAAGAGCCACTTTGCCCGTTGCAACAGTACCCTCGTTACCATAAACCTCTACATAAGCGATGCTGCTGAAGTTGGAGAACTCGCCCGGGGCCTGAAGGCAGAAGGCAGAGCACTTGATGCTTTCCCCTGCGGCATAATAGCTGCGGTCGGTTGTAAGCAGTGTCCTTTCACGCAAATGCACCTCTTGTGCCAGGGCTCCCAGGCCCGTCAGGGCTGCCAATAATATGCTGATTATTCTTTTCATCTCTATTTAGTCAAATTAGGATCGTCTCTGTCCGGCCAGTCGCTGGGGAAGTCAATGGTGCCGCCAAAATACTGGCAGTCAGTACATTCTCTCCTTGCCCAGACGTACGTTCCGTATATAATTTCGCCTTTGGCATTGATAGCCTTACGCAGGGGGATATTACCCATTGAGTATGCAAAATACCAATCCGTAGCCGGGGGACAATAGTAAATGGCCTCGTCTCCGGGGTAATTGGGATCGTCATAATTGGGGTTGAAGTAGGTAAACTGCTTAAGCAGGTTATTACGGACGTCGGACATCCTGTAGAAGCTCCTCTCCCTGAACCAATAAACCTTGGTTGCAACCTTGCTGGCGCCAACATAACCAAGAACCGGTCCGGTTCCGGTAGTGCGGTGAATATTGCCTTCCATGTTGCTGGGGATAGGGGTGAACAGGTCTCCGTCAACGTAGGAAATTTCTTCCAGGTTAGTCCAATACTCCTGGTATTCCTTGCTGGCAGAACCTACGTTTACGGTAAGGCGGTACAAGACTGATACCCTGTCGTCCGTATGGTCGATGGACAGAAGGTAGGCATTTACTATCTTGTTTTCTGAGTGGCTGGCTGCTGATACGGCCATTGTCCTGGTCGATCCCTTCTTCCAGCATCTGTAATAAGGATTCTCGAACCAGTGCTCTTCTACAATCTGATCTGTATCATGGTTATAGGTAAGATAGCAGTTCTGCAGGGCTGTATATTCCCATGCCTCGTCGTAGGTAATTGAGAAATAGGGGGAATAGTCAGAATGTGCGGTAACGCGGAAGTCAACGTACCTGCCGGAATACTGCCCGTAGGCAATGGAACCATCGTACTTGAAGCAGGACACGCTGTCTATTACCGGTGCGGGATAAACTGTAATCCAGTCACTGTCGAAGCTGCCCCTGTCGCCGGCGTCAATATGAAGCCTGTACTTCTTGTCCTGGCTGATTTCAGAGGTGTCGAAGTTCAGTTTTGCAGTGTTGGAGGGGGTATAAAGAGAACTGCTATGAGAAGAGGAAAAGTCATCCCATGAAGAATAGGGATTCTCAGGAACGCCCTGAATGCGGCTTCCATCCTCGGACTCAATATAACCGCTTGCGGTTATTCCGCCGCTCTCAGTATTCTCTTTTCCGTCCAGGCGGGATGCCAGGGCGATGGATATGCTTGACGAACTGCCTGCAAGGATTTGTCCGTCTATAATTACAATATCGGTGTCGCTGGGAATATCGGCCTTGAATTCATAGGTGCACGATACTGCCATGACAGTCAGGCAAATGATGCTTAAATATTTGAATGTCAGCCGTTTCATCAGAACTTGATATTAATGTTAATGTAGGGGATCTGGGATGCAAAGACAGATACTTTGTAGCCCTTAGGAAGCTCGCTGTGAGCCATGGTGTAATAGACGGAGTACGCGTTCTTGCGTCCCGTAACGTTGTACACGCCCACAGTGAAGGACAGGTGCAGCAGATTCTTCAGGTAGTGGCTTGGCTCTATGTTCATTGCCAGGTCAAGACGGAAGTAATCCGGGATGCGGTATGCATTCCTGTCAGAGAAGGCCAGATATCTGCGGCCTCCTGATATGAAGGTTGCTACCGGCACGGTGATAGGCCTTCCGGTAGAGTAGTCGATATTGGCGGAGAGGCTGTACCTGTGGGTGAATTTGTAGTTTCCGGCAAGCTTGAAGTTGTGCGGCTTGTCGTGGGGAGCCTTGTACCATCGGCCTCCGTTGATCAGGCTGGCTGCTTGTTTGTCGACCTGCTGCATGAAGGCCCTTGAATAGGTGTACGATGCCCATCCGTTCAGCTTTCCTGAAGATTTGCGAACCATGAGCTCTGCTCCGTAAGAGCGGCTGCGGGTGCGGATCAGGTCGTCGTCCAGTTCAGGATTCATGATCAGCTGAGCACCTGACCTGTAGTCAAGAGTATTGTTGCTGCGTTTGTAATAGCCTTCTACTGAAACGTCTATACCGCTGTCCGATGTCCAGTACAGACCGCCTGCGGCCTGATAACCGTCCTGAGGCTTAATCTTTTCATTTGCCAGCGTCCAGGCATCCATCGGTGAAATGGTAGATGTGTTGGATATCATGTGGATGTTCTGGCGCATGCTGCTGATGCCCAACTTCGCGGACAGGTTGCCCTGGAAGGAGTATTTTGCCGATGCCCTGAATTCAGGGGCGAAGCGTATGGGAGCGCCGTCACGGCTCTTGTACAGGCCGAGCCTTACGCCGCCTTCCAGCGCCCATTTGTCGTTGAGCGTCCAGCTGTCACCAAAGTATACGGCACCTTCAAGAGCGCTGATCCTATCCAGTTTCCTGGCCTCTATCAGCGAATTGACTCCGTCAGGAGCAATGGTTCCGGGCTGAAGATTGTAGTACTGGGCGTTAAGGCCGAAGCTCATAGTATGGGACTCGTTGTACAGATGCTTGAACTTAAGCTTCAGGAATTCCTGCTGGATGCCGTTCTTGTAAACGTAACCGTCCGGAGTGCCTTTTTCGTGGCCGTTCACCTTGCTTTCATAGGAATCGAAGCCGCCCACAATCTCCATGGTTGTCTTCACTGACAGCAGGCTGCGCAGTTTTGCGGAAAGGTTAAGGTTGCTGTACGCAAATGTGGTATCGTTGCTGAAAGAAAACTTGTCCCTTGACCAATATCCGTTGATGTAAAGGGTGTTGGTGGCGTTTATCCTATGGCTGATGCCGGCGTTGATGTCCATGAACGAGGTTTTGCCGTCGTGGTAGTGGCTCTCGTCCGGAATAAGCTTCATAAGATAATTGGAGTAGGTGGTTCGGCCACCCAGGACGAAGGATGTCTTTTCTCCAATGGGGCCGTCAAGCTCTACGCGGCTGGTCAGTACACCGATGCCAAGGGAGCCCTCTATCTTTTTCTTGTTTCCTTCGCGGGTATGGATGTCCAGCACGGAAGAGATTCGGCCGCCGAATTCGGCAGGAATCGAGCTCTTGTACAGCTCGGCGTGCGAAATGACATCGGAGTTGAAGGCAGAGAAAAGGCCGAACAAGTGGTTCGGATTGTAAACGGTTCCGTCGTTCAGGAGGATAAGGTTCTGGTCTACGGAGCCGCCGCGCACATTGAAGCCGGAAGAGGCCTCGCCGACGGACTGTACGCCCGGCAGGGCCAGCACGGCCTTGATTATATCGCCCTCGCCAAAGGCGGTAGGTATCTTTTTGATGCGCTCAATTTGGATTTTTTCAAGTCCCAGGCGCGCTGTCCTGTGGTTTGCCACGGACTCTGCGCTGACTGATGCGGCCTTAAGCGTAGTTACCTTTTCCTTCATGGTGACATCCAGACCGCCTTCTTCGTAAATGATAATGTCCAGATTGATGTCCTCCATTGGGTAGCCGCTGAAGTTAAGGGTGTTGCGGCCTGTCGGCAGGTACAGCTTCCAGAAGCCGTAGGCGTCCGTAAGCGTGTAGGTGCTGGTATTGCCGTCGTAAACGGATATTCCCACAAGGGGTTCTCCGCTTGAAGCATCCTTGACATAACCGTGAATAGTGGCCTTGCGCCCCTTTTTGTAGTTGCGCTCCTGGCCAATCTCGTAGGTCTTGTTCTGGTAAACCGCAGCCTGGCTTTCTTGCTGTACGCCGCTTTCTTTTACAGGCTTGCTGTCTGCCATGAACCAGGTGCCGGGAATCGAAGGCGATACGCTGCGGCCCCTTACTACAAAGAGGATTCCGTTGTATTCAGAGATGGTGTAGCCGCCTTCGCGCAGTTTGCCAAGGGCTTTTTCTGCAAAGTCCTCTTTACTGGCGTCAAGGCTGTAGAAACTATCGTCTTTCTCTGCTCCGGCAATGTGAATTCGGTTTCCGCTGACTGCACGTATCACTTTTACAAGCGAGTCTGCAGAAACCATCCTTACGGACAGTTCATTCTGCGCAAAGGCGCCGAAGGCTGCCGCAAGAAGCAATGCAGTTGTTACAATCAGCTTTTTCATTTTTGATCTTCTATTGATTTCATTACAGCTTTGCACCAAATATCAAGAGGCAGGTCGTCCCAGCGTCTTTCCTTGATCAGGCGCTTGATTGCCTTCTTCTGGGCCGGATACTTGTTTATGATGAAGCTCTTCTTTTTAAAGCGCTCGACCTTGCCCTTGGCGTCCTTGTACCAGAAAGACTCGCGGTGTTCAAAGAAGGTGAATATCTTGTTGTTGTAGTTCGGGTCTTCGTAGCCAATCCTGTAGTAGCCGTTGATCTCAACGGATTCCCTCAAGGCCTTTGTAACCTGCTTGTAAACGCAGGCATCCCCATCGTACACAACTTCGTAGAAGCCGGCGGGCACATTGTCGTAGCCCATCGCCCTAAGGTTCACATATTTGGCCTTGCCCATGGTGAACCATTCCACAAGGTCGCGGTCCAGCTCCCAAATCTGGATTCTGTTAGCATATCTAACATACAGGGCCTGCCTGTAGGCATCGATATTCAGATTGATGTTGTCGTACGTTTTGCCGCCAAAGCAAACGCTGCCGGTGCGGAAACCCTTGTTGTCGATATAGAAGGTTCCGTTAAAGCGGAAAGGGTAGTCCGGCATCAGTTTACCCCTGAACAGCGGCAAATCCCAACCTGCAGCTTTCTGGTAGCCGTCAACCTCTGCCCGCTCCTGTCCGCTTGCGGTCGTGGGGCGCAGCAGTGCAAGAAAAGCCAGAAGAATAACGGCGGACTTGATTTTGATCATATATTAAAGGTAAGTTATTTCCATGTCGTAGCTCCACTGGGGGAAGTAAACGTTGCCGCCTTCCCACTCTACTTCTCCGCGCTGGAAGTCAACTGTCTCGCTTCGCGGGTAAGTCTTTGCCGGGAACAGATCCATGCCGAAGTCCTGGTTTACCACCATCCTGTAAGAGTCGATGCCTCCAAGGAAGAAGTAGTCGGCCTCCGGGTAAGCCTTAAGGTATTCGGGCGTTGCGTAGGGCGGCCGGCCGAAGCTCTGGTCAACCGGAACCCAGCCTACACCCTGGAAGTAAAGCTCTGCCCAGTCATGCATGTTCCAGGCACCGGGGTGCATCATGAAACCGCTCTGGAAGTGTCCGGGTATGCCTTTATAACGGCACATGGTAAGGAAGGTCAGGGTAACCTGGCCGCAGTCACCGTGCCCGTTTGCCAGTACGTATTCGGGAATGTTGTCCAGGGTTGAGTATTCGCGCGCCGATGCCCATGGGAAGTTTCCGTCAATCCAGGTGAAGATGGCTTTTGCCTGAAGGTATGGATTGTCGATGCCGGCCGTAAGGGAGTCGGCGATCTCTTTCAGGCGTGGAGTAAATATAATGTGCTTTTCACGCTCTGCGGTGTAAGTCTTGTACAGGGCTGTTGTTTTGTCATACGGCTGAACCCTGTCCTCCAGGTTACGGAAGTACTCTCCGTAGCTGGTGAATTCAAACTCTTCCGTAAAGGTGACGGGCTGGCCCTTGACTGCCGGAATCTCCATGTACAGCGTGCTGTGGCTGTAATTTTCCGGGGCGAACTTAATCAGTTCGGAATCTGTAGTCTCAGTAAAGAAGAGATGGTCCGATGCCGCTTTTGCCGTGGCCCTAATGAACTTGACATCCTTCTGGCGGTCGACGTCGGCCCTGGGATAGGGAAGCCAGCAGCGTACGGTCTTGCCGTCCGGCACTGCGTCTGCATCGACTACAAGGGTGTATTTCACCCTCATGCGTTTGGGTGCGGCGATGGTGGCCTGTCCGTCACGGTCGGCGGTAGCCAGGATTTCCGGCAGGTTCTCTGCATCCACAACATATTCGCCGCTGAGGCCGGTGTTTTCGCCACCCTTGATGGCCTTGCACTCCTTGTCTATCCTGAAAAGATTGGGGGCGGCATTGCGGAAGTACATTGTCTTGCCGTCAATCTGCATGGATTCCAGTTTTCCTGAAGCAGTCCATGCGTCAATCTGCGCATCGGTTACATCAGGGATGTATTTTGTTATATATTTCTTAACTTCTTCGCGGGTGCGGCAGAAGTCTACGCCAAGCCTGTACTGGAGGTCAGCCTCCCATGAATACTTGTTATGGCCGCAGGAGACTGCGGCCATAAACATAAGTATTAGTGCCTTCTTCATACTGAATAAACACATGAATATTTGAAATACGTCTCTAAAGAAGTTGCAAGCCAAGACCGGGAGCGTCAGAAAGTGTAATCCTGCCTTTTTCTACAACCATGCCTTTGAAACGGTCGTTGGCAATGAGCAGGTTTCCGTCAAGGTCTGCAAAATCTACTACAGGGGAAATCTGTGCTGCTGCAGTAACTGCGCAAGAGGTTTCTGTCATACAGCCAACCATTACCTGCATGCCTTCTGCGCGGGCGTAGTTGGCCATCTTCCAGGCTTCGCGCATACCAGTACATTTCATAAGTTTAATGTTGATGCCGTGGTAAGCACCTTTGATTCTGGGAATATCCTTGAGTCTCTGGATGGCCTCGTCAGCATAGAGGGGCAGCGGGCTGCGCTCCTTGAGCCATGCGGTCTCGTCCAGCATCTCCTTGGGCATAGGCTGCTCTACCATTACGATGCCGTGCTCCTTGAGCCAGAAGATCTCGTCCAGAGCCTTCTGTTTGTCTTTCCAACCCTGGTTTGCATCGACTGCGATGGGGAGGTCGGTCACCTTGCGGATGGTTTCAATCATCTCGTAGTCGTTGTCAAGACCTACCTTTACCTTAAGTATATTGAATTTGTCTGCGCATTCCTTTGTCTTTTCAAGCACAACCTCGGGGGTGTCGATTCCGATGGTGAAGGTTGTGTTGGGTGCCTTTGCTGCGTTGAGGCCCCAAATCTTCCACCACGGCAGGCCGATGAGCTGGCCTACAAGGTCGTGAAGGGCAATATCGACGGCTGCTTTTGCTGCTCCGTCACCCTCTGACAGGCTGTCTACATATGTAAGGATGTCGTCAATCTGGAAGGGGTCGCTGAACTGCTCCAGATCTACCTTTGCAAGGAAGCTTTCTACGCTTTCGTAGGTCTGGCCAAGATAAGGGGGCATTGAGGCCTCGCCGTAACCGGTGTATCCGTCGTATTCGATTTTAACCTGGATGTCCGGGGTGGTGGTGCGGGAATATGAAGCAACAGTGAAAACGTGGGCGAGCTTAAGCTCGTAGCGCTCCCAGCTGAGTTTCATCCTGGCTATACCGCCAACCTTGTAGGCGCGGGGTTTGTTTTCTTCTTTTTTACCGCAGGCGGCTGCAGTGCCCATAACGGCTGCTCCGGCTGTTGCCAGTGCTGCTGTCCTAAGAAAGTCTCTCCTTTGCATATATAAGTTAGTGTTAAGTTGTTTCCAGTCTCCAAAATTATAAAAAACGTTACATATTTCATAGATTTTTGAGAGATTTTTTCTAAAAATCATGTTATGCTTTGATATTAAAGGAATTGAGTCTATATTTGCAGGCTTTTTGGCTCCGAATGGGGCAAAAGCACAAGGTATAATGTTAAACAACTAGTTTTTAATTAATTAAACACTATGTCAGAAGAAATCAAAAAGGCGCAGCTTAACGCTTCCGTAGCTCCCGAGGCATTTGACTGGGATGCATTCGAAAGTGGCGCAGACCTCTACGGTGCAGAAGATAAGGCTGCAATTGAGGCCGCTTACAATCAGACTCTTTCCAAGGTCGTAGAGAACGACGTTGTAGAGGGTGTAGTTACCGCTATCTCCAAGAGAGAGGTTATCGTTAACATCGGTTACAAGAGCGAGGGTGTAATCCCCGCTCCTGAGTTCCGTTACAATCCTGACCTCAAAGTAGGTGATAAGGTAGAAGTTTACGTAGAGTCTGCAGAGGACCGCAAGGGTCAGCTGCTTCTTTCTCACAAGAAGGCACGCCAGCTCCGTTCTTGGGATATGGTTAACGCTGCCTTCGATAATGGCGATATCGTTAAGGGTTATGTTAAGACCCGCACCAAGGGTGGTATGATCGTAGATGTATTCGGCATCGAGGCCTTCCTCCCCGGTAGCCAGATCGACATCAAGCCTATCCGTGACTACGACGTATTCGTAGACCAGACCATGGACTTCAAGATCGTTAAGATCAACCAGGAGTTCCGCAATGTAGTTGTTTCTCACAAGGCTCTCCTTGAGGCTGAGCTCGAGAAGCAGAAGAGCGAGATCATCAGCAAGCTTGAAAAGGGCCAGATCCTTGAGGGTACCGTTAAGAATATCACCAACTACGGTGTATTCGTTGACCTCGGTGGCGTTGACGGTCTCATCCACATCACAGACCTTTCTTGGGGCCGTATCAACAACCCTGAGGAGATCGTTTCTCTTGATGAAAAGATTAAGGTTGTTGTTCTTGATTTCAACGAGCAGCAGAAGCGCATCGCTCTTGGTCTCAAGCAGCTTACCGCTCATCCTTGGGACGCTCTTGATCCCAATCTTAAGGTTGGTGACAAGGTTAAGGGTAAAGTTGTTCTCATCGCTGACTATGGCGCATTCGTAGAGATTATGCCCGGCGTTGAGGGTCTCATCCACGTTTCTGAAATGAGCTGGAGCCCCCGTCTCCGCATCGCCCAGGACTTCCTTAAGGTTGGCGACGAGGTAGAGGCACAGGTACTCTCACTCGACCGCGAGGCTCGCAAGATGTCTCTTGGTCTGAAGCAGCTTGTAGAGAACCCTTGGGAGAACATCCGTGAGCGTTATCCCGTTGGCAGCAAGCAGACTGCAACCGTACGTAATATCACCACCTTCGGTGTATTCGCAGAGCTCGAGGACGGTATCGAGGGTCTTGTTCACATCAGCGACCTTAGCTGGGACAAGATCAAGCATCCTTCAGAGATGGTTCAGCCCGGTGACAAGATCGAGGTTGTTATCCTTGACTTCGACGAGGCTAACCACAAGCTCAGCCTTGGCCACAAGCAGCTTCTCCCTAACCCTTGGGATCAGCTCGAGGCTAAATATCCTGCCGGCACCACTGTAGAGGGCAAGGTTGCTTCTACTACAGACAAGGGCGCTACCGTTGTCCTTGAGGACGGCACCGAGTGCTTCTGCTTCAGCCGTGACCTCGTTAAGGAGGATGGCAAGACCGCAGTTGTAGGCGAGACTCTTCCTTTCAAGGTTGTAGAGCTCCGTCGCAGCACCCGCAGGGTTCTTCTCAGCCACACCCGCACTTATGCAGAGGTTAAGGCAGAGAAAGCAGCCGCTGAGGCCGACACCACCAAGAAGGCAGTTAAGAAGGTTAACAGCAACGTAGAGAAGACCACCCTCGGTGATATCTCTGAGCTCGCAGCCCTCAAGAACAAGCTGGAGAAAGGTGAGTAAAGACTTTCAAGTTCGGATGATGGGCACGGCTTCGGCCATGCCCGTCTCCGGCAAATATCAGAGCGCCCAGGTACTTTGCGTACACGGGCGCTATTTTCTGATAGATTGCGGCGAGGGCGTGCAGCAGCAGATGACTGCCCTCAAAGTTCCTATGATGAAGATTGATTCCATCTTCATCTCTCACATCCACGGAGATCATGTGTTCGGTCTCTTTGGCCTGCTTTCTACCCTTGGCATGAAAGGCAGGACTGCTGCAATGAACATTTACGGTCCTGTGAACCTGGGGCCTATAATCAAGTTCTTCCTTTCTTATTATGGGGATGGGCTTGCTTATGAAATTAGGTTCGTTCCTTTGAAGGGTTCCGCTCCCGAAGTTATCTACGATACCAAGAATCTGGAGGTTGTGGCTCTGCCGCTTAATCATGGCATCGAGACTTATGGCTACATTTTCCGTGAGAAGGAGCCTATGCTCAATGTGCACAAGTGGACGGTTGAGGCTTTTGGGTTAAGCCTTACAGAGATTGGGGCGCTCAAGAGGGGAGAGGATATTTCCCGTGCCGATGGTACCGTTCTTACTGCAGAGCGTTGTGCTTACAAGCCGTTCGAGCCGGCTGCCTATGCTTATATCAGCGATACGGCTCCGTTCCCGGAGCTGGCTGCGTGGCTGAAGGGTGTTACTACCCTTTATCATGAGGCTACTTATCTTTCCGGTCTTGAGGATCAGGCTGCCAAGAGGCATCATTCTACTACTTTGCAGGCTGCTTCTGTGGCTCGTGATGCGGGTGTCAGCCGTCTTATCATCGGCCATTATTCTTCACGTGAGAAGGATATCGCCCTGTACCAGGCTGAATGCCGAACCATCTTCCCTGAAACCTTCGCCGCTACCGACGGAGATTCCTTTGAAATCTAGATACGAGATACCTTTACGATACCTTTAAGGTTTTTGATTTGGGAGATTACCTTGTCGAGTTCTGAGCCTGAAGGGACAGAGAGCTTTAAGGTAATGTAGTATAGACCTTCACGGGGATTCTCTGTCATGTTGAAAGAACGTAGGGAAGTCTTGAAGGAATCTACAATAGCCATAATCTGGCCTGTAACACCGGATTCAGTAGCAGAAACAATCTTCAGGGAAACCTGGAAGCCGCTTCCGGACGGAGTATCAGTCCAGCGAACGCGCTGGATACGGTAAGGGTACATCTCCATGAGCCTGGCGGCGTTAGGGCAGGACATACGGTGAATCTTGATGCCGGCGTCCCTGGTAACAAAACCAAAAACATCGTCCCCGAAGACGGGATTGCAGCACTTGGCCATCTTGTAGTCAAGGCCCTTCAGGCCCTGGGCGTTAATGACCAGAATGTCGTCAGAACCGGATGTGGCCGTCCACTGCTCCTTTTTCTCCTTGCCTGTTTCCTGGGGCTGGTCGTTACCCCATTCCTGGATGAAGGTCTTGACAACGTTTACGTCCAAAGAGCCGTCGCCGATTGCAGCAAACATCTCTTTTACAGACGGATAGCGGTGCTTCTTCATGAATTCTCCGCGCATCTCGTCCGTAAAGTCCAGTTTCCAGTTCTTGAGGCGGCGCTCCAGCAGCTCTTTGCCGTCGGCGGACAGCTTGTATTCCTGATCCTTCAGTACCTGGCGTATTTTGCTGCGTGCCTTGGAGGTTACGACAAAGTTGAGCCAGTCTGCTGACGGCTTGCTGTTCTTGTTGGTCAGGATCTCCACTATGTCTCCGGTGTGCAGCTTCTCGCGGATGCTCACAGGCTTGCCGCCAATTAGGGCTCCGGTGCACTTTACACCCACGTTGGAGTGGATGTTGAAGGCGAAGTCAAGCACTGTCGAGCCTGCTGAAAGGATGCGGAGCTCGCCGGTAGGCGTGAATACGAATATTTCGCCGGGAGGCGGGGAGGGGAGGTCGTCCGGCTTGGTGGTGTGCGGATGCTCAAGGGCGTAGCGCACGGACGTCAGCCATCGGTCCATTGTCTTTTCGTGGCTGATGCCCTTGTAAGACCAGTGTGCGGCATCTCCGTTCTCTGCAATGTCGTCCATCCTCTTGGAACGGATCTGAACCTCTACATAGGCGCCTTCCTTATTCTTTACGGTAATGTGCAGGCACTCGTAGCCGTTATCCTTTGGCTTTGTAAGCCAGTCGCGTAGGCGCTTGGTGTCCGGTTCGTACTCTTCTGTCACATAAGAATATACGTCCCAGCAAAGCTTGAGTTCTTTCTCGCGGACCGGTTCGCAGTCAATTATGAAGCGGATGGCAAAGACGTCGTACACGCCTTCGAAGGGCACTTTCTGCTTCTGCATCTTCTTAAAGATGGACCAGGCAGTCTTGGTGCGGATCTTAAGCTTGTATGAAATGCCGGCATCGGACAGCTTGCGTTTAAGCGGCTCAATGAATTCGGCGGTCAGTTTTTCACGGTCGCCTTCAGTTGCCTTAAGCTTATTGTTGATGGTGCGATACTCTTCCGGGTAAACATGGCGGAAGTAAATATCCTCCAGCTCGCTCTTAATATTGTAAAGGCCAAGCTGGTGGGCCAGGGGAATGTACAACATCAGGGTCTCAAGGCACTTTCGCTCGCGTACGCCCTTGGGCATGCTGGACAGGTTTCGCATTATTTCAAGCCTGTCGGCAATCTTTATTACGGTAACGCGGGGGTCGGTGGAATACTGGACGATGAGGCGTTTGTAGTTCTCTGCTTCAAGTCTGGTATCCTTGGGATTGATGGTGGAAATCTTGTCCAGACCATCTACAATCTGCATTACTTCCTGCGGGAAGCCTGCGATAGAGGCCCTGGCGGAAGGGTTCATCCTGGTGGCCTCGTGCAGGAAGACGGCTGCAACGCAAACCGGTTGCAGGCCAATTTCTGCATCGACTATACGGGCTACGCCCAGAGGGTGTTCCAGGAAGGGGGCTCCGCTGTCCCTTTGCTTGTCTGCAAGGGCCTGTTCTGCTATATCATAAGCCTTCTGGACAAGGATAAGCTCCTCGCCCTCAAGGTGTGGAAATATTTCTTTTACGTTTTTCACGGCTGGTTTCTACTACAATTATTTTGCCGCTAAGGCATCTTTCTGACGTATTGTAAGCGCTCTTTGGAACTCCCGTGCATTTTTAAGGTGCTCTGTATAAGTAGATGCAAAGTTGTGGGAGCCATTAAAATTGGAATTGGCGCAGAAATACAGGTAGCCCTGTGAGGTGTCCGGGTTCAATACTGCTTCAAGACAGGCCTTGGTAGGAACGCAGATGGGTGCCGGCGGCAGGCCCGAATTCATGTATGTATTGAACGGCGAATCTACAAGCAGGTGGCTTCTGAATATCCTGTTAAGCTGGTAGTCGTAGCAGTATGCGATAGTAGGGTCTGCCTGCAACTTCATGCCAATCCTCATCCTGTTCAGATATACGCCGGCTATCTTTGGCATTTCCGGTTCGTAGTTGGTCTCTCCCTTGACGATGGAAGCAAGTATTGAAACTTCTTCCTGTGTCAGGCCCTGCAGGCGGGCTTTTTCTTTATTTTCTTCTGTCCAAAAGGCATCGTAAGCCTTTTTCTGACGGGCCAGGATCTCCGGCATCGTCTCTGTCCAAAGGACTTCGTAGGTGTCCGGAATAAAGAGGGAAAAGACATTGTCCTTGGTGAAGCCCAGGCCGGCCAGCAGTGCGGAATCGCGCAGCGCCATAATTACGTCCAGCGAATCCAGCATCAGTTGTGCCGATATCTTTCTGGCTATGCCTCCCTGCTGGCGCATTGTGCCGGATAGTACCAGCTTGACCGGAGTCTGCCAGCCATGCGAAAGCATTCGGGCTACGTATGTTGATGTCTGCCCGGGTTCTACAAAATAGTGTCCGGGCTTGATTGCCGATCCTGCCGCTTCTTCTGCCACGCAGCGGCGCAGGCTGGCTTCCCATTTAACGTCGCAGCTGTCTATTATGTATTGTGTCACAGATTCCCAGCTGGCGGCCTTGTCTACAAAAAGCTCTGCCCGCCGGCCAAAGTTGTCGGCCTTGCGGTCATAGACCTTTTTTCCTACAAACCACCCTGCCACCAGCAGCGCTGCAAACACGCCGCCGGCAATGCCCAGAACTATCTTTTTCTTCTTTGTCATATCCTAATACAAAACCCTGTTCTTTACACCTTTACCGCGAAGGATCAGCTCGTCTCCCTCTTTGGTTACATAGTCCTCCGGGAGCTTGTTTTTCTTAAGCAGGGCTGAAAGCTTGATTGCAAAGCGCTGGGATATATCCCGCAGGCTTTCTCCGTCCTTTTCTACGATATACTTTTCCAGGTCTTTCTGGGTGTTGTTCTTCTTTGCCTGTACATATACTATGGTTCCGGGCAGGAGCGGTTCAGCCGCCTTAAGGTCATTAAACTTTAGTATTTCCTTTTTGAAGAGGTCATACTGGCGGGCGATGTCGGCGTAAGTTTCACCTTCTACGGAATATACAAACGGCACGCCGTTCTTGGAGTACATCTTCCTTGTCAGTGAGAAACTGAAGGTCTCCCTGCCGCTGGGCTCATAAACTTTTGGCTCTTCTATGGTAAGAGGGGATGGCGGTACGCTTTCTCCGGTGTCATAGACATAAAGCTGATAGTCTTCTATAACCTTGATTAGCTTGTTCGCATAGGCAGGGTCGGTGGCGTAACCGGCCTTCTTCAGACCGCGTGCCCAGCCCTTGTAGTCGGTAGGCTCAAGGTCGAAGAGGAATTTGTACCTGTCCCAGTAGCGTAGGAAGTCAGAGTGGTCGCGGAAGGACTCTTCTGCATGCTTGTAAACGCGGAAGCATTCGTTCCTGCGGTCGTCATCCACCTTCATGGTCTTGCCTGTCCAGCCGTGGCATTTAATTCCAAAGTGGTTGTTGCCTTCTGATGCCAGTTCTGACAGTCCCGCGCGGGATTCAAGCAGGCCCTGGGCCAGGGTGATGCTGGCCGGAACGCCGCTGCGGTGCATTTCCTGAACGGCCAGGTCCTTGTATTTTGCTATGTATTTCTGCTGGGGGGTATCGCCCGTAGTTGCAGCCCCAAGGCCAATCAGGGCCATAAGACTTATGCAAAAGGCGGATATATGCTTCCTTACATTCATATCAAAAAGCCAATTTTGTCAAAGATAACTAATCTTTCCAAACTTTCAAATATTGTTGCAGGGCCCACATTTCGTCGCGGAAGGCGGCGGCAGCGCTGAATTCAAGGTCTGCGGCAGCCTTCTGCATCTTGCGCTTGGCCTCCTCTACAGCCTTCTCTACCTGCGGCCTGGTCATAGAGCGGATGACCGGATCCTGAAGCACGGCGGCAAGGTCGGCCTTGATGTGTCCGCCCTCGTAGGCTGTGTTGGACTCGCGCTTGGAATCCACTCCAAGTCCCACAGTAATACGGCCCTTGCCAAGCTCTGACGGATTGGGAATGTAGGTAGGGTCGTCGTAAGAGTTCGCGGCAGTGACGCGCCCGCCGCCAAGCTCACCAATCAAGGCGTTGTGCTTGGTCTCTACCTGTTTTGGAGTGATATTGTGAAGCTTGTTGTACTCTATCTGCTTGGTCCTGCGGCGATTGGTCTCGTATATGGTCTCCTGCATGGATCCCGTAATGGTGTCAGCGTACATGATAACCAGGCCGTGGACGTTACGCGCGGCGCGGCCGGCCGTCTGCGTAAGCGCGCGGCCGCTTCGCAGGAAGCCCTCTTTGTCAGCGTCCAGGATTGCTACAAGTGATACTGAAGGAATATCCAGGCCCTCGCGCAGCAGGTTGACGCCCACAAGGACATCGAACAAGCCGTTCTTGAAATCCTCAATGATTTCTACACGCTCGGCAGTATCGACATCGGAATGAATGTAGCGGCAGCGCACGCCTACGTGGGTGAAATATGCCTCCAGCTCCTCTGCCATGCGCTTGGTCAGGGTTGTCACCAGCACTCGCTCGTCCACCTCTGCACGTTTGCGAATCTCTTCCAAAAGGTCGTCCACCTGATTCTTGATTGGCCTTACCTCGATAGGGGGGTCCAGCAGTCCGGTAGGGCGTACCACCTGCTCTACCATCAGACCCTCTGACTTCTCCAGTTCATAATCTGCCGGGGTGGCGCTAACGTAGACGGTCTGGCCGGTGATGGACTCGAACTCGTCAAAGGTCAGCGGCCTGTTGTCCGCGGCTGCGGGAAGGCGGAAGCCGTACTCTACCAGCACGCTTTTGCGGGAATGGTCTCCGCCGTACATGGCACGGATTTGCGGCAGGGTGACGTGGCTCTCATCTATGAATGTTATGAAATCGTCAGGGAAATAGTCTATAAGGCAGAAAGGCCTCTGGCCCGGCTTGCGGCCGTCAAGGTAGCGGGAATAGTTCTCGATCCCCGGGCAGTAGCCCATTTCCTTAATCATCTCAAGGTCGTACTCAACCCTTTGCTTAAGGCGCTTGGCCTCCAGGCCTTTGCCTATGCTCTGGAAGTATTCCACCTGTTGAATAAGGTCGTCCTGGATCTGAAGGATGGCCCGGTTAGCCTGCTCGCGTGTGGTGACAAAGTTCTTGGCGGGGTAGATGGGGACCTCGGCCAAATGCTCGTATGTTGCGCCCGTAACAGGGTCAATCAGGGAAATATCTTCTACTTCGTCGCCGAAGAACTCAATGCGTACGGCCTCGTCCGCTCCGCCCAGGAATACATCTACTATATCTCCGCGCACGCGAAAGGTGCCGCGCTTGAAGTCGGTCTCAGTACGGCAGTACAAACCCTCGACCAAAAGATACAGCAGGCCGGTCAGGCTGCGCTTCTCTCCTTTACGCACCACCACCGTCTGGGTGTGGAAGTCTTCCGGATTGCCTATGCCGTACAGGCACGACACGCTGGAAATGACAATTACATCCCTGCGGCCGGACATCAGTGCCGATGCCGCACTAAGGCGCAGTTTGTCTATCTGCTCATTGATGCTAAGGTCCTTTTCTATATAGGTATCGGTACTTGGAATGTATGCCTCCGGCTGATAATAATCATAATAGGAGACAAAGTACTCTACGGCATTGTCCGGGAAAAAAGCCTTGAATTCTCCGTAAAGCTGGGCGGCCAGGGTCTTGTTATGGCTAAGGATCAGGGCGGGACGTTGCAGTTTTTCAATCACATTGGCCATGGTGAAGGTCTTGCCGGAGCCGGTTACGCCAAGAAGGGTTACTGCGTTGGCGCCCTCTTTAAGGGCTTCGCAAAGGCCTTTGATGGCTGTGGGCTGGTCTCCGGAAGGGGAGTATGGGGCTTGAAGTTTAAACTGCATTTTCCTGTGGTGATTCTTTATTTGCAAATGTATAAAAAATGATGGATTGTTGGATTAAAATGGACACAAAAAGGGTTTCAAACTGGGTAAAATGCCGTTTTTGACCACTTAAAAGGGGAAAAAAATCAAAAAAAGTGTTGGATTAATAAAATTTTGTCTATCTTTGCTCTACGTATGCTCATTAGAAGGGCGTAAAAAAGGTAAATTGACAATAATAAACTTTAAATAATTATTGCAATAAATTATGAAAGGTATCAAAACTATTCTCGGAGCTCTTGCAGTTGCAAGCCTCCTGAGCTTCTCCTTCACTGCTAATGCACAGGAGAACGGAAACCGTGACGAAAATGGAAACATTGTTCGCGGACCCTATGAAACCAACAAATTCTGGGACAACTGGTTCATTGGCGTAGGCGCTGGTGTAAACGCTACCGCTGGAAGCAGCATGAAGTTCAACATCGGTGGTCTCGCAGTAGACGCTAACATCGGTAAGTGGATCACTCCTACCGTTGGTGTACGTGCAGGTTACCGTGGTATTAAGAACGGTCTCAAACTTAAGGACGGTCTCAGGACCTCTATTAAGGACGGTGAGTGGAATCAGCACTTCTTCCATGTAGACGCTATGTGGAACATGCTCGATGCTATCGACGGTTACAAAGAGACTCGTTTCTACAAGCTTATCCCTTACGCACAGTTTGGTCTTCTTAAGCTTACCGGCAACACCAAAGACACTGAGCTTGGTGCAGGCGCAGGCCTCCTCAACACCTTCCGTCTTGGTGAGCGTGTAAACTTCTTCATCGACGTTAACTGGGTATGCGCTCGTGGTGCTATCTACAAGGTTCCTGGTAAGAAGTATGCAAACCTCCTCGCAGGTACCGCTGGTCTCGTATTCAACCTTGGCAGAACCGGTTGGGATCGTCACTCTTCAGTAACTCCCGTTGTTGTTCCGCTTCCTTTCACTCTTGACCAGTACAACGCACTCCAGGATCGCGTAAACGCTCTTGAGGCAGAGAACGCTGCTCTTAAGAACGAGATCGCTGCCCTCAAGGCTAAGACTCCTGATGTTGTTTACAAAGACGTTGAAATCTCTACCCCTGCTACTCTCTACTTCGACAGCAACAGCGCTAAGATTTCTGTTCGTGAGAAAGCTCACCTCGATTACTACATCGAGAACGTTCTTGCAAAGACCAACAACAACATTACTGTTTACGGTAACGCTGACAAGAAGACTGGTACCGAGGCTATCAACAACAAGATCGCTGGCAAACGTGCAGAGACTGTTAAGAACTACCTCGTAAGCAAGGGTATCGATGAGGCTCGCATCAACGTTGTTAACAACGGTGCTAACGAGAACGCCTTCGATCCTTACCAGCTCAACCGCTGCGTTGTTATCAAGTAATTGTTAACACGGGATTAAATTAAAAATGGATGACCAAGCGGTCATCCATTTTTTTATTATTTCGCTAACTGAATTTGGTCTATTATTGAGCAGACTATCTTGAAGGCCTTGCCGTCTTTTGTGTAGCGGGCCGGGGCGGTAAAGGTAACGCGGCCTTGTTTCTTCAGTTTCTCTGCTATCTGGCGTTTTTCCGGTTTCTCCGGGTTGTACACTGCTATGCAGTTGCCGCCGAACATGGTTACTATCTTCATGCAGGGGATGTCTGTTTCTCCGTCTCCAAAATATATCATCTGGGGGAAGGGGATGCGTTTTTTCTCGTCCGACGTACTTTCGTTTACGCGTTTTGAATCCCTTGAAGAGAAGATGCCTTTGTTGATCTTGAACAGGAACTGGGTCTTGGCAGTGTAATCTACTGCGATGCCCGGCCATTCGGCTTCGCCGGCTTCGTTATAAAGGAAGGTGCAGGCGAAGATGTGTTTGAATTCGTGGGCTATGGGCGTGCCTTCTATGATTTCCTTCAGGCCGGAAGAGTTGATGTAGTGTTCTATCCTGACTCCGTGGGCGGCGCCGTAGGCGTTTACTGCTTTGAACCAGGTTCTTACGCCTTCGAAGAATTCGATATGGCGGCCGAAGTTCTTGAATTCGCTGCGGCGGAGCTTGATGTCGTGGGCACGGGCTTCGTCAAACATCAGCTTCATGTATGCCAGAATGTTGCTGGCGTCCTGGCCTTTGGCGATGCTGTCGCTTTTTGTCCAGAATTCTTCCGGGGTGCTGCCTATTGCCTGGATGAAGCCGAATTCCTGCATGTTGCCGGGTGACAGCGTGCCGTCGAAGTCATAAATGAGGGCTACTATAGGTTTTCTACTCATAGTCTTACATGTTATCTATCGCAAATATAATGACATTTTGTCAGTTTCCATCTTTTGGAATATATTTTGTCTTTTTTGTATGCGGCAGGTTGCCTGTAAGGTCGTGCCACCCCCGTCGTTCACCCCAAAGAAATGTTCCATTTTTTGGGGACCCCGATTACCACGCACGGAAGGGGGTCCGTCAGACAAGCCTGCCGCATACAAAGAATAAGATAAAACTAAGGATATGGCAAAGACAAACAAAGGTAAGATTGGGGTAAGTACAGAAAATATCTTCCCCGTCATCAAACAGTTTTTGTATTCAGACCACGAGATATTCCTAAGGGAACTTGTAGCCAATGCGGTAGATGCGAGCCAGAAGATGAAGGCCCTGTCAGTAAGCGGAGACTTCACCGGCGAACTTGGCGACCTTCGCGTCAGCATCGTCCTGGACGAGAAAAATAAGACACTGTCAATCTCTGACAACGGTATTGGAATGACCGCAGAAGAGGTTGACAACTACATCAACCAGATAGCATTCTCGTCCGCAGGAGAGTTTCTGGAGAAGTATAAAGACAAGATAGACAGCATTATAGGCCACTTCGGACTGGGCTTCTACTCTGCCTTCATGGTATCAGAAAAGGTTACCATCGACACCCTCAGCTGGAAGGATGGCGCAAAGGCCGTTAAATGGTCCTGCGACGGCAGTCCGGAATATGAAATGACGGACGGAGAACGCACGCAGCGCGGTACCACCGTTACCCTTTACATGGACAAGGACTCCGCAGAAGAGTACGGCCAGAAGGGCAAGATCCGCCAGCTGCTGGAGAAGTACTGCCGCTTCATGCCGGTACCTGTAGTGTTTGGTAAAAAGCAGGAGTGGAAAGATGGCAAATACGTTGATACAGAAGAAGATGACATCATCAATAACGTAGCGCCTCTGTGGACCCGCCAGCCCTCTGAGCTTAAGGACGAAGACTACCTTAACTTCTACAAGGCCCTGTATCCCATGCACGAGGACCCTATGTTCTGGATCCACCTTAACGTAGATTTCCCCTTCCATCTGACCGGCATTCTTTACTTCCCCAAGATTAAGGAACGCATGGCAATTGAGAAGAACAAGATTCAGCTCTTCTGCAACCAGATGTTCGTGACCGACCACGTAGAGAACATCGTCCCGGACTTCCTTACTCTGCTGCATGGTGTGATTGACAGCCCCGATATCCCTTTGAACGTGTCCAGAAGCTATTTGCAGAGCGATGCGGCCGTAAAGAAGATATCCGGTTACATCACCAAGAAGGTGGCCGACAGGCTGGAAGAAATCTTCAAAGAGAACCGTGCCGAGCTTGAGACCAAGTGGGACAACATCAAACTGTTCATAGAGTACGGAATGCTTACCGACGAAAAGTTTGGCGAGAGCGCACTTAAATTTGCCCTTGTAAAGGATTCAGAAGGCAAATTCTTCAGCCTGGATGAATATAAAGAGGCAGTGAAGGATGCTCAGACCGACAAAGACGGCAATGTGATTATGCTTTACGCAACTGACCTTGAGTCCCAGTACTCCTTTATAAATGCTGCAAAGCAGAAGGGCTACAGCGTGCTGCATCTTGACTGCGAGCTTGACAGCCATCTTGTTAACTACCTTGAGACAAAGATAGAGAAGGTTCGCTTTGCCCGCGTCGATTCCGATGCCGTTGACCGCCTTATCGTAAAGGAAGAGCGCATCCGTCCGGAATTGTCAGAGGACGATAAAAACGACCTTTCAGAGGTCTTCAAGGCCGTTTTGCCTACCGGCAATGAATATATTGTAGAGGCCGATAACCTTGGTGCCGATGCCGCTCCGGTTCTGCTTACCCAGAACGAGTTTATGCGCAGGTACCGTGAAATGTCCGCTCTTGGCGGTGGCATGAACTTCTTTGGCAGCGCCCCGGCAAGCTACAATGTTACCGTTAATATGGAGCACCCGCTGGTTGCCAAGATCTTCGAACAGAAGAAGGCTCTGGCCGTTCCTGAGGACAAAGAGGCCCGCAAGGGTGTTATGGCAGACTTCGGCAAGGGCAGTGATCTTGTACGTCTTGTTTCTGATCTGGCACTGCTGTCCAACGGCATGCTTAAGGGTCAGGACCTGTCCGACTTCCTTGGCCGCTGCAGCAAGGCCCTGGGCGAAGCCTACTTGGCTTAAGGCATTGGAAATTAAAAAGATATTTGCTAAATTTGGGGATGTAGTTGTTAAACTGCGTCCCCAAATTTTTTAATAATAATTATGGAAAAGCTGAAAGCTATTACCGAACAATTTTGCATCGAGGGTAAGATTCTGGAAATCAAACCTTTAGGTAGTGGTCTGATAAACGACACCTACCTGGTGAAAACAGACTCGCAGAAAGACTATGTACTGCAAAGAATTAACAACGCCATATTTCAGGATGTGGAGCTGCTGCAGCGCAACATAGAAGCGGTGACTGATCATTTGCGCCGTAAGATGGCCGGGGAAGCGGATCTGGATCGCAAAGTCCTGAGATTCATTAAAGTAAAGGGCTCTGACAAAAGCTGGTTCAAGGCCCAGGACGACACTTATTGGAGAATCTCCGTATTCATTAAGGATGCTGTTACCGTTGATATCGTCAACCCCAAATATGCAGAATTCGCAGGCCAGGCCTTCGGCCATTTTGAGGACATGCTGGCCGATATTCCGGACAAGTTGGGAGAACCTATCCCTGACTTCCATAACATGGAGCTTCGTGCTCGTCAGCTGGACGAGGCCGTAGCGGCTGACAAGGCCGGCCGTCTGGCGCAGCCGGTAGTGCAGGAAATCCTTGCACGCCTTGCGCCCTGGCGCGAAGAAATGTGCAAGGCAGAGCGCCTCTTCCGTGAGGGTAAACTTCCTAAGCGTATCTGCCATTGTGACACCAAGGTTAACAATATGCTCTTTGACAAAGAGGGCAGGGTGCTTTGTGTAATCGACCTTGATACGGTAATGCCCAGCTTCGTATTCTCTGATTTCGGAGACTTCCTGCGCACGGCGGCTGCCACTGCCCCGGAGGATGAACCGGATCTGGCAAAAATGGACTTCAACATAGAAATCTTCAAGGCCTTTGCAAAAGGCTACGTGGCAAATGCGAAGTTCCTTACTCCCATCGAAAAGGAAAACCTGCCTTATGCGGTGCAGCTCTTCCCTTACATGCAGGCCGTCCGCTTCTTTGCAGATTACCTTAACGGCGACACCTACTACAAGATCAAGTACCCGGAGCACAATCTGGTCCGCACTCTGGCACAGATGAAACTCTTTGACTGCGTAACCGCCGCCCTCCCTGAAATGAAAGAATATATTAACAACTTATAGCCTTATCTATATGAAAATCAAATATTTGGCCTTGATCGCGGCCGCTGTTGCCGCTATCTCCTGCAACTGTAAGAATGACAAATCATTGGTTATTAAGACTGATGTTCCTGCACGTCCCGCAGGGCAGGAAAGCGTTATCGGTCTGACGGCCGAGCCTATGGATACGGTAAGAATCGGTGTTGTGGGTCTTGGAATGAGGGGAAGTGAAGCCGTCCGCCGTCTGACATACCTGCCCGGAGCAAAAATCACCGCACTTTGTGACATCGAAGCCGACAGGGCGGAAGGAGCCCGCAAATTGCTTGTAGACAAGGGCATGTACGAGCCCGTCTGCTTCAGCGGCGAACAGGAATCCTGGAAGGGCCTTTGCCAGCGAGAGGATGTGGATCTGGTTTACATCTGCACGGACTGGCTGAACCACGCTCCCATCGCACTGTATGCCATGGAGCAGGGAAAGCATG
Source organism: uncultured Bacteroidales bacterium (assembly GCA_900316675.1). Classification (GTDB taxonomy): domain Bacteria; phylum Bacteroidota; class Bacteroidia; order Bacteroidales; family UBA932; genus Cryptobacteroides. The sequence goes on from ONDR01000002.1 coordinate 78,513, forward strand.
TGGCAATTGAAGTGCCGGCAGCCCTTAACCTGGAAGAAATCTGGGCCCTTATCAATACGTCCGAACGCACCCGCAAGCATTGCATGATGCTGGAGAACTGTGTTTACGACTTCTTTGAACTGAACGCCCTTGCCATGGCGCAGAGCGGCCTGTTTGGAGAGATTATCCACGCAGAAGGCTCTTACCATCACAACCTGGACCCCTTCTGGGACGAGTATTGGCACTCCTGGAGGCTTGACTACAACAGCAAGCATCGTGGAGACCTTTATCCCACGCACGGAATCGGCCCCATCTGCCAGGCACTCAACATCCATCGCGGCGACAGGTTCACCACCCTGGTTGCAATGGATACGGATCCTTTCACCGGCCCCAAGAGCTACGAAGCACGCAACGGCAAACCTTGCCCCGACTTCAAGAACGGCGACGAGACCTGTACACTTATCCGCACCATCAAGGGCAAGAGCCTGCTTATAGAGCATGACGTTATGACTCCCAGGCCGTACAACCGTATGTATCAGCTGGTTGGTACCGAGGGTTATGCTGCAAAATATCCTGTCAACCAGTTCTGCCTTAAGGAAAAGCTTACTGCCGAGGCCAACGAGATTGGTCACGAGACAGTTTACAGCGGCGACAAGGCAAAGGAACTGCAGGCCGGTTACCGCTCTGTTATCCTTACACCTGAACTGGAAGAAGCTGCAAAGATGGTCGGCGGTCATGGCGGTATGGACTTCATAATGGACTATCGTCTTGTTTATTGCCTGCGCAAGGGCCTGCCTCTGGATATGGATGTTTACGACCTTGCAGAATGGTGCTGCGTAAGCGACCTGTCCCGAATCTCCATAGAAAACGGCTGCGCTCCTGTAGAGGTGCCGGATTTCACCCGCGGCGAGTGGGACAAAGTAGACGGATTCAAGTATGCATTATAATATGAAACACTTTTTCTGGCTGGCTGCCGCAGCGGTTTTGACCGCCTGCGGTGGCCATAGCCTTGGCAATGGCCTAAATCTGATAACCGAAGAAGCATTCAAGGGAGAGATAGACGGCAAAAAAGTAGGCCTCTACACCCTTGAGAATGGTGGAATTGTTGCCCAGATCACCAATTTTGGCGGCAGGGTAGTGTCTCTTTGGACCCCTGACCGCGACGGCAAGTATGAAGACGTAGTGCTGGGGCGTGACAGCCTGTGCTTATATGAGAATCTGTTCAATGGAGAGCGTTTCCTTGGCGCAATGGTCGGCCCCGTTGCCAACCGTATAGGCAATGCCTCTTTCACGCTTGACGGCGAGGTTTATAACACCGAGCCCAACGACTTTAACGTGAACACCTTGCATGGTGGCTACAGGGGAGTGGATGTCCGCGTTTGGGATGTGGTTTCCAGGACGGACAGCACGCTTTGCCTGTCGCTCCAGTGGCGGGACGGTGATGGGGGCTTCCCTGGCAATACTGTCTATACTGTTGAATATCAGTTGCTTGCCGATGCTTCACTGAAAGTTATTATGGGCGCTCAGTCAGACAAGGATACCCCTGTCAACATGGCCCATCATCCGTTCTTCAACTTGCGCGGAGACAGCCGTACCGGCATAGAAGAATACGAGATGCAGATTGCTGCATCGTCCTACACTCCTATAAACGAGCAGTCAATCCCGACAGGGGAGATAGAGTCCGTAGAAGGTACGCCGTTTGACTTCCGCAGGGGGCATGCAATAGGGCAGTTCATAAATGAGCCCAACCAGCAGCTCCAGAACGGCAATGGCTACGACCACAACTGGTGCCTTGACAGGAAGACTGCTGACAGCCTTGAATTTGCTGTCCGCGTAACAGACCATATGACAGGCCGTTATGTAGAGGTCTTCACAGACCAGCCCGGCCTTCAGTTCTACAGCGGTAACTTCTTTAACGGTAATGATATAGGAAAGAACGGCAATCCTCTTGAATACCGCTGCGCCTTTGTACTGGAAACCCAGAAATGGCCTGATGCAGTTAACCATGAGAACTTCCCTTCAATTATACTTAAGGCTGGGGAAAAGTATTCACACACAGCTGTTTACCACTTTGGCGCAGAGCCTGAATGGGCTCCTGCAGGGGACCGTATCAAGACAGCCTGGGCTGCAGATGTTACCCCGGAAAAAGTTCATGGCGAGTATCCCCGCCCCATCATGGTCAGGGACTGCGCCTGGACCAGCCTGAACGGTCTGTGGGACTATGCCATAATGCCAAGGATTGCAGAATATGGCGAGTTTCCCAAGTACGCAGACGGTCAGATCCTGGTTCCTTTCTGCCTTGAGTCCGCCCTGTCCGGCGTAGGCAAGACCTTTACCCCGGATGACGTACTTTGGTATCGCAAGACCTTTACCGCCCCGGAAGGGGAGCGTGTGCTCCTGCACTTCGGCGCAGTTGACTGGAAGTCCACCGTCTTTGTGAACGGCCAGGAAGTAGGCACCCATACCGGCGGATACACCGGCTTCAGTTATGACATCACATCCCTTCTTAAACCCGGTGAAAACGAACTTACCGTAAGGGTTGAGGATGGTACAAATAACGGCGAGCAGCCTCGTGGCAAGCAGGTGCTGAAGCCTCATGGAATATGGTATACGGCAGTTTCCGGCATTTGGCAGAGCGTCTGGCTGGAACCTGTTCCGGCAAAGCGTATCAACTCTTATTACGCCCTTGCCGATGCATCCCTTGGCTTTGCATCCGTAACAATAGACGCCCCGGATGTTCTTAACGCCGGCGGCTATATAACCGTCAATGTGTATGAGGGCGGAGTTGGCTACAACAGCGAGTCAGATCCTATGGGAGACCTGGTTTCCAGTGCCGACTTAAAGGTTGGCGACCAGACTTTTGTCCAACTGCCCAATGCTAAACTCTGGAGCCCTGACAGCCCCTATCTCTATGCCCTTGAGCTTGTTGCTTATGACGATAAAGGCCAGCAGCTGGACAGGGTTCATGGTTATCTGGCCATGCGCACCATATCCGAGGTTGTCGATGCCAAAGGCTTCAAACGCCTTGGCCTGAACGGCAAACCGCTGTTCCAGTTCGGCCCTCTGGACCAGGGCTGGTGGCCCGACGGTCTCTATACCGCTCCTACTGACGAAGCCCTTAAGTTCGATCTTGAAAAGACTAAGGAATTTGGCTTCAACATGATTCGCAAGCATATCAAGGTAGAGCCGGAGCGCTGGTACTCCTGGTGCGACCGCCTTGGCATACTTGTATGGCAGGATATGCCTTCGCTCACCGCCAATAAGGGCGGCGGTACCAAGCCCCAGTGGGGCATGTATGCCTACGGCGAGGGTTATGACTATCCGCTTACAGAAACGGCAAAAGCCAGCTATTACAAAGAGTGGTCAGAGATTATCGCGCAGCGTAAGCTCTTCCCCAGCATAGTGGTATGGGTGCCTTTCAACGAGGCCTGGAGCCAGTTCGATACAGAAAAAGTGGCAGCATATACCAAGTCGCGTGACAAGTCCCGCCTGGTTAACTCCGCCTCCGGAGGCAACCACAGGTTGTGCGGCGACATTCTGGACAGCCACAACTATCCGGAGCCCGTAATGAAGCTTCGCAGTGCCGGCCGTCAGATTGACGTGCTGGGAGAATACGGCGGCCTTGGCCTGCCGGTAGAAGGCCATCTTTGGCAGCCTGACAGGAACTGGGGCTACATCGGCTTCCAGACTCCGGAAGAAGTTATCGCCAAGTATGAGGAATTTGCCGCCATGCTTGCTGATACCGTGGATGAAGGCGTTTCGGCCGCGGTTTATACCCAGACAACGGACGTAGAAATAGAAGTTAACGGTCTAATGACCTACGACCGTATCCCTAAATTAGATACAGCCCGGCTGCGAAAGGCAAACCAGGCTGTAATAGAACGCTTGAAGTAATAATTTTCTAGCGCCAATCCCATGCTAAGTGGCCGGGGCAGACACCAACGTCGTACTTGGCCACTTCTTCTCCGTCTTTATCGTATCTGTAAAGGAAGGCAGGGGAGACATAATTGCCTTTGTCTGCTATATAGATATCGCCGTTAACGGGGTTGATCCAAATTCCTGAAGGTGCACCGTAGGTGTAGAACTCTTCCTCGTTGATGGGGAAGTCGCTTATTGTGCCTGTGGCAGGGTCGTACACGCAGTTGTTGTTCTCCCACTCGAAGGTAGTGTAAGAGAAGGATGTTTCAAAAATGTACAGCTTGCTGTTGTAGACGCAGGCGTAGGTGCCACCAAAACCGAAGTTCTTGGTTACGGTCTTTGTAGCGGTATCAAAAATGATAGAGGTTGCTGCAATTGAGTTGTAGTCTCCTGAAGAGTTGATGAACAGAGACTTGCCATCCGGCATTACGGTAGCGGCAGAGTATGCGTTTACAATTCCAAGGCTGACCCTTTCTGTTTCTGTAAAGCTGTCGGTATTGATGATGGAAATGCTTGAAATCTCGTTGTTTCCACCACCGGTAAAGTCGGTATGGTAGCTGCATGAATTGATTACATACAGTTTTCCGCCCAGAAGAGCAAGGCCTTCGGGCTCGTAACCGGTCTGGCAGGTTGCCACAACTTTCTTCTGTTCCAGATCTACTTTTGCTACATAGCCATCATTGGCGTATGAAGTAACGTAGGCGATGTCGCCGTCAACTGCAACCATTCGGCAGTTGGGGATCTCTACCTCTCCAAGATGCTTGCCGTCCCTGTTGCAAATCTCCAGCAGGTTGGATGAATTCACTACTACAAGCAGCCACTGGCCGTCTGCAACCACGTCATTGGCAACATCGCCAAGGCTGCCGCGGACTGTAGTGTTGATGGTCTGCCACCAGGAGTTTGTCATCTGGCTGGTAGAGAAGTCGAAGTAGCCCATGGAGGCGTTGTTCTTGCCCCACTGGCCCTCATTTACAAAGTAGAAGCCCTTGTATACGGGAGCGGCCTGGGCAATCTCTACCTTGGCCATCTCCTTTTGGCTGGACTTGTCTTTGATCGTGACATAGCCTGTCCTGCCGGTATTGTCGTTGTTGGGCTTAAGGTAAAGGGTGATGGTAGAAACCTCTATTAGTTTAGTGAACGGCTTCAGGCTCATCCATGATTCGGAAACCTCTGCGATATATTCAAAGTTTGCCTCGAAGTTGAATTCAAGATAGGTGGTGCTGGCATCTACATCTATTTTGTTGCTTCCCAGTTTGATGGTTGCGGCAGCGGCTTTCTGTTTGATTACCACTTTGTTGAGGAGTGTCTCTCCGTCATAGAAACGGATTTCTGCTCCGCGGACAGAGGTTTCTTCGTTGGCAGAAACAGCCACTGTGATGGAATTGGCGCTCTTGGCACTTATCCTGATCCATTCGCACTCTGTCTGGACAGTATAGTCCTTAACGTTGCTTTTGAAGTTGATGGTTACAGTTCCGGCAGTTGCCTCTACGTCGTAGGTGAAACTATCCGGGGTGAGCGAATGTGTCTCGTCGCTTTTGCGGCAGGCGGCAAACATTACAATTGCCGCAAGAAGTAAGAATTTTGTTAAAGTTTTCATATTGTTTTAATATTCAATTGTCAGTTTTAAAAGAAGGTGCCGCCCGGGCATGGGGTAGCGGCTTACAACCTCGTAGTCCTGGTCAAGCAGATTGTTTACATCCAGTCCGATGCTGCTTTTTGCCCGTCCCGTCATAAAACTCCAGGTTACGGACAAATCCGTTGTGTACCATGGCTCCAGCATGTTTTCAGCAATGTTTGCCGAATCCCTGTACCTTTTGCCGGTATAAAGCCAGCATACAGAGGCCGACAGTTTCCTGTATGAAGCAAAGGCGGCAAGGGAGCCGCTGTGCGTAGGGGAGTAGGCCAGGCGGCCTCCGTACCATGGAGACATCTTGTCCGTGCGGTCCCGCGCATCTTCGTATGTATATGTGGCCCTAAGGTCAATGGAAATGTCTTTTTTACGGTACGATGCCGTCATTGTAGCATCGACGCCCTTAATCTTTGCAAGTCCGTAGTTGATGACAGACCAGCGGAACTGGTTGGCCGCCGGAATTGCGCATATCTTGTCCCAAACCTTTGAAATGTAGGCGTCGGCGCCGGCTTTCAGCCGAACATTCCGGCCAAGCGGAAGGTCCAGGTCCAGCCCTGCATCGAACTGCCTTGTGTATTCCGGCTTCAGAACGCTTCTGCCGCCAATTGTGTAGTAAAGGTCGTTAAATGTTGGTGCGCGGAAGATTTCTTTATAGAAGGCTCTGAATTTCAGGTGTTTAAGGCCCTCGAAAGAAACTATAGCGGTTGGGGTAAGCTTGTGGGTGACGGATGCCTTGCCCTCGCGCTTGTCCCTTAAAGCAGTGTTAAGCAGGCTGCCGTAAATATGCCAGCCATCCAGCGGACGGACGGACAGCTGCGCGGCGGCAAGCAGGCTCAGGCGGTTGGCCTTGGAGAGGGCGTTTGAGCTGAAGGCGTTGTACCTTCCGTCAAGGGCCAGACCTGCATCTATCCGTTCGGATATTTTGTACATGCCGGCTGCGCTAAGAAAGGCGTCACTCTGCCAGTATCTGTTATCTACCGGCATTACGGCTGCATTTTTGGATGGATCCTGGACGTAGCGGCAGTAGTCTCTCATGAACTTAGCCTTAAGGCGCAAGGCCAGCCTGCGGCCCAGCTTTGTCTTCCAATCTGCCTGCAAAAAGCCGGATTGGTCCCATTGCCTGTCCTTGGAACTGTACTGGTCGCTGACCCTTCTTACTACGGGCCCGGGCAAACCGCGCTCAGAGCCGAAATAGTATCCGTTAACCGTCAGCTGCCTGTATTGCAGCATCAGTTCGGTGCGCAGCGCTTTAACATCTCCGTTGCTGCGTGTAGCGGTAGTGTCGTATGCCGGTTCGTGATATGTGAAGCGATATTTTCCGTTGGTGTAAAGGTATGACAGGTCTGCCGATGCCTTTAGCTCTTTGCCTGCGTATGTGGCCAGTACGGATGGATTGACGGTTCCGAATGCTCCCGTGCGGAAGGCTGCCTTCATGCCGGTTTTCTCCGGCACCCGGCTGTTTATGTAAACCGATGCCGCGGACGCCATATCCGACGCCGTCTGAAGCATATCGGCTTTCTGGGCCTGATAAATGCTGATGCTTTCTACGTTATCAAGGCTGAAGCGGCCAAGATCAACCTGCCCGTTCTGCGCATTGACTATCTTTATTCCGTTGTAAAATACGCCCACGTGCTGCGAGCCCAAAGACCTGACGTTCACCGTCTTAAGTCCGCCTATTCCGCCGTAATCCTTTACCTGGACGCCGGAGAACAGCCTAATTGCATCCGCTACCGATGTAGAGGGAAGGCTTTCGATAGATTTTCTGTCAAGGGTGGAAACTGCCAGCGCGGGAGGCTTCGGAACGCTGATTTGTGAGGCACGCAAAGTATCCACATCCGGGCCGCACTGGCTCAGTTGCAGAAATATGGATATTACGGCTCCTATCATCGGGTCCGGTATTTTCACCTACCTGCGTCGGTCACTTCCGCAAGCCCGGGTGGCTTGGAGAAAGCAGCGTCTTGAGCTGCTCCCGACATGTGGCAGTGCTGTCTGCGGATTGTTTGTTTAAACGGTGCAAATATAATCAAAAAATTAAGTATCTTTGTAAGACGTATATGTGAAAATTATTGCAATTATGGATAAAACAAGCTATGCATTGGGCATGAGCATCGCCCACAACCTGATGCAGTCAGGTGTTAATAAACTTGAGATTAAGGACTTCACCGCAGGCCTTGAGGCTGTGCTTAACGGCCAGGAACCTGCAGTGTCTTTCAAAGAGGCCGGTCAGCTTCTGGAAGACTACTTCAGCAACATGGAGGCAGAAAAGGCAGCCGAGGAAGCAGAAGTAGCAGAGGCAATGAAGAAGGAAGGAGAAGAATTCCTTAAAGAGAACGCAGGCAAGCCCGGCGTTATTACCCTTAAGAGCGGTCTTCAGTACAAGGTGCTCAAAGAGGGATCAGGCCGCAAGCCCGGCAAGACCTCAAAGGTTCGTTGCCACTACGAGGGTACCTTCACCAACGGTATGACCTTCGATAGCTCATACAAGAGGGGAGAGCCCGCAGTCTTTGGCGTCAACCAGGTTATTGCAGGTTGGACAGAGGCCCTTCAGCTCATGAGCGAAGGCTCCGAGTGGGAGCTTTACATCCCTTATCAGCTGGCTTACGGCGAGGCCGGTGCCCATGGCGCCATCCCTCCCTGCGCAGCTCTCGTATTCAAGGTAGAACTTATAGAGGTTCTCTAAACCCGATATGACGTTTGTAGAGGTCATAGAGGTCGTAGCCCTTGTAACCGGACTGCTGTATCTCTTTCTGGAGATTATCCAGTCCAACTGGATGTGGGTTGTAGGTATACTTACCGGCATCCCCGTAGCCGTTTCGTTTGGCATCCAGCACATCTGGGCGTCCATGGCACTCAACATCTATTATGTGATCATGTCCTTTGTGGGCATAGTCATGTGGATAAAAGCCTCCAAACAAACGTCGGAAGGTGCATATCATCTGGAACGGTTGCCTCGCAAGGTGCTTATCACAAGCCTTGTGGCAACCGTAATCGGTATTCCGGCCCTGATTATTCTGCTTCGTGTTACGCATGGGCAGGAAACGGCCCTGGATGCCGTAGCATTTGTGCTCAGCGTCATCGGTACATGGTGGCTGGCCAAATCTTACATACAGCACTGGCTGGTCTGGATAGTGGCGGATGTGGTATCTACGGTCCTGTGCATCAGCATGGATGCGTGGATGTTGGCGTCCCTTTATGCAGCATACGCCGCCTGGGCTGTTTACGGTTACTTTTTGTGGAAGAAAAAAGGAGAATATATAGCATGAAAAAGCTCATCATCGTTCTGGCAGCGGCGGTTGGTATCAGCCTGGCAGCATCGGCTCAGGAAATCAAGTACAAAGATGCAAGGGAACTGCCTCTTTATGGCAAGGCCGTAGAAGAGACGTCGGCCCGCTATACCCGCTTCCCGGCTTCTTATCAGCAGGAAAGCCGCAAGGCGCTGTGGGACCTGTCCCTCAATTCCGCCGGTCTTTATATCCGCTTCCGCAGCGATGCTCCTGAGATTCATGCAAAGTGGGTGAACCGCAATTACCAGATGCCTCATATGACTGATGTGGGCATTGGCGGCCTTGACCTTTACACCCTTACTAAGGACGGATGGCGCTTCGTTGGTGCCGGCTTCAACTGGACAAAGGGCACTCATCACGAGCGCAAGATCGTCTCCCACATGAAGCCCCAGATGCGCGAGTACATGCTGTACCTGCCTCTTTACGATGGCATCGACTCTCTTTATGTTGGTGCGCCGGAGGGTTCGGTGATCGAGGCTCCTGCCGTTGCAAAACCTGCCTATGACAGGCCTGTCGTAATGTATGGCACAAGTATTTTGCAGGGTGGCTGCGCTTCTCGTCCGGGTATGGCCCATACTTCCATAATCAGCCGTAAACTGGACCGTGAGGTCATTAACCTTGGCTTCAGCGGCAATGCTCATCTTGACCCTGAGGTGGCACGCCTTATGGCTGCAGTCAAGAATCCCGCTTGCTTTGTGCTGGATTTTGTACCCAACTGCAAGGCAGAGCGTATCAACGAAAAAGGCGAGGCCTTCTTCCGCATACTGCGCGACGCTCACCCTGACGTTCCCATCGTCTTTGTAGAGAATCCTTTCTTCCCGCATGCTATTGTGGACGAGGAGACCCGCAGCAATATTAAAGAGAATAACGGAGCTCTTAAGAACCTTTATCTTAAGATGAAGAAAGAGGGTCAGAAGAAGCTCTACTACATAACAAATGACGGTATGACCGGCGATGATGGCGAATCTTTCGTGGATGGCGTCCACCTTACCGATCTTGGCATGCTTCGCTACGCAGAGCATGTCCTTCCTACCATTAAAAAGGCTATTAGATAATATATTGAATCACCGGCCCCCGGCCGGCGACTTAACCCCAAATTTTTCAGGAGCCGTGGGGGTTGGTGATTCAATAGAAACTGGAAATCTGAAAGTACTAACAAATATTATAAAGGTTTAAAGTTTATGAAAATTATTGTAGACAGCGGTGCTACCAAAGCTCAGTGGGGCCTTGTAGCAGACGGAAAAGAAGCAGGAATGATCACCACTGCCGGCATCAACCTGGCAACCATGGATCTTGAAACCGTAGATTCCATCGTTGCAGAAGCAGCCGGTCAGATTCCCGCAGGCCACAAGATCGAGGCCGTTTACTTCTATGCCGCAGGTCTTATCACCACTCCCGGCGAGGCTGTTCCTCAGCTGGCTGAAGGCCTTGACAAGTGCTTCCGCAAGTACTTCCCCGGCGCAAAGTATGAGTACGCATCGGACCTTCTTGCTGCAGCAAGAGCCGTTTGCGGCCACTCAAAGGGTATCGCCTGCATACTTGGAACCGGTTCCAACTCCTGCCTCTTCGACGGAGAGAACATCGTCCGTAACATTCACTGCTGCGGCTTCATCCTTGGCGACGAAGGCAGCGGCGCATCCCTTGGCAAGCGCTTCATGTCAGACTTCCTGAAGGACCTCCTTCCCGACGAAGTTGCAAACGACTTTGCATCCAAGTACGAGGTTGACTATCTTACCGTTGTAAAGAATGTTTACCGCGGTACCGCTCCCTCAAAGTACCTTGGCAGCTTCGCTCCCTACATCATGAGCTGGTACGACAAGAACGAATACGTTAAGGAACTCATAGAAGACAACTTCCGCGACTTCCTTAAGAAGTTCCTGGTTCGTTACGATCCTTCCAAGACCCTGCCTATGGGTGCCATCGGCGGTTTCGCTTATGCTAACAAGGCTATCCTTGAAAAGGTTGCCGCAGAGCAGGGCGTACGCTTCGACAAGATTTACAAGACTCCCATCGAGGGCCTTATCCAGTATCACGCCTAATCCCCTGAAAAGATATGAAAGAGACTCGTACAACAGAGCAGGCTTCGCACTACGACCATCTTGAACTGATGTCCACTGCAGAAATCCTTCATGGAATGAATGCAGAGGACCGCACCGTTCCGGTAGCAGTTGCAGAGGCTATTCCCGCCATCGAAAAACTTGTAAACGGCATCGTAGAGCGCATGCGCAAGGGTGGCCGTGTATTCTATCTCGGAGCCGGCACCAGCGGCCGTTTGGGCATTGTAGATGCATCTGAGATTCCCCCGACCTACGGCGTTCCGGACAAGTTCATCGGCCTTATCGCCGGCGGCGACAAAGCTATCCGCAATGCGGTTGAGGCAGCCGAGGATGATCCCAACGGCGGTTGGCGCGACATGCAGCCCTTCAACCCCACAGTTAACGATATCGTCATCGGTATAGCAGCTTCCGGTACCACTCCTTACGTAGTCGGCACCGTTAAGAAGGCTCGCGAAGAAGGCCTCCTCACTGGCTGTATCACCTGCAACCATGGTTCACCCGTAGCCGCTGCTGCAGAGATTCCCGTAGAGGTTGTAGTCGGTCCTGAATTCGTTACCGGAAGTACCCGTATGAAGTCCGGTACCGCCCAGAAGCTTGTACTGAACATGATTTCTACTTCTGCCATGATCCTCATGGGCCACGTTAAGGGCAACAAGATGATGGATATGCAGCTTACCAACATCAAACTGGTGGGCCGCGGTACCCGCATGATCATGGAAGAGACCGGCATTACCGATGCCGAGCTTGCAAAAGACATGCTCCTTCGCTACGGCTCCGTTCGTGACGCTGTTAACGCTTACCATAAGAAGTAATGCTTAAGGAGCGCTATCCTTCAAAGCTGCTGGAAGATGCAGTAGAGGCCATTGGCACGCTTCCCGGAGTAGGGAAGCGCAGTGCCATGCGTCTTGCCCTGCATGTGCTGAGGCAGCCTTCAGACAATGTTCATCATCTTGCAGATGCCCTTGTGCATCTGCGGGATGATGTTAAATATTGTCGTGAGTGCATGATGATTTCAGATTCCGACGTTTGTTCCATTTGCTCCGATACCCGCCGCGATCACAACACCATCTGTGTTGTAGAGACCGTACGTGACGTAATGAGCATAGAGAATACCGGCCGGTACGGCGGCGTCTATCACGTGCTTGGGGGTAGCATTTCACCCATCGACGGCATCGGTCCGTCGGACCTTTCCATCGCGCCCCTAGTTGAGCGCGTCAAGGCGCTTTGCGCCTCGGTCACACCAGGCCCTGACCCTGTCACTCCCGGCCCTGACCGGGAGTCTCCCGAAATTATTCTGGCCCTTAGCGGCGATGTAGAAGGGGAAACCACCGCCTTCTACCTTTACCGGCAACTCTCAGCCCTTCCGGTACGCATCACCACCCTGGCCCGCGGCCTCGGCTTTGGCGACGACCTTGAATACGCCGACGAAGTCACCCTCGGCCGCTCCCTCGCCGCCCGTCAACCCTTTAAGCCGTAAGTATTGTATTTAAAAAAATAATACCTATATTTGCAGGCTTGATAAGCAGTAATCCCGTATAAGTATTAACCTGACGGCGCGACTGGGTGCCGTCCTAAAGCCGGGGAAACCCGGGATAGGAGGAAGAGAAAATGATATCTATCTTCTACAGGAATGACGGAAAACTGATGGTTTCCCAGTCTGAGACGGAGCTCAACCGTCTCAATATTAACGATGTAGTCTGGATTGATCTTTTTGCCCCGGAAAGTGCAGAGAAGCACCTTACGGAAGAATTCCTTGGCGTAGAAATCCAGAGCCGCGCTACAGCGGAAGAGATTGAAAGCTCTTCCCGCTTCAAAGAAACAGACACTGCAATCTTTGCAAATACAAACTTCCTGATGCCTGGCCCTGAAGAGTACAGCATGGAACCTGTATCCTTCACACTTGTGGGCGGCGTCCTGACAACCCTGCGAGACGTGCCCCTGCGAAGCTTCACGGAACTTCAGCGCCGCATGATGGCCATGCCGCATCTCTATCCCAACGGATACTGGGTCTTCGCCAGCATCCTGGATCAGCGTGTCGACCTTGATGCCGATATGATTGAGCTAATGTCCAAGGAGATCGCCCAGTACAGCAAGAGAATCAATCAGCAGGAAGACATCAACGAAGAATTCCTCCTGGACATCAACCAGCTTCAGGAAAATACAATGACGGTAAGGGAGAATATCGTAGATAAGCAGCGTCTTATCACCAACCTTACCAAGAGCGACAAGTATCCGGCAGAGTTGGATGCCCGCTTCAGCGTGCTTCAGCAGGATATTTCGTCCCTTATCAACCATACCAACTTCAGCTTCGAGCGTCTGGAGTATCTGCAGGATACGGTAGTGGGTCTTATCAATCTTGAGCAGAACAAGATTATGAAGATTTTCACCGTTATTTCACTGCTGCTGATGCCTCCTACGCTGGTTGCCAGCTTCTACGGAATGAACGTAGAACTGCCCTTCGGCGGCTTCAAACTGGCCTGGCTGGGTATCCTCGCTTTCATGGTTCTCCTTATCGTAGGAGTAATCGTGGTCTTCAAGCATCGTAAAATGATGTAGATTTCTTGAAGAATTAGTTGGAATTTCACAGAAAATGCCTAAATTTGCACCGCTTTTTCGCGACCTACGGAAAAGTGCTGATTATTAATTATTAACAAACACAAAATTTTTTGCAAAATGGCTGAATATTTGATGCCTGAAAAGAAGCAAGAGATTTTCGCGAAGTACGGGAAGTCCAATACAGACACCGGCTCACCTGAGAGTCAAGTTGCTTTATTCTCCTACCGTATCGCTCACCTTACAGAGCACGTGAAGAATAACAAGAAGGACGTTGTAACACGTCGTTCTCTTCTCCGTCTTGTAGGTAAAAGACGTCAGCTTCTGGACTACCTCCAGAAAGTGGATATCGAGAGATACAGGGCAATCGTTAAGGAGCTCGGCCTCCGTCGATAAGCTTCCACGATAGGAAAACAAAAAGGGTAGGTCACAAGGTGACTTCCCCTTTTTTATTTGAAAAAACAGAACCCGGACGGTCCGGGAACTACAATATAGACGAAAGACGTTAACGAAAGAAATGAACATTATCAAAAAGAAAATCGAATTACCCGACGGTAGGGTAATCGAGATCGAGACCGGAAAACTTGCAAAGCAGGCAGACGGCTCAGCAGTAGTAAAGATGGGTGGCACAATGCTTTTAGCCACCGTAACATGCGCAACAGAAGTAACCGAAGGCACTGATTTTCTTCCCCTCCAGGTAGATTACAAAGAGAAATTCTATGCAGCCGGCCGTTTCCCCGGCGGATTCATGAAAAGAGAAGGCAAAGCCTCTGATTATGAGGTACTTATCGCCCGTCTTGTAGACCGCGCACTTCGCCCTCTTTTCCCGGATGATTTCCATCTTGCAGTATTTGTAAATATTTGGCTGATTTCAGCAGAGAAAGACATACAGCCCGATGCACTTGCAGGTCTTGCAGCATCTGCAGCCCTTGCAGCCAGCGACCTTCCTTTCCTGGGACCTATCTCAGAGGTACGCGTCGCCCGCATCGACGGTCAGTTCGTAATTAACCCTACATTCTCAGAGACAGAGAAAGCAGACCTCGAGCTCATGGTAGCCGCTACCGAAGAGAACATCATGATGGTAGAAGGCGAGATGAAGGAAGTAACAGAGGACGTTATGCTTGAGGCAATCAAGTTCGCCCACGAAGAAATCAAGCGTCACTGCCGTGTTCAGAAAGAACTGAATCAGGAGTGCGGTAAGACCGTTAAGCGCGACTATCCTCATGACGAGGAGGACGAAGACCTTCGCAAGGCCGTTCACGAGTTCTGCTACAACAAGTGCTACGAGCTTGCAAAGAGCGCAAAACCCAAGCAGGAGCGCACCGCAGGCTTCGAGCAGATCAAAGCCGACTTCCTTGCAACTCTTTCAGAGGAAGATCAGGAGGCTAAGGGTGCTATGATTTCCCGCTACTATGCACACGAAGAGAAAGAGGCTATGCGTAACCTCATCCTTGACGAGGGCATTCGCCTTGACGGCCGTAATACTACAACCGTTCGCCCTATCTGGTGCGAGGTTGACTGCCTGCCTTGTGCACACGGTAGCGCCATCTTCACCCGTGGTGAAACCCAGTCACTTGCTACCGTTACCCTTGGTACCAAGCTTGACATGAAAGAGATGGACGAGGTTCTTGTTCAGGAGACCCAGCCCTTCACACTTCACTACAACTTTCCTCCGTTCGCAACAGGTGAGGCCAAGGCCCAGAGGGGTGTAGGCCGCCGCGAAATCGGTCATGGAAACCTTGCATTCCGCGCCCTCAAGGCCGTTATGCCCAAAGGCCCCGAATTCCCTTACGCAGTACGCGTAGTTTCCGATATCCTCGAGTCTAACGGCTCATCTTCACAGGCTTCAATCTGTGGTGGTTGCCTTGCACTCATGGACGCAGGTGTAAAGATCAGCAAGCCTGTAGCAGGTGTTGCAATGGGCCTTATCACCGATGCAGAGCGCCCCAACGACCGTTATGCTATCCTTACCGATATCCTTGGTGACGAGGATCACCTTGGCGATATGGACTTCAAGGTTGCAGGTACCAAGGATGGTATCACCGCAACCCAGATGGATATCAAGGTTGATGGTCTGTCATACGAGGTCCTTGAGAAAGCTCTTGAGCAGGCACGCCAGGGCCGTCTCCACATTATGGACGAGATGGCTAAGTGCATCGCCGAGCCTCGTGAGGATTACAAGCCCTTCGTTCCCAGAATCGTCCAGATTCAGATTGCTTCCGACTTCATCGGTGCAGTTATCGGAAAGGGAGGCGAGACTATCCAGAAGATTCAGAAAGAGACCGGTACCACTATTACCATTACTGAAGAGGATGGTAAGGGTATCGTTGATATCTTTGGTGTTGACAAGGATGCTATGGACAAGGCTCTTGCTTGGATCGAGGGCATTTGCGCCGTTCCCGAGGTTGGCACTGTTTACCATGGTAAGGTTGTAAGCATCCTTGATTTTGGTGCTTTCATTGAGATCCTGCCCGGTAAGGAAGGTCTCCTTCACGTGAGCGAGATTGCCTGGAACAAGACAGAGAACGTTGCTGATGTTCTTTCTGTTGGCCAGGAGGTTGACGTTAAGCTTCTTGAGATTGACGAGAAGACCGGTAAGATGCGTCTTTCAATGCGCGCTCTTACAGAGAAGCCCGAAGGTTATGTAGAGCCTGAGCGCAAGCCTCGCGAGCGTCGCGAGGGTGGCGACCGTGGTCCTCGCCGTGAGGGTGGTGAGCGTCGTGAGCGCCGTGAGGGTGGCGATCGTGGTCCGCGTCGCGAAGGCGGCGAGCGCCGTGAGCGTCGCGATGGTGACCGCGCTCCGCGCCGTCCCGTTTCTCCCCGCCGCGAGCAGCAAGCTGCTCCTTCCGAGCCGGAAAATAATAACGAGCCAGAAATATTCTAAATAAAAAGAGTGCCACAGGGCACTCTTTTTATTTAGAATATTTGTCAATACTTGGGGAGGCGACTCCCCCAAACCCCTACGGCCTCTGGCCGTATCATATAATGGTAAATGAAACTGTTTTGGTGTTGCCGTTGTTGTCGACGACGGTGAGGTTATGCTTGCCGGGGGAGGGGGCAAGGAGTAGCTGGTGAATATCCGTAGTCTGGCCTACGTAGCTGCCATCAAGATGCCACCAAACGGTAGCATTGCCGCTACGGTGAGCAAGATTAAAAACAATACCCTCGATATCGCCGCTAAGCTGCCTGGGAATATGGATCCGCGCGCCATTCTCAGGATAAATAAACTCCATAGGCGAATCCGACGCCCTCTTCGCATGCGCACCGGCATACTCCGGATGCCTCTGCTTGTAATACCACTCCATTGCCGGAGGCAGCACAAAAGCACCATCGGCAGTCTTGTGATAAGGACACGCCCTGGAAGCCTCGGCAGATTTAGGCAGCAAAAGCGTATCCACCTGCGAACAATAAGGCCCCTTCAGGAAACCGGAATCATGGCAGACCTCAGCCTCAATGCCCTCGTTCCGCATCGGAGGCAGGAACCATCCGCCACCGGCATATTCGTTCTCTGTACCAAGGGAAGGCAACATATTGAAAATATCGAACAAAACAGGACCGGCAGTCATGGCACCCGTAAGGCCCGGAACGCCGCTGCCATCCGCATTGCCGGCCCACACGCCAACGGCGTAGTCCGGATTCACACCCACCGCCCAAGCGTCGCGGAAGCCCCAACTGGTACCGGTCTTCCATGCGACCTTGCGTACTGAACGCACCAGACGAAGATCAATCTCGTCCGGACGGCCAAGGCCCTTAAGAGTCTCGAAGGTGTGCCACAAAGCCACCCGGTCGTTAATGGGGAACTCTTCCCCGGTCTGGTAAACCCTTGACAGAGTAGCGTAGATTCGGGTAATCTCTGCAAGCTTACCCTCTGCGCCGCCAAGGATAATGGACAGTCCGTAGTCGTCCGCACTGCGGGTCAGGGTGGTCATCCCGCAGTCCTTCAGCAGCTGATAAAACTTTGGAATGCCGTAGTTTCTAAGCATATTGACCGCCGGCACGTTCAGCGAGCGCGCCAGGGCCTGGTCGGCCGGAACGGCTCCGCGGTATTCAAGGTCGAAGTTTTTTGGCGAGAAACCACCTATGTTAACCGGAAGGTCTGCCATAAGGGTGCCGGGAAGCATCGTGCCCTCCTGCAGAAGCGCACTATACAGGAAGGGCTTAAGTGTACTGCCGGTGCTTCGGGGCGACTCCAGAATGTTCACCATAGCGCCCTCACGGCCGTTACCCGCCGCGGCATTGCCGCAATAAGCTACCGGCTGCCCGCTGCGCACATCGATCACAATAGCCGCCAGGTCATTGATACCCCGCATGGCAAAATCCTTGTTCCAGGAATTCACAATCTGGTTCAGGCGCTCCTGCAGGTCGATGTCAATATTGGTATGAACAGTCTCTCCCTTATTGGTTTTGTTATATGCATCCACAAGATGCGGAGCCACCTGCGGCAGGGGCCTGGGATTGATGACCAGCCGCTCGTCCAGGGCAAGGGAATAGTCCTCGGCGTCGATGCAACCTTTATCGTGCAGCTTTTTAAGCAGGCGGTTTCGCTTGGCCAGAAGCAGCTCCCTGTTCTTTCCCGGATGGACGTTGGCAGGGGAGTTGGGGAGCACTGCCAATGTGGCAGCCTCTGCCCATGAAAGCTCCGTGGCAGGGCGGCCGAAGTATCGCCATGCGGCGGCTTCCAAGCCCACGACATTGCCTCCGAAGGGGGCGTGGGATGCATACAGAGCCAGAATCTCCTGCTTTGACTTGGTCTCTTCAAGACGGCAGGCAAGTATCGCTTCTATCAGCTTCTCTTTAAGGTTCCTGGGAGCCTTGGGACGCGATATCCTTATCAGCTGCATGGTAATGGTACTGCCGCCGCTGGTAATCTTTCCGCTCTTGATGTTGCCGTAAACAGCCCTTAGCAGTGAAAACAGATTTACTCCCTTATGTTGGGTAAAATACTGGTCTTCGAATTCAATGAGCGCAACAGCGAATTTGTACGGAACGCTGTCGCTTTCGGGAAAGCGCCACTGGCCGTCGGAGGCGATTCGGGCCCCCAGCATCTGGCCGTTACGGTCCAGGACAACGGTACTGTAAACATCGTCCGGAAATAGCTTGCTTGGCAAGCAGAACAGGTACCATACCAGAAGTATGGCACCTGTAACTGCTAAAGTTATTTTAATTCGCTTCCTGCGCACGGGCTTACTTTGTAACCACTGCCTTGCCGGATGCGGTGCAAGCGCTTACAAGGGCATCGTACATCATTTCGCAGGTAATTGCGGGCAGGATGTAGTCGCCTTCGTATGCTGCACGAAGCTTAAGCTTGAAGGTCTTGGAAGTTCCGCGGTCAAGGCTGAAGAACCACTGTGCGGCATCGTCACGGATATCAAGATAATCGTATCCGTTCTGGGCTGCTACAGGAGCTGCATACAGCCTGTCGTTCCTGATCTCCCAACCTGAAGCAACGGGAGCATTGAGGGCTACGTTGGTGTAATCCCTGAGTGCGCTTACGTTGGTAACCTTTATGGTGGCCTCGAAGTCGGTGCCCTGTTTCAGAGTGGTAGGATCCACTGCCTTGCCGTCGCGGGTAGTGTAGCTTACCTCCAGTTTAAGGCCGTTGGCCTTAGGAGTAACCTTTTCACCTGCCTTGGCGATGATGGTCTCGGAAATAGCTACGTAAACGGGACCTGCGGACTGGTTGCCAATGGTAATGCCGTTGTCGCCGGGCTTGATAACGTAGTTGAACTTGCCGCTTTCGTCGTTGATATCGGTCTGGCCGGATTCGGCTGAAATGTAGGCCTTAAGGGCGCCGGGCTTAACAGAAGCATACAGAACATCCATGCCGATGGCTGCGAATGCGCACTCCTGGGTAGATGTGTAGCCGGGGCCGAAGAGGCTTGAAATATCTTTTGCAAGCTCAATTGCCTTTCCGGTCTGGCCTGCAAGTGCAAGGGCTATCATCGCTACAGCTTTATCCCTGTAGTTTGAAGAGAAGGTAATGTCGCCGGGAGCGCCCTCTGCGAAGCCCTGCTCTATGCTGGCTATTATGCTTTCTGCAGTCTGCTTCTTGCCGCAGGCAGCATAAGCTGCTGCAAGCATCCACTTAGACTGAACGGAGCAGTTGGCTGCATCCTTCAGACGGTTCATGGCACCTGTATCCTCGTTGCCGGAAATTGCAAGGGTGAACAGCCTGAATGCCTGGTCAAGGTCAAGCAGCCTGTTGCCGCCTTCTTTGTGACGGTAGTTGCGGACAGCGTTCTCCTGGTACTTCTTCCATGCCTTCAGGACGTCTGAAGAAACATCGAAGCCTATTGAAGCAGCCTCATTCATGAACATACCGGCCATAGAGGTTACCCAAAGGTCTGTCATGGTAGAACCGCTCCAGTAAACGAAGCTACCGTCCGGAAGCTGCCTTGCAAACAGCTGGGTAATGATTTCATCTATAAGTTTCCTTGCATCTTCCTTCTTGTCGTCGGACAGGTACTCGAGGCTGTGAATCAGGGTAAGACCGCGTGAAGACAGCTGCTCGCTGCAAGAGTAAGGATAGCTCTTTACAAAGTGGAATACGCCGTCGTAGTCGATTGAAGGAATGCCGGACAGGAAGATTGATCCGCTTATCCTGTCTCCAAGGGCAAGTACATGGTTGATGGACTGGTTAGGTGCAACGGTGTAGTATTTAACCTTGGTGACGGGCCTGTTGGGGTTGCGAACCGGCAGGGCGATGGTTTCAGATGCCTTGTGTGCCGATGCAACTGCGCTCACGCTAATTGTTGCTGTGCCTTCTCCGGTGCCGACGATGGCAAAGGTAAGCAGTTTGTCGCCGGTGCCGGTGAAGCTTACGCTCTTTGTTGCAGGACCATCGACTTTGGCTGCGCCTTCTGCCTTAACGGTTACGTTGACGTTGCCAACGCCCTCTTCAAGGGCGAATACGTTAACGGCGGCCTGAACGGACTCGCCGGGACCAAGAACGCGAGGCAGGGAAGTAACTGCCATAAGAGGAGACTTTACGGTGACTGCCTTTTCTGCATTGCCATAAGCACCCTCGTGGGCTGCGACTACCATTACCTTGACGCTACCTACATACATAGGAAGCTTAACATTATGATGGTTCTTGCCCTTCTTGAGCGTGAACGGACCAAGCACTTTGACAACAGGGTTGAAGCGGTTGTCCTTCTTGGCTCCTACATTGATCTGCTGGTCACCACCGACGCTAAGCATCTTGCGGAAGGTTCCGCCAACTGCGCCCATTACATAGTCGTAGATATCCCAGGTGTTAACGCCCAGGGCCTCGCGTGAGTACATGAAGCTCCAGGGATCCGGGGTCTTGAATGCGGTAAGGTCAAGCAGACCTTCGTCCACAATGGCCAGGGTGTAGGTCATTGTCTTACCGTTCTTTTCGCTGATATCGATGCCGAACTCTTCTTCAGGATGGATGGAATCGGCCATCGAAATGACGGGCTCAAGATGGGAGGCGGGGTTGACTACGGAAATCGGAACAACACCGTACAGGCGGATAGGCAGGTCGTTGGAAACATTGCCGTTAGGCTGTACAAGGGTGATGTGGATATAGAAGTTCGGAGCCATCTGATCCGTAATCTTGAACTTGTAGGCTTTGTCCTCTTTTCCGGAAATGGTTACCCATTCGCTGGAAATGACTCCGCTTGCATTTTCAAGGGAAACAAGGGCGTGTGCCTTGCCGCCGTTGGAAGGAATGTAAACGGTTGCCTGCTCTCCAACTTTGTACTCTTTTTTGTCGGTAGAGAAGCTCAGCATTGTGAGTGCGTCAGGATCGCTCTTTGAAGACCTGCCCATGGTGGAAGGCCAATCTACGAATACGGTCTTGCCGCTGGCGTGTCCGCTGTCAAGATCTTTTACATATACTAGGTAACGGCCCCATTCGGGATAGTTAACCCTAAGAGTTATGGTGTTGTCGTTCTTGCCGGAGAGCATCCTGCCGCTTGCAATGACATTGGCAGAAGGGGAGTTTACATAAGAATCAAGTTCTGATGCGCGGTCCTCCCACCACCAGCTCCATTTAAGCTTGTAGATCTTGTATTCAAGGTTGTGACCCTTGACGCGGTCTCCGTCTTTGTCTACAACGGCAACCTGGAATACCTGGTCTTTGTCGGTCTCAAGATAGTAATCTTTTGTTGAGGGTTCCTTAATTCCGACGTATGCGCTGTAAGGAGAGAAAGGCATGACGGCAGAGGTAAGGCTCTCGTCGCCGCCGTTTTCTTCTACTGTGTAAAGGATGTATGCGCTAAGCATGCCGGGAGCGTTGTAAGCCTGAGGCATGGTGATGGCGGCAGCAGCCTTTCCGGACTGATCCAGTCTGGTGTCAAGAAGCTGTACTTCCTCAGAGCTGAATGCCTTAAGAGGATCGTTGAAGGTATAGCCTTCGAAGCCCTTGAAGTGGGTTCCGGCGCTGCCCAGTGTCATGACAGCCTTGGCCTTGAGGCCTGATGCTGCAGGACCTGTAAGCCAGTTGGAAGAAATGCTCAGGGTTGCGCGTGCGCCTGACTGCAGAACGGTTTCTGCAAAGTTGGCGTTAATCTTAAGGCGGTTAGGCTTGATGGTTTCAATCCTTACGCTCTTGTGGAAGCTGCTTCCGCCGGCCTTGAAGTATGCGTTCCAGATACCGGTAGGGTCGCTGTCGGATGTAGGCTGATCAAAGCGATAGAAGCCGTCGATGCCGTTTGCATTGATCTGCTTTGCATAGAACTGGCCCTCCGGGCTGTAGAGTTCCATTATGACGGGATGGCCCTGAGGCAGGTTCTCACCCTTGTCCTGAATAAGGACGGTAAGGTGAAGGGTGTCGCCGGGACGCCATACGCCACGCTCGCCGTAAACGAAGCCCTTGAGGCCGTTTTCTACGAAGCTGCCGCCAACATCAAAGCGGCTAAGTGAGTTCTGCTCACCGCTCTTAACCCTAAGGTAGCTGGTGCTGTTTCCCTTGTGGCCGGTAACGGCGAAGGGCTTGCCGCCTTCTACCTTAAGCTCTACAAGTCCGCTGCCGTTGGTCTTGCCGCTTGCAACCTTCTGGAGCTGGTAGTTGTATGCTGTAATCTCTACTCCTGACATGGGGTCAGAGCTTGCCAGATCAGTTGCTGCAACCCAGATCCTGTCGCCGCTGGCCTCCTTGACAATAAGGCCTATATTGCTGGTCATCAGGTTGATAGCGGGGAAGCGGCTTTCCTGCATGTAGTATGTAGGCTTGTCAGGATTGTCTACATCTTCCCAGTTATATTCATCCCAGTCGATGGAATCGTAGTAATAAGAGTAGGGGATATCCCAAACTTCAACCTCTTCTTCCATGCTCTTGGGGAAGCTTGCAAGGGCTGTTTCCTCGTTGTTTTCCTTGCCGTAAACAGAGTATTCTTTGCGGAAGGTAAGGCGGATCCTGTAAATTGCGCCCTGCTCCTGTTTGAACAGGCCGCTAAGGTCTATGCTGAAGTTCTGCCATTTGTGCAGGTCAACCTCGGGATCGGTGTCCAGGCGGACGGTGTTGGAATAAATGAGCCTTCCGCTGCGACGGAGCTCTGAGCTGCCTGCAAGGCTGTTTTCCTGGAGGAAGCCAAGCACGTTGTTCTCAAATATCTTGATAACCTTGACATCCACGGCCTTAAGGTTCACGGCCTTGAAGGGCAACAGAACGTTGTCTGCATCGGGAACGATATTGCCGTCGGCAACAATCTCTACAGCCGGCTTGAGTCCGGTTTTGGTAAAGCTAAGGCGCTGTGACTGGCCCAGCCTTGTGCCGTTAGCTGCGGAAACTGCTGCATCGACATTGACATTCAGTACGTTTGAGTAGCTGTTTTCAAAGAAGACCTTGACGATGTTATCTTCCTGCATGGTGTAATACCTGTAGCAGTCTTCAATGCTGATAAGGCCTTCTGCAACCTTTGCAACGGGCTGGCTGAAGCAGAGCTTTACGTAAGGGATAGCCTCGTCTGCGAACTGCGAGCCGATGAGCTTGAATTCTGCTTTTCCGGGAATCACTGCCGTTTCTGAAGCATTGGCGATCTTGTAACCCTCTGCCTTTTTCAGGTTGATGGTGACGGTCTTGTCCTCATTGTTCCTGTTATAGCTGGCCTTGAAGGTGTAAATGCCGCCCTCTGCGTTCTTGGCAATTGCGAAACTGTTCTCTACTGCGCCGGGAGTCTCTACCTCTACGGCAGCCTCAAGACCGCTGCTGAGCTTGACAGTACCGGTAACGGTTGCAATTTCGGGGGTCTTGGCGCTGATCTTTACTTCTTCTATGTTCAGGCTTGCCATTTTGATGGCGGTGCTGAAGCTGAAGCTGAATTTTTCCAGCTTGCTGTCGCCAACCGGAACGACCTTACCCAGTTTGAAGGTGCAGTCGTATTTTTTGCCGGCCTCTATTGAGCCTTCGTCCGGAACGAACTCAACTATTCCGCCTCCGGGGAAGTTCTGATGGCCTTTGATGGCAGGCGAGAAGGAGAAGAGTTCTTCTTCTGTAGGATTGACTTCGCCCTGAAGGATAATCTGGATGGGGCGTCCTTCTGCCACGACACCGCCGCTGAACGCTTTAACGTAGGAAGCGAAAGCTGTGTCAGGCACGCTCACTTTAGAAGTTGAATTACAGCCTATGACAGCAGATACCGCTGCTATCAACAAGGCAAATCTTAGAAAACGTTTCATATTAGTGGTTTATAATATTTTCCTTTTAGCCAATAATACGGCAATATCATCAACAAATATAGAAATTATTAAAAACGATTCCTATATATATTATGTAATTATGTGGTCCAAAACGCCACAGGACTGTCCGATACGGCCGAATAATGACAAAATGTCAGTTTCTGCCATTGGCACAGGTATTGTGTGTATGATGGCAGAGCCATCGGCCGGTAAGGTCATGACTCCGGCAGAAGGAATAAACAATTAAAAATATAAAACTATGATCAAACCATTGGCAGACAGAGTGGTCATCGAGCCTAAAGAGGCCGAGACCAAGACCGCATCGGGTCTTTATATTCCCGATACCGCAAAGGAAAAACCTCAGCAGGGTGTTGTTGCAGCAGCAGGCCCCGGCAAAAAGGACGAACCTATGGAGGTTAAGGTCGGCGATGTTGTCCTGTATGGCAAGTATGCAGGCACAGAGGTAACCGTAGACGATAAAAAGTACCTCATCGTACGTCAGTCAGATATTCTTGCAATCCTTTAATTTCAGACAACTATGGCAAAAGATATTAAATTCAACGTTGACGTCCGCTCAAAGATGAAAGAAGGAGCAGACGCTCTTGCAGATGCAGTAAAGGTTACCCTCGGCCCTAAAGGCCGCAATGTGGTTATCGACAAGAAGTTCGGTGCTCCGCAGGTAACCAAGGACGGCGTAACCGTTGCAAAAGAGGTAGAACTTGAAGACCGCTTTGCTAACATGGGCGCCCAGATGGTTAAGGAAGTTGCTTCCAAGACCAACGAGCAGGCCGGTGACGGTACTACAACCGCAACCGTACTTGCACAGGCCATCATCAACGTAGGTATCAAGAATGTTACCGCCGGTGCTAATCCTATGGACCTGAAGCGTGGTATTGACAAGGCTGTTGCAGCTGTTGTCAAGGAGCTCAAGGCTCAGAGCCAGGAGGTTGGTGACGACTACAGCAAGATAGAGCAGGTTGGTACCGTATCTGCAAACAACGACTCTTACATCGGCAAACTCATTGCTGATGCAATGTCAAAGGTTAAGAAAGACGGCGTCATCACTGTCGAGGAGGCCAAAGGCACAGAGACAGAGGTTAAGGTTGTAGAGGGTATGCAGTTCGACCGTGGCTACATCAGCCCGTACTTCATGACCAATGGTGACAAGATGGAGGCCGTCCTGGACGATCCTTACATCCTCCTTACAGACAAGAAGATCTCTTTGATGGAAGATCTTATGCCGGTTCTGGAGCCTATCGCACGTGAAGGCAAGGCTCTGCTCATCATCGCAGAAGATGTTGACGGACAGGCACTTACAACACTTGTTGTAAACCGTCTGCGTGGCGCACTCAAGGTTGCAGCCGTTAAGGCTCCCGGCTTTGGTGACCGTCGCAAAGAAATGCTTCAGGATATCGCCATCCTTACCGGTGCTACCGTAATCAGCGAAGAGCGCGGCTACACCCTGCAGAATGCAAACATCCAGATGCTTGGTAAAGCAGAGAAAGTTACCATCACCAAGGAGAATACCACCATCGTTGGCGGTGCAGGTGACAAGGATGCCATCACAGAGCGCGCACAGCTCATCCGTCAGCAGATTTCTACCACTACATCCGACTATGACCGCGAGAAACTCCAGGAGCGTCTTGGCAAACTGGCAGGTGGCGTCGCTGTTCTTTATGTAGGTGCTACCACAGAGGTAGAGATGAAAGAGAAGAAGGATAGGGTAGAGGATGCACTTAACGCTACCCGTGCTGCAGTAGAGGAAGGTTATCTCCCCGGCGGCGGCGTTTCTTACATCCGCGCAGCAGAGGTGCTCAAAGACCTGAAGGGTGCCAATGAGGACGAGACTACCGGTATCCGCATCGTTGCACGCGCAATTGAGGAGCCTCTCCGCCAGATCGCCCTTAACGCAGGTGTCGACGGCAGCGTAATCGTACAGAAGATTCGTGAGGGTAAGAAGGATTTCGGTTACAATGCCCGTACTGACGAATATGTAAATATGTTCGAGGCCGGCGTTATCGATCCTACCAAGGTTGCCCGCGTTGCTCTTGAAAACGCTGCATCCGTTGCAGGTATGTTCCTTACCACCGAGTGTGGCATTGTTGACATCCCTGAACCGGCTCCTGCAGCTCCTGCAATGCCCGCCGGCGGTATGATGTAGGCTAATCTTTGAATTATTTTAACCCCCGAATGCTATTTTATCAGGCGTTCGGGGGTATTTATTTAAGTGTTATTGTTAAATTTGCAAAGATATAATGACACTTATATGAACAAGATTGTAATTAAAGACTGGTTCCGGTTTTTTGCACCCAGGTTTTTGTGCCTGGCCCTTATCCTGGGCTTATTGGTCCGCATCGTCCTGATTTTGCATCCCGTCACTACTGTCGATTGGGGCTTCGCAGACTGGATGAAGATAATCTTCCTGGGCTTCCTGAACGATGTCTTCTTCAGCGCCTTCGCCCTTGTGCCGGCCTTCCTGGTATATTCTTTCTTCAGCGATTTCTTTTTTAAAAAGCCGGCAGGCTATATTGTCTTCGGACTTTGGGCTGCGCTAACCCTGTATGTCTTTTTGTTCAACGATATTACGGACGAATACGGAGGCCCGCTGCCCCGTATCGTAAAAGCAGTCCTTACCCTTATCCTTGTCTGCTATGGCATCAAGTTGTTCGTGCCTGCGGTGCGCGCAACGTGGCATAAGGTGGCAGTTTATATATTGATGATGCTGTATGCATCGTTATCGGTTACAATCGCCTTCAGCGAGGTTGTCTTTTGGGAAGAGTTCGGTGTACGGTTCAACTTTATTGCCGTCGACTACCTTATATATACGAACGAGGTGGTGGGCAATATTATGGAGTCTTATCCTATTGTTCCGATGTTCCTGGGAGTCTTTGTCGTTGCTGCGATAATCTGTGCCCTCATGGTAAGGGGAAAGAAGCTTGCCGGCGCGGGTGTTGGCAGCCTTCGCTCCTGGCTTATCAATCTATGCTGCCTGGCAGCTGCCTGCTTCGCCGGTTATTTCTGGCTGCACAACGATTTCCGCAACTGGGGAAGTACGAACCAGTTTGCAACACAGATCCATCAGAACGGATGCTGGGATTTCCTGGAGGCCTTCGCCTCAAATGAGCTGAACTACGAACAGTTCTATGCTGTTATTCCGGACGAGGAGGCTGATGCCATGCAGAAGCAGATGTGCAATATGAACGCTGACGGCATTACTCCCGTCCGTGACGACAATCAGCCGATTCGCAAGAATATAGTACTTGTTACGGTAGAAAGTCTTAGCGCAGATTTCCTTACCAGGTATGGCCAGGAGGCCGATATCACCCCTTGCTTGGATACCATTATGAACAAGGGACTGGTCTTTGACAATCTGTTCGCAACCGGAAACAGGACAGTCCGCGGCCTTGAGGCCGTTACCCTTTGCATCCCTCCTTCCGCCGGAGCCAGCCTGGTAAAGCGTCCGGACAATCTGGACTTTTTCTCTACCGGAGCCTTGCTTGAAGGAATGGGCTATTCCCCTATATTTATATATGGAGGCGACAGCTACTTTGATAATATGGGCGCTTTCTTCAGGAAATGCGGCTACGAAATCTGGGACAAGAAGATGTACGATGCGTCTGCCATATCCTTCTCTAATATTTGGGGTACGGCCGACGAAGATTCGTACCGCGAGGCCATAGGCCTTTTGGACAAGGCCTGGGAGGCCGGCTCCACTGTATTCGCCCACATCATGACGATATCCAACCATCGGCCTTACACCTATCCGGAAGGCCGCATCGAATATGATGGAAATGCAATGAGCCGCAAGGCGGCGGTAAAATATACCGACTGGGCTATTGGTAAGTTCATTTCCGATGCTTCTTCCCGTCCCTGGTTCAAGGAAACTGTATTTGTTATTGTGGCGGACCACTGCGCATCGTCCGCCGGAAAGACATCCGTTCCTTTGGATGGATATCATATCCCGGCCGTAATCTATGCTCCCGGTTTCATCGAGCCTGCTGCCGTGGACAAAGTCTGCTCGCAGATTGACATAATGCCGACGCTTTTCTCTTTGTTGCATCTTTCCTATGATTCCAGATTCTATGGTGCAGATATCCTGTCTCCCGATTATAAGGAAAGAGCCTTTGTGGCTACTTATCAGGATCTGGGTTATTATGCCGATGGTATCCTTACCGTCCTTTCTCCGGTGCGTAGTGTAAGGCAGTTCAAGGTAAGCCGCGATCAGGATGGAGGATTCAAAGAAAGCCTGATGGAAGAGGAAGAGCCGGTAACGCTTAAGGAGGCTCAGGCGTTTTATCAGGCCGTAAATAAGATGTATTAGTAGTGTTGTGGGTGATTCCGGTATGGAACGCCCCCGTCTAAAACGATAAAGTCTAAATTTTTTAAAAAAAGTTTGAAAAAAGTTTGCACGTTCAAAAAAAGTGCGTACCTTTGCAATCCCGCTTGAGAAAATGAGCGGGATTTTTTACCGCCCAGC
>ONDR01000010.1:0-130789 GCA_900316675.1 uncultured Bacteroidales bacterium
ATTCTTTCCCATTTACAAAGATATGAATGCTTTTTCCTACCCCTCAAAACGGGGAATTAACTTTGCGAAAATTCGGGGATTCAAAGTTACTGATTACAGGCCTGGGAGAGGAATGGGGAGTTGGCGGAGTGGTGGATAGTGGGCAGGCCGGCGCAGCGAATGGTGGCCAAGCCCGCAGGGCAGGCCGATTCTTGCATCCGGACTGGACAAGGGATTGGGCATGACGGACATTGTTTGACGACGTTAGGCTTGCAAAGCAAGACTATGAGGAGGAGTTGGACGGTCAAATGAGCGAGTGGGCGCGTCTTCTGTCGCAGGCCGAAAGGCTCTGTCGCCCAGCCGGAGGCTAAAGGTTACTATATTTTTTGAGATCTCACTCAAACGCAATACCTTTGCAACGAAAAAAGATACATTCTATTAAAGTATGTGGTGGTTACTGGCGTTTTTGTCTGCGGCCTTTCTGGGCTGCTATGACTCCTTCAAGAAGATGTCTTTGAAGGAGAATGCGGTGCTGCCCGTGCTCTTCCTGAATACTGTTTTCTGCGCACTGATCTTCAGCCCGTGGCTGGCAACAACCGGCTGGGGCGGCTGGGAAGTCCAGAGATTCATCCTGCTTAAAAGCGTAATAGTGCTGTCATCGTGGATAGCCGGATACTTTGCACTCAAGCACCTTCCGCTTACCATAGTCGGCCCCATCAATGCCACGAGACCCGTTCTGGTGCTGCTGGGAGCCGTTTTCCTATTTGGCGAACGCCTTAACCTGCTGCAAAGCATAGGCGTAGGCTTTGCCTTCGTAGCCTTCTACATGCTTGGCCGAAGCGGCAAGAAAGAAGGCATCGACTTTACCCACAACAAATGGATATTCTGGCTGATTGTATCCGTACTGATGGGAGCCGCCAGCGGCCTGTACGACAAATTCCTTATGTCGCCCACCCGTCTTGGAATGGAGAAGATGCAGGTCCTCTCATGGTACAGCCTTTACCAAAGCATCATGATGCTTGTGGTACTTATATTTATATGGAGGCCGATCAGGGCAACATCGACACCCTTCAAATGGAGATGGAGCATTCCGCTGATCAGCATGTCCCTCTGCGCCGCCGATTACGCCTACATGCAGGCCTTATCACAGCCGGAAGCCCTTATTGCCGTAGTATCAATGATACGCCGCGGCAGCGTACTGGTCAGCTTCGCCATTGGCGCCTTCATACTGAAAGAGAAAAACCTAAGGTCCAAGGCCGTAGATCTGGTTCTGCTTCTTATAAGCATGCTCTTCCTCTTCCTTGGCTCCAAGTAAGAAATTTCTGCTGAAAAATTTGGTATTAGCCGCAAAATGCGTATATTTGCAGGCTCAAAAGAGAAACTATATAGTAAAATCTTAAATATTTAAGTAAAATGAAGAAAGGAATACATCCCGAAACCTACCGTCTTGTAGCTTTCAAGGATATGTCAAACGACACCGTATTCATCACACGCTCTTGCGCAACCACCAAGGAGACCCTTGAAGTTGACGGCGTTGAATATCCCGTCGTAAAGGTCGAGATCTCAAACACATCTCACCCTTTCTACACCGGTAAGGTTAAGCTCGTTGATACCGCCGGCCGTGTTGACAAATTCTACCAGCGTTACAAGAATCGTCAGAAGTAATAACTTCTTACAACATAGGTTACAAAAGGTGCCCAATCAATTTGGACACCTTTTTTATTTTATCTATATTTGTGCAAATGTATATCGCAATGAAGTTTCTAAGAACAAGCATCACACTTGCCGCTCTGGCAATGGCAGGAATCGCCGCACTGGCACAGTCGGCACAGGAAATAGAAGAATGGGACGGACAGGAATGCACCAGCATCTTCGCAGGACGTCTGGCAACCGTTGACGGCTCTGTAATCACATCCCACACCTGCGACGGCGTATCGCACACATGGGTTTCCATGGAACCGGCGGCAGACCACCCGGAAGGCGCAATGCACAAAATATATAAAGGCATGCGCTGGACCAAGTTCAAAGGAGATACAACAGGCGTAAAGTGCGTAGGAGAAATTCCCCAGGCACCGCACACCTATGCATATATAGACACCGGCTACCCTTGCATGAACGAGAAGCAGGTAGCAATTGGCGAATCCACCTTCACCGGCCCGGATACCCTCATAAACAAGGAATCCATCTTCATGATCGAAGAGCTGGCGCGCATAGCACTGATGCGATGCGACAACGCACGCAGCGCCATCCGCCTTATGGGCGCCCTGGCAGAGGTTTACGGCTACGGCGATGGCGGCGAGGCCCTTACAGTGACCGACAAGAACGAGGCCTGGCTCTTTGAAATCTGCGGCGTAGGCAAGAACAAGACCGGCGCAGTATGGGCAGCCCAGAGGATACCGGACGACGAGGTCGCAATTGTAGCCAACATCCCCCGCGTAGGCAAGGTAGATCGCAAGAACCCGGACTGGTACATGTGCTCTGACAACGTTGAATCAGTGGCCCTGGAATACGGACTGTGGGACGGCCAGGGAGACTGCGTCTTCTGGAAGGCATACAACGTACCCCGCGCCAAAGGCCGCAACTTCAGCATCAGGGACTGGTTCGTACTTAACGCACTTGCACCGTCGCTGGGCCTTACCATGGATATGGAAGAACTTCCCCTGTCTGTTAAACCGGAAAAGGGAAAGATTTCCGTACGTGAAGTAATGGCCTATCTAAGAGGTACTTACGAGGGCACAGACGCCGACATGTGCAAAAACTGGCTAATAGAGGTTCCCGCAAAGAAAGACAAACCCGCATACAAGAAGGTCAGCCCCCAGGCCAACCCCTGGCTTACCGCAACCACACGCAACACCATTAATACTATAGCTCCCGGAACAATAGAATTTGTACGCACGCTGGCAGTAGCATGGTGCTCATACTCTACCGTCCTGCAAAGCCGAAACTGGCTGCCGGATGCAGTGGGTGGCATACTCTGGTATGGCGTTGACAACCCGGGAGAGAGCCCCCGCATCCCTATTTTTGCAGGCGGCACTACCCTGCCGGAGGCTTTCAACTTCTGCGGGCAGAAGAAGTACAAGGCAGACTGCATACTGTGGCAGTTCCGTCGCGCCAACCGTCTTGGAACTGTTGCATGGCAGGATAACAAGGGTAAATTTGAAAAGAATATCCTTGAGGTAGAAGAACTGTCCTTCAACGAACTGCCTCAGGTTGAAGCAGATTTTGCGACTAAGGGCACAGCTGCCCTGAATGAGTTTACGGCAAAGATTTACAAAGAGGCCGCAGACCGCTGGCAGAAGCTTGAAGAAGAGCTCTGGCACAAGCATGGCCGCGGATTCTAAAATGAATACAGCGCAGATAGACAATAACTTCCTTACCCACCCCATCTTTCCCCTTGTCAGCAAGGTAGCAGAGAAGACGGGAGTTAGGGCATTTGTAATCGGAGGCTTTGTCAGGGACTGTTTTCTTGGCAGGCCCACGGACGACATCGACATTGTAATCGAGGGCAGCGGAATTGACTTCGCCCAGAATGTGGCGGAAGCCATAATGGCAGAAACAGGCCATCCCTGCACCGTGGCCAGCTACAGGAACTTTGGCACTGCCATGCTGCATTACCGCGGCACGGAAATAGAGTTTGTAGGCGCCCGTAAGGAATCCTATCACCGCGAATCCAGAAAACCGATAGTAGAAGACGGCACGCTTGAAGACGATCAAAAAAGGCGCGACTTCACCATCAACGCCATGGCCTTCAGCCTGCAAAAAGAAGACTTCGGCGCGCTGGTAGACCCGTTTGGCGGCATTGCAGACCTTGCCGCCGGCATAATCCGCACTCCCCTTGACCCGGACATTACATTCAGCGACGATCCGCTCAGGATGCTGCGCGCAGTGCGCTTTGCTTCAAAGCTTAGCAGCCCGCAGCTAGCCTTCCACATAAGCGACGAATGCCTTGCGTCCATCGCCAGGATGAAGGACAGGATGAAGATTCTGTCCGCAGAAAGAATCGCAGAAGAGCTTAATAAGATACTGGTTACGCCAAAGCCGTCCATCGGCCTTAAGTTGCTGGACAGCACCGGTTTACTGGAATATGTACTACCCGCACTAGCCCGCCTGAAAGGCGTAGAAACCATTGACGGACGCGGCCACAAAGACAACTTCAGCCACACAGTCCAGGTGGTTGACCATATTGCGCAGATGGAAGCGGAGGCCGGCAAAGAGCCCAACCTATGGCTACGCTGGGCCGCTTTGCTGCACGATGTCGGCAAGCCATCAAGCAAGAGATGGGACGCATCCGCCGGCTGGACCTTCCATGGCCACGAGGTAATAGGCGCACGAATGGTGCCCAAAATATTCCAGGCCCTGAAAATGCCTCTGAACGAAAAAATGAAATATGTCCAGAAGCTCGTAGGCCTGCATCATCGTCCCGTAGCACTTGTGGACGAGGAAGTTACGGATTCCGCAGTAAGACGCCTGCTCTTTGACGCCGGGGACGATATCGACGATCTTATGACCCTTTGCGGGGCGGACATTACCTCCAAGAACCCTGTCAAGGTAGCCGGAATCAAGAAAAACTTCGAACTGGTAAAGCAAAAACTGGTAGAGGTAGAAGAAAAGGACGCAATCCGCAACTGGAAGAACCCCATCACCGGAGAATATATAATGAAGCTTTACGGCCTTGAGCCCTGCCATACAATCGGACAGCTCAAAGACATGGTGAAGGAAGCCGTCCTGGACGGCGTGATAGGCAATAACTTCGAAGAAGCCGATGCCTTCATGCGCGAGCGCGCCGCCGAACTGGGCCTGAAGGAAGTATGAATCCTATAGAAAGATATTTGCTGTACATCGGAACCGAGCGGCGGTATTCGGCACGCACGGCAGAGATTTATGCGGATATTCTGGAAAGATTCAGGCAATTCAGCAGCCTTGAGGCGGACGATATAATAAAAGCCCTTACAGTTGGCGATATCCGCGACTATCAGGTATCGCTAAGCAAAGAAAAACTTAATGCCCGCACAATCAGCCAGCACATGTCCGTACTCAGCGGCTTCTGCACGTGGCTGGTGCGCCAGGGCAAGCTGGAAAGCAATCCCGTCAAGCTTGTAGGTCGCCCCAAGATAGCCAAACGCCTGCCTGACTTCTACAGGGAGGCATCCATGGACGAGTATTTTGACCAAACGGAATGGAAGCCTGACGGCTCGTACAAAGACCGCCTGGCGCATCTTGTCATTTCCATGCTTTTCAGCACCGGAATGCGCCGCAGCGAATTGATCGGCCTAAGGATAAACTCAGTAGATTTTGCCAGAAACGTCATTCACGTGAGGGGAAAAGGCAATAAAATGAGAGAAATTCCACTTATTTCTTCTTTATCAGAAGAATTATTATTATATTTACAAGCAACAGAGAGCCTCTTGGGCAGGACAAGAGAAGCGAACGAGCCTCTCCTGGTCACAGAAAAGGGCAACGTCCTATATCCTATGGCCGTAGAAAGGATAGTTTCAGCAGAACTTGGACAGGTGGGAAGTATAGCCGGACGCAAGAGTCCGCACGTGCTGCGGCACACCCTTGCAACGGAGCTGTTAGAGAAAGGCGCAGACCTCAACTCTATTAAAGAATTGCTTGGTCACTCTTCACTTGCAGCAACCCAGGTTTACACCCACAACACCATCGGGCAACTCAAGAACATTTATAATAACGCCCATCCACGGGCAAAAAGAGGAGGTAACAATGGAGATTAGAGTTCAAACTCTGAAGTTCGACGCAGACCAGAAACTTCTGGATTACGTAGACAAGAAAGTGGCAAAGTTGGAGCGCTTCGACGACAACATCACCAGCGTAGAAGTTGTCCTTTCGCTGATGGAGAGACCGGACAATAAAGCCGTAAAGCTCCAGGCCAATGTTCCAAGTGATGCACTGGTAGTAGAGAAGAATGCAAAGACCTTCGAAGAAGCACTAACTGATGCCGTAGACGCCATGAAAGAGCGCCTGACCAGAAACAAAGAAAAGAGATACGATTAATAAAAAAGCGGCCCGCGGGCCGCTTTTTTAATTACATGGTCATCAGACCGATGGTAAGTGATTTGAACTGCGGACCGCGTCCGTCCTTAAGTACGTTCTGAGGCTGATATCTTGCATAAAGCCTAACATCAAACAGTCTTACAGAGAAGAACAGTCCATAAGAAACCGGGCGTACGGGAAGGTTCTTATAAATGGTCTTGTGCTTTGCTGACTCAAGATAATAGCGTGAAGTAAGCCTGCTCCTGGTGTTTACAATAAGTTCCGGACCAAAGTCAAAGCCAAAGTTCTTAGTAACCTTAACATAAACTGTCAAAGGAACAAGCATGGAGTTTACGCGAAGCTTGGAAGAACGCTCCGTAGAACCGGCAGGATATTCTGTATAAATAACGTTACCGTCCTGCTTTGCGAGCATAGTGCCTGCTGCAGAATAGTAGTACTGCCTTGCATAACCAATACCCAGAGCGAATGAAAGGGGAGAATTCTTGGGCTCGTAACGAAGTGCAAGAGCATTTCTCCAGGTAAACTCTGAAATCCACCTTGAAGACTTCTGAATTTCTGCGGGACCGTTAATTGCAGCATGCCAACCCAGACCAAGCTCAGAGAAGCCCATAAGGCACCATTCTGTCTCTCTGGTCTTTTCTGTAAGAGCCTGGTTGAATATAGAGAAATCCAAACCTCTGTGCTCTGTCACTACCCTATTGGAAACGCCGTCAGCAACATTCAACTTGCTTGTAAACCTATATGAAGGGTTACCCTCTTTTCCTACTACTGTAACAACCTGTGATGAATCAGAAGACTGGATAATAACCTTTTCCGGCTTAATCACGGTAAGGGAATCTGTCTTCTGGGCATATGCCGCAGCAGCGGCACAAACAAACGCAATTACTGTAACAATCTTTTTCATATCTATAATCTATTCTATTTTCCAAACAATGATTTCAGTTCCTGTATTGAGTCCGGTCCGATCAGCAGCAGGATGGTAACCTTATAATGGCCTTCCTCCTCGGCATCCTTAACGGAGTAACAAATATACGTACAGTCCTTCTCTTTTCCAACCCTCAGGAGCGCATAATCCAATACTCCGGCAGTTGTGGACATCTCTGAATCGAGGGCATACTTTGCATCCTCTTCAATAAGAGAGGCAATTTTCTCCAATGTAGCGGCATCGGCATTGAATTCCAAACTGCGGAAGAAGTCAATCTCGTCCGGCAGTTTCGAACTATGGCTGATTTTGATCTCCTTTATCTGTTCCTTCGGTACGATGTTTCCCTTAAAAACCTCGTTTATACTGTATCTTTCCTGGGCGAAAAGCGACCAGCCCAGGCAACCTAAAAGCAGCAACAGGAGCGATAGAAATACCTTTTTCATATAGCTATTCTATTTATTATTCATCGATTGCAACACATCGTCAAGGCCGTTGTCGAAGGATTCCGACCTGCCGAAAAACGCATCTAACTGATCCTGGGCGCCCTTTACCAGCTGCTCACTGTCCGTCACTCTTTGGCCGTTCACCCAGCCTTCGCATACGCTGCCATTGCTATTCAGTATGAAGCCGGCAGCAACCAGCAGGGCCACGACGGCTGCAGCAGCAAAGCCTAACGCTAATTTTCTCTTTTTTGCCGCAGCCGCTCTGCCCCTTTCCATTCCAGCAGAGAAGAGGCCAAGCACGGCCTTAAGGTCTTCGTTCTGCCCCTGAGGACTGCGAGCCACAATGCTTCGCAGCAAAGCTTCCTCTTCCGGAGTGGTTTCCCCGGCGAAGTAACGCTCAGTCAGTATGTCAAGCATTTGGTTTACCATTTTTCTTCTCTGTTATAGATTTCACGTATCTTTTTTCTTGCCCGGGACAGTTGCACGCGAACCGCCGCTTCTTCCATTCCCAACTCTGCCGCAACCGTCTGGATATCCATCCCCTCGTACTCCTTTCTTCTTATTATATACCTTTGTGTATCAGTTAGTTCCCTGTCTATAATCGCTTCCACTATCCTTAGCTGCTCTTTCTTTTCAAATTGCGGGAACGTCTGCAATTCATTTCCCTGAATCGGAACCTTTTGCCGCGTTACGCGGATGGTATCAATGCTTTGGTTCCGCACACTTCGGGCGAGCAGCGCCTCTGCTTCCTTCAGGCTCATGGGCTCATATTTCTTTGCCCAAAGCTTGTAGAAGGCCTCTTGCAGAACATCGTCGGCAGCAGTAGCATCGGGTATCATAGTCCTTACCCTGTTACGCAGTTTGTCCCGTAACGATGTATATGCAGTTGTCAGGAAATCCATCTTTTAAGCGCTCTCTTTTCCGTTTTCTGTATTAGTAACGATGCCGGCCGGCTTTTGTAACAAAAAAATTTAAATTTCTTCGTATTTGGGGAAATCGGCCGTCGGAACAAAGGTATTTCCTTCTCTGTGGAAAAGTATGGTATTGGTGCCGTTGGTCAGAACTATCCAACGGGTGTCAAGAACGGAATTGTATCTTAAGGCCTGCTGCGCCACGGCCTCTGTAAGCGGGACCTCAGGCCTCTTGCACTCTACGGTAACAAGAGGCTTGGCGGCCCTGTCATATATTACGATATCTGCACGATACACCTTTCTGGAGGAGCCTGCAGCCATGGAAAACAGTTCCTGGCCGAAGTTGAAGGCAACCTCGCTTCGCATTATGTGGTACGGGTACCCGAATTGGTCGTGCAGTACCTTGATAAACCATTGCCGCACCCCCTCCTCCGGAGTGAGTGCGACAAGTTTCTTACGTAAAGGATCGAATATTTTATTTGATGTACTCATGTGACTCGCACATCGCGGCGGGGTCAAGAGCGGCATCCAATTTATCCTTGGTCATGTAGCCATGCTCAAGAACGAGGTCATATACGCTGCGGCCTGTTTCAAGAGCCTCTTTTGCAACCTTGGTGCTGGTCTTGTAACCGATGTAAGGGTTAAGTGCAGTTACGATACCGATACTGTTTTTAACCATTTCGTTGCAGTGCTCTGCGTTGATGGTGATGCCCTCTACGCACTTAACGCGAAGCGTATCCATTGCGTTTGCAAGCCAGGTGATGGACTCAACCATGCACTCCATGATAACAGGCTCCATAACGTTAAGCTGAAGCTGGCCGGCCTCGGCAGCAAAAGCAACTGCGGTATCGTTACCGATAACCTTGAAGCAAACCTGGTTTGTAACCTCAGGGATGACAGGATTAACCTTTCCGGGCATGATGGATGAACCGGGAGCCATAGGAGGAAGGTTAATCTCGTGAAGACCGCAACGAGGGCCTGAAGCCATGAGGCGAAGGTCGTTGCAAACCTTTGAAAGCTTAACAGCAAGATGCTTGAGGGCGCCGTGATATGCTACATAGTCACCTGTGTCAGGGGTTGCAGCAACAAGGTCACGTGCAGGACGGAAAGGTTCACCGGTAAGTTCTGCAAGACGCTTTGCGCAAAGCTCTACAAAGCCGGGAACGGCATTAAGACCGGTACCGATGGCGGTGCCGCCCATGTTGATCTCGTGCATATACTTGAGGTTGTGCTCGATATTGGCAATCTCATCCTCAAGGGTATTGGCAAATGCGTAGAACTCCTGGCCGGCGGTCATAGGAACGGCATCCTGAAGCTGGGTACGGCCCATCTTAATGATGTCCTTAAACTCGTCACCCTTGGCTCGGAAAGCCTTTACAAGGTCTTTCAGGCTGGCAATCAGGCGCTTGTTCATCCTGATGACGCCAAGCTTGATGGCTGTAGGATATGCATCGTTGGTAGACTGGCCGCAGTTTACGTGGTCGTTAGGCCAGCAGAACTGATACTCGCCCTTCTTGTGGCCGAGCTTCTCCAGTGCGATGTTTGCAATTACTTCATTTGCATTCATATTGACAGAGGTACCTGCACCACCCTGCATCATGTCTACAGGGAACTGGTCCTGATACTTGCCTTCTACGATGTCTTTTGAAGCTGCGCAGATTGCGTCTGCGATCTTCTTGTCATATACGCCAAGTTCTCCGTTGGCAGCGGCAGCGGCCCACTTAACGTAAGCGATAGCTATCACATAATCCGGATAGTCGCTCATCTTAGTGTTGGAAATCTTGTAATTGTTTATTGCCCTTTGGGTCTGAACGCCATAGTATGCCTCTTCCGGTACCTGGAGCTCGCCCAGCAAATCTGACTCAAGTCTGAATTTTTTTTCTGACATAGTGTTACAATTATATTAGTTAATTAATGAAAATTCACATATGTCTTGCAAATATAGTCAAAAGAAGGCAATCCGCCAACTTTTTCGGCGGCCGAAAATTCTTTTGCTAAAACGCCCTGTTTTTGTTATTTTTGTAGGTTGATAAAAAACTGCAACTTATGCTTCAGGTTTACTGCAAAAACACCGGAACCTCCAGGAAATACCCGGAGGGAACATCGCTCCTCCAGATGCTGGGAGACTTCGAATTTGAAAAGCCCTACCCCATTGTATCGGCAAAAGTAAACAATGTCTCACAGGGCCTTAAATTCAAGGTTTACAAAAGCAAAGACATTGAGTTCGTAAGCATCAAGGAATACAGCGGAAGGCGCGTTTACTGCCGCTCGCTCTGCTTCCTACTTTACAAGGCAGCGGTAGACCTGTTCCCCTCCTGCGAACTGTACATGGAATACCCCATCTCTGAGGGTTACTTCTTCCATCTGTACAAAGAGAACAATGTTCCTCTGGATCCGTCAGAGCTATCCATGCTGGAGGCCCGCATGAAGGAAATCGTAGCAGAAGACATGCCCTTCCACAGGTACGATGTCCAAGCAGACAAAGTCCTTAAGATCTTCCGTGACAGCGGCTACGAAGACAAGGTTAAGCTGCTGGAAACCAACGAAGAAGTGTACATGGACTACTACAAGCTTGGAGAGACCCCGGACTATTATTACGGCCGCCTTGTGCCCTCTACAGGCTATCTTAAAGTCTGGGGCATCAAGCCGTACAAGACCGGCTTCCTGCTGCTGCTTCCGGACAAGGAAGACCCCAACGTTCTGGGCCCTGTAGTAGACCAGCCCAAGACCTTCGAGGTGTTCAACGAGAACCTTCGCTGGAACATTATCATGGGCCTGAATACCGTGGGCGACGTAAACCTTGCCCTGCGCGGCGGCCAGGCCAGCGAACTAATCCAAGTTGCAGAAGCCTTACAGGAAAAGAAGATAATCCAGATTGCAGAAGAGATCGCCCGCCGCTACCGTAAGGAGAATCCTGTCCGAATAGTGCTTATCACCGGCCCTTCCAGCAGCGGTAAAACAACGTTCTGCAAGAAGCTGAGCGTTCAGCTAAAGGCCTGCGGCCTGCGCCCGATCTCTGTTTCTACGGACGATTATTTTGTAAACAGAGAGGACACTCCAAAATTCCCGGACGGCAGTTATGACTTTGACAATTTTGACACCGTAGATCACGAAATGATGCAGAAAGATCTTGTCAAAGTACTTGAAGGACAGGAAGTTTCTGTTCCGGAATACAACTTCGTTACCGGAAAAAGGGAATACAACGGAAAGAAACTTAAACTGAAAGAAGGCAGCGTGCTGCTTGTAGAAGGTATCCACGCCCTGAATCCCGCCCTTACCAGCAGCATACCGGACGACGCAAAATTCAAGATTTTCATTAATACCCTTACCAGCACGGCGCTGGACTATCACAACTGGATTCCCACCAGCGACAACCGTCTTCTGCGCCGCATCGTACGTGACTACAACAAGGGCGCCTTCACGGCCCGTGAATCCATAAGCCAGTGGCCTATGGTACGTGCTGCAGAAGAGAAGTGGATCTATCCGTTCCAGGAGAACGCAGACGCCATGTTCAATTCTGCCTACCTGCTGGAATTCGCAGTACTGCGCAACCATGCAGAGCCTATTCTGGCCAGTGTTCCAAAGAACTGTCCGGAATACAGCGAGGCTCACCGCCTGCTTAAGTTCATCCATTATTTCACCCCTGTGTCTGACCGCGAGATTCCGCCCACATCAATGCTGCGTGAATTCCTTGGCGGTTCCAGCTTTAAGTATTAAGCCATGGACGAAAAGATTATATTCTCTATGAATGGTGTGGGAAAAGTACTCCCGCACAACAATAAAGTCATACTGAAGGATATCTACCTATCCTTTTTCTACGGCGCTAAAATTGGCATCATCGGCCTTAACGGCAGCGGTAAAAGTACCCTGCTCAAAATTATCGCCGGAGTAGAAAAATCCTATAAGGGAGAAGTTGTATGGGCTCCCGGTTACAGCGTAGGTTATCTGGAGCAGGAACCCCAGATGGACCCTTCCAAGACAGTTCTGGAAGTTGTTCAGGAAGGCGTTCAGGAGGTTATGGACCTGCTGGCAGAGTATAACGATATCTCCGCCAAGTTCTGCGAGCCCCTGGACGATGACCAGATGAACAAACTGATAGAGCGCCAGGGAGAGCTTACAGAACTGATAGAGCACCACGGCGGTTGGGAGATTGATTCCAAGCTGGAAAGGGCTATGGACGCCCTTCAGTGCCCCCCGCCGGATGCCAACGTAGCCACACTCTCCGGTGGCGAAAGGCGCCGCGTTGCGCTTTGCCGCCTGCTGCTTCGCCAGCCTGACGTCCTGCTTCTGGACGAGCCCACCAACCACTTGGACACTGAGAGTATCCAGTGGCTCGAGGCCCATCTGCAGCAGTACAAGGGCACGGTCATCGCCGTCACCCACGACCGCTACTTCCTGGACAATGTAGCCGGCTGGATCCTTGAACTGGACCGCGGCGAGGGCATTCCATGGAAGGGCAACTACTCTTCTTGGCTGGACCAGAAGACAAAGCGTCTGGCCCAGGAAGAGAAGGCAGAGAGCAAGCGCCGCAAGACTCTTGAGCGCGAGTTGGAATGGGTGCGCATGGCTCCGAAGGCCCGCCAGGCCAAGCAGAAGGCCCGTCTGGGCGCTTATGAAAAGCTGGCATCGGCAGATGTTAAAGAGAAAGAAGCGAATCTTGAAATCTATATTCCCAACGGCCCGCATCTTGGCAACAAGGTCATCCGCTTTAACGATGTCAGCAAGGCCTACGGAGATAAGTTGCTATTCGAGCATCTGACCTTCGAACTACCACCGGCAGGCATTGTAGGCGTCATCGGACCGAACGGTGCAGGTAAGACTACCCTCTTCCGCCTGATCATGGGAATCGAGCAGCCCGACAGCGGAACAATAGAGATTGGAGATACAGTAAAACTGGCCTACGTAGACCAGCAGCATAAGAAAATCGATCCGGAACTTACTGTCTATGAGACAATTGCAGGCAATTCAGAATGGGTGCGCCTTGGCAACCGTGACATTAACGCACGCAGTTGGGTGAGCCGCTTCAACTTCAGCGGCGCAGACCAGGAAAAGCTATGCGGCGTGCTTTCCGGTGGTGAGCGCAACCGACTTCATCTTGCCCTGACACTTAAGGACGAAGGCAACGTGCTTCTTCTGGACGAGCCTACCAACGACGTTGACGTAAACACCATCCGTGCACTTGAGGAAGGCCTTGACGGCTTTGCCGGCTGCGCCGTAGTAGTAAGCCACGACCGTTGGTTCCTGGACCGTATCGCCACCCACATCCTTGCCTTCGAGGGCGATTCACAGGTAGTATTCTTTGACGGCAATTACTCTGAATACGAGGAAAACCGCAAGATGCGTCTTGGCGCAGACGCTGAACCTAAGCGCTTCAAATACAAAAAGTTGATGGAATAGTGATAAAGAACCTGATATTTGATATGGGCGGTGTGGTGTTCAGCCTGGGGTATGAGCAAGCCGTCCGCCGTTTTGAAGATTTGGGCGTGCACGATGCCCGCATATTCATGGACCCGGCAGAGCAGAAAGGCCTGTATGGCCGGCTGGAAGGCGGGCTCATCACCTGTGAAGAGTTCCGAAGCGAGCTCAGCACCATCGTGGGCCGCGAACTGACCCATGCAGAATGTGAATATGCCTGGAAAGGCTTCATCCTGGACCTTCCCCAACGCAATCTGGACAAACTGCTGGAACTGAAGAGCCGCGGCTACCGCATGGTTCTACTGTCCAACACCAATCCCTACATCACAGCATGGGCCCACAGCAAAGACTTCAATAACGGCCGTCCGATGGACGATTATCTGGACCATCTTTACTTCAGCTGCGACCTTAAGCTGATGAAGCCCGGGGAAGAAATCTTCCTCCGCGTGCTCGATGCTGAAGGATTCAAACCGGAAGAGTCACTGTTCATTGACGACAGCCAGCGCAACTGCGCCACAGCTGCAAAGCTTGGCTTAAAGACGCTTTGTCCCGAAGGAAACAGCGACTGGACGGGCGTAATTGAAGAATATCTGAAATAATTACTATATTTGTACGATTATTAAGTTTTTATGTTACTGTTACTTGGATTCCTTTTTGGCGCAATGCTCATATCGTTCCTCTGCTCTGTGCTGGAGGCTACCTTAATGAGCACACCTATCTCTTACATCACCATGAAGGAAGATGAAGGCTACAAGCCTGCCAAGAGAATGAAGCAGTACAAGACTGAGCCCGGCAGGCCACTGGCAGCCATCCTTTCACTCAACACGATTGCCAATACGATTGGCGCAGCAGGCGTAGGCCGCCAGGCCACCCTGGTCTTCGGCAGCGAATGGTTCGGACTGGTCAGTGCCATCACCACCGTACTCATACTCATTTTTGCAGAAATCATCCCCAAGACAATAGGCACGGCGCACTGGAAGTCCCTCATGGGTGTCGCAACCGGTGCCATCCACTCCCTGATCATCATCCTCTACCCTATCGTAAGGGCCGTAGAATGGCTTCAGAAGTGGATTTCCCCCAAAGAGAGCGACGCTACCATCAGCCGTGAAGAAGTCAGCGCCATGGCAGACGTGGCAGAGGAATCAGGCGAGCTGGACGAGGACGAAAACGAGGTTATCCAGAACATTATCACCCTGGACGAAATAACGGCCAGCGATGCCATGACCCCGCGCGTAGTATGCGCCATCGCCCCGGAATCCATGAAGCTGAAGGCTTTCTACAAGGACAAGCGTTACCTTCACCACAGCCGTATTCCGGTGTATTCAGACAACGACGAATACATTACTGGCTACATTCTGCGTATGGAAGCCCTGCAGCTCATTGCAGAAGACAAGTTTGACGTCACCCTTGGAGAGATCAGGCGCAGCATTCCTTCCTTCCAGGAAGACAGGACTTTGGACGAGATTTGGGACGAGATGATCTCCAAAGACGAGCCCATCTCCGTAGTCATTGATGAATACGGTTCATTCCAGGGCATCCTTACACTTGAAGACGTAATTGAAACCATACTTGGTAACGAGATTGTAGACGAGCGCGACGAAGTGCGCGACATGCAGCAGCTTGCCAAGGAGCGTTGGAAAAAACGCATCTCTTCCGTTAAAAAGAAATAACGCAAGGACCCATGAATCTTCTATCCATCTTCTCTTTCAATCTTTTGTCAGAAGATCTTTTGCTGTTTAGTTCGATCCTTATTTTTGTGGCCGTTATGGTCTCAAAGCTGGGGTCAAAAGTTGGTGTGCCGTCCCTCTTCCTTTTCCTTCTGGTGGGCATGGCAGCAGGAGAAGACGGATTGGGTTTGCAATTCGATGAATACGAAATAGCAGAGTCCATCGGCCATTTTGCAATGACCATAATCCTGTTTACGGCTGGTCTGCAGACTTCCATGGAAGAGACTAAACCGGTATTTAAAAAGGGCGTTCTGCTATCCTCCCTGGGCGTTTTGTTAACAGTAACATTAACCGGCTTTTTCATCTATTTTGTCTTCGGAGGCTCTGCCGGCATAACTCTGATTGCATGCTTCCTACTTGCGTCAATCATGGGTTCCACAGACTCGGCGTCCGTGTTCTCTGTACTTCGCAGCAAAAAGCTTCACCTTAGAGAGAATCTTGGAGAACTTCTGGAGCTGGAATCCGGTAGTAACGACCCCATGGCCCTTACACTTACCGTCATTTCCGTCAAGCTTATCACCACCCCGGGGATTCAGGACGAGAGCGGTGCGGTTGTTCTTAGCGCAGCACTGATTGTCCTTGCGCTGCAAGTTGTTGTGGGTATCCTTGTTGGCGTAGGGGTTGGTTTCGCCGCAAAGAGCATTCTGAACAAGATTGAGCTTCCTAACTTTGCTCTGTATTCAGTTCTTATGCTTAGCATAGGATTCTTTGCAAACGGCGTTTCATCCTTACTCCATGGTAACGGACTGCTTTCATTATACATTGCAGCCATCATTATTGGCAACAAGGTTAAACTGCCTCGCAGAAAAGAGGTCATCAGTTTCTTTGACGGAATTACCTGGCTGATGCAGCTGGTCATGTTCCTCATGCTGGGCTTGCTTGCAAACCCTTCAGACATGCCGTCAATCATTCTTCCGGCCCTGCTTATTGGCGCATTCCTTATGTTTGTGGCACGTCCGCTTAGCATTTTCATTTGCCTCCTACCCTTCCGCGGCCTTACCACCCGAGCAAAGCTTTT
The DNA here is from genome assembly GCA_900316675.1 of uncultured Bacteroidales bacterium. Lineage (GTDB taxonomy): Bacteria > Bacteroidota > Bacteroidia > Bacteroidales > UBA932 > Cryptobacteroides. The sequence goes on from ONDR01000010.1 coordinate 16,431, forward strand.
CACTTCATGGGTGGGTCTTAAGGGTGCCGGTCCCATTCTATTTGCACTGTGCCCGGTTGTTGCCGGTGTAGACAGGGGCGACGATATGTTCAACATGGTCTTTGTAATCACCCTGTTCTCCCTGCTTGTTCAGGGTTCAAGCATTCCTGCCGCCGCCAGGGCCCTGAAGCTCTGCTACGACGAGGATCCGAATGTAGAGACCTTCGGCATGGACCTTCCGGAAGAGATGGGTATGCTGCGTGACCATACTGTTACAGAGGCGGATGTAGAGTTTGCTCCGACGCTTCGCGAGATGGGTCTGCCTCACGGCATCCGTGTTGTCATGGTGCGCCGCGAGAATAAATTTTTGGTCCCCCACGGAAGCATGAAGCTCCAAGCGGGAGACCATCTAGTAATAGTCATGGGCGAATCCGACGACTAGGCGCTATGTGCGGCGGAGCTTAGGACTTCACCCAGAGTGGGATGAGCGTGAATGATTGACTTGAATTCTTCAAGCGTGGCCTGATGGTTCATCAGGGCCGCAATCTCCTGAACGATATCAGCACTGTGTGCACCAAAGAGGTGACAGCCAAGTATTTGACCAGGCTTGTAGCCCTCTGCGCCATCACCGGCAACAACAAGCTTCACAAAGCCTTCAGGCTCGTCCATGGACAAAGCCTTACCGTTTGCACGGAAGAATGACTTAAGGCACTTGACCGGAACACCCGCAGCCTTCATCTCATCCTCTGTCTTACCCACGCAGGCAGCCTCGGGATTAGTGAATACAGCGGCAGGAACAATGCTAAGGTCAACATCGCAAGGCTCGCCGGTCATGGCTGCAAGAGCCCTCATTCCCTGGAAAGTAGCAACATGAGCAAGCATGTAACCGCCTGTCACATCGCCAATTGCATAAATTCCTGGAACATTGGTCTGCATATCCTTATCTACGACGATACCCTTAGGAGTGAATTCAATACCGACATCGGCAAGATTAACCGCATTCACGGAAGGCCTGCGACCAACGGCCATCAGCACCTTGTCTGCGATGACCTCAAAGGTCTGCTCCTTCTTAAGATAAGTTACCTTAAGTCCGGCGGAAGTCTTTTCAATTGACTGCACGCCAGCCGAAGTCTCTATCTCTATGCCCCTCTTGCCAAGAGCCTGCTTCAGGCGCTTTGCAAGGTCGGTATCAAAGCGGGGAAGAATCTCTTTGCAGAACTCGACCACCTTAACATCAGAGCCGAAGCTCTTGAAAATAGAAGCGAATTCCAGGCCGATAACTCCTGCACCAATAACGCAAAGACGCTGCGGAACCTCCTCTATATCAAGTATTTCCTTAGAGGTAATCACATCCGCAAGATCTGCGCCCGGTATAGGCAGCGAAGCGCTGTAAGAGCCCGTTGCGATAATAATGTTATCTCCGGCAATCTCCTTTCCGTCAACAACCACCGTTTTAGCATCCTTGAAGGAAGCCTTGCCATGGATAAGGGTTATCCCCTTGCCGCCAAGCAGGAACTCCACGCCCTGCCTGAGCTGCTCCACAACCTGGTTCTTACGGCAAAGAACCTTCTGGAAATCAAACCTATAGCTAAGGTTCTCCAGACCAAAGGTCTCCCCTTTTGCCAGGTCCTCCAAAACCTCTGCATTCCTGCAGAAACTCTTGGTAGGAATACAACCCTCATTCAAGCACGTACCACCTACCGGCCCATCAGAAATGATGGTTACCTCAATCCCTTTCTTTGCCGCCGCCACCGCGGTCTCATAACCACCCGGCCCGGCACCAATGATTATTAATTTCATAGTATTATTCTTATAATTCTGGTCGTATTGTGATTGAAGGATCGTGCCACCCCCGGCTAGGGGGAAAAGGCCCGAAGGGCCTAGGGGGTTCCTCAATCACAATACGACCAGATGTAAATTAGTCACCGAACTTAAGGATAGGCTGACGAGCAGCAGTAGTTTCATCAGGACGACGGATAGGAGTATTATGAGGAGCATTACGCAGAATCATAGGATCCGCAGCAGCCTCATCCGCAATCTGACGCATAACACCAATAAACTCGTCAATAGTCTCCTTGCTCTCAGTCTCCGTAGGCTCAATCATAAGAGCCTGATGGAAGAGCAGCGGGAAGTAAATGGTAGGAGCATGGAAACCGAAGTCAAGCAAACGCTTGGCAACATCCAACGTAGTAGCACCATGACCATCCTCTGCCTTATCGGCACCATCATTAATCAGTCCGTCATACACAAACTCATGCTTGCAAATAGAAGGAATCGGCAGTTTATACTTATCCTTCAAGCTCTCCTTGATGTAGTTGGCACCAAGAGTAGCAAGCTTGCCGGCCAGCTTGATATTCTGCTTACCAAGAGCCAGAATGTAAGCATAAGCACGCAGGATAACGCCAAAGTTACCGTTAAAACCAGAAACCCTGGTAACAGGCAGGAACTTAGCCAGATGCTCTGCAACACCAACAGGACCACTACCGGGACCGCCGCCACCATGAGGAGTAGAGAAGGTCTTGTGAAGGTTCAAGTGCATGATATCGAAGCCCATATCGCCCGGACGAACAACACCAAGCAGAGGGTTCATATTGGCACCATCGTAATAAAGCAGACCGCCGCACTCATGAACAAGGGCCGCAATCTCTTTGATTTCCTTCTCGAAGAGGCCCAGGGTGTTGGGGTTGGTCATCATTATACCGGCGATATCCGGGCCAAGGAGGGGTTTAAGATCCTCTACGTCAACAAGACCGTTGGCATTGGACTTAACCTCTACGATTTCAAGACCGCAAACTGCAGCGCTGGCAGGGTTGGTACCGTGTGCGCTGTCCGGAACGATAACCTTTGTACGGGCAAGATCTCCGCGGCTCATGTGGTACTGACGCATGATCATAAGACCGGTCAACTCTCCGTGAGCGCCTGCACAAGGCAGGAAGGTGAAGTGGGCCATACCGGTAATAGCGGCAAGAGCCTTGTCCATGCCCTCATAAACAGCAAGCGCACCGGGAACGGTAGACGCAGGCTGCAGGGGGTGCAGGCCGTTGAAACCGGGGATGGCTGCGATTTCCTCGTTGATCTTGGGATTGTACTTCATAGTACAGCTACCAAGCGGATAGAAACCGGTATCTACGCCAAAGTTCATCTGGGAAAGGTTGGTATAGTGACGTACAACGTCAATCTCGCTAACCTCCGGAAGAGCGGGCGCCTGGGCACGACGCAGATTCTCCGGGAGCTCGCATACGCAGCGGCCATAGTTGTTCTCAGGAAGAGAATAACCGGTACGGCCGGGCTTTGAAAGTTCGAATATAAGTTTGTCGTAGTACTTCATGGCTATACCTCCTTAACAAGTGCAACAAGGGCGTCAATCTCTGCCTTGGTGCGTTTTTCCGTTACACAGAAGCTTACGTAACCTTCCTCTGTCTGAAGAGCAGCAAAGAAACCGCCGTCAAGCAGCTTCTGCTGCAGTTTTTCTACAGAAACAAGAGGCTTTAGCACGAATTCCTTAAGGAAAGGTGCGCCGGGGAACACTTCCTGGAACTTGCCGGTAGCAAGCAGCTGGTCGTGCAGATAGTGCGCGCCTGCATAGCTGAGGCTGTTCACCTTCTTCAGGCCCTCGGGGCCCATAATGGAAGCGTAAACGGTTACCCAAAGAGCCATGAGGCTCTCGTTAGAGCAAATGTTGCTGGTTGCTTTCTCCCTGCGGATGTGCTGCTCGCGAGCCTGGAGCGTAAGCACAAAGCAACGCTTGCCGTCAGCATCGACAGTCTGGCCAACGATACGGCCGGGCATCTTGCGGACATAGTCCTTGCGGCAGGCCATAAAGCCTACGTAAGGGCCGCCGTAGCAAAGAGGAATACCAAGAGGCTGGCCGTCACCAACTGCAACGTCGAAGTCCCACTCACCGGGGGTCTTGATAACAGCAAGAGCAGAAGGGTCGCAGTACTCTACAACGATACCCTTGGCCTCGTGAACGGCCTCTGCGAAACCGGTGTAATCCTCTACTATACCGTAACGGTTGATAGCAGGAATGATGATACCTGCAACATCGCCGGCAGCAAGCTCCTTCTTCAGGCTCTCAAGGCTGGTGCGGCCATTCTCTACCTCTATGTAACCCAGAGGGTTGCCAAAGAACTTGGAATAAGTCTCAACCACCTTCAGAACGTTGGGCAGAAGGCCCTTTGAAAGAAGGACGCGGGGTTTCTTCTTAGCGCAGGCAATTGCCATGCGTACTGCCTCTGCGGCGGCGGTAGGACCATCGTACATAGAGGCGTTGCTGATATCCATACCGGTAAGGTTGCATACCATTGTCTGGTACTCGAAGATATAGCGCAGGGTACCCTGTGAAATCTCTGCCTGGTAAGGAGTATAAGCGGTAATGAATTCTGACCTCTGGGTGAGGTAAGGAATCACTGAAGGAGTGTAATGGTCATAGGCACCTGCGCCCACGAACACCTTAAGACGGGCGTCCTTGGCGTCAAGGCCTGCGAAAAAGTCGCGGACCTGCTGCTCTGACATTGCGTCAGGCAGGTCATACTCACCCTTGTAGATGAAATCCTGGGGAACGTCGGCATAAAGGTCTTCAAGAGACTTTACTCCGATACGGTCCAGCATGGCACGGATATCATCCCCGGTATGAGGAAAATATGCAAAACCTGCCATCTTATTCGGTTGCTTTTGTGTAAGCGGCAGCGTCCATCAGGGCGTCAAGCTCTGATTTGTCGCTCATCTTAACCTTGATGATCCAGTTTGCGTATGCGTCGTTATTGATGAGCTCGGGCTCGTCCTCAAGGGCCTCGTTAACCTCAACTACGGTTCCTGATACAGGAGCGATAAGGTCGCTGGCAGCCTTTACGCTTTCAAGTGCGCCGAAGTCTTCACCTGCGGTAACGTCGTCGTCTACATCCGGAAGGTCAACATAAGTAATGTTACCCATTTCTTTCTGAGCGAAGTCAGAAACACCTACAACGGCGATATCGCCCTCTACTTTTACCCATTCGTGTGACTCGCTGTAAAGGAGTCCTTCAAGTACTTTTGACATAGTTTTATTATTTTGATTTGATTAATTATTTCTTGTATCTGGTCTGATAAAAACGCTTCTTGACAACCTTGCCGGGGAAGACTCTCTTGCGGATGCGGATCCAAAGAGGAGTATCCAGGGCTGCGTATGCCTTGTCTACAAGGGCGAAGCAGATGCTCTTGTCAAGGGAAATGGAGTGGTAACCGGTGGTAACTACACCAACCTCGGTACCGTCCTCAAGCTCGACGGGATAACCGGCACGCGGAATGGCCTTATCCTCAATCTCTATACCCACAAGCTTCTTGGCAATCTCGCCTGCCTTCTGGGCAGCAAGAGCTTCTTTGCCGATGAACTCTTCCTTTTCCATCTTGCAGAACATGCCAAGACCTGCCATAACAGGGCTGATGTCGGCAGAAAGCTCGTCTCCGTAAAGCGGAAGGCCGGCCTCGAAGCGAAGGGTGTCGCGGCAACCCAGGCCACAGGGCACTACACCTGCAGCAAGGAGTTTCTTCCAGTATTCGATGGTCTGCTCAGGAGTAGCATAAATCTCGAAGCCATCCTCTCCGGTATAACCGGTACGGCTGGCGATTACGCGCTTGCCTGCAACCTCATAGTTACGGAAGGTATAGAAGCCAAGATCTGCAACTTCTTTGAAACCAAGTACTTCCATGACAGTCTTTTCTGCATCGGGGCCCTGGACTGCAATCTGTCCCCAGAGGGGTGACTGGTTGTCAACGACAACATCGAAGCCTGCAGCCTGCTCTTTCATCCATGCAACATCCTTATCTATATTGGCTGCATTGATAACCAGCAGGTATTTGTCGGGCTCGAACTCTTTGTAAACCAGAAGGTCGTCTACGGTACCGCCGTCAGGATAAAGCATCATGCCGTAAAGTACCTGCCCGTCTGCCATGGGGGTAATATCGTTAGTGAAAATGTGGTTGACATATTTCTGTGCGTCTTTGCCGCTGATGAATACTTCTCCCATATGGGATACGTCAAACATACCTACAGCATTACGTACAGCAAGATGCTCTGTGGTGATGTCACTGTACTGAATAGGCATCATAAACCCTGCAAAGGGGCTCATTTTTGCTCCCAGCGCAACGTGGCTGTCATAGAGCGGAGTAATTTGAAGATTTTCTTCCATAGTGAATATTGGTTACTTAAATATTATTTCGATTAGTTTTTGAGAGTCCAGTCCCATAATGCCCAAATCCTTGTTCGCAAGGGCCGAGCATATTGCATCCTTTTCTAACGGAAGTCCCTTGATGGCTGCTTCCAGCTTGCCTTCAGCGCCGTCTGCTGTCTGGAAGAAGTCCCCTTCCAGGCCGACGGTCCTGATTATATTGCCTTCCAGGCCGATCTTTATCTTGAACTCCCCTGCTCCTTCTACCCGGCCGTCGAATTCCAGCGAATAGCTGTGATGGCGTCCGTTCAGGAAGTCAGGGTCCAGGTATGCAGCCTCCAGGCGGTCAATTTCTGCAAGGTCCTTTTCTGTAAGGACAGTCCTGTCTACAACACCTGTTTCCGGATTGATGCAGAAAAAGCGCACCAAATAGTCTTTGAAGGTTTCAAGGTCCATCGGACGGCCGACGGCTTCCAGTTCCTTTTTGATGTTGGTGACATGGCTACGAACAGAATTCACGCCCTTGCTGGCAACCTTGCCGGCAGAAGGCGTGATAGCATTCTCCAGTGCGTCGAAGTCCACATTATACATCATTGTTCCGTGAACGATGCTGCCTTTGGGCAGTAATGTAAAGGCATTTCCTGATACCTTTTTGCCGCCGATCATGACATCGTTCCTGCCGGAGGCCCTGGCATCCAGGCCGATGCGGCGGAGTGCAAGCTCTACGCGGCTAATGAAGCGGCTGAAGGTAAAGCCCACATCGGTGCTGTCGCAGACATAAGATAGCATGACGTTGCCCATGTCTGCATAAACGCAGCCGCCACCGCTTTTACGGCGGAAGAAGTAGACATTATTCTGTTTGCAATAATCCAGGTTGACTTCTGCGTCCATAACCTGGTTGCGGCCAAAGATGACCGTAGGAGGCACCTGCCAGATAAAGAAAGCTTCGCGCTCACCGGTGGCTGAAGGAGACACAAGGGCCGAAAGGTTACCTGCAACGAATTCCTCCATTGCCAGATACCAAACCAGCCTTTGCTGACCAATTTCAGGTAAAGCTATATGCTTCATCTTTGCGCGATATTTTTATCCCTCAAAGATAGCAATTCTTTCCCAAATCCCAGCAATTTTTTATTGGCAAATGCGTTCTTTTTGTAATCTCCTGAAGTACCGCCTTTTACTGCGGGAAGTTCCCCGCAGATGTCCACTCCGGCAATGCGATTTTTAAAAATGGAGCAAAGCTCCAGAAGGGTCTCTAAGGTCATTGTTCCCTGATCCCAGTTGGTAGCTGCAAACTCCGGGGCCAGCACGTCTTTGTCTATGGATAGATAAACAGGTTCCTGCACGCTTCCGAGCCACTTTTTGGCAGCATCGGCATAGTCCTCCGAGCCCTGCGGAACAACGGTTACGCAGCCCTCGAAGCCTTCCGTTTCGCAGCATAGGGACGGGTTGATGCCTACTATCAGCACCTGACGCAAAAGGGGCTGATGTTCCAGCATCCATCGCACCCATCCGCCGCAGCTGAGAATGCCCGCCCCAAAGGCCGGCTGCTGCATGTCCGGATGGTTGTCAATCAGCACCAGGCTGAACGGCTCCGGCATCTTCTCTGTCAGCAGGGCCGTCATATAATGATAGTCTCCCGAATCGATGAAATTGAGCCCGGCCACTCTGTCATGCCCGGCCACTCTGTCATGCCCGGCCACGACCGGGCATCTCTCCCTAATAGCCTTGGCAGCGGCATCGTCACAATAGCACGACGTCCCCTCCAGGCCGGTCAAGTCAACCCACTGAGCATCAGCCGGGAAGCCGTACTCCGACTCCCGGTACACTCCGGACATATCGAAAACCCTTATCACAGTGCAAGGCGGAAGCCGATGGTGCTCTTGATATTGGCACCGGGAACGGGGGTGCGGTTGCTGACCGTGCAGGCCTTGGACGGGCTTGCGGCACTGCCGCCGCGGATAACCTTCACGGCCGGATTCTGTACCTTATCTCCAAAGACGGAATAGCTGTCGTTAACCCATTCCCAAACATTTCCACTCATGTCGTAAATGCCAATTTCGTTGGGCTGCATTGACTTAACGGGACGGATATCTCCCTTTTTAGAAACGGTGTTGTCAACACAAACGACATTGGGGACATCTGAGCCGCTGAACAGTACGTCACGGTCCTTAACGCCGCCGCGGGCGGCATATTCCCATTCTGCCTCCATAGGAAGACGGAACTTGCGACCGGTAAGCTCGTTAAGCTTCATTATAAACTCCTGTGCGCTATACCATGAAACATTCACTACTGGAAGTTCCGGCAGGTTGGGATAGTTGCCAAGGGGCAGGTAGCCCATAACCTCCTGCCACAGGCCGGCGGTAACCTCAGTCTGGGCAATCTCAAAGTCAGCGACGTTAACCACATGTACCGGTTTTTCGTTCTGGGAGCCTACGTCCTTGCGGTCTCCCATCTGGAATTCGCCACCCTTAACGGCCTTCATCACTATAGTCTGTCCTCCTACCTTTATGGTCTCGTCATTGCATACAGAGTCTCTGCCCAAATTGCCTTCAAATGCGTCTACAAAGCGCTGAGGAGCGGTTCTGCCGGTAACTACGGCCAGCCTTACGCCAAGTCCGGCGCCAAGGGTACCCTCAGGTACACCACGCCTTTCTTCAGGCGTACGGACGGTCTGCTGACTGCCCTTTTCAGTGAACTTGTCACTCACCCATTCCTGGAAGCCCTTCAACGGCTTTACTATGCCGGAATAAACAGCAAACTCGTACATGGTTTCCGTAGGAACCACAAAGGGGATTCCGACCTTCTTGGAAAGCTCTTTTGCAAACTTTTCACAGTCCTTCAGGCTCACCTTGTCTACGGGCAGTTCCGCACTCTTCAGTGAAGAGGGATTCCCTCCCATCACAGCCTGCCAGAGTGCCTGGCTCACGGGTTCTTCCATAATGGCAAAGCCGTCTACGATTTTTGCACCGTAGGACTCTGCACCCTTGATTTTGCGGCTGTTTCGCAGAAGGCCTTTCGTAAAGAAGCCGCCCTCGGTGCTGGCCATGTTGAATGTTGCATCGCCTACATTATAAAATGGTGCTACATCTATGGGGCCACTTACTTTAACGCCGTCTCCACCGCATGCGGCAAACATCACGACCGCCACTATTAAAAGGAATGTTTTTTTCATATTCTCGTTCTGTTTTCTATGTCTGTTCCTATTTTTATATCTATGTAGTTATCAAATATTTATTCCCGGATTTTAACAATTCTTCTCCGGTTTATGTCCGCCAAAGGGCGACTTAACCCCAAATATTTCAGGAGCCCGTGGCGGATGTGAACCGGAGAATAAAATCTCCTAAAACCAGGAGGCCGGATGGTGGCTGTAAACTAATCATAAAACATACAAATATAGTCAATTAGTACGGAATTCGGCAGAATTATTGTACTTTTGCAAATTGTATGAAAAAAACCTGCCTAATACTAATACTCGCACTGTTTGGCTTCCGCGCCGCGTGCCAAACGACTTCCGCCCCGGACAGCCTAAAGGCAAGACCATGGGCAGCAGCCGCTTATACGCTGACCCTGGACGGCCTCGTATGGGCTTATGACAGGTTCATAGAAAAATCAGAATTCGCCAAGATCAGCTTCAGCACCATGGAAAGCAACCTGGAAACAGGTTTTGTCTGGGACAGCGACCGTATCGCCACCAACCATCTTGGCCACCCGTACAATGGCGGCCTGTATTTCATGGGCGCACGCAGCTGCGGTTTAAACTTCTGGCAATCAATTCCTTACGCAGTAGGCGGAAGTCTGCTTTGGGAGCTTTTCGCAGAAAAGGAACCTCCGGGCCTCAATGACATGATTGCCACTCCCCTTGCGGGTGCCGCCTTCGGCGAAGTATTCTATCGCACAGCCAATCTTATCCGTGACGATTCCACTACGGGCCTGGAGCGCGTGGGCCGTGAAGTCGCAGCTTGCATATTCAATCCCGTGAGCTTCGTTGACCGCCTGCTAACCGGCAAGCTCTGGAAGGTAAATCCTTCCGCCGGCCTGTACCACGACCGCAATCGTTTCCCCATATCTCTTTCCCTAACTCTGGGCGACAGGTACATGTCTGACGGCGGAGATCTTTCCGTTGGCGGGCACTACCCCACCCTGAAGATAGGATTGTCGTACGGAGATGCCTTCGACACGGCTGAAAACGCTCCTTTCTCTTATTTCAAGGGCTCCACTTACATGCACCTGGGTTCCAGCAATACTCAGCCGCTGTTTGGCCACGTAGGTATAACGGGCCGTCTGTGGGGTATGGACATCGATACGGGCAGCGAGGCTTCAGAGGGTGTTTTTGGTATCTTCCAGCAGTACGATTTCTACCATAACCGCCGCGCTAAGGAGGGCGAATACAATTCACTGTTCAACCTTTCAGAGACCGTTGCCGCTGGACCCGGACTTATGTTCCGCCAAAGGGCAGGCAAGGCTACTTTGACGCAGTCGCTTTTTGCTGATTTCATCGCACTGGGCGCTGTAGAGAACGACAATCTCTTCATCATAGAGCGTCATTACAACATGGGTATGGGCTTTGCCGTCAAGAGTTCCACTACCGTAGATTTAGGGCCGCGCGTGCATCTTGCTTTCGATGCCAAACTGTTCTACATCAACACCCGTGGCGACTACGACTCTCGCGACAAGGACATCGATCCCCTGTATACCGATACTCCCGGAGACCATGGTTATTCCTGGGCCTTTGTTCTGGCTCCAAGTCTTAGAGTCGATGTCACTAAACACTTTGGCATCGAGCTCTCTGCTACCCGCCTTGGCCGCAACTCCATCTACCGCTCCTTCCCGGACACCAAGGCCCGTACCACCGAATTCCTCCTCGGTCTCCACTACACCCTGTAGCACAAAAAAATCCAGCCGGGTGAGGGCTGGATTTTTTAGAATACGAGATGGATTAATACTGAACGACTCTGGGGAGTTCTTTGGCCTGGTCGATCATCTTCTGAAGCTCGGCGGCGGTGGGAACTCTCTTGGTACGATGTTCTTTCTCGTTAACCTCGATCATAGTCTTCTCAAGGTTAGCGGCATTACGGTGAGAAAGCTCAACAACGGTGTCTACACCAGCAGCCTCAAGAAGCTCTGAGAACTGAGGGCCGATACCCTTGATTCTGCAAAGGTCTGCATGGTTTACCCAGGTGAGAATGAGCTTGCCGGTGATACCGGTTGCAGCCTCGATTTCCTGACGGCCCTTAGGGGTCTTGCCCTTTTCAAGGAGCTGCTCTACGGTTGCGATGCCAGCGGCAACGAGTTTCTCTGCATAAACAGGGCCGATACCCTGAATGTCTACAACATTGTAACCCATAATCGTAATTTTTAAGTTAAAGTATAATTTAAGTGTGAGTGTTTACGCTAAATCGTTTCAAATTTAAGGAATCCAAATAACAAATCCCAAATATTTTTGAATAAATTTAAGCGGGATTCATCAATTGGCTACTCCGCAGCCTCGAATCCAAAATACTTACTCTTCTTGGCAGTAGGCACGCCAGTGCTCATCCATGCAGGCATGGGAGCACCCTTCATATAGTGGTCGAAGAACTGTTGCAGCCTGCGGGACAGGTCTTTACAGTTGCGGCGCTCCTTCAGGTTGTGGGCCTCGTCGTTGTACTCGAGCAGCCATGAAGGCTTGCCAAAGCGGCGCAGGTTGCTGAAGAACTCGATGCCCTGATACCACGGCACTGCTCCATCGGCATCGTTATGCATGATAAGAACAGGAGTGGTAACCTTGTCCACGAAGAAGATCGGGGAATTCTCTACATAGAGCTCCAGTCCGCCCTCGTCCCACAGAGACTTGCCGATACGGCTCTGGCCATGCTCGTACTGCATTGCACGGGCCACACCGCTCTCCCAACGGATACCGCCATAGGCACTGGTCATGTTGCCCACAGGAGCACCGGCGCCGGCAGCGCAGAACATATCGGTACGGGTAACAAGGTATGCGGTCTGATAGCCGCCCCAGCTCTGGCCCTGAATTGCCATATGCTCCCTGTCGATGAAAGAGAACTGCTCACACATAGCCTCGGCACCTGAGCAGATGCAATTGTATGCGCTCTCGCCGGGATGGCCGGGAGTATAGACAATATCCGGAATAAATACCACGTAACCGTTGCTGACATACATGGGCACATTAACAGTGGAACGTGAAGGAGCAGGCTGCCTGTAAGAGTACAGGGTCTCTGAATACTTCTCGTAGAAATATATCATAAGAGGAAGCTTCTCCCCTTCCTTGATACCTTCCGGTACAAAGAGCATTCCGTCCAGAGGAGTTCCGTCATAGGCCTGCCAGTGAACCAACTGTACGTCACCCCAACGGTAATTGGCCTGCTGGGGATTGATGGCAGTAAGCTTCTTTGCGGCGGCAAGCGTCTTGGCCAGAGGCTGGCCGAAAGCGGCGGGATAACCCTTCTTGGAAGCCTTGGGTGCATAAAGGTAAAGGTCTGCAGGATTCCTGAAATTACCCTTTGTATAGGCCAGGACGGCTGCTTTTTCTGCCTTGACCACTGTGCCGAATGACCAGGCATCCTTGAACCAGTCAGGGGTAGCCCTGCTAACAGTCTTTATGCTTGCAAGACCGTTTTCCTTGGTGCCCTCGTCATAAGTAGTAAAATATAGAGGACTGTCAACGGTAGGAACGTAACCTACACCAAGTTTATAGTCGCCGGGGTAAACCATACGTTTAACAGGATCCGATATGCGGAAGCGGACGTTGTTGTCGCGGCCCTCGCCGTCTGTCAGACATTCGATAGCGCTGCCGTTTGCAGCAAACTTCCAAACATCGTAACGGTCGCTGATTAGGATATATTCGTCATTAGCCGTCCAGGTAGGGCTGTAATCGTAAGGACCGGGATAGTGCGGATGATCGTCTTCCTCGTCGTAGAAGTTGGTACGGCAGTCGGCGGTAAGGCATACGGTCTCGTCGGTTGCAAGGTCGTAAGTGTACCACTGCAGGTCGTCGCAATCATACCAGTAAGCATATTTGCCGGCAGGTGAAAGCCTGGGCGTACCGGCCACCTTCTCAAGGATGCGCCTGCGTGAACCGTCAGAAAGGTTAACCACATAGGCATCGTTGTAAGGATTTGAGTCCCAATAAGATGAGAGCTGATAAGGAGTCCTGTCCACTGCAAGGGCATAAGGTGCATCACCGCCGTCAAAGTGGCTTACCCTTTCCATATAGGATGTGCTAAGCAGGCTTACGTTCTTTGTTGCAAGGTCGATGACAGCCGGATTGGTGTACTTTTCCAGGCGGGCCTTGTTAGCCTTCTGCATAGGGGGTGTAAGCAGTGCATCCCAGTTCCATATATCCAGACGGGCAGTTTCAAAATCTACGATAGTGCTGTCCTTAGGAGCATCGTACTCTGCCAGGCCGGCAAAGATCCTGTTGCCGGAAAGAGAGAAATAAGGCGCTGCGTTCTGGTTGAAGACAAGACCTTCTTTTTCATAGCTTGCAGGAATAAGTTCTGTTGCGACGCCACCCTTAGCCAGCATTATTGCACAGTGGCGGTCACCGCCACGCTCTGTGTTGATGGTATCTGCGCTGGTCAGGAAGACAAGTGCGTCACTGGCCTTCGAGAAGCTGGCGGAACCATAGAATTTAGCATCCTGATGCAGGCTAGTGCGCTTTTTTGCGTCAAGGTCATACAGCACGATTTCGTTTCTTGACAGGCTGTCCTTCTTCTCCTTTTTGAAGACTACTGCCAGGGCATTGCCTCCCCTGCTGAAGGTGTAGGAATCAACATTCTTAAGGGTGTCGGCCCAGTCTCCGGCGGCATTTGTGACGATAGTCTTCTTGTCTGCGGTATAAGCCACGAACGGCATTGCATCGAAGCCCACCTTAAACTCTGTCACCTTTGCTATCTTCTTAATAGTAAGATCTTTAAGGTTGATAATTCCAAGGGAATCCTTAGGCATCTGATCCTTTTTCTTCTTTTCGATCTTAGCCTTTCTGGTGGCCTGGAACTCCGGTTTGATGCTGCAGTAAGCCCAGTCCCCAGCGGGAGACATCTTAAGGCCGGCAGCGCGGGGAATCTCCAGCACTTTGCCGTCAGTAGTGCGTTTGATAAACAGGGTTCCGTCGCCCTCCTGGGGCACTACAGACCATGTGAGGAAGGTTCCGTCGGCGCTGAGTTCCACGCCGCCCACTCTTTGCCAAGAATCATAGACATCGTGATCCATGGCAGGCTTCTGGCCAAAGGCTGCAACACCGAAGGCCAGGGCCAAAAGTACAGAAAGTGTACGTTTCATAAGCTATTTGATAATTTCGTTTGCCAATGCTTCAAGAGCAGGTTTATCCTCCGGCCTCATAACGCTCTTCAGGGTGACGATGGGTTCGATGATTTCCATGTCCCTCATGGAAGATACCATATCCTTCATGATGCGTCCGGCGCACGGAGCCCAGCTTCCGTTCTCTATGAAGCCGACCCTGCGCTTTTGCCATGCCTTATCCTGCAAATGATGGAGGAAGTTATACATGGGCGGGAACAAACCGCCGTCGTATGACGATGCTGCCAGGATAACCTTGTCGTAAGAGAAGCCGTCCTCTACGGCCTCAGATACCTCCATTCTTGCGACATCCATCATCTTAACCCTGACGCCTTTTGCCGATATCATATCTCCAAGCAGTTTTGCGGCCTTTGCCGTACCACCGTGAATGGATGCGTATGCAACCAGCACGCCGGGCTTTTCTGCCTGATACTTGCTCCAGATATCATACAGTTTGAAATACTGGTCCAGGTCTTTACGAAGGATAGGTCCGTGAAGGGCAGCTATAGTCTTTATATCAAGTTCAGATACTTTCTTAAGAAGGTTCTGGACGGGCTGTCCGTACTTGCCGCAGATATTGAAATAATACCTTCTGGCCTCGCATGCCCAATCATCTTCTTCCTCGCCATAGAAACCACTCACGGACAGGGCTCCGAACTTGCCGAAGGCATCGGCACTGAAGAGAGTGCCGCTTTCCTGCTCGTAAGAAACCATCACCTCCGGCCAGTGAACCATCGGTGCGGCAAAAAACTTCAGGCTGCAGCCGTCCAGATCAAGAACATCTCCCTCTTTAAGAGCAAGGGTTCGGCCGCCGAAGTCCATGCCCGGGAAGAACTGTCCCAACATCTGCAGGGCTTTGGCCGATGCTGCTACTACAAGACCCGGATAAAGTTCCAACACCTTTGAGATAAGGGCCGAATGGTCCGGCTCAAGATGATGCACAACAAGATAGTCCGGCTTTGCGCCGTCAAGGGCCTCTGCCAGATTGGCCAGCCACTCTTCTCCCTTACGGGCATCGGCGGTGTCAAGTACCGCAATCTTTCCTCCCTTAATAAGATATGAGTTATACGCCATGCCCTCAGGGACAGGATATTGGCTCTCGAAAAGGTCAAGATCGACGTCGTCCGTGCCGATGTAAAAAATGCTCTTTGATATCTGTTTCATAGTGATTGGTACGATTTCTGTGTGAGTTTATGCAAATATAATTAAAACTTTTTATTAAATTTGCGTTTTAGGAATATAACACTAAAGAATTATTATGGCAAAAGAACAATCAGTCAGAATACAGACTTCCTTTCTTAACGCAGCTGAAAAAAAGGCCCTTGTTTGGCTTGCAGAAAGACAGCCTAAATGGATGACATCTGACATCCTTACCTTCATAGGTTTCCTTGGCGCCGTTATCATAGCCGTCGGTTATGCCCTTTCCGCCAATCCTGTTTTCCTGTGGCTGGCCTCCTTCGGCTGGATAATCAACTGGTACGGAGACTCTCTTGACGGAACCCTGGCCCGCGTGCGCAAGCAGCAAAGACCGGTTTACGGCTTTTTCATCGACCATACCGTTGACTGCATCAATGAGTCCATCATGGTAATAGGTATCGGCATGAGCCCGTTCATGCAGTTCGATGTTGCCATCATGTGCCTTGTAGCATATCTGCTCATCAGCGTTTACGTTTACATCAGCGCTCACTTGAAAGGAGAGTTCAAGCTTACCTACGGTAAGATGGGTCCCACAGAGCTCAGGGTTATTATGATTATTGTGAACACCCTTTGGTTCTTCATCCCCTGGCTCAGGGAATACAGCCTGGATATCAAGATGTTCGGTAGCATTTACTCATTCTCCGTACTTGACTTTGTAGGAATATTCCTGTTCGTCGGCATACTCATAGCATACTTTGGCAGCCTCATCAAAGACGGCCGCGAATATGCAAAAGCAGACCCACTGAAGAAGAATGAACAGTAAGTACAAAACTCTGATAATCAGAATAATTGCATTCTCTACGTCAACGCTTGCGGGCTTTGTCGTAGATATGCTAGTACTCTGGGTCTTCTCACGTTTTGTGCTTAGCAGCACCTACGCAGGCAGGTTCATCTTCTCCAATCTTATATCCTTCGAATGCGCCGTACTGGCCAACTTCGTATGCGCATACTTCTTTGTATGGAGGGACCGCATTTCCCAGAGAAGCGCCAAATCCTTCCTAAGGCATTACCTTGGTTACAACCTGTCCTCTACGGGAGGCTATTTCATACAGCAGGGAGCCATATTGCTGTTCAGCTGGTGGTTCAACTGGGACGTTCTGATCTGCAAGATGCCGGCCCTGTGCATATCGGGAGGTATTAACTTCGCCCTGAACGAATGGGTTGTATTCCGCAAAAAGAACTTCCCTCCGGAAGAAGAAACTAATAACGCAGAAGAAGATAAAGCAGAATAAGATGGCGCTACTGGATAACGAGCAACTTAAAGGCCTGCACCCCTTCTTTGGAACCGGAATAGGCCGTTTCACCGCCAAAGTCGTAAAGAAAGTTTTCTCTCTTAACGACTTTGTTTATTACTATGAAAAAAGCGCAGAGAACGGGACTACCGGCCCTGACTTCGCATACAATGTATGCAAGTATACCGGGGTCAATTACCAGATATCAGGCCTGGAGAACCTGCAGAATATGGGCAGCGGCCCCTTTGTAGTAATAAGCAACCACCCCTACGGTGGCCTGGACGGCGTTATCCTGTCAGACCTTATTGGCCATACAAGACCGGACTTCAAGGTAATCGTAAACAAGTTCATCTCCATATTGGAGGCACTGGACTGCAATTTCATAAAGGTTATTCCTACGGGAAAGGAACGCAAGGCGGCAACATCAACCAGTATTCAGGGCATCAAGCAGGCCCTGGACCAGGTAAGAAGCGGCGGCGTGCTGGGCATCTTTCCGGCAGGAGCGACATCCAACCTTAAACTGGGCACCGGCCAGGTATTCGACAGGCCCTGGCAGGAACCTATAATCAAAGTGATAAAGAAGGCCGGAGTGCCTGTTTTGCCCATCCACTTCCTGGACAGAAACACCAACTGGTTCTACTTCTGGGGCTATATCAGCCATGCATTAAGAACCATGCGCCTGCCAAAGGAGACCATCAACAAAGGCGGCAAACGGGTAAGGCTGGTAATCGGAAAACCCATATCAGTTGAAGAGCAGAAAGAGCATACGGATATCAAAGATTACGGTGCATTCATCCGCAGCAAGGTTTACGATATGCCGGTGACAGAACCATTCATCTTCAGAAACGACCTTACCTTATGAGCAGGGGGCCGGAAATCGCCATAATAGGAGGAGGAGCAGCCGGTTGTTTCTGCGGAGCTCTTCTTGGCGGCTTACCGGTTACAATTTACGAGGCCGGGCGCAAGCCCATGGCCAAACTTGCCATCACCGGCGGAGGCCGATGCAACCTTACCAATTCCTTCCGCGACATTACCGCAGAAAAAGCCTATCCGCGCGGCGCCCGGGTTATGAAGCGCCTAATGGAGGGCTTTTCCAATGAAGACATATGCAACTGGTTCAAGTCAAAAGGCGTAGCTCTTGTAACTCAGGAAGACCAATGTGTTTTCCCGCGGTCACAGAACGCCATGCAGATAGTGAACACCCTGCTTGACAGCCTTCGCGACAATGGCGTACGTATTAGGACGGAGTGCCCTGTCAGGCGGATAGAAGCCCTTGAAAAAGGTTTCTGCCTGCATATGGACGGCGGCACGGCGCACGCAGACATAGTAATAGTGACTATCGGCGGCCTGTCTTCTGCCGGAATGCAGGAACTTTTCCGTGGGCTGGACCTTAACATAGAAAAACCTGTTCCTTCCCTATTTACATTCAAGACCGACTCCCCTGTAAGGGAGCTTTCCGGAACGGTGGTAAATCCCGCCCAGGTAAGCCTGCAAGGCACAAAGCTTAGCACCTGCGGCCCCCTTCTTATTACCGATTGGGGCTTCAGCGGCCCGGCCGTACTAAAACTATCCTCCTTTGCCGCACGGCTTCTTGCCGATGCCGGTTATAAAGGATTGATGACAATAAACTGGATGCCCGGCAGCAGTGAACAAGAACTTCGAACCATGCTGCAGGGCTACGCAAAGGCCTTTCCTGAAAAGCAGGTATCTTCCATACACCCGGAGGGCCTGACATCGCGCCTTTGGAATTTCATTTTGGATAAGGCAAATGTCAAAGAAAGTATTATATTTGCAGAGATAAGCAAAAAGGCGGAGGGCAGGCTTTGCTCTACCCTGCTTTGCGACACATACAACATAACGGGCAGGGCCCGGTTCAAGGACGAATTCGTCACCTGTGGCGGCATCGCCCTTGATCAGGTTAACAAGT
This sequence comes from uncultured Bacteroidales bacterium, assembly GCA_900316675.1. GTDB lineage: Bacteria > Bacteroidota > Bacteroidia > Bacteroidales > UBA932 > Cryptobacteroides. The sequence goes on from ONDR01000010.1 coordinate 35,210, forward strand.
CCACGCTGGAAAGCGTAAAGTACAAAGGACTGTACTTTGCAGGAGAAGTCCTGGACATAGATGCCATAACAGGAGGCTTCAACCTGCAGGCGGCATGGACCACCGCCTACACGGTATTTAAAAGTATAACAAGCAGATAGCAATATGAAAAGGAAATGCAGCGTAGTGCTTCTTACCGGAGGCAGCAGCGGAATTGGAGCCGCAACGGCAGACTGGCTGGCAGACAAGGGAATAAAGGTTTATGCAACCTCCCGCAGCGGCAAGGCGCCGGATAACGACAACATCGTTCCCATGATCATGGACGTCAACGACCAGGAGGCCGTCAACAAAGTTGTAGAAACCATCTACAAGGCGGAAGGCCATCTGGACGCAGTGATCTGCAACGCCGGCAACGGAATAGCAGGAGCGGTTGAAGACACCTCAATCGAAGAGGCACGCTACCAGTTCGAAACCTGCTACTTTGGTGCAGTCCGCACCATCGACGCCTGCCTGCCCATTTTCAGGCAGCAAGGTTACGGCAAGATTATTACCGTCACCTCTGTAGCAGCTTTCATACCTATCCCCTTCCAGGCCTTCTATTCGTCCGTAAAAGCCGCCCTGCTTATGCTTACAAAGGCTCTTTCGCTGGAAGTCAAGCCCTTTGGAATACAATGCTGCAGCGTTCAGCCCGGTGACACAAAAACCGGCTTTACATCTGCCCGTAAATACACGGCAAAAGCATATGACGGCGCTTACACAGAGACGATGAAGCGTTCCGTGGCCAAGATGGAAAAGGACGAGCAAAACGGCATGCCCGCATCCAAGATAGCCAAGGCCATATACAAACAGTTGAAAGCCAGGAAGATGAGGCTGAATGTAACGCCCCGCTTCGACTACAGGGCCATCGAGATTCTGTCCAAACTTCTGCCCACAAGAGTTATAATGTGGCTTGTTGGTAAGTTGTATTGCTAGAGCTTTTATGTAATGAAATTACCGTTTCAAGATTACCTTTCAGAGCCTGTGACCGTAAAACGCGGACTTTTGCCAATTGAATGGCTTACAGTTGGTTATACGGCTTTTACGACTATTCTAATGCTTATCTTCGGAAGCAGGATGAGCGGCATTCCGGGTATGACAGCCCTGCGTGCGGCTGCCCTTGGAACCGTTGTCCTGGGCCTGCTTCTTTCACGCAGGTATGCAAACAGGTTTACACAGATTCTGCGCATTGCCATGCAACTTGGCCTGCTAGCCTTCTGGTACCCGGACCTTTACGAGGTCAGCCGTATCTTCCCCAACGCAGATCACATATTTGCCTCCCTGGAGCAGCATTTCTTTGGCTGCCAACCGGCCATCACATTCTCTGAAAACTGCACATCCAAGTTCCTGAGCGAGTGCTTTTACATGGGCTATCTTTTCTACTTCCCGATGATAGCCACAGTACTTGTGTATTATGCTTTCATGCGTCCTGATGGTTTTGAAAAGGCCGCCACTATCATTCTTGGATCCTTTTTTACCTACTACATAGTATTCCTGTTCCTGCCCGTTGCAGGCCCTCAGTACTACTTTAACGCCATCGGTCTGAATGCCGCAAGAAGCGAAGACTTCCAGAACGTCGGACATTGGTTCAACAGCAACATGGAAATGCTTGACCCTCCGGGCTGGAAGGACGGTCTGTTTTACAAACTGCTGGCCATGATCCGCGAGAGCGAGCGTCCTGTAGCATCCTTCCCCAGCAGCCATGTAGGCGTAAGCACCATTATGATGATTCTTGCCCTCAAGACAAAGAGCAAGGGCCTGATAACCATATTGATCCCCCTCTGGGTCTTCCTGGTTTGCGCAACCATATTCATCCGCGCGCACTATGTAGTCGATGTTATTGCCGGTTTCATTACCGCCCCCATCGTATATTATTTCCTTAACAAACTGTTTAAATGAGAAGGTCTCTTGTCATAGCCATACCGGTACTGATGATACTGGCAAGCCAGCTTTTACCCTCTTGCCGCTGCTGCGGAGGGAGCGAAGGTGAAACGGGTGCCGACACCATCGCCGTCAAGGATACAGTCTACCCTCTTGGCTTCTGTACAGATTCCTTCGACCTTGTTTCCGGAACAGTTAAGAACGGAGAAAACTTTACCGGACTGCTGCTTAGACTTGGCCTGTCGGCAAAAGAGGCCTACGACCTTGTACAGGCAACTGATTCCGTCTTTGACGTACGTAAACTGCGTGCAGGCAACACCTGGAACGCATACTATAACACAGATACCACCAGCGAACGCCGGGCCCAATACCTTGTCTATAATCAGGATAAGGTGCATATGACCGTATTCTGCCTTGCAGACAGCCTTCATGCATATAAGGTCGAGCGCCCCGTAACGGTTGTCCGCAAAGCGGCTGACATCATTATCAACACCTCTTTGTGGAACGACATGATAGCCGCCGGCGTATCTGCCAACATGATATCAGAACTGTCGGAAATCTATGCCTGGACGGTAGATTTCTTTGGCCTGCATAAGGGCGACAGGTTCCGTGTGCTGTACGACCAAACCCTGTGTGAAGGTGCCGATATCGGCGTTGCAGGCATCCCCTATGCCGTTTTTGAAAGGGACGGCAAAGAGCTGCAGGCTGTGATGTTCGACCAGCAGGACGGCGGCAACAAGTATTGGAACGAAAAGGGCGAAAGCATGAGGAAGGCCTTCCTGAAGGCTCCGCTCAAGTTCACCCGCATCAGTTCCGGTTTCTCTTATCATCGCAAGCATCCGGTTCACGGTGACGTCCGTGCCCACACCGGCGTAGACTATGCTGCACCTACCGGCACTCCGGTCATGACAATTGGCGACGGAACCGTAATCAGCAAGGGCTGGGGCGGCGGAGGCGGCAATACCGTCAAGATCCGTCACAACTCCGTTTACACAACCGCCTATCTGCACCTTTCAAAATATGCCAAGAACCTTAAAGTCGGAGACAGGGTGCATCAGGGCGATGTTATCGGATATGTGGGCATGACCGGCACGGCAACAGGGCCGCACCTTGACTTCCGTGTCTGGAAGAACGGCACGCCTATCAACCCGCTTACAATGGAATCGCCGTCGGCAGAGCCCATCAAACAGGAAAACATGGCCGCACTGGACTCTGTCAGGGTAATGTACAAAACAGCGCTGGATTCGCTTACAAACCGAAAATAATCATATAGCCACATATAAGTTATGAAAAAAATTATTGCTCTGGTCCTTGTAGCAGCTGCCGTCTTCTTTTGCGTACGCAACTGTGGTAGCTCCACTGACATTAAACCCACAAAGAACCTTATTGTAATGATTACTGACGGCACCTGTACAGGTCTGCTGTCACTTACCCGATGGTTCGAGCAGTACCAGGAACCGAAGGATGACCTTAGTTCCCTGGCTATCGACCCTTATATCTGCGGTCTGGTTAGGACTTTCTGCAGCGACTCCCCTATTGCAGAGTCAGCTGGATCGATGTCGCAGTATATGACAGGCGTTCTGCAACAGGGACGCAATATTTCAGTTTATCCGCACGCCAATCCCCCGCAGGACCTGGTTCCCATCGATATGTCCAAGGAGTTCCAGCCCCAGTCTACCCTGCTTGAGGCGGCAAAGATCCAGAAGGGCAAGTCCGTGGGCGTGGTTGTAACCTGCTACCATCATCACGCTACTCCCGCCGCCACTTCTGCTCATTCGGTAGAAAGGGGCAACGAGTACGCAATTACCCGCCAGATGGCCTCCCAGGGCCTTGACGTATGTTTTGCCGGTGGTGCAAAATATATAAACGATACCGTCCGTCAGATCTTCGACGAGCAGGGAATCACCTACTATGAAAAGGATATCGAAGGCTGGCGTAACCACAAGGAAGGCAAGGTATGGGCCCTGTTCAGCGACAAGCACATGGCCTATGAACTTGACCGCAAGGACAACGAGCCCTCGCTCACAGAAATGACGCTTAAGGCCATCGACCTTCTGTCAAAGAACAAGAAAGGCTTCTTCCTAATGGTAGAAGGCAGCAAGGTTGACTTCGGCGCGCATGCAAACGACCCCATCGGCACCGTTACCGAATTCATAGAATTCAACAATGCCGTTCAGGCCGTAATGGATTTTGCCAAAAAGGACGGAAACACAACCGTTGTGATTATGCCCGACCATGGAACAGGCGGCGTTCAGATGGGTGAACGCAATTACCGCGACTACCTGAAGAAGGGTCTGGACTCCATGTATATCAATATGAAGAACTACAAGGCTTCCGGCCCCGGCCTGGAAGAGCTTGTACGCGGATGCAAGAGCGTTGATGAGATTACCGCCATCTTCAAGGAGTACACCGGCCTTGACCTGACCGAAGGCGAGCTGAACGCCCTGCTTGCAAACCGTGACAAAAAGGCTGCAGACCACATGAGCGTGGACCTTGCCCCCAACCTTGGAGCAGAAATCAATAAGATTCTTACAAAGCATACCCACGTTGGCTGGGTTACCGGCGGCCACACAGGAGAGGACGTATTCCTGGCTGTCTATAACCCCAACGACCAGCGTCCTATGGGTCTGATCAAGAACATCGACCTTAACCGCTATATGCGTAAGATCCTTGGTTTGAAAGAGGACCTGGAGGATATGACCGACCGTATTTTTGTGCCTCATTATCAAGTATTTAAGGGCTATGATTATTCTATCGTAGCCACAGATAAGGGCCCTTGCCTGAAGGTTGTAAGCGGCGACGTTACCGTAGAGGTCCCGTCCAACCGTTCATACGTTCTGGTTAACGGAGAGCGCAAGGATCTTGGTTCCGTCGTACCTTATATCAAAGAGAACAAGACCTTCTACCTGCCCGCCGTCGTAAGGGATTATCTTCCCAAACTTGCGCCAGTGGCACATACCGACGTACCCGTTTATGCATGGTGCAGCATCAAGGCCGACGACACTCCCGAAACCTTCAAGACCTACCTTCAGGGCCTTAAGGACAAGGGTGTTACAGGCGTATGCGTAAATTCTTCTCTCAGGGACAGGGACCGCATCGCCATGGCAGCAAAAGCCGCCCACGAGGTTGGCCTGGTTTACCACGCATGGCTGCCCTGCATGCTCCAGGGAGGCATGCCTCATTCATGGTATGCCGTTAACGCAGAGGGCAAGAGTGCAGACACCGATCCCGTTTATGTAGATTATTACAAGGCACTTGACCCCCACAATCCTGAGGTCATCGACTGGCTGGTTAAGCAATATACAGAAATTGCCCAGATCCCCGATGTCGACTATGTTCAGCTGGACTACATCCGTTACCCGGATGCAGTGCTGAGCCGCGGTCTGTGGGCTAAATACAATCTGGACATGTCCTACTACTATGCCCCCGCGGACTATTGCTACTGCAAGGACTGCCAGGACGACTTCAAAGCTAAATACGGCCGCGGAGTCAAGAGCAATCATGCCGCAGACAAAGAGTGGGCACAGTTCCGCCAGGACGTAGTAACCAGCCTTGTAAACAAGATTGTCGCTTCTGTTCATGCCGTAGGTAAAAAAGTGAGCGCCGACGTATTCCCGGGCCCGGATTCCTACGCCAAATGGATGGTTCGTCAGGAATGGGACAAGTGGGACGTAGACGAATACTTCCCCATGAACTACAACGACTTCTACCTGACTGACACCAAGTGGGTTGCCCGCATCACCGGAGAAGAAGTCCGCGCAGCCGGCAAGAAGCCCGTTTACAGCGGCCTGTTCATATGCCACGACTGGCAGAATAAGGCCAGCCTGGTAGATCCGGAGAATTCCGGTCTTGTTCCCTCAGAGGTTGAGCCCGCCGTATTGGGCTCCATGGATAACGGAGCCGCCGGCATCTGCCTCTTTACTCCCGATTCAATGACAGAGGACCATTGGGCAGCCCTTGACTCTGCACGCAAGGCCTGGCTGAATTCGAAATAAAGCCATGAAGCGTTTGCTTCTTCCACTTTTACTGACTGCCGTCATATCCTGCCGGCAGTCTTTTGAAGTTTATGACCTTACCTGCGAATACCTTACCGAGCCCCTCGCAATAGACAATACCCAGCCGCACTTCAGCTGGAAGATAAGGTCCGATGTACCTATGGAACAGGCCGCCTACGAGATTGAGGTCGGTCCCGACAGTCTTTGGTACTCCGGCAAAGTCGAATCCATTGAACAGATTATGATACCCTACCAAGGCCGGGAACTGGCACCCGGGCAACAGGCCTGGTGGCGTGTAAGAATCTGGCGTAAAGGTAAAAATAGAGGCGAATTGGAAGCATCCGCATGGAGCAAGCCCCAACGCTTTGGAATAGGCCTTCTGGACGGAATGAAGGGAGAGTATATCGGATGCTGCCCCGGGGAAGGCCGGGCTCCTGTATTCCGCAAGCGTTTTAACGCTCCCCAAACCGGCACTCAGGCCATTCTGCACGTTAATTCCCTTGGCTACCACGAGGCCTTTGTAAATGGCATCAAGGTAACTGACGCCGTGCTTTGCCCGGCTGTCTCCCAGCTTGATAGCAGGTCAATTATAGTTACTTACGACGTCTCTTCCCTGCTTAAGGAAGGAGAAAACGAAATAACTATCTACGCCGGATCCGGATGGTATAAAAAGACCACCTTCGAGGCTGTTTACGACGGCCCTCTGGTGAAGGCGGAACTGGATATTGACGGCAAGCCCTTCCTATGGACCGATGCCTCCTGGGAGGGGGCCTGGTGCGGCTACAGCGACCTGGGCACGTGGCAGCCTCACAAGTTTGGAGGCGAACTGATCGATGCCCGCATAAAGCCCGAATGGGCGCCTGTCGATATAGTATCCGTTACCGGAATCAAGGCTACGCCGCAGATGTGCGGTCCTGTTAAAGTTCAGGAAGAACTGCTTCCCGCCAGCATCACCGCACTCGAGGACGGAAAATTCCTTCTGGACTATGGCTGCATAGTTAACGCCATGATGGATGTTGCCCTTCCTCCCCTTCCAGCCGGCACGACTGTCACCGCCACCTTCAGCGACTTCATGCACCCGGACGGAAGCCTTGAACAGGCCACCATCGGACAGGATATTTACATAGCCTCAGGGGCGCCGGAAGGCGACAGGTTCCGCAACAGGTTCAACCACCATCTGTTTCAGTACATATTGGTTGAAGGCCTGCCGCAAGAGCCTGGAAAAGAGGCCTTCAAGGCCCTCAGGATTGGGGATGACCTTGTCTGGGGCGGCTCCTTCAAATGCTCTGACCCGGACCTTAACGCCATATATAATTTAGTAGAGCGTTCGGTTCAGAACCTTACCTTTGGCGGCTACATGGTAGACTGCGCCAGCATCGAACGTCTTGGCTACGGCGGCGACGGAAATGCATCAACCCCCACCCTTCAGGCCATGGCGGATGCTGCGCCGCTATACCTTAACTGGCTGCAGGCCTGGGCGGACTCGCAGCGTCCTGACGGAGGCCTTCCGCACACAGCACCCAACCCCTACACTGCCGGAGGCGGCCCTTATTGGTGCAGTTTCCTTATCCAGGCAGCATACAACACCTATTTGAATTACGCCGATCCAAGGCCAATGGAACGCTACTACCCTGCCATGAAAAGGTGGCTGGAATATGTGGACAAGTACAGCGCCGACGGTCTTCTGAGACGCTGGCCTGACACCGACTACCGCGACTGGTATCTTGGCGACTGGGCCGCTCCCAAGGGCATCGACGTCAGCGACCAGCGGTCCATCGACCTTATCAGCAACTGCACCATAGCAAAAGCATATCTGCAAATGTTCCGCATCGCCTCATATCTTGGCAAGAAAGAAGATGCTTCCGAATTCTCTGACAAGTTTATGAAGCTTTCCCAGCTGATTGAAAAAGAGTTCCGGAATCCGGACGGGACCTTTGCCTCCGGCAGCCAGTTAGACAATATCTTTCCTATGATTCTTGGCATCAGCCCGGATTATCCCAATGCAGACAGTACCCATATAGCGACGGGTCTGGTTGGCATTCCCGTTATTACTGAATGGGCGATTATTGACTGCCTGCTGACAAATTGGATGTACAAAACGCTCAAGAACAGAGATTATCCCGGATATCTGTACATGATAGATAATGGGGCAACCGGCACATGGGAAGAGTGGGATGGCGGACGCAGCCACCTTCACAACTGCTATAACGGCATAGGTCGATGGTTCTTCGAAGGGCTGGGCGGCATAAGTCCCGTTGAGCCCGGATATCGCAAATGCATGATTAATCCTACTCTTCCGGACGGTGTAGATTGGGTAGAAATCACTCAGAATACTCCATATGGACAAATACATGTTTTCAAATCAAAAACAGAATTCAAGGTAGATGTTCCGGTAGGTATTACGTTTGTAGATTAATTATTTATTCCTAATTTTGCGGTCCCTTGATACAAGGATATAAACAACAACTTTTTAAATAAGGAAATGGAAAAACTTAACAAACCCGCCATCCTGGTTGTTGACATGCTCAACGACTTCGTTACCGGCGCAATCGGCTGCGACAGGGCAAGAGACATCGTCCCCGCAACCGCAAAACTTCTTGATGCTGCACGCAAGGCAGGCGTACCCGTTATCTACTGCAACGACGCACACCTTCCCAAGATTGACCGTGAACTTGAAATCTGGGGCGACCACGCCCTTGTCGGAACTCCCGGCGCACAGGTCATTCCTGAACTTGCACCCCAGGCATGCGACTATGTAATTCCCAAGCGCAGATACAGCGGCTTCTTCCAGACAGATCTTGACATCCTTCTTAAGGAGCTCGGTGTAAAGACTGTCATCATGACCGGTCTTCACACCCACATGTGCGTACGTCACACCTCTGCAGACGCATACTGCCTTGGCTACGACGTAGTAGTGGCAAAAGAAGCTACCAACTCCTTCACGGAGCAGGATTACCTCTACGGTCTTGAGTACCTCAAGATCTGCTACGGCGCTCCCGCCTGCACCAACGAAGAACTCATCGCAGCTTTCTAAATACTTAATTTAGAGTTTTAAACATATATTACCCTCCGGAGGCCTGATTATTTTGGGTTATGGCCTTTCGGAGGGTAATATGTGTTTTATTGTCTTTGAAATATGGATATTTATTGCTACCTTTATTGGTTGAAGATAGATAATAAATAAATCACATATACATCTATGAACGACAAATTGCAACAGCTGACAGACAAGCTTTACAACGAGGGTCTGTCAAAAGGCAAACAGGAAGGAGAAGCCATTCTTGCCGAAGCCCGCAAAAAGGCGGACGACATTGTGGCAAAGGCAACAAAACAGGCAGATGACATCATTGCCAAGGCCAAGGCAGATGCAGAAGATTACAGGCACAAGATAGAAAGTGACCTGAAGATGGCATCGGCACAGACAATTCAGGCTACCAAAAAGGATATCGAGAACCTGGTAGTGACAAAGATTGCCGCAGAGCCCGTTAAAGACGCCCTGTCAGAGCCCGCCTTCCTTAAGGAGATTATCAAGGAAGTCGCCAAAAAGTTCAGCGCAGAAAATCCTGAAGACATAGCCATGGTTCTGCCGGAGAAACTCAAGAAAGACCTTGAGCCTTTTGTAGCAGGGGAACTTCCCAAGGCAGTAGGCAAAGAGGTCAAGGTAAGCTTTTCCAAGAAGGTTGCCGGCGGCCTTACAATTGGCCCCGCTGACGGCAGCTACTTTGTTTCGCTCACAGACGAAACCTTCAGCTCCCTTATCGGAGAATACCTGCGTCCCGCAACAAAGAAACTCCTCTTTGGCTAGGCTGCAATGGACAACTACGAATACATAATAGCATCGCTTCCGGACATCGAGCCTGACAAGGGCCCGTCGCAGGAGACTGCCACGCAGATTATCGACTTCGTGCGTGACCAGCTCAGCGAAAAGGACCTTGCCGTAGCAGATATCCTTACGGACAGTTGGGACGACGAAAAGCTAACAGAAGAACTCTACACCAAGGCTCTTGCAAGCAGCAACCGCTTCATCAAGGAGTTCTTCGGCTTTGACCTGCAGGTTCGCAACGCCAAGGTACGCAGCCTCAACATGGCCCTTGGCCGTCCGATAGACGAAGACATCTTCATGCCTATAGAAGAGCCGGAACCGGAACTGGAAGCAACCCTGGACAAGGTTTACTCGAACCCGGACATCCTTGTAAAGGAAAGAGCCATCGACAAACTGTACTGGCAAAAGATAGAAGATCTTACAATCTTCGATTACTTCGACCTTGACGCAGTCCTTGGCTTCCTGGCCAAGCTGCATATTGTGCAGAGATGGCTCGTACTGGACGAATCAACAGGACGCGCACTGTTCCGCAAGCTTACAGAAGATGTCCAGAGCACCTTCAAAGGCGTAAATTATACAGAGAAATAAAATAAAAATCACAAGATATGGCTAAAACAACAGGCACAGTAACCGGCATCGTATCCAACCTGGTCACCGTCCTCACAAATGGTCCTGTGGCAGAGAATGAGCTTTGCTACATAAGCACCGGAGGCACCCGCCTAATGGCAGAGGTTATCAAGGTGAACGGCAAATACGCACAGGTTCAGGTCTTCGAGAGCACCCGCGGCCTTAAAAACGGAGAGCAGGTGGAATTCGAGGGCAAGATGCTGGAAATAACCCTTGGACCGGGCCTTCTGAAAGGAGTATATGACGGACTTCAGAACGACCTTACCTCCATGGAAGGAGTTTTCCTTAAAAGAGGAGAATACACAGAGCCTCTTAACCACGAGACCCTATGGGACTTTGAGCCCATTGCCAAGGTCGGCGACAAAGTAATTGCCGCAGACTGGCTTGGAGAAGTCAAGGAAGGTTGGCTTCCCCACAAAATCATGGTACCTTTCTCTTTCAAAGGAGAGTATACGGTTAAGGAGATTGTCCCCGCAGGCAGTTACAACATAGATAAGCAGATTGCCGTCCTTACCAACGAGGAAGGAGAGGACGTTCCCGTTACCATGACCCAGAAGTGGCCGGTTAAGGTGGCCGTCAAGGCATATAAAGAGAAACCCAGGCCGGAGCGCATCATGGAAACAGGAGTTCGCGTAATCGACTCCTTCAACCCCATTGCAGAAGGCGGTACAGGCTTTATTCCGGGCCCCTTCGGTTGTGGCAAGACGGTGCTTCAGCACGCCATTGCAAAGCAGGGCGAGGCTGACGTTATCGTTATGGCAGCCTGCGGCGAACGAGCCAACGAGGTTGTGGAAATCTTTACCGAATTCCCCGAACTCATCGACCCCCATACCGGACGTCACTTGATGGAGCGTACCACCATTATCTGCAACACATCGAACATGCCTGTCGCAGCCCGCGAGGCATCCGTTTACACGGCCATGACCATTTGCGAATACTACAGGGCCATGGGACTTCGATGCCTGCTGCTGGCAGACTCCACCTCCCGTTGGGCACAGGCCCTCAGGGAAATGAGTAACCGTATGGAGGAACTTCCGGGTGCCGATGCTTTCCCGGTTGACCTTTCCGCCATCATTTCCAACTTCTATTCACGTGCAGGCATGGTTATCCTCAACAACGGACAGAAGGGCGCCATCACCTTCATAGGTACGGTATCCCCTGCCGGCGGTAACCTTAAGGAGCCCGTAACCGAATCTACCAAGAAAGCGGCACGCTGCTTCTACGCACTTGAGCAGAACCGTGCAGACCAGAAACGCTACCCTGCCGTCAATCCTATCGACTCATATTCCAAGTACCTTGAGTACCCGGAGATCCAGGAATACCTTAACAAAACCGTCGAGGAAGGCTGGGTAGAGCGCATCGGAAAGGCAAAGAACATAGTTCGCCGCGGCCGTGAAGCCTACGACCAGATCAACATTCTAGGAGACGACGGCGTTCCTATGAGCTACCACGAGACCTTCTGGAAGAGCGAGCTCATAGACTTCTGCTTCCTGCAGCAGGACGCCTTCGACGATGTTGACGCACTCTGCCCCGTAGAGCGCCAGAAATTCATGCTTGACCTTATTCTTGACATCTGCGACAAGCAGTTCAGTTTTGCCGACTTCGAAGCCTGCCGCGACTGGTTCAAGAACCTGATCAACCTGCTTCGCCAGATGAACTACTCACCTTGGCAGAGCGAAGCATTCAACTCTTACCGTGAACAAATTTCCAAACTGACAGAAGATAATGGAGAATAAAGCATACCAAAGAATTTACACCCAGCTGGAAGCCATTACAAAGGCAACCGTGTCACTTAGGGCGAAGGGCGTTTCCAACGACGAACTTGCAGTAGTGGCAGGCCGCCTGGCGCAGGTTGTACGTACAAAAGGTGATCTTGTCACCCTGCAGATATTCTCCGGAACGGAAGGCATCCCTACGGATGCAGAGGTCAGGTTCCTGGGCGCACCGCCTTCACTGAGGGTAAGCGACCAGCTGGCCGGCCGTTTCTTCGACGCCTACGGGCACCCTATCGACGGAGGTCCTGAGGTTGAAGGAGAGGAAAGGCAGATCGGCGGCCCGTCCGTCAACCCTTACAAACGTCGTCAGCCGTCACAGCTGATTCCTACCGGCATCGCCGGCATCGACCTAAACAACACTATCGTATCAGGACAGAAGATTCCGTTCTTCGCAGACCCGGACCAGCCTTACAACCAGGTTATGGCAGACGTTGCCCTGCGTGCCGACGTTGACAAGATTATCCTTGGCGGTATGGGTCTTAGCAACGACGACTACCTGTTCTTCCGCCACAGCTTCGAGGCTGCAGGTGCGCTGGAAAAGATTATCTGCTTTGTAAACACCACCGAAGAGCCGCCGGTAGAGCGCCTGCTTATCCCGGACATGGCCCTTACGGCTGCAGAGTACTTCGCAGCGGACAAAAATGAAAAAGTGCTGGTTCTGCTTACCGATATGACCTTGTATGCAGATGCCCTTTCAATCGTATCCAACCGTATGGATCAGATTCCGTCAAAGGACAGTATGCCTGGTTCCCTGTATTCAGACCTTGCAAAGATATACGAAAAGGCCGTACAGCTGCCTTCAGGCGGCTCTATCACCATCATCGCCGTAACAACCCTTAACGACGGTGATATTACACACGCCATCCCTGACAACACCGGATATATCACAGAGGGACAGTTGTTCCTGCGCGCAGACTCTGACTCCGGAAAGGTTATCATCGACCCCTTCCGCAGCCTGTCCCGACTTAAACAGCTTGTCCAGGGCAAACAGACCCGCGAAGACCACAGCCAGGTAATGAACGCCGGCGTACGTCTCTATGCAGATGCACAGAACGCCAAGACAAAGCTGGAAAACGGCTTTGACCTTAGCGACTACGACCACCGCTGCCTTGAATACGCAAAAGAGTACGCTACCCGACTGCTCTCTATTGACGTCAACATCCGCATCGACCAGATGCTGGATACGGCATGGGAGCTCTTCGGCAAGTACTTCTCTAAGGCAGAAACCGGTATCCGTCAGGCACTTATAGACAAATACTGGAAAGCTTAATGGCAATAAAGTTTCAATATAACAAGACTTCTCTGAACAACCTTGGCAAACAGCTGAAGGTGCGCGAGAAAGCTCTCCCTACCCTGCAGAACAAGGAGAGCGCACTGCGCCTGGAGGTTCGCCGCGCCAAGGAGTATTCAGACAAGCTTGCCCAGGACCTTGAAAACGCCCTGCAGCGCTACGACTATCTGGCGGCACTGTGGAACGAGTTCGAGCCCGGCCTCATCTCCATCAAGGATGTGGAACTGATTACCGTTAAGGTGGCCGGTGTAAAGACTCCCGCGCTGAAGGACATATCGTACGATATCGCTCCGTTCAACGCATTCACAAAACCGGCATGGTTCGCAGACGGAGTGGCAATTCTGAAAGAGATTTCGCGCCTTGGTATAGAGGCCGAGGTCTATAAAGAGAAAAGCCGCATACTGGAGTTCCAGCGCAAGAAGACCACACAAAAGGTGAACCTGTACGAAAAGGTTCAGATTCCGGGCTACAAAGAGGCCATCCGCAAGATTAAACGCTACATGGAAGACGAAGAAAACCTGTCCAAGGCTTCGTCCAAGATAGTAAAGAGCCGCCATGCGGCCGAAGAAGACCAGGAAGAGGAGGCTACGGTATGATATCAAAAATGACAAAATACTCCTTCATTCTCCTGAGCGGAGATAAGGACAGTTTCGTTGACAGACTTGGAGACCTTGGTCTGGTGGATATCGTACGCTCTACAAAACCTGTTGACGAAGCATCTGCAAAACTTGCAGGAGAGATAGATCTTGTAAATGGCCTTATCCAGGGCCTGAACAAGATTGAAATTCCGGAAGGCACAGAGCCCATCCCCTACCAGAAGGAGGGCAAAGATGCCGTCCGGCTCGCAGGCGCCACGCTGATGCGTTACTCAGAGGCAGAATCCAAGGTAAAAGCCCTGCAGCAGGAAGCCGAAGACCTTCGCGTCTGGGGTTCCTTCAACACTGAGACCATACAGAAGCTGGCAGAGGCCGGCATACCCATCCACTTCCACAGGCTTAGCGAAAAGCAATTCCAGCCGCAGTGGGAGAAAGATTTCGCGCTCTCTGTTATTAATCGCACCAAGGCTGCTGTTTACTTTGTAGTTGCAGGCGAAGATTCCCTTCCGGGAGAGATTCCGGCCCCGTCAGGAGACCACCACGCCCTTAAGGCCCGACTCGCAGAGGAAGAAAAGAACCTTCGCGTCATGGAGGGCAGGATTGCAGCACTTAAAATGCGAATGCCGGAATTTGAGGAAAGTCTGCGTAACGCCTTATCACGACTTGACCTCTACCTTGCCGGCGTAAGCGCAACTCCTGCGGCAGAAGACACCATCGTCACGATGGTTGGCTACGCCCCTGAGCAGTACGACGCGGCAGTTACCGCCGCCCTTGAAGAAGCCGGAGTATTCTACCTTAAGGAAGCCGCCGCAGTAGAGGACAGACCTCCTATCCACCTGAAGAACAATAAGTTTACAAAGATGTTCACCGTCCTTACGGACATGTACGGCCGCCCGCAGTACAACGGCTTCGACCCTACCCCGTACATCTCTGTATTCTTCATGCTGTTCTTTGCCTTCTGCATGGGAGACGCTGGATACGGCCTGGTTCTCACAGGTGTGGGCCTGCTGCTTCGCAAAGCGAAGGGCGCCGCATCCTTTGCTCCGCTTGTTACCGTTCTTGGCGTGGCCACTACGGTAATAGGCTTCTTGTTCCACACCTTCTTCTCAATAGACATCGCACAGTGGGAATGCATGGCCCCGTTCCAAAGCATCTTCCTGCCGTCCCAGATAGCCGGCTACGACGGAACAATGGTTCTGGCCATACTGGTGGGTATTTTCCACATCTGCCTGGCGCTGGTCGTAAAGACAATCTATGCCACCAAGAATAATGGTTTCCTTGGTTCCCTTGGCACCTGGGGCTGGACGCTGCTCATTGTAGGAAGCGTGGTTGTAGGAGGCTTTGCCCTGCTTGGCGTAATCGATGCCGCCCTTACAAAGTGGATACTCATCGCCCTTGGCATACTGTCAGCCATTGGCATTTTCTTCCTGAACGATCTTCACCGCAACCCTATGGTAAACTTTGGTGCGGGTCTTTGGGAGACATACAACACTGCCACCGGACTTCTGGGCGATGTACTCAGCTACCTTCGTCTGTACGCCCTTGGACTTGCCGGCGCAAAACTGGGCTTTGCCTTCAACGAGCTTGGAGCCAAGGTCCTTGGCGACGGAGCCGCTGCAAACTGGATATTCTTTATCCTGATCATCATAATTGGCCATACACTAAACGTAGCGATGGCAGCTTTGGGTGCCTTTGTACATCCTCTGCGTCTTAACTTCCTGGAGTTCTTCAAGAATTCCAGCTATGAGGGCGGAGCCAGGATCTACGACCCTGTAAAGAAGGTAAAACAAAATGATTAATAATATAAACAAATAAAAATCAAAAAGTTATGACACTTGAAACAATTCTCGGTTATCTTGGTTTGGGCCTTGTTCTGGCTCTTGCAGGTATCGGAAGCGCGATTGGCACAACCATCGCAGGCAACGCCGCCGAAGGCGGACTTAAAAAGAAACCGGAAGCATCCGGTAACTTCATGGTGCTCTCTGCACTGCCGGCAACCCAGGGTATCTATGGCTTCGTTGCCTTCTTCATGCTTATGGGCAACGTACCCGAGCAAGGCCTCAAGGTCTTCGGCATCGGCCTTTGCGTTGGTCTTGTCTGCATGATCTCTGCAATCCGTCAGGGTAAGGTTTGCGCCAACGGTATCGTTGGTGTAAGCCAGGGTCACGACGTGTTCACCAACACCCTTATCTACGCCGCACTTCCTGAGTTCTACGCCATCCTCGGCCTTGTTGGAGCATTGATGGTTTAGTACTATGATGCGACTCAGATTTACTATTGTGTGCCTGCTGCTCCTTTCCTGGACGGCAGGCGCACAAACTACAAGGGAGGAGCTACTCTCTCACATTGATCTGGCAGCCGCCAATTACGCCAACTATCCGGTACCGACCGGTCATATCACCCCTGCCCCGGAAGGCTACGAGCCTTTCTATATAAGCCATTACGGCCGCCACGGAGCAAGGTATCTTACCAGCGACAAGCACTACAAACGCATTTGTCAGCAACTGGATACGGCCAAGACTCTGGGCCTTCTTACAGAATACGGAAAGAGTGTCCGCCATCGCATCAAGATTGCTGCGGCAAACGCAAAGAACCGCGCAGGAGAGCTTACAAACCTGGGTGCAAGGCAGCACAAGGCCATCGCGCGAAGGATGTTCGACAATTACACATCGCTGATGAGCCAGCCTCTTAGCGTTGTGGCAAATTCTTCGGACTCAAGGCGCGTAATGCTTAGCATGGCAAACTTCTGCAACGAGCTTAAGTCCCTGAACCCGTCGTTTCAGTTCTCAATGGACGCCAGCCAGCACGACCTTTACTACATCAAGTCCAACAAGAACATCGTAGTGCCGGAGTCAGACACAGACGGAGAGCTGTACAACAAGCTCAAAAAGTTCAAGCGTAAAATGCTTAGCGGAGAGCCCCAGCTGCAGGCTATTTTCACCGATCCCGAACGCGCAAAGACCTTCATCGACCAGTACACTTTTGCCGACGACCTTTACAATATTGCCTCCGACATGTACTGCCTGCCGGAACTGAAAATCAGCTTTGACGACGTCTTTGGAGAGGACGGCATGATTGACGGTTTCCGTGCCTACAATGCCAGCTGGTGCATCTGGGAAGGCCTTATGCCCGGCTCTAAGAAGAGTTATTACAGGATCTACCCCTTGCTCCAGAACTTCCTTGACGAGGCTTCGGAGCTAATCGCTTCCGGAAAGAACGGCCTGCGTCTTCGCTTCGGCCACGACAGCATTGTGCTGCCCTTTGCCTATGTGCTTGGCTTCCAGGAGGCAACCGGCGCCACGGACGATCTTGAGAACCTGCACCATCGCTTCTCAATCATCCGCCTTATCCCCATGGCGGCTAATATTCAGCTGGTCTTCTTTCGCAAGGCCGGTTCTGACGACATTCTGGTCAAGTTCATGATGAACGAAAACGAGACTTCAATTCCCATCAAGACAGATTGCTATCCTTTTTATCATTGGTCCGACGTCGAGCCATACTACCGCAACATGCTTAAAGAGGCAAACATCGTTTATAAAACCCCGGAAAAGAAATGAAGACCAGAATAATAATAGCAACGCTGCTCCTTATTTCCTTTGGGGCATCGGCACAGACCACTAAGAAGGAGCTTTTCAAGGACACAAACCGCCTGGGAGCTAATTATTTAGCCTACCCGGGCCCCACACAGAAGGCCCTTACACCTGCACCGGAGGGCTATGAGCCCTTCTATATCAGCCACTTCGGCCGTCACGGTTCCAGATACATGACAGAGAACGATTACTACATTCTTGCCATAAACAAACTGGATTCTGCGGCACAGTTCGGCATTCTTTCGCAAAAAGGTGCGAAGGTGCTTGAGACCCTGAAAAAGGGTTATGACAATGCTTACAAACGCGACGGAGACCTTACCGCCCTTGGCGGCCTTCAGCACCGCCAGATTGCGCATCGCATGTACGACCGCTTCCCTTCCCTGCTGTCTCAGCCTCTGAAAGTGGATGCCAAATCTTCTACAGTCGGCCGCTGCATGATAAGCATGTTCAACTTCTGCAATGAGTTGCAGGGCCTGAACCCGACTCTTGACATCCGCATGGATGCCAGCAAGAGCGACTGGAAATACATTGTGCATAATGACGACGTAAAGCCCAAGAAGACAGAACTTACCAAGGAATTGTCCGATAAGGTGGAAGCTATCACGGAAAGAATGAGCACCAAGCGCTATATGAAGAGCCTGTTTACTGACCTGGCAAAGGCAGAGGAATTCATTGACGGTTATAAGCTTGCCGAGGCTTTGTACAATATTGCATCCGATCTTCAGAACGTTCCGGAACAGGGCCTGTCCCTGGCGGATGTTTTCACAAAAGAGGAGTTGTTCTGCATTTGGCAGTTCTATAATGCCGGCTGGCTGCTGGAATGCGGCCTGATCCCTGGTTCTACGCCCAAATACGAGCATCAGAGACTGATTCGCGACAGCATTGAGACTATTGCCTGCAAGGTGATCCGGGGCGGCAAGCCAACACTTAGCCTTCGCTTCAGCCACGATGGTTCCATTCTTCCGCTTACATACCTTATGGGTATAAAAGAGGCCATGGGTGGCACCCAGGACATTAAGAACCTGTATAAGCACATTTCTATTGACAAGCTTATTCCGATGGCGGCCAACCTTCAGCTTGTGTTCTACCGTAAGGATGGATCCGACGATATTCTTGTCAAGTTCCTGCTGAACGAGAACGAGACTTCCATTCCCGCCGTTAAGACAGACGTGGCTCCCTACTACCACTGGGAGGACGTTAAAGCTTACTGGAAGACACGATAACAGTCATTCCCGGCCCAGACCGGGAATCTCCCTCGCCCAAAAGTAAAGTGGTCCGGAAACTTACGCTCCGGACCACATTTCTTTTGGGGCTTGTCTGGCTTACTTCAGAAGTTCTTCCATACTATCTATAATGAAATCTGCACCGGCCTCCTCCAGGTCTTTGCGTGAGCCGTTGCCCCAGGTAACGCCACAGGTACTTGCCCCGGCGCTGGAACCCATAAGAATATCAACAGCCATATCGCCCACCACAAGAGTCTCTTCGGCACTGAAACCCTTGGCTGCAAGGGTTTTAAGCACAGGTTCTGGCTTTGGCTTTGCTTCAACAACATCGTCCGCTCCAATAAGGTATGAGATGTAGTCCGATATCCCCATATTATGCGTAAGCTCTACAAGTGAAGCCCTGGAGCGCGAAGACGCGATGGTAAGCGTATAACCTTGTTTGCTGAGTTCCGCCAGAGTCTCAATTACTCCGGGGAAAGCGTCCGGCTTTATATTCTGAAGATTCTCTTTGAAGATACGCCTGTAAGTGTCCGCGCAAATGGTGTAACGTTCCTCTGAAAGGCCGGGGAACAGTATTTTAAAACCCTCTGCCAGCGGAACGCCGATGGTAGAGGCACATTCCGCTTCATTACGGTTTGGCAGATTCAATTCTTTGATTGTCATCTGCATAGTCATAATGATATTCCGTCTGGTATCCCCAAGCGTTCCGTCAAAGTCAAAGATAATAAGCTTGATTCCTTTAGTTTTCATGGATGTCAATCCTAATACCATGACTATTAACGATTCACTGCTGAAGGAGTCCAATGATTGAAGAAACTGAGGACCTTCTTTTTATCGTAGCCACTACCACCATCTTCAAGATAGGAAGAATCCTGGATGTGAACCACCTTTCCATTCTGGTCAAGAACCACAAAAACCGGATAACCGAAACGGTCGCAACCGCCAAGACGCTTTAACATCTTCTGAGCCACCTCCTTAACCTTGGGATCCTTATTCCTGGGCTCGTAATTCACGTGAATGTAAACAAAATTGTCGTCGATAATCTTGGTAAGATCGGCGTCCTTGGAAACAAAATCCGCGAAGCGCAGGCACCAGATGCACCAGTTGCCGCCAACCTGGCAAAGCACGAATTTCCCGTCCGCCTTTGCCTTTACCAAGGCCTTGTCAATCTGCTCCATCGGATTGATGGAAGTATCATAAACCTTCTTCAATTGGGTCTGTGCACCGGCGCTGAAAGCCAGAAGGATGGCTGCAGCTGCAGCCATTATGGATAGTTTCATTTTCATTATGCCTGTATCTCGTGAAGTTTACTGCCAACCCTAGCCTCAACAACATTGACGATATAGTCACCGGTCTGCTCGCATTCCTCAATAAGGTCGTTCAGAACCGTACCAAGTTCGTAACTGTATGTCTGATTGTCCAGATTGGCGATATTCTGCTTTTTAAGGGAATTTCTAAGGTCGTTAATCCGCTGCTCTATGCCGGCAGTCGCATTGATGTTGATTTCTTCAAGGCGGCCGCTAAGGACGATATTCATCTGGGTCAGGGCCTCATCGATAAGCTCGTACATCTGAAGTATACCGTGGTTAATCTCGTCATTGAACCAAAGCTTATGGTCGCGTTTGCGGCGCATGATACGGGCCAGGCTGAAGCAGCTGTCGCCAACGGACTCCAGCTCCCCTATCTCACGCATCATTGAACGGATCTTAAGTTTGGTTTCATCAGACAAGTGGGCGGAACCGACGTCTCCAAGGTACTTGCCAATCTCGTTCTCCATCTTGTCGCTGACATCCTCACCCTTCTTGATACGCTCGAAGAGCTTCTCAAAGGGCTGGTCTTCCTGAGTAGCATAAAGATCACGCACCAGGCTGAAGAGACGCTGGGTCTGTTCTCCGAAGGAAACAATCTCTTTCTGTGCCTGAAGTACGGAAATTTCCGGGGTCTTCATGATACCGCCGCGAATAAACTGCAGGCGGAATTCATCCTCTTCTTCTGACTGCTTCTTCTTGATGAACTTGCAAACCAGCTTTTCTATCTGCGGAATGAACCAGATAAGGATGGATGTATTAATAAGGTTGAAGCAGGTATGGAAGGCTGCCAGTGCGAATGAAAGCTTGGTAGGATCCTGCTCCGATGCAGTAGGATCCAGGTCAACCAGACCGCAAACCATCCTTACAAAGGGGAAGAAGAAAATAAGCACCCAAATAACGCCGAAGACGTTGAACAGAAGGTGCGCCATAGCCGTACGGCGGGCCTGGGTATTGGCATTCAGGGCGGCCAGATTGGCTGTTACGGTAGTACCGATGTTTTCACCCATTACCAAAGCAATGCCCTGATAGATGGTAATCGCACCCGTAGCACAAAGAACCATCGTTATAGCCATAAGGGCTGCGGAACTCTGCACCAGCGCCGTCAGGACGGTACCTATAAGCAGGAATAGCAATATGGTAACGTAATTTGTCTTGAAACTTGCAAAGAAGTCCACAACGGCCGGATTGCTGGCCAGGTCCATCTCTACGCCCGTGGTCTTAAGCATGCCCAGGGCAAAGAGCAGGAAACTGAGTCCGAAGAGGAAGTCTCCTATGTAGCGATGCTTGCCCAGTTGGATAAGGATGATACCTATAAGGAAGGCTGGCCAGACCAGATTTGCGATGTTGAAGGAGAAGCCGGCAGACATGATCCAGGCGCTCATTGTGGTACCGATGTTGGCACCCATAATGATCGATATGGCCTGAGTCAGCGTCAGCAGGGCCGCATTCACGAACGACACCGTCATTACGGTTGTCGCAGCGGATGATTGCACGGCCACGGTAACCAGAGCACCTGTTGCTACGCCAGAGAATCGGTTGGATGTCATTGCACCCAACAAATGTCGAAGCTGAGGGCCGGCCATCTTCTGCAAAGCCTCGCTCATCACCTTCATTCCGTAAATAAGAAGGGCGATGGAGCCCAGAAGTTTCAAAACAATTAGCATATTCGGGTAATTTGCTGCAAATATAATAAATATATTTCTACAGACTATTACTTACAAAAATGGTTGTACATTCTGGTGAGGGTGCCGTTGATGATGTTCTGGTCACCTTCGCCGTCCACCTTGCAGCCACTGCTTATCATGACAAGGCCGTAGCTGCGGTCCGGAGCAAAGTACATGGCACTGCGAAGTCCGTATGCGCCTCCGGTGTGGCCTACGAGCGTTACGCCGGGGATGCGGTCATCCACGATACCAATTGCAAGGCCGTAATGCTCTTCGTCTGAACGAGGAGTCTGCATTGACTGTGAATGCTCTTTTGTAATGAGCGTAACACCGTCCGGAGAAGTACCGTAGCCCATGTGCATCATCATGTATTTGGCAAGGTCGCAGGCAGAAATCTTCATACCGCCGGTAGGTGAAAATACGGGAGTATCGTAACCGAATCGGTAATTGTCGATGCGGTCGCGGCGGGGAGCATAAGCCTCTGCCTGCTCTACCATCTTATCCTGCTTAGCGTCGTAATTGTAAAGCTTGACAAAGCGGGACGTATCAAGGGAATCTACACAATAGCCGCCATACAGTCCAAGGGGTTCAAGGACATGATGCACTACATATTGGTCGAACCTTTCACCAGACAGTTTCTCTATGAAGGTGCCCACCATATTGTAGTTCAGGTTGCAGTACTCGTAGCCTTCGCCGGGAGCGTAGTCGTTATAGCATTTTGCCCAGTTGGGATTTGCATCGGGATTGATGACGTCAAGGGTAAAGTAGCCCTGGCTGTCATTGAGACTGGATGTATGGGACATCAAAAGCTCAAGGGTGATGACTTTGTCCGGGAACTTAGGGTTGCGCACGGGGAAACCGGCCAGGTCGCTGACATCGGTATCAAGGCTTACAAGGCCTTTTTCTACCAGTTGCAGCATTGAAACTGCGCTGAAAGACTTGGAAATAGAGGCAATCCTGAACAGCGAATTATCCTGTACAGGCTCCTGGGTTTCAATGTCTTTAACACCGAAGTTCGCATGGTAAACAATCTTGTTGTCCTTTACCACTGCTACGGCAAGTCCCACATTGCCCATCTGCTGGCGATATGCCTCGATGTCTTTAACAAAGGCTTCCTCTGCGTTTTCTCCGCATGAAAGTGTCATGGCAGCAACTGCTGCAAGAACAAAGAATCTGAGTTTCATATTTTGAAAAAAGTTTTAGTGCAAAGTCCTTACAAAAATAGCAAATTATTTCAAGAATAGCTAACTTAGCGGTATGGAAAAAAAGAGATACATACAGGTTATAGTTCCGCTCAGACTTGAGTGGTTCCCGTATTATCTTTTACCAGAGGGAATGGACGTTCATCGTGGCAGCCGAATCAAGGTAAACTTCGCCGGCAGGCCATACAGCGCCGTTGTAATCAATACATACTGTCCTGTTCCCGCCGATCCTTCCAAAGTCAAGTTTGCCGATGTCCCCGATAATCTTCCGGATATAACCGAGGCTGAACTCAAACTGTGGAAGTTTATCGCAGACTATTACCTCTGCACCATAGGAGAGGTGTACAAGATTGCCTGTCCATCCGTCATCGTCAAACAAGACCAGACGGCCAGGATAGCAAGGTTGCATGAGGCCCTGGAAGACAAGCTTGCCAAGGCCGAGGCGGCACGGGAAGGCACAAAAAAGAAGGCTGCACTGCTTGAGGCCGCCCGGCGCATCAAGGAGCAGTTGGCCCTGCTGGACGACACCCTGCCCTGGGAGCCTGTTCAGGCCAAACTAAGCAAGGCCCAGACAGAAGCCTTGGGCGCCATCAGAAGATCATTCATCGACGGCAAGCCAGCCCTTCTGGACGGCGTAACCGGCTCCGGAAAAACAGAAATCTACATAAGCCTGGCAAGCGAAACCCTTGCCCAGGGACGCAACGCCCTTATTCTGGTCCCGGAGATTGCACTCAGCGGTCAGCTTGAAGAGCGTCTGCTCGCCTATTTTGGGCCGCGCCTTTATACTTACCATTCCGCAGAGTCCGCCGGCAGCCGCAGTCTTGTGACCGATGCCGTCAGGAAAAAGCCCTACGTTGTGCTGGGAACGCGTTCTGCCATCTTCCTGCCGCACAAGAATCTTGGGCTTGTCGTGGTGGACGAAGAGCACGACAGCGCATACAAACAGGACTCTACGCCACGATATAACGGCCGCGACTGCGCAGCCGTACTGGCAACCATCCACGGAGCTAAACTTCTGCTTGGTTCGGCCACGCCGTCACTGGAAACTCTTTTCAACTGCTTTAACGGGAAATATGCCCGGATAGTCCTGAGAGAAAGATACTTCGGCAGCAAGGGTTCAACCGTGGAAATAATTGACACTCAGGCAGAATTCAAGAAGAACGGCATGGTCGGAAGCTTCTCCAGGAAGCTTATCGCACAAATACAAAAGACCCTTGACAAAGGCGGCCAGGTGCTGGTTCTTCGCGCCCGCAGGGCCTATTCCACAGCCATGCAATGCACTGTCTGCGGAGAAATAGTGAAGTGCCCGCGCTGCAATGTTCCGATGAGCTATCATAAAGATTCCGGCCAGCTGGTTTGCCATTACTGCGGGGCGCGTAAGGCATCGCAGCCCTGCCCCTCCTGCGGCGGAACCCTGCAGGGCATGGGCTCCGGCACGCAGAAGATAGAAGAGGAAGCATCCGCCTTGTTCCCGGACGCAGCCATTGCACGCCTTGACGGCGATACCCCGGCCGCAGAAAGGAAGGTTATCACAGAGGAATTCGCTTCTGGCAAGATTAAGATTCTTATTGGCACTCAAATACTTACAAAGGGTTTTGACTTTCCGGACGTCAATCTTGTCGCAGCTATCGGGGCGGACAACCTGATTGGACTGATGGACTTCCGCGCAGACGAAAAGGCGGTACAGATTCTGTCCCAGCTTCAGGGCCGGGCCGGACGCCGCTCCACGGCAGGCATGCTCATGGTCCAGACTTCCCGCAGCGACCATCCCGTTTACAAGTTCCTGTCCGGGCAGATCGCACCGGAAGTATTTGAGTCTGAGATGCTTGCGCAGCGCAAGGAATTCGGCTATCCGCCTTATGCAAGGATGATAGATTTCATACTGCAGGATAGCTTCGAGCAGCGCCTGAACAACCTGTCCATGCTGCTATCTGAAAGACTCGGCCGCACAAAGGCCGGAACACTTCTTGGTCCATTTTCTCCCAGCGTAGATAAAATTGCAGGAAGGCACATCCGAATCATCCGCCTATCCCTGGCAAGAAACAAGAGCCTTCAAAGCACAAAAGATGCCCTCCACAAGCTTGTAGCAGACTTTGAGTCCTACCACAAATGGTCCGGACACATATCGATAGACGTAGACCCGCTTTGATTATTTCGGAGAAATAAGTATATTTGCAGATTGCATATTGTACGATTTTTGAAGAGACAGTCAGAAAACTTGATATATGGGTAAAGTCATAGCTATAGCAAACCAGAAAGGTGGAGTTGGAAAGACCACTACGGCAATCAACCTTGCCGCATCGCTGGCCGTACTTGAAAAGAAGGTCCTTGTCATTGACTCGGACCCTCAGGCAAACACCACCTCCGGTCTAAATTTCTCTCCTGACAACGACCAGAAAAGGACACTGTACGAGGTCCTCATCGGCCAGCTGGACATAAGGGACGCCCTTATCCAGACAGAGATGAACAACCTGCACATGATCCCCTCCCACATCAATCTGGTTGGAGCAGAAATAGAAATGCTTGAAACCGAAGAGAGGGAATCCGTAATGCGCAAGGCACTGGCCCCCGTGAAGGATGACTATGACTACATTATCATTGACTGCTCCCCTTCACTTGGCCTGATTACAGTTAACGCCCTTACCGCAGCGGATTCAGTCATTATCCCCGTCCAGCCGGAATTCTTCGCGCTGGAAGGACTGGGCAAGCTTCTGCAGACCATCCGCCTGGTAAAGAACGGACTCAACCCCAACCTTACCATCGAAGGCTTTGTGGTAACCATGTTCGACGGCCGCACCAAGGTTCACACCCAGGTTGTAGGAGAACTCAGGGAGCACTTCAAAGACCTCATCTTCAAGACAATTATCCAAAGAAACATCAGACTGTCAGAAGCGCCTTCGCACGGAAAGCCTATCATCCTGTACGACGTAATGAGCAATGGTACAACAAATTACCTGAACCTTGCAAAAGAAGTGCTTCAGCGCAATAACGAATACCCTGCAGACGAGGAGGAACCGGATTATGAATAAACCCGTACACGGCCTTGGAAAAGGCCTCGGAGCCCTTTTGGGCGAAGTTGACAGTGTTCAGTCACTGCGCAAGCCTATTGGCTACGTTAACAAGGAAATAGCCGGCACTAAGGAGCCCCAGGACACATCCGACATTCTGAGGATCCCTATCGATATGATAGAGCCGAACCCCTTCCAGCCCCGTCTGTCCTTTGACAAAGAGGCACTGGAAGAGCTGGCAGAAAGCATCCGCACCTTCGGCCTGATTCAGCCTGTTACCGTCCGTCGTCAGGTTAACGGCAAGTACCAGATAATCAGCGGAGAACGCCGTTACCGCGCCTGCCGTCTGGCCGGCATGGACATGATTCCCGCATACATCCGCGACGCCAACGACCAGGGAATGCTGGAAATGGCTATCGTAGAGAATATCCAAAGGGAGAATCTGGACCCTATCGAGGTTGCGATGAGCTACCGTCGCCTGATAGAGGAATGCAACCTTACCCAGGAGCAGATGGCAGAAAGAGTAGGCAAAAAACGTGTATCGGTAACCAATTATCTAAGACTTTTGAAACTGCCCGCCAAGGTGCAGCACGACATAAAGGTTGGCCTGCTTAGCGTTGGCCATGCAAAGGTTCTGCTTTCCGTAGAGGACCCCGTTGCCCAGGAGCAGCTGTGCGACCTTGTAATCAAGAACGACATGAGCGTCCGCGCCCTGGAAGACAAACTAAAGAAGCTGTCCAAAGAGCAGGAGGATGCACCGATCCAGCATAAGCAGCAGGAACTTCCTGACGACTATTACAAGGTTCTGGAGCATATGGGCAAGTACTTTGGCAATAACATAAGCCTTAAGCGCACCGCTGCCGGAAAAGGCACGATGACAGTACGCTTCGACTCCGACCAGGAAATGTTCAACTTCTTAAAAGCTCTGGAAGAGTCCGGACTGTAAACCGTCGCGCTGTGCTCAAATTTCTGAAAATAAGCATATTACCTCTTCTGCTACTGGCCCTGGCATCAAGGCCGGCTGCCGCGCAGTTCATCGAAGGCGAGGGCGGCTTCCGCAAGGATGCCTTCACCCAGCAGTATAACCAGGATTCTACCAGCCGCAGGGACACATCGGACGTACTCTTTTCCTTCAAGGAATACTTCGGCGCCCTAGGGCACAAGAACGAAATAGGCAACGGCAAATTGTTCGGCGGTTCGATGGTGTTTCTTGGAGGCCAGCAGATCTATAACAAGCAGTACTGGAAGCTTCCCATCATTTACGGAGGCATAGGTGCAGGAATCGGTCTGGGCATTCATTACAACAAAAAGTGGCACAGCACCGGAGACCCGTCGTTCAAAAAGACCAGGAACTGGTGCATCGCCGGAGCGGCCCTGACATACTGGGGCATGCTGATGGACGGAACTGTCAACTACCACAAAGGCCGCGAAGACACCCATATAAGGGCTTCCAAGGCCACTGTTTACTCATTGCTCCTCCCCGGTCTGGGACAGTTCTACAACGGCGAATACTGGAAGATTCCGGTTTATTATACCGGCCTGCTGTTTACCGCCAGCTACATTCATCACTGGAACGTCAACTATCACAGATACCTTCGTATTTACAACGAGATTACAGACCCGGACATTGAATATACCGGCCGAATTCAGGCATCCACGGCGCAGTATTACAGGAATATATCACGCCGTTACAGAGACTACTTCATTGCCGGTTTCATTGCTGTTTATCTGCTGCAAGTGATTGATGCAAACGTATTTGCATTCATGCAGAACTTCGACGTCGACGACAACATTTCCTTTAATATGAGCCCAACCGTCCTGCCTCCCGGCAGTTATTATGCAAGCGGAGGTTTATCCTCTCCCGCCTTCGGCATGCGGATAGGACTCACATTCTAGGCGTTTTGATTTGAAATACAATGTTATGAAGATATACGGACAAATACTTGCCCTTGCCGCATTTGCGGGCCTTGTCGCAGGCTGCGGCGTAACCGGCGGAGATAAACTCCGCAACGAAAACAAAAATCTTAAGGAACAGGTGGCAGCCCTTCAGGCACAGCTTGACGAAGCCATTGCAGAGCGCCACGCTGCAGACAGTCTGGCAGACGAGATCCTTAGCGTTTACGAAGAAAACGAAGATAAAAACTACACCCAGGAAGAAATGGACAGCCTGCTGAACCTTTGGTACCTGCATCGCCAGAGCGGAAGCACAGAATCACTTCTTGCCGCAGAGACGGAAAAATTCTCTTCCAACGTGCCGGACAGCGTCTTCATTAAAAGACTGGCATCAATCAACTCCTTCATAACCCTGCCGTACAACGAGACAGTGCGCAACTACATGATCATGTACGCAGAGAAGATGCCTTCAAGGATGGCCTCAATGCTGAGTCTGGCAGAGTACTACTTCCCTATCATTGAAGAAACCCTGGATGCTTACAACATGCCTCTGGAGCTTAAATACATGGCCATAATCGAGTCTGCACTTAACCCCACGGCCGTTTCAAGGGTCCGTGCAAAAGGAATGTGGCAGTTCATGTACAGTACAGCCAGAAGCTACGGTCTTAAGATAAATTCCTATGTAGACGAGCGCTTCGACCCCGTAAAATCGGTTGATGCCGCAGCCCGCTACATGAAGGATGCTTACGATATTTTTGGAGACTGGAGCCTGGCTATATCGGCTTACAACTGCGGCTTCGGCAACGTGAGCAAGGCCATCCGCAGGGCCGGGAAAAGCGACTTCTGGTCCATATATCCCTACCTACCCAGGGAGACCAGGGGCTATATGCCGGCATTCGTGGGTGCCATGTATGCATTCAACTTCTATAAAGAGCATGGCATCAGGCCCGAGGCTTCCCCGCTTCCGCCCCATGTAGATACCTTCTACATCAAGAAAAACCTGCACTTCAAGCAGATAACAGAGGTCGTAGGCGTACCGGAGGACGATTTAAGGAACCTTAATCCTCAGTACATCAAAGAAATCATTCCCGGCAACGAGGGAACATCAATTCTTAGGATACCTTCCAAGTTCTCCAGCTCGTTCATAGAGTACGAGGATTCCGTTTACCGTTACAAGGCTGCGGAGATCTTCTCTCCCGCCACCCTGTCCGACATTCATGACGGAGCTTCCCGCGACTATGAGAGAGTGGTTTACAAGGTCAAGAGCGGCGACTACCTTGGCAAGATTGCGTCCAAATACCATGTTACCGTAGCCCAGATAAAGAAGTGGAACGGCCTGCGCAGCAACAACTTACGTGTTGGACAGAGACTGGAAATCTATCCCGGAGGCCGCGGTCCGGTTAAGTCTACCTCTGAGAAGAAGGCCACCGTTTCAACAGAGAAGAAGAAAGACACTGCAGGCTCTGCCACAACTTCCGGAGAATATACAATCTACAAGGTAAAGAGCGGTGATACCCTGTCCAAGATTGCATCAAATTACCCCGGAATCTCTGCCAAGAACATCATGGACTTTAACGGCATGAAGAATTCCAAGATTAGCGTTGGACAGAAGCTCAAGATTCCCCGCAAATAACTGAGGACCAATTTAATAGCTATAAGCCAC
Source organism: uncultured Bacteroidales bacterium (assembly GCA_900316675.1). Lineage (GTDB taxonomy): Bacteria > Bacteroidota > Bacteroidia > Bacteroidales > UBA932 > Cryptobacteroides. The sequence goes on from ONDR01000010.1 coordinate 64,766, forward strand.
CGATAACCGGAGTTCCGGTACCGATGGCTTTTTGTTTTTCCAGTAGCCGGTAAACGAGACCCTGGCATAACAGCTCAGGCTTCCGCGGCGTCCCAGAGAGAACTTTGCCTTGTAATATGCAGATGCGGCAAAGCCCCGGCCATAATATGAGGGCACAAGGAAGCTGCCGGGCGCGTCCCTCTCGTAGCTGTACACACGGTCGTTCCACTTATCTACCCAGAAAAGAGTGGCACGCAGCCAAAGCCGGTTGCCCTTTTCCGGTCCGATGCCGGATTCTGCATAGCTCAGGAATCCGGTTTTATCACAGTGTACGGCATCCAGGCGCAGATTGACGGCATAAGAAGGCCGGGTATAGCAAAGATCAGAGCGCAGTTCAGACCTTGTACGCCCGTTGCCATAGTCTCTTGTGCGGTACTGAGCCTTTAGTTTCAAAGCCCAAACGGGGCTTATTTTAAATATATCCGATACGATGATTTTCAGCTGTTTACGCTTTTGGGAGAGGCGGCAGGCGAAGTCCGCCGAGGCCGCCAGGTCACCGCAGCCGTAAGAAAGCGTGATTCCGGACTCGTCCGAAGTCTTGCTCCAGGTGCGAAGCGCCCCTGAGTGCTTTCCGGAAAAACCGGCCGGATAGTACCTTCCCTGAAAGCCCAATCGTCCCCGCTCCCCTATTGGAAAAACAGCCCCACAAAGGCCCGCAAGCGCTTTTTTCATTTCCACAGCAGCTTCCGCAAAAATGTCTATACCACTGAAGCAGAAGCGGCAGTCCGCCGATGCCACGGAGTCATAGTAAGAGATCCCAAACTGCCCGACGGGCAGAAGCCAGCTAAGGTTACCGCCGGGCCCCTTTGCCCAGAAAGGACTCAGTATCAGCCGCTTCCAGCTTATTATAGCAGCGGCGCCGCGCACGCTGCTGCCGGCAAGAGAGGTACTTCCGACTATACCGGAGCCTCGCTTGTAAAGCGCCAGCGGCGTAGTTGCGCCGGAAAAAGACATGCCGCTCCAGGCTGCCAGCCCCTGTCCAAAGCGGAAAACGAAGTCTCCGGCGACAACACGCACCCGTCCGTAATCCGCTCCCACATAGAAGGCGCGGGCAGAGGGCGGCCACAGGTTTTTGTCGGAATAAACAGTCCTTGCCGCAAGGGCGGCATCGGCCTTACAGAAGTGCCGGCTGCGGGCTTCCCGGTGCTCTTTTCAAAGGACAGGAAGGGTGCCAGAGCCTCTGCCAAATACTCTCCGAAGCCATCCACAAGGGCAAGCTCAGCCACGGAAAGAATCTCGCCCATACGCTCCCGGTAGTCCAGGATACTGGCTACCTGGTAAGGAGAGAACAGGCCGCATCGGACTAGGGCCGACTTGTTACAGTCGTTAAGGCGCATGGGACTTGAATAATAGTGCTGCAGCCGCCAAAGGTCGGTCTCGTCAAGGGAAGAGACAACGGAGGCATCGCCGTAAAGGCGGTAAATTGCAGACTCAAAATCCTGGGCAGCCAGCATCGGAACAAGAATCAGAGGGAAAAGAAAACAAAAGAGAAATCGAAGCATATCCTAAGAATTAGGACACAAATAAAATGGGAAAAAGCTTGCTTTAAGCTAAATGCTAAAAAAAATTCACAAACTTTAACTTTTAATTCGTAAATTTGAACTTTATACAGGAAAAACAATTTTTTCATATATGAAACCGGCTATAAAACTACACGACAAAACCTTCGTACCGTCTATTCCCTACGAAAGAGTCTGTGCCGCAATTGACACACTTGCAGACAAGATTAACACTGATTACTGCGGATGCACCAGACCTCCCGTGCTTCTTTGCATCCTGAACGGTTCAATCATGTTCACGGCAGAGCTGATGAAGCGCCTTAACTTCAACTGCGAACTTGCCTGCCTGAAGGTATCATCCTACGAGGGCACAAAATCTACAGGTGAGGTAAAGCGAATGGACTTTACCGGAAACATCAAAGGCAAGGATGTCATCATTGTTGAAGACATCATAGATTCCGGCAACACCATTGAGGCTCTGACAAAGATTGTTAAGGACGAAGGAGCTACCAGCGTTAAGGTTTGCACCATGCTCTTCAAGCCGGCTTGCTACAAGAAAAACATCAAGATCGACTACAGCGCCCTTTCTATTCCGGACGATTTCATTGTTGGATTCGGCCTTGACTACAACGAGCTTGGTCGCAACTACATGGACATTTACGTTCTGGACAAGACAAAGTAAACTCTTTAAAATCAGATACTTATGAAATACTACATTTTATTCGGTCCTCCCGGTGCAGGTAAAGGCACCCACGCCGGAGCCATAGCAGAGAAATACAATCTCAAGCACATCTCCACAGGTGAGCTTCTACGTGCAGAGATAGCCGCAGGCAGCAAGCTCGGCATGGAAGCAAAGACCCTTATCGACGCCGGTTCCCTTGTTCCGGATTCAGTAGTAGAGGGAATGATAGAGAACGCATTCAACACCATCAAGGGTGTGGATGGTTTCCTTCTTGACGGCTTCCCCCGCAACCTTTCACAGGCAAAAGACTTGGACGCAATTCTTGCGAAACGCGGAGAAAAGGTTACCGCCGTTATTTCCCTTATGATCGATGACGACGTAATCCGTCAGAGAATCGCTCACAGGGCTGCAATTGAAGGCAGGGCTGACGATGCATCCGATGCCGTTATCACCAACCGCATCAAGACATATCACGCTCAGACCGAGCCCCTCATTGAATTCTACAAGAATGCCGGTAAATACTATGAGTGCGACGGCAACAAAGGCACCATAGAAGACAACCGCAACAGGGTTCTTGCTCTGGTAGAGTCAATAAAATAAATCAACATATTAAATAACCACCGCCACATGAGACGCACAATTAAACTTTACATCTTTCAGGCGGCAGTAATGCTTTTCGCCTGTACTTTTGGCGCTAACGCCCAGACTATCAAAGTCAATCCCAAGTTCGGCAATGTTTCCAAGGCAGAGCTGGAGATGACGGAATATGCCCCGGACACCTCTGCGGTGGCGGTTATTTTGTATAAAGGAGCTGAAACGGAGGTTGATATCAACCTTCACAGGGACAATACGTTCGCCATCATCAAGAAGGTTCACGAACGCATCAAAGTCCTTAAGGAGCCCGGCACAAGATACGCCAACTTCGAGTTCGGTTACACCTACACCAACCGCCTTAAAGAAGAAATCAAGAACATCAAGGTAGAAACCTACAATCTTGTGAACGGCAAGACGGAAAAGACCAAGATGTCCAAGAAATTCAAGTTCGACGAGAAATTCACAGAAAACGTCCGCAGGGTTTCCTTCACCGCCGAGAATGTTAAAGTAGGTTCTGTCATAGAGGTCGAATATACCTTCGAGTCCCCTAACTACACCAATGTTCCGGACCTGGTCTTCCAGACCGACATTCCAATCAATCAGGTAGTAGAAACCTTCAGCTACCCGGAATATTTTACTTTCAAAAAGACCCAGCGTTCACTGGAGCACCTGGACTACTCCCAGTCAGAAGAGAATGCCTCTGAAACGATTGGAATGAGCACCCTGAGCTACCGTTTGTTCACGGACAAGTTCTCTGCAGTGGATATGCCCGCCATGGTGGACGAGAATCTTTCCTTCAATTCTGCCCAGTACAGGAGCCGCGTGATTTACGACCTTGGCGGCGTTTACATCCCCGGTGTTGTTAACAAGACCTTTAACAAGAACTGGGCTGCAGTAGACCATGACTTCATAGATGCCGGAATCCTCAAAGACTTTTTTGCCAAATACCGCGACAAAGACGAGCTTCTTGCCGCAGTTGCAGGAATAGAAGAAGATGAGGCCAAGATTGCTGCAGTAGTGAAGTTTGTCGCCGACCGTGTAAAATGGAATGACGATGTTGACAAGTATCCGTCACCGGCCAAGGACGTGCTTAAAAAAGGCACAGGAGATTCCGCTGACATCAACGCACTTGTCGCAAGCGCCCTCAATACCATCGGCTACAAGGCCGAGCCCGTATTCCTGAGACGCAGGACAAGGGGAATACTGGTTATCTTCCAGATAACGGCATCCGCTTTCGACGCCCTTATGATAAAGGTTACCGCACCTGACAATTCCAAGGTTTGGTATCTTGATGGTGCCAGAAAAGACGGATACCTTAACGTTCTGCCGGCGCACTACCTTGTAGAACAGGCCAGGCTCATTAATGAGAGCGAATTTGGCGAATGGGTAGATCTAAGGAACCTCAGCCGTCACAAGATAGTTCATTCAATTGTCGCATCCCTGGACGAGACCGGTCTTATGACTGGTACTGCCAAGACAGAGGCGACGGGCGCTTACTCTTACAGCATCAAGGCCAAATACCATGGTGCAGAATCCCAGGAAGCATATCTCGAGGCCCTTCAGAACCGCGACGAGCTTGATGAACTGTCAGAATTCCAGATTGACGACAGCTACGGCCCGACTGCATCCCTCAGCTATCAGTTCGAAAAAGAATACTCCCTTACCGGGGACAAGATTTACTTCAAGCCCTTCCTTTCCAAATTTCACTCAGAGTCTTATTTCCGCAAGGAAACAAGAAAGATTCCTATTGACTTTGAACAGCCGGAAGACTTTTCTTACATCGCCCTTGTAGACCTTCCTGAAGGATGGGAAGTAGAGGAAATGCCAGAGCCGATAAAGCTGACCTGCCCTCCCGTTAATGCCAAACTGGTTTTCACCTGCCAGAATATGGGCGGCAAACTGATAGTAAGGTACAACGTCAACATCAACGAAATGGTTGTAGCTGCAGATCACTATGCAGACCTCAGGGCATTCTGGGAGCAGCTGGTCAACATTGAAAAATCTGTAATAGTACTTAAGAAGAGCAACCAGTAAAGTCCTTGCCTATGCAGACCAGGCGTATCATCCCCATTTTGCTGATGCTTCTGCCTCTCTCCTTGCATGCGCAGAACAAGGCAAACGCTGTAATACTGAAAGACGAAGAAGTTTATACGCTGTCTTCGCCCACATCGGCTGAGCTTACAGTCACCAGGGTTGTCAGCGTACTGTCAGAGGCAGGAGAAGCAGAGGCTGTCTTTTACGAATTTACAGACCGATACAGGTCCATATCGTCCTTCAAGGGGACCATTGAGAAAGAAGGCCAGAAGCCCAAGAAAATAGGGAAAGGTGAACTCAGGACAGTTTCACTGGCTTCAGGCCTGGCAGAAGATGGCTTCATTACAGCATACTCCCCTTCTATGCCATGCCCGTACACAATCACCTACGAGTACACTATAAGCTATAAAAAGGCAATTGCCACTTTCCCGGTTTATAGCCCAATAAACACGGACAAAAGCAAACTGGCCTATGGCAGTTTTATCATAAGAGTTCCCCAGGACTACAAGATACAGTATTATTCCAACCTGCTTGAAGGGCCGCAGACCGATCCTAATTCCAACTACGACAGCTACAAGTGGGAAGTGAAGAATTACGATGGCTATGTAGATGAGAGCTTCATGCCGTCCAGATCACAGCTCACCCCACTGCTACTGTCCGCCCCGGTTGAATTTACCTACGCCGGGACAAAAGGTTCCCAAGCCAGCTGGAAAGAGGCCGGCCAATGGTGCTACGACCTTGTAAAGGATACCAACGACCTGCCTGCAGACTTTATAGCAAGGGTGAAGGAAATGACCTCCGGCTGTACGACTGATCTTGAAAGGATTAAGGCAGTATACAACTACCTGAGGAAAGAAACCAGGTACGTAAGCATTCAGCTTGGCATTGGCGGATACAAGCCCTTCCCCGCATCCGTGGTCCAGAAATCGGGATTCGGAGACTGCAAGGGCCTCAGCAATCTGGCAAGATGCATGCTGGCCGCCATCGGCATCGACTCATACTACACAATACTGCACACCAAGAAGGCTAAAATGTTCCCGGGCTTCTGCAGCTTCACACAGATGAACCATGTAATGCTTTGCGTGCCACTGCCGGAAAAGAATGACACCCTGTGGCTGGAATGCACCAATCCTACCGTCCCGTTCGGATACAGGCACGAAGACATTGCCGGCCACGACGTACTTTGCATTTCAGAGGATGGAGGAAGGCTGCTTAACGTTCCCACTTACCCGGACAGCCTGAACAAGGTTGTAACCGACACAGAAGTAGTATTGCACGAAGATGCATCGGCAAACGTGAAGGTAGAAAAGCACATTTATTCCTCTAATGTTGAGAGCTGGTTAAGTATAAGGGACCAGAAGCCGGAAGATGTCAATAAAAAACTGTCCAAGGGCCTGAGCGTTTTGCCTCAGAACCTGAAGCTGAGCAGCGTCAAAGACAACTTCGACGCTTATGACGGTCCCGGCTACTCCCCTGAAATGACACTATCCTACAACTTTGACTGCTGGCAGTATGCAAACCAGATGGGTAACCGCCTTTTCATTCCCGGCAATCCCGTTCCAAAGGGCATGAGCTTGCAAAGAGGGAAAAGAATAAACGACATTGTATCAGGGCATTGTGAAACAGCCATCGACCATATTAAAGTGACCCTTCCTAAAGGATACACCCTGGAAAGCATACCGGAGGACATAAACCTTGACACCGACTGGGGTACATTCAAGTCATCGGTAAAAGAGGAAGGAGGCGTAGTTTATATAAGCCAGGTCTTCCATCTTAAGAAGTTCAACAAGCCGGCTGCGGATTACACCTCATTCAAGCAATTTATCCGCACCCTTAACAAGAGCGCGGAAGCAACGCTTGCACTGGTTAAGAAATAAATTAAGCGTTCAGAGCATCCCACAGAAGGTCTTTCAGTTCTGAAAGGCCTTCTCCAGTTACTGAAGATATCATAACGGAAGGAATGGTCTTGGGAAGATGCTTGCGAACCTTTGCACGAAGTTCGTCGTCTGCCAGGTCACACTTGGTAATTGCCAGGACACGGTCTTTGGACAGAAGCTCCGGGTTATACTCCTTAAGCTCCTTTAACAGCACCTTGTAGCTGGCATTGACGTTCTCTTCTTCTGCAGAAACCATGAAGAGCAGTACAGAGTTACGCTCTATATGGCGAAGGAAACGAAGGCCGATGCCCTTACCCTCGTGCGCACCCTCAATAATACCGGGGATGTCTGCCATCACAAAGGATCTGTCGTCGTAGTATTTGACTATACCAAGGTTCGGTTCAAGCGTAGTGAAAGCATAGTTTGCAATCTTGGGCTTGGCAGATGTAATAGAGGCGAGAAGGGTTGATTTTCCGGCATTGGGGAAACCCACAAGGCCCACGTCGGCCAGAACCTTCAGCTCCAGGATGAACCAGCCTTCCTGACCGTCCTCACCGGGCTGGGAATAACGGGGTGTCTGGTTGGTGGCAGATTTGAAGTTGTTGTTGCCAAGGCCGCCCTTACCTCCGCGGCAAAGGATACGGTCCTCGCCGGGAGTAACCATTTCAAAGAGGACTTCCCCGCTTTCTGCGTCCTTTACTACCGTGCCGACAGGAACGTCCAGAACAACATCGGCGCCCTGCTTGCCCTTGCAAAGGGCTGCGCCGCCGGCTTCTCCGTTATCTGCCTTGACAACCTTGCGGTACTTAAGGTGGATAAGAGTCCAGAACTGGGGATTGGCCCTAAGGATCACGTGGCCGCCGCGGCCGCCGTCTCCGCCGTCCGGACCGCCTTTGGGAACGTACTTTGCCCTGTGCAGGTGTACTGAACCGGCGCCGCCGTGTCCGCTTGCACAGAAGATTTTTACATAATCGATAAAGTTACTCTCTGCCATAAGCCGCTAAATTATCAAAAAACGGCCGACTTTTCAGCCGGCCGCTGCTGTGCGCGAGATCAGACTCGAACTGACACGCCAGTAATAGGCACTACCTCCTGAGAGTAGCGCGTCTACCAATTTCGCCACTCGCGCTCAGAATGGACTGCAAATATAGGAGTTATTTTTGGAATTCCAAATAGAAAACAGGACTTTTAGGTCAAATGTTCTGCTCCACAAGCCGGCGCTTACCCTTATCACACTCCTTGCATAGTCTACATCTATGGATATGTCCTCCAGAGACGCAGCATTCCAGTCATAACCAGCCTCAGACATGTATTCGCCAATTGCAAAAGACCGTACAACAGTGCCGCCGACATCCTTCAGATCCAGCATAAGGGAAGTATCTCCCTGACGGGGCACCCTTACCACCCCACCCTGGTCTATGTGGACTGCATAAGCGCCGGGGACAAGCTCCCCTTCTGCATACTGGCCGCAATATGCCGCCCTGACCGTCATGCTCAGGGTGGAAGGCAAGGGCTTAAGGGAAACCTCAAGATTGCAGAATTCCTTGGCAAGAACCGGAGTAAGCTCCGCGAACTCCCCTTTCACATGCAGCCTTTTCCTATATAGGAAGAGCTGCGGGAAAGGCTCGCCCTCAGATACCCTTACGGCATCGTTCTTAAAGTCAACAGACGAAACAGTACACAAAAAAGGATCTCCTGAAACAGGGAAAGAGACAACGGTATTATCCTTTCCCAGCGTTACCGGATGCGAACTTTCCTGGCCGTCGGGGGACGTAATCCTTACATAAACGCTCTCAAGGGATTCCGTGGCAGGAGGCAGATTCAACCTGAGCATCGCAGGGCAATGCTCCCTATCCTCCTTTACGGAACACCCGGGGTATAGGAGCGAAGCTGCAAGAAGGAGGATGATGGGAACACGCGCAATCATAAACTTTAAAAAATTATGCTCAAAGCCAATATTACGTCTTCCGGAGACAGGAAGACCCGGGACCCCTGCTCTACCGTAAGCCCGCAAGTAGGACAGTCGTACACTTTATACTTGTCATAGCCGCTCCAGAAGCCCAAACCAAGCTCTACGTTAAGCCACGGAGCCACCATATACGAGTACCCGGCAGAGACTGCTGCTCCTATCCTGTCCCCCTCCGACGTATTTCCAGCCTTCTTTTTAGTAAAATTATATTCCTGATACTGCGCCTGGGCAGACATCCACCAGCCGGAATACACATGCCACAGCCAGTAGCGGGCGCCAAGGGAAGCACCCCTCTGCATCTTGCGGACTGCGCCACCTTCCATGCTTCCATCCCGGAAAGAAAATGGATTGTAACGCACTCCGGCCGTGACACTCCAGTGCTTGGCAACTGCATAAGAGGCAGATGCGTTAAGGGTCCCCATATCTGCAAGGCCAATCATATTTGACGATACAGACCAGTTCTGCGCCCAGGCAAAACAAGCTGCCAGCATCATTGCCACCATACAGGCGGACAGGCGCATACTTCTATTTGCCATACCTTTCAAATACCTGATTAATAATCTCCGACTTGTCCGGATATGTAGAGAGTAACTTGCTCCTAAGCTTGCTGATATCCGTTACATCGTTGTCCAAAACCTTGAAAATCTTGCCCTTGGTTATGCCGCGCTCGTCCAGGAAAGAGAAGATTTGCGGATGGAACCAGAAATTAGCTCCGGCAACAGGCATCTCTCCGCCGTAACGCTCATTGAAGAGTTTGTTTTGCATGTAGTAGGCCCACATTTCACCAATCTCACAATAGCCACAGTTATTGTCGCCCTCGTTCCCATAGGCCTCCCTGCCCCTGAAAATAAAGGAGGTCAATACATATTTGGCATAAGGATCCCAGAACTTAGTCCCCACCTTTGAGAAATGACTGGCATGGGCAAGCTCATGTACGGTTTCCTTGTAAATATCCTGGAAAGTTTCTGCACCCTTAGCACCGATTGTAATATCCGGAAGGAACCATTTAAGAAGTTCGGCAAAAACGCCTAAGTACTTACCAACGACGGTATTATCTATAAGCGTTCCGTGCTTCAGCATAGATGCGCTTGAAGCATTGATGCTCCAGAAAACCCAGATTCGCAGCGAGCCCGGAGGCGCTGCTACGCCATCCATACCGTCCTCTTTGCAACGCATAATATAGTCGTATGCAGCCGCGCTTATGGCACTTCGCACAAACAGCTTATGGTTGCAGGTCTTGTCTATCTGGAAGTCCTGACCTTCTGCCGCCCCCTTTCCAAGCGTAGATGTAGATGCCGTTGACAGAATAAGATTGTAGCCAATCTTGAAACCCGCCTTGTTCTTGAAGGTAAGCATGTACCTTGGCTTTGAAGAGAACTTCTTGGACAGCTTGTAGTAGCCGTCCCTGTCAGTATATGCCCCGCCGCACTTTACAAAAGAATTGCAAAGGACCTTGACTCCGCCAAGTCCGAAGGGCTTGCCCCCGTTATATTCGTCGTCCACAATGGTAATCCTGCCCTGGGGGCCGGAGCTCGCCTTTGTCCCATGTATGTACAGGGCCGAATTCCCGGTTAGTTCAAAGGCCTTTTCTTCTACCTTGTCCCAGTCGATGCCGTCATCTCCGGCACGCGTAGAAGGATCGTTATCAGATATGTAGCAATAGTCCAGGATTTCGAACTTGATCCCCTCCGGGAAAATAAAATCCTCCGGCAGTACGGCGTACTGCCAGGTAACGTCGCCCTCCTCTATTTCCGGGTCGTGGTAATAATCTCCATCCTTGATAATGGCATAATCCAATGGATGATCCATGAATTCCACCCCCAATTCCATCAGGGTTTCAAATTCCTTGTCATCCTTTGGAAGAAAGCGGGCATAAATGTCAGTAGGTTTAAGTGTTATCCTGCCGGCTTTGGTAGGATAGAGAGCTTCGATAGCCTTGGTAACGTTCTCTACGGTGTAGGGATCTTCCAGTTTGTCGCCCAGCTCTATTTTCTCGTGCGACAAACGCTGCCAGGGCGTATCATCCGTAATATAGGTATCGTTGGACAATACCTCAGACTTGTTGCATGCCGTGGGCACGGCCACCCACAGGCAAAGAATCAATGGTATTAACGCTGTCTTTTTCATAACTCCCGTTTTTATGGTCCGCACAAAAGTATGGGCATAAAAAGGTTTTATCAAAAAAGTAAACGTTTAACTTTAAAAATCGGCCACAGGGGCCGCTGTAGCAGCGAAAATTCTTTTCTTCTAAACGGAAAATATCGCATTGGGAACAATAAAAGAACCGGCCAACCACGCCCTGAAGGCTGCGGATGGCCGATTTTCAGACAAAAGCGTCTAACAGGAAAAAGCCCGTTTAGAACGCAACTATGGTTTTACCCTCTATTGCAGAAAGCAAATTGTTTGCAAGACGGCTTACTCCAAGACGGAAGAGGTCCTTGTTAAGCCACTCGTCGCCCAGGATGGCCTTTACTATTGAATAATAGCAAACTGCCTCCATTGCGGTAGAAACGCCGCCGGCAGGCTTGAAGCCAACCTTCTTTCCGGTTGCCTTATTGAAGGCCTTGATGCATTCGCACATAACATAAGCTGCTGCAGGAGTGGCATTTACCTCGATCTTACCAGTAGAAGTCTTGATAAAGTCTGCTCCCTCTTCCATAGAGATGAAAGAAGCCTCTGCAATCTGCTCCGGAGTAAGAAGGCCTGTCTCAAGAATGACCTTAAGGGTAATCTTGCGGCCAGCGCCGGCCTCGTCAACGGTCTTGCGCACTGCACGAAGTTCTTCGCGTACAGCATCGAACTTGCCTGCAAGGAACTTGCTAAGCGGAAGCACGATATCAATCTCGTCTGCGCCGTCCTTAACTGCCATCTCACATTCCAGGAGCTTCACGGGAAGGAAGCTCTGTGATGAAGGGAAGCAGGCAGAAACGCAGGTTGTATGAAGCTCGGGGGTCTGCCTTGTAGTTGAAACCACCTTAGCAAAATTAGAGTAAACGCAAACTGATGCGGGGAGCGGATAAGAAGGATAAGCTTTCTTGAAAGCATTAACCTTGTTTACAAGTTTCTCTACTCCCTCGCAGGTGTCATTAGTCTTAAGCGTAGTAAGGTCCATAGCAGAAAAGCAGGTCAGGAAGACCTCTTTGCTGGCAATCTCTTCCAGTTTAGAGGAGAGTGTCTGAAGATTTGCGTCGATAGCTTCCTTGTCGGGAGCATATCCGTACTTTTTGAAAAGTTCTGCCATAATAGTATTATTTGTTTTAATGTGTTATTCTTTGACCTGTATTGAAAAACCTTCGTCGATGAGCGGCTGCACCATGGCCCGCATCTGCTCTGCAGAAAACTTCTGCAACTCTTTGGAAGGAGTTTCCCTGGCGATGGTATAAACCATTACCTCCCTTGGCTTCAGTTCCCTGACGATATCCATCCACGCATTAAGCTGCCCGGGAGCCGATGAATCGAAGCCCGGAGCTTTCAGGAACATGGTCTGAAGCACGAAATCGCCACCGAACTGCTTCAGGTTCCCTACCACCTCTGACACGCTGTAGTGGCCCTGAGGCTGGTTAATCACACCCACAAGAGCATCCGTAGCCGCATCCAACTTAAGAATAGGATTGTCCACTTTCTTAAGCGCTGCCACCACCTCTTTTTTGTGAAGCATGGTTGCGTTCGAGAGCACAGACACCTTTGCCTTCGGATAGTAAGTATCTCTAAGCCTGATGGTTATATCGATAATCTGAGAGAAGTCGGGGTTCAGGGTAGGCTCTCCGTCGCCGGAAAAAGTGATACTGTCTATAGTAGTACCGGCTTTGCTGCAGGCCTCCAGTTTAGCCTGCAAGGCGGCTTCAAGTTCTGAGGCTGAAGGCAAGTGAGTGTCCCCGTGGCCGTCCTTATTCCAACCGCATTCACAATAAATGCAGTCGAAGTTGCATATCTTGCCTTTCTCCGGCAGCAGGTTGATGCCCAGCGAACTGCCAAGCCGCCTGCTGAAGATGGGGCCAAACACTATTTCTTCCCTCATCATAGGCCTAAACAATTCTGTATGAAGCAGATGAGCTGCTAAGGCGGCCATCTGCGGTCAAATGATCAATAAGCACAAGGCCGGGTTTCTTTCCGGGCTCGATGCTGCCAAGTACAGCCTCCTTTCCTAGGAAGGCGGCGCCGTTTCTGCAGGCCCAGGTGAGCATTTCTTCAAGTGAAAGCTCCGGGAAATTCTCTTGCAGGCAGTAAAGCTCTGAAACCATGTCAAGGCTGTCATTGCTGGACAGGGAATCCGTACCTATGGTAAGCGGAAGTCCGCTGCGGCGCAGCATCAGCACCGGAGGCAGAGCCTCGTGGATATATATATTTGATCTGGGGCAAAGTGCCACGTAGGCACCCGGGAGGGCTTTTTTCACAAGTTCCGTCCCTGCCTCAGTCATGCAAACTTCATGAACAAGAAGAACGTGTTCCTTAATAGGAAGCGGTTTAACGGCAGCCAGCCTGTCAACGAAATACTCCAGAGATGTTCCGCCCGTCACAGGAGGGGTGCTCATTCCGGCGGCCTTGCGGTTGTCCCACAACTTTCCGCTGCCGCTGCCAATCATCTCCTCTTCTTCCGGAGTCTCCTCGCTATGGAAGGATAGGTAGCCGGATTCAAGGCCTGCGGCCGACGATGCCTCTACAAGCTGAGGGCTCATTGTATAGCAGGAATGGGGTGTAGGAGCAGCATCCAGTCCGCATTCGGCGGCCTTGCGCTGAAGCTTCCTTACGCCGTCCATAACTGCATCGCAGTCCTGAGGCTCTGTGCCGAATACCTCCAGGAAGGTTCTGGTATATAAAGGAGAAGCAGCCTTTATTGCAAACGAGTCATCGCAATTGCTGATGTCCGCCATTGCCGATACGCCGCTGCGCCACATCCCGTCCATCTGGGTCTGGATGTCCGCCAGACGCTCCTGCAAGGGTGCTACGTCGCGAAGCTCGTTGATCTGGTCGATAAAGCCGGCCATGCCGGTGCCGCGGCGGAACAGACCCTTCATGTAGGACAGTTCCACATGGCAGTGAGAGTTCACAAAACCGGGAACTATCGCTCCGTCAAGCTCACCTTCCGGAACATCCTGTGCCATTCCGGCTGCAAGGATACGGCCGTCAGTGGGGTCGTACTCTACGAAACCGGGAGCAAAAACGTCTCCGGCAAGGGTGTAAACATATTTAGCGTAAACTTTCATTATCTGAAAAATGGTTCGTCCTCTGAGAGGTCGTCTTCAAGTTCCCCTTCACGGAAGGATTCCTCGTCCGGAACAGGTATGGGCCTTTCGTCAAGATTAAACTTAACAGGATGGTGCAGGGTGTATTCCATCAGGCCAAGGAGCCTATCGCTGACCGCCGTGGTGTCCGACGCTGCTACAAGTTTCCAGGTGCCAAGGGAATCCACAATAATGCGGATTCTGTACAATGTATCAAGCTCCGGCCAATGGATGAAATCAGCACGACGGAAAGGCAGGGACATAAGGGCGGACTTTGTGCTGTCACGCACGTACTTTTCCCTTTCAATAGCCTCAACCGCCTTTTTGCGGTCCCGAAGATTATTCGCAACCTTGTCGTAAATCAGGGCGAACTCTGACGGCCTGTCAGTATAAAAAGTTATGGTTGTACGAAGGTCTTCCTCTGAGTAGCCAAAGCGCTGTAGGATGGGCCTGTAAACATAGCTTGTATCCGCCAGCCTCTGGCGGTAAGGTGCATCCCTAATCCACTGGTCTGCAATATACATTTGTTCGAATATTGCAACCAGATCATCCTTGGGTATAACGCGCGGCTTGTTGCAGGCAAAAGACGCAACAAGCAGTGCAACCAAGGCAAGATATGAGGGAAGCCTGCGCATTATCTAAGCACGGCGCCGAATTCGTTCTGGAATACTGCCAGAAGCTTTTCAGTAGCCTTTTCTATCTCTGTATCGGTCAAGGTCTTCTCCAGATCCTGGAATACGAAGCCAAGGGCGTACTGCTTCTTGCCGGCAGGAATCTTTTCTCCGCGGTAAACGTCAAACAGGGTAACCTGCTTGAGCAGTTTCTTGGAAGCGCGGAAGGCAGCGCGGCGAACTGAAGCGAAGTCTACGTTCTCGTCAAACAGAAGGGCAAGGTCACGCCTTACCTCCGGGAACTTGGGCAGCTCGCTGAACTTAACCTTAATCCTCTTAACCAGTTCAAAGAGTACCGGCCAGGAGATTTCAGCAACGAAGACAGGCTGCTTAACATCGAACTTGCGTGCATAAGCGGGAGTTACAACGCCCATTACGGCAAGCTGCTTGTGTGAGCCGGGAAGGCAGTAAACAAGACCCTCTGAGAAGAGGTCAGCCGGAGCTGCGGCAGCCTCAAGTGTGTAAGTATCCACTCCAAGTTTGGCAAGGAGAAGCTCCATGTAACCCTTAAGCTGGAAGTAATTGCCCTTCTTAGGCTCGCTGTTCCAGGCTTTTTCAGAAGGACCGGTCATCATAAGGCAGAAGCACTGATGCTCTTCGTAAGACTCAAGTTTGGTCTTATCGGCCTCGGGATTAACCTGATATACCGAACCGTATTCGAAGGTACGGAGGGTATTTATCTGACGGTTTATATTGTATGCTGCAACTTCCAGTGCATTGGGAATGAGGGACTGCCTCATCACGGCAAGGTCAGAAGAAAGCGGGTTCACAATGGTAACGCACTTCTCTTCCGGGAAGGTCTGCAGGCCCTTGTAGTAAGCTGCCTTTGTAAGGGAGTTATTCATTATCTCTGCAAAACCATTGGCTGCAAGGAAGTTGGAAATGAAGTTGCGGACAGCCTCGGGGTCCGGTGAAGGAGAAGGCATAATGGAAGCATGCATGCCCTGAGGCAGTTCTATGTTGTTGTAGCCATAGATTCGGAGTATCTCCTCAACAACATCGCACTCCCTGTAAACATCGATCATGTAAGTAGGAGCGGCAACTACGGCACCCTTTTCCGTCTTGCGGACAAAGTCGTACTGCAGGGCTTTCAGTATCTTCTCAATGGTCTCAACACCTATCTTCTTGCCGATGAAGTTCTGGATTCTTTCATAATCCAGTTCGATTTCTTTCTTGGCGATGGGCTGGGGATAGTAATCTTCCTGCGGTGCGACAACCTGACCGCCTGCAACCTCTGCAATAAGGGCGGCGGCCCTGCGGCCGGCGAATGCTGCAACGGAAGGGTCTGCTCCCCTTTCGTAGCGGAACGATGCATCAGTCTGCAGTCCGTGGGTCTTGGATGTCTTGCGGATTGATGCGGGATCGAAGTATGCTCCCTCTATGAAAATATCTACAGTTGAATCACTTACACCTGAATCTTCGCCACCGAAGACGCCTGCTATACACATAGGCTTGGTAGCGTCAGCAATTACCATGTCGGTAGCCTTGAGCTTGCGCTCTACGCCGTCGAGGGTCCTGAGAACCTCTCCTTCCTCTGCGCGGCGAACGATCACCTTGCCTCCGCCAATCTTGGCAGCGTCAAAGATATGAAGCGGCTGGCCAAGCTCGAACAGTATGAAGTTAGAAATATCGACAATATTGTTGATAGGGTTAAGACCTATGGCGCGGAGGTCTTTCTGCAGCCATTCGGGTGAAGGACCTACTTTTACGCCCTTCATGGTTATGCCGCTATAGCGGGGTGCGCCCTGGATGTCTTTAACCTCGAACGGAATACCCTTGCCAACTGCGGGAGCCTTGAAACCGTCGTCTGCAGGCTTCTTCAGCTTGCAGGGAGCACCGATACTGAGCAGATATGCATACAGGTCCCTTGCAACGCCCCAATGAGAAGCGGCATCAACCCTGTTTGCGGTAATTTCGTACTCGATGACAGCATCGGTTTTAAGGTGAAGGAAGTCCTTTGCAGGAGTACCCACAACTGCGTCGTCCGGCAGGACCATAATGCCTGCATGGTCTGTTCCGATGCCAAGCTCGTCCTGGGCGCAAATCATACCGAATGACTCTACGCCACGGATTTTGGATTTCTTTATCTTGAAGTCGCCGGGCAGCACTGTTCCGATGGTGGCGAACAGCACCTTCTGGCCTGCTGCAACGTTGGGAGCGCCGCAAACTACGGTAAGAGGCTCGCCGGTGCCGGCATCAACCTTTGTAATGTGAAGGTGGTCAGAATCCGGATGCGCCTCGCACTCCAGTACTTTTGCAACCACTACGCCTGCAAGGCCGCCGGGAATCTCTTCCTGCTCTTCCAGCGAATCTACCTCAATTCCGATGGAGGTCATTGCCTCTGCAACCTGTGCGGGGGTAAGTTCACACTCCAGATACTCTTTTAACCAACTGTAAGAAAGTTTCATTGTATGTTGTATTTTTTATTATCCGACTATGTCTTCTTCTGCGAAAAGGGATGAGACGAACTCTTTCTTGTCAAAGACCTTAAGGTCGTCGATGCCCTCTCCTATGCCCAGGAACTTGACCGGAACCTGCATCTGGTCCGATATTCCAATAACCACGCCACCCTTTGCGGTACCATCCAGTTTGGTAATTGCAAGAGCGGTGATATCCGTCGCCCTGGCAAATTCTTTTGCCTGCTGGTATGCGTTCTGGCCGGTCGATGCGTCAAGGACCAGAAGAACCTCGTGCGGGCCGTCCGGAACAACCTTGCGGATGACGTTCCTGATTTTGGTAAGCTCGTTCATAAGATCCACCCTGTTGTGAAGGCGGCCTGCGGTGTCGATGAGCACGACGTCAGCGCCCTTGGCAACGGCGGACTTAACTGCATCAAAGGCCACAGAGGCAGGGTCAGAACCCATCTGCTGCTTTACGATATCAGCCCCGGAGCGCTCTGCCCATACCACGAGCTGATCTACAGCTGCTGCGCGGAAGGTATCCGCTGCACCAACCACAACCTTCTTGCCCTGGGCCACCAGACTGGCGGCCAGCTTGCCGATGGTAGTAGTTTTGCCAACACCGTTAACGCCCACAACCATAATCACATACGGCTTCTTGCTGAAGTCGAAGGGCTGGACGGGGCCTTCCTCGCCGGCGTTGATGAGCTTGCCAATCTCTTCACGCAAAATGCCCACGAGCTCACTCATGGACATGTATTTATCGCGTTCTACGCGGTCTTCAAGATTGTCTATGATTTTAAGGGTGGTATCTACACCCATGTCGGAAGAGACCAGTGCCTCTTCTATGGCGTCCAGGACATCATCACTGACGCGGGACTTGCCCACAACAGCTCTGGAAAGCCTCTGGAAGAAGTTTTCATTAGTCTTTTTTACGCCTTTGCTGAATATTCCCATATCAATTTACTATATCGTGCAAAGATACATAAAAAACTGTCAATTGGCAACTTTAACAAATTGGTGATTCATCCACTTTCGGCCGCTTATTCGCCATATGAACAGGAGCCCACGGACATTGAGTTCGATGCACATAGGAATCCAGTAGCCAAGAAGGCCCATTTGGGGCGTAAGGTATATTGCCAGGCCGATGCGTACGACCCACATGCTTACAAGGTTCAGCAGGCTTGGAACAAAGGTGTCGCCGGCACCCACGCAGGAGCCGTATGCCACTATGGAAGCCGCGTACAAAGTCTCTGCAAACGCCTCTATTCTAAGCACTTCCGCACCAAGGGACACCACTCCGGGGTCGCTGCTCATAAGGGACATGATCTGCGGCGCAAGGATGAACATTATCGCTGCAAGCAGGGTCATCATCGTCATGCCGGAGAAAAGGGTGATGCGTGAAAAGCTGCGCGCCAGTTTTTCACGCGCGGCGCCAAGGCTCTGGCCCACAAGGGTCGTGGCCGCATCCGCCATACCGAAGCCCGGCATGTAACAGAAGCCCTCAACCGTTATGGCAAAGTTGTTGGCGGCCAGCGCAACGGGGCCCAGTGGCGCCACAATTACGGTTCCGGCAATATGGGCACCCCTCATGGCTACATTCTGCAGCCACATAGGGCCGGTAATTCCAAAGGCGTTTTTAAGGCAGGCCTTGGACACTTTGAAGCTGCCTTTTTCGTGTATTATCGAAAGGATGGGCGACTTAACCAGTGTAAACCAGCACATCAGCCCTGCCGATATCGCCATGGCCAGGCCTGTGCCTACAGCTGCTCCGGGCACGCCCAAACCGGCGCCAGGCACGGTAAACTGCCAGCCGAAGAGGCTGATTTCCCTTGTAGGGAAGATTAGGAAGAAGTTGAATACTACGTCCAGCACGCACATCACCACATCCATGATGCTGGGCAGCTTCATATTACCGCTACACTGAAGCATGGTTCCGCACAGCCACATAATCTGCATGAACGGCAGGCTTAGGGAGTATATCAGGAAGTAAGTTGCCGCATCGGCGACAATTTCTTCGGAACCGCCCAGCCAGACCGGCAAATGGCTGCTTATGCATACGCCAATTACGGATAGAGCCAGCGTCATGGCAAGGCAGGATGTTATACTCTGGCGTAGCACAGTGCGGGCAGTCTTGAAGTCCCCCGCCCCGATAAGGTGGGCCACCTGGACAGAAAAGCCCTGACAGGCGGCGTACTGAAAGCCGCCGAAGAGCCAGGTCGTTGTAGCGATAAGGCCTATGGAAGCCGCCGGATTGGCGCCAAGGCTGCCCACCATGGCGGCATCGATGAACTGAAGCATCACAGATGCCAGCTGGGCGATGATGGCCGGGCCGCACAACAGCATAGTAAGACGGAACTGCTGTTTTGTAGTCAGTTCCGTCCCGTTCCTAATGCCTTCAAGCAATATGTCTTTTGTGCTCTTTGCCAATTACTTGTTAACGAATACTTTAATAGCCTCCATGGGCTTGCCGTTATTGTCGAAGGCTCCCATGTCATAGGCGTTCCATGCAGGAGTGAAGGTATCGTAGATTGCGGGCTTCCAGCCACCGTAAACTTCCGGTTCCCAGTAAAGTACGCCCTTAACGGCTTCAATCTTGTAAATACCTGACAGGAAGCCCTTTATGCAGTCAGGGCTGTCAGAATAACTTGCCTTAACACCGGTTTCAACTATCATGATGGTTTTACCAGTGGCCTTTGCAAGAGCTTCTACGTTGGAAATAGCCAGGCTGTTTACAACAATGTAGCTATCCTTTTCGCTGTCAGTCTGCGGATAGTGAGACAGGCCGATCATGTCATATTTTCCACCCTTTGAGAGGAATTTGCTGAACCACCAGGTGTTGTCTTCAAAAGCATGGTTCAGGTGAACCATAACCTTTGTGCTGGGGAAGACAGATTTAGCGGCGTCGAAACCTGCATTGCTGAGTTCTACGTACCTTTCCCAGCCGCCGGCGATGTCTCCGTTGTCGTTCCAAAGCTGACCGTCGGGCCAGAGCATTCCGTTGCGGGTCTCATTACCTATCTGGATGTATGCAGGATTGATTCCGCCGAGTTTGATCTTGGTCAGGAATTCTTTTGTGTAGTCCGATACTGCCTGTACAAGTTCTGCATGGCTCTTTCCTACCCATGCAGCAGGCATGTTCTGCTTGCCGGGATCTGCAAAGAAGTCGCTGTAATGGAAGTCAAGCATGACGGACAAGCCGGCGTCCTGGGCCCTTTTTGCCTTGGCATAGACGTCGTCGTAACCGCACCATCCGCCTACAGGATCAACCCATACACGAAGGCGGCTGATACTCTGTCCCATGGTCTTGAACATGTAGAAGAGGTCCAGTTCCTTGCCTGTATTGTCATAAAACTTCTTATGGTCCTTCTCCATCTCCGTAACCCAGCTGACATCGGCGCCAAAGTAGAAGTCAGTGCGAAGTGCAGAAGAACCGCCTCCGGAGCCTTCTCCGCCGCCTGAATTTCCGCTGTCCTTACCACATGAGGCTGCCATCATCATGGCCGCCATAATTGCAATTGTACCGATAAACCTCTTCATTTTTTACTCTTGTTTTGTCCAATAATAACCGCCGCCGTAAACGATGCGTTTGTTCTGGATATCCAGTGGCATAGAGGTTACAACGCCCCTTTCCTTTGACATTGTAGCCCTGATTTCTCCGTTTTCGTAGGTATAAGTTCCGGTATCCTCAGAACCGTTCAATGAGGTCCAGATTCCGGTTTTTGTAATTGTCATTATTTCGTTGCTGTACGAAGTCTTGCAAGTCCATGTTCCATAAACCCACATCGGCATTCCGTTGTTGTCCGTACTGAGAATCTCTATAGGCTCTTCAACTTCTACGGCCGCAGTTTCCTCAACGTCAGATTCCTCCGCAAGGCTGACGCTCTCTGCAGCAATTTGCATAGCCAGAGGGGCATCATCACGAAGTTCCCTATACAAGCGGCCAAGTTCATCATCCGGGATGAGGGGCTTTAAAGCCACCTGACCTGTGCTTAGGTTGCAACTGATGGGAAGGCTGTTTTCTTCAGTGCCGTCTGCTTTAAGGAAGATTATCTTGCCGACGTACTGGTCGCGTTCCGGCGAATTAACTGTTTCTGCCTTAAGGGTATAGGCATCCAGGATATCCTGATAGCCCTGGCTTTTCAGCTGCGCAGAGTAAACCTCCAGTATTTTGTCTTCTGCCGTTTTAACAAAGCCACAGGAAACCAGCAACAATGCCGGGACAAGAATTGCAAGCAAAGATTTGAGAACTTTCATGGCTTAAGATATATATTATCCACAAAAATACTAATATTTATTTTATTTTCAATATCTTTGCACCGTAATTACCTGGGGATGTT
Source organism: uncultured Bacteroidales bacterium (assembly GCA_900316675.1). Lineage (GTDB taxonomy): Bacteria > Bacteroidota > Bacteroidia > Bacteroidales > UBA932 > Cryptobacteroides. Next base: position 86,092 of record ONDR01000010.1, read on the forward strand.
TTGGTTTTGACAGCACTGATGTCTGACGGTAAGCAAGCCGGGCTCTGTGGGGCGGCCCGTTAATCCTGATCCTCGAAAATTCAGTTGGCAAATCCAACTTTGCACTCGCTGCCTAATCAGACCAAGTCTATTAGCTTAATCCGCGGCGCCTAGGCTGCGCCGCCGACGAGTATCCCTCGGACTTTCCGCCCGTTATTGTCCGGCCCAGGGGTATCATTCAGAACGGGACGCTCCGGTGGACGCCTTTAAAGCCGGCTAAGATTAAAGGCTAAGGGTTTGGTGGCCCGTCTTTCGGCAGCCCTTCCCCTACAATCAAAGGAAGAATAAGCTTGTAGAAAGCCGCTGGGTGCGGTGTTTGGACGGCGGTTCGAGTCCGCCCATCTCCACAAAAAAAGAGATTCACTATACCAAGTGAGTCTTTTTTTTATGAAATACTCTCTATATAACCGTCTTAAAGATTAAATAGCGGTGATGGATATTCCCTTGGAAGCGGCCTCAACAGCACAGGAGTTCCGGAAAAGGCACCTGCCTGCAAGGTCGTGCCACCCCCGTCGGACACCCCTAAAAATGTTCCATTTTTTGGGGACCCCGGTTTCAACGCACGGGAGGGGGTCCGGCAGACAGGTGCCTTTCCCGGAACCGGCGCACCAACGGCTTCAAGGGCAGCATGAGAGCATGCATAAGCCGCCTCGTGGGTATTATTGTTCTCGCTCAAATGACAAAGGAAAATGGCCTTGAGCCCAGGATGCCAAAAACGGGTGATAGCGCTGGCACATTCGTCATTGGACAAATGGCCGTTACCGCCGCAAATACGCATCTTAAGCTCATGGGGATAAGGACCGCCCATAAGCATATCGACATCGTAATTGGACTCAATTACAACAACATCGGCTTGGCTGGCAAGCGAAACAGCCTCGTCGGTGACACGGCCGGCATCGGTCATAATGAAGAACTTGCGATCCTCTGCCGCAATGGCAAAACCGCAAGTGTGAGAAGCATCGTGCGGAACCTCAAAAAACCTCACCAGCATGCTACCGACAGGATTCCATTTACCAGCCTCCAGAATGCGCCGGCAGCCGCCAATATGCGGAGCTGTAAACGTATGATGCTCAAGAGCTTTATGAAGCTGCGCCGATGCATACACGGGCCGGTTCAGTCTTTTACAGAAAGAGCCAAGATTGCGGATATGGTCCAGATGGTCATGAGTTACAAGCACGGCAGAAACGGCTTCGAGGCTTAAGCCATTGGCCACCATCGCCTTCTTGATACTGCGGATAGAGGCGCCTGCGTCTATAAGCACAGCCTGACCGCCGCACTCGAAATAGTAGCAGTTACCACAGCTTCCGCTGGAAAAACTCATGAACCTGACAGGGCTACTCATCCTTCTTCTCGCAGTACTTGTTAATTACACCGTACGCATCCGCTACACCAAGCTCTCCGGCAACGGAAAGGTCGTAGCAGCCCTTCTCCTTATCCTTAAGGTAGATCTGGACAAGGCCCCTGTTAAAGTAAGCATCGGCCATGGCCGGATACAGGCGGATAGCCTCTGTATAACTGTCAATCGCCTCTACCAGCTGGGATGACAGGCACTGCAGATTGGCCAGGTTGAAGTGCAGGTAAGGCAGCTCCGGCATAAGCGCAACCGCCTGACGCATATCTTCAAGAGCGTCGGCATAGTCATAAGTGCGGCTTACACTCTCCTTCACACGGGCTCGCGTGGTACCCTTATCATCCATGGACAAGGTCTGTACGTTGCTTTCTATAGATGACAGGAATTCTATCATTTCTGCACGCAGCACTCCCCTGTTCATCAGGTAGAACGCCTTGTAAAGCTTGCCATACTTGTCGGCCTCGGGCGCATTGCGCACAGCCTGGCTGTAGTATGACAAGGCCATGTTGAACTGGCGCGACGACAGCTCGTACAAGCCCTTCAGGAAGTCTCCCATTCCGGGAGGAGCCGCAGCCGCAGCATCTGTAAGATCTACGTAAGAGATGGCGCACTTAAGCGAATCCTTGCTTGTAAGTGCCACAGGCACAGGTGTTTCACGAAGGAACTTTTCCAGCAAAGGATTCTCGTACTTCTGGGACAGGGCCACAAGACCAAGGTTGCGTGACGGAGCCAGGACGAACTTATACAAAGGACGCAGGCGCACGTCTATGTCACGGTGCTGAAGGAGTTCGTCGTCGAAGTCCTTCTTGGCAAAATCTGCGTCAAGGGACAGCAGCGAGCTGTACTTTTTGGTAGTATCCGCAAAGGAGCCTTCAGAGGTAGAATTCTTCTCGTGGTACTCTTTTATCTTGCGACGCGCGGTCTCATAATCCCGGGAAGCCTTGCCGTATTCTCCCATCTGCCTTAGGGCATAGGAACGGTTCATGTAAGCCTTCGCAAAATCCGGATAAATATCTATTGCCTTTGTATAATCTTCAACCGCATCTACCCACCGGCCCATCTGAATGAAATATGAGGCCCTGTTATAATAGGCAAGCACATTTCTGGGGTTGATATTGATTACGCGGTCCATGTCTCCAAGCGCTGATTCGAAGTCCCCTACACGGGCGTAAATCAAGCTTCGGTTATAAAGTGTAAGGGCATTGCCGGGTTCGTCTTTAAGAACGCGGTCCAAATCCTTCATGGCAGAGTTATAATCGTCCGTCTCATAGTACATTATAGCCCTGTTGAAATACGCAAAAGTAGAGGTCGTGTCAAGCGAAATTGCCTTGTCCATATCCTTGATTGCGTCTTTATACTCGCCTTTTGCAGCGCGAAGTCGGCCGCGGCGGACGTAGCCTTCAGGCTCGAACCTGTCAAGCTTGATAGCCTTGTTATAATCTGTAAGCGCCTGGGTGGTATCGCCCATAAACAGGTAGCTTGCTCCCCTGTTCAGGTAAGCCGACGGATCCTTGGGCTGCTTGCGTATGTACCAGTCGAAGTCTGCCACCGCCTCATTGAAGCGCTGGGCCAGGAAAAAAGTAACGCCTCGGCTAAAGTAAATGCCCTCATAACCAGGCCTTAAGCGCAATGCGGCGTCGAAGTCACGAAGCGCCGACTCATAGTCTCCGGAACGGCTGAAAGTAATGGCCCTGTAGTGATAACCGTTAGTAAATACAGGGTTGATTTTAACGGACTTGTCAAAGTCTTTCTGGGCGCCGCGAACGTCTCCCAGGTTATACTTTGCAATGCCTCTGAAGAAATATGTCCAATGATCAGTGCTGTCCAGACGGGCAAGCACGTTGAAGTTCTCTATTGACTGTGCATACTTCCCGTCCGCCAGGGCCTGCCGGCCCCTCATATAAAACACCTCACGGTCGTACTGCCCCCTCATTTCCAGGCCAAAACCCAGAAAAATGCATAAAATGAGGAAGTATTTTGAAAATAAATTCATATTCTGCCCGATTATCACTAACTTTGACGGATTGCAAATATAAGGAACTGTTTTGAATTATTTTAAAAATATTAATCTTATTGCAGGAGTCCTTACTGTGCTACTGTCTGCACTGCCTTGTTTTGCAAGGCCGATGAGGATTGATATAGCAAGGGAGGTCCGCGCGTCGGTGACAGAACAAAAACTGAGCCGTGACATAGGATTTCTTTCAGATTCTTTGTGCGCAGGCAGGGCTACCGGCACCGCAGGCGCCTCTGAAACAGCTTCCTGGATTGCAAGACGCTTTGCCAGCCTTGGCGTAAAACCGCTTGGAGATTCTTACTTCCACGGCTTCAAGGTTGCCGCCGCTGGTGCGGGCCGCAACGTGCTGGGCCTTGTCAAAGGCTGCCGCGGCGTTACTCCCAAGGGTTACATCATCATTACCGCCAGCTATGACGGCCTTGGAATCAGGGGCGGGAACATCTATCCCGGCGCAGACAGCAACGCTTCCGGCGTAGCAGCCATGCTCTCCCTTGCAGAAATGATGACATTGTCAGAAGACCTGGGACGCGAATACGATGCCGACATCATCTTTGCCGGCCTGGATGCAAAGCACCACAGCTTTGCGGGCAGCGCAGCCCTGTGGGATGAAATCAGTTCCGGAAAGATTAAAGACCAGACTGTCCGCAGCATCGCCCCCAAAAACATACTGATGGTGCTGAACATAGACCAGATAGGCAGCAGCCTTAGCCCCTTGAGTTCGGGCCGCAAAGACTACCTTATCATGCTCACCGGAAACACCCCCACAAAGGATATCATGCTGGCGAACAAGAGCAAGGAGACTTTCCTGGACCTTAGCTTCAGCTACTACGGCAGCCCGGATTTCACTAACCTGTTTTACCGTAGGGTCGGGGACCAGAAAGCCTTTGTAGAGCATGGCATTCCCGCCATACTGGCAACCTCCGGCATAACTATGAACAACAACAAAACTACAGATACATTGCAAAATCTTGATCTACCCGTACTTAAAAGACGCATCCACCTGCTGTGGAACTGGACAGAGAGAGTGGCAGGAATACGGGCAGACAATAAATCGACCAAATAATGAAAGAATTTTGGAAAGTACTTGTTAAATATGTAAAGCCTTACGGCAAATACTTAAGGTGGAGTGTGCTGCTGAATATGCTGTCGGCAATATTCAACGTATTCTCTTTCAGCCTTATCATCCCGATGCTTCAGATCCTGTTCAAGATTAATGAAGCCGTGTATGACTACATTCCCTGGGGTGCAGATGGCTATTCATTCAAAGAGAAACTCATCAACAACGCCTACTATCACGTAACCCAGCTGATCGAATCCATCGGTCCGGCAACTACGCTCCTCATCCTTTGCCTTGTGCTGTCATTGATGACCTTCCTTAAGACGGCCTGCTACTTTGGTTCGTCGGCGGTAATGATTCCTATCCGCACGGGAGTGCTCCGCGACATGCGAATGCAGCTTTACAAAAAGATACTGTCCCTGCCGCTCGGCTTCTTCTCTCAGGAGAGGCGCGGAGACATTATCGCCCGCATGACGGGAGACGTCGGAGAGGTGGAAAACTCCATCATGAGCTCCCTTGACATGCTTATCAAGAATCCTATCCTCATTATCTTCTATTTTGCCACCCTGCTGTTCATCAGCTGGCAGCTTACCATCTTCACAATTCTGGTTGTGCCGGTTCTGGCATGGGTAATGGGAGTCATAGGTAAACAGCTGAAACGCAAGTCTTTACAGGCCCAGGAAATGTGGAGCGATACCATGAGCCAGGTAGAGGAAACCCTTGGCGGCCTTCGCGTCATCAAGGCCTTCGTGGCAGAGAAAAAGATGACCGGACGCTTCTCTGACACCACGGATTCCCTGCGTATCAAGACGGCCAGGGTTGCAACCCGCCAGGCACTCGCCCACCCTATGAGCGAATTCCTGGGCACGGTGCTGATTGCCATCGTACTGTGGTTCGGCGGCACCCTCATCCTTGGAGAAAAGGCGCCCATCGACGCTTCTACATTCATTTTTTACATGGTCATCCTGTACAGCATCCTCAACCCTTTGAAGGACTTTTCCAAGGCGACGTACGCCATTCCAAAGGGCCTTGCGTCAATGGAACGAATTGACAAAATCCTGGATGCAGTCAACCCTATCGCAGACCACCCTCAGCCCAAGAACCTTGACGGCTTTAATAAGGACATTACCTTCGACCACGTACACTTTAGTTACGAGGACGGCAAGAAGATACTTAACGATATCAACTTTACCATCGATAAGGGTAAGACCTTTGCCATCGTGGGCGAATCCGGTGCAGGAAAATCCACTCTGGTAGACCTTATCCCCCGTTTCTACGACGTCACCGACGGAGCCGTAAAAATTGACGGAACAGATATCAGGAACCTTCGTACCGCAGATCTGCGCGGCCTGATCGGCTATGTGAACCAGGAGCCTATCCTGTTCAACGATACAATCTTCAACAACATCGCCTTCGGTGTAGAGAACGCCACCATGGAGCAGGTTGTAGAGGCAGCCAAGATTGCCAATGCACACGAATTCATCATGGAAAAAGAAGAGGGCTACCAGACCAATATCGGAGACCGAGGAATGAAGCTCTCCGGCGGCCAGAGGCAGAGGCTTTCCATCGCCCGCGCCGTGCTCAAAAACCCTCCCATCCTTATTCTGGACGAGGCTACGGCTTCTCTTGACACTGAATCAGAGCGCCTGGTACAGGAGGCCCTGGACCGCCTTATGAGCAGCCGAACCACCATTGCCATTGCACACAGGCTCTCTACAATCAAGAATTCTGACGAGATTCTTGTTATGAAGGAGGGCTGCATAGTAGAAAGAGGCCGCCACGACGAGCTGATCGCCCTGAACGGTTATTACAAGAAACTGAACGACATGCAAAGTCTTTAGCAATATGGCAAAAAGAATATACATCCCCCGCATTGACAGTATTCAAACACTTGACTTCCAAGCACTTGACCTTCTTCTTGAAGAAAAGGGAGCAAAGGCTTCCATCGACTGTGTAAACTGGCCGAAGGACTTTCCCTACCGCCCGGACTGCAATGTCACCATCGCCCACGACGGTACCAGCCTGGCCCTTCTGTACCACGTACGTGGCCTGGATCTAAGGGCTATGGAAACGCAGGACAACGGCCACATGTGGGAAGACAGCTGCGTAGAGTTTTTTGTACAGGACCCGGACGGCAGCAAGTACTACAACTTCGAGCTTAACTGCATAGGCCGCCTGCTTGCAGCGGAAGGTGCATCAAGGGAAGGACGTCAGCACAGGGATGCATCGATACTGGCTTCCATTAAAAGGTTCAGCACTGTAAAAGAGACATCGTTCCAGAAGGACGGAGGCATATTCAGCTGGACGGCCGGCATGATCATTCCGCTTTCGGCATTCGGCGCCAAGGGCGTTAAAGAGTTGAAAGTCAATATGTACAAGTGTGCGGACAAGACCGCCCATGTGCATTTTGTTTCATGGAGCCCGATTGACCTGCCGAATCCGGACTTCCACAGACCGGACTTTTTTGGAGACCTAATCCTTTTGTAAATGACAGGAAAACAAATACGAGGCTTGTTCGTTGCGCTGCTGGTGCTGTATCTGGCAACAGTGGCATGGCTGTGCTTCGGCAGCTTTGACAACGCCCCCTCGATAAAGCCTGATTTCCTTGGCATACCCACAGACAAGATTGTGCATTTTTGCATGTTCCTGCCATTCCCCATCATAGCCTGGAAGGTTATTCCGGGCACCACCAAGAAGCCCTGGCATTCGCTGGTGCTGGCAATAGGGCTGTTCTTGATTGGCTGCGTCATAGCAGCAGGCACGGAACTGGGACAGGGCCTGACCGACTATCGCAGCGCAGATCCCAAAGACTTCCTGGCCGACGGACTGGGCCTTGCGACAGGAGCGATCACGGCACTTATACTTGACCTGCGGGCAGCCTTCAGAAAAACTGACAAATAACAAAACAAACCTACAAATATCTTATGTTCAGGAAACTAATTTCTTCCGCATTCATTGCAGCCGCAGTCTGCACCGGCGTTCAGGCACAGAACGTCCGCGAATTCAAAGAGACTGTAGACTCTCTAAACACGCTGGTTACGGAACACACAACCGTACAAGCTTATCTAAGATTAAAGAACATCGTCGCAAGAGGTAAGACTCTGGACTTTTACTTTAACGACAACCTGGCAGACCAGCCATGGCACAAGAGCGACGTTAAGTGGTTCAGAAAACAGCTCGAAGACCTTTTCCCGGAGCAGTATCAGGATTACTCCCTTGGAAAGATATTCTGGAAAAGCCTCAACCTGGAAGAACTTATCACCCCTGAACTCAGTAACGACGGAAAAAGCAACAAAACCGAATACCGCGTCAACCGCAAGCCGGGAGTACCGCTTGTAAGCAGGGAGTTCGGTCCTAAATTCAAGAAGGGTATGGACGGCCGCCACATTGCAGTATGGCACAGCCACGGCCGTTACTACGAGGCCAAGACCCGCCGCTGGGAATGGCAAAGGGCCATCAACTACTCTACCGTAGAGGACCTTTACACCCAGAGCTACGTACTTCCCTATCTTATTCCGATGCTGGAGAACGCAGGCGCTGTAGTTCTTGACCCGCGCGAGCGCGACACCCAGAAGTATGAGGTAGTCTGCGACAATGACGCCGCCTTCCGCGACGACCCCGCGCAGCCCCTCCTCCGCCGTCACGGCCGCTACCAGGAAAAGGGTTCCTGGGACGATGCTGGCGTTGGTTTTGCAGATAAGAAACCCGTTTATATCGACGCCGACAACCCCTTCCGCATGGGAACTGCCAGAATTGCAGCCTGCAATCCCAAAGAGGCAACGGCATCCGCAATCTGGACTCCTGAATTCACAAAGGACGGTGAATATGCAGTTTACGTTTCATACAAAACTCAGGAGAACAGCACAAACAAGGCCCGCTACACCGTACATCACCGCGGCGGAAGCACCAGCTTCCTTGTAAACCAGCAGATGGGCGGCGGAATCTGGATTTATCTTGGCACATTTGAATTCGACACCAAGGGCGACTACAGCGTTGTTCTTGAAAACGTCGGAGAAAGAGGCAAGATGGTTACCGCAGACGCCGTACGTTTTGGCGGCGGTATGGGTAAGGTTGCACGCGGCAACGACGACGAGCCCATGGAGTTTTGGACAGCTTCCGGCGTTCCCGCTTACCTTGAAGGTGCGATGTACACCATGCAGTACAGCGGCATAGATACAACTATTACAAGGGCACACGAGACCGATTATACCAACGACTACGCAGACCGCGGCGCATGGGTGACCTACCTTGCAGGCGGCTCAGTAGCCAACCCCAAGGACCCCGGTCTGGGCATTCCCTTTGACCTTTCACTGGCCTTCCACTCAGACGCCGGCGTCACCCCGGACGACAGCATTATCGGCACCCTGGCCATCTACACCCTTAAGTGCGACGACAAACGTGAATACCCTGACGGCGAGGACCGTATGGCCGGCCGCGAGTACACAGACCTTGTCCAGACCCAGATTACCAACGACATCCGCGCTCAGTTCGAGCCCAATTGGAGCCGTCGTCAGCTTTGGGACCGCAGCTACAGCGAATCCCGCACAACCTCTGTTCCCGGCATGCTGCTGGAGCTTCTGAGCCACCAGAACTACGGAGATATGAAGTACGGCCTTGACCCTGCCTTCCGCTTCACCGTAAGCCGTTCCATTTACAAAGGCATGCTCAAGTTCCTGAGCAACCGATACGGAGTGCCTTATGTAGTTCAGCCCCTCCCGGTCAATTCTTTCAGTGCCGTCTTCGAGTCTGACAACAACATACTGCTCAGCTGGAAGCCTACCCCCGACCCTCTGGAGCCCACTGCCGACGCTAAAGGCTACATAGTTTATACCCGCGTGGACGATGGTGGCTGGAAAGAGGCCTTCATGATTGACAAGCCTAAGATGGATGGCGGCAAGGTTGGCGCACGCATTAGCGTAGAGCCCGGCCACATTCACTCATATAAGATTGTTGCCTACAACGACGGTGGCTACAGCTTCCCTTCAGAGATTCTTTCTGCCGGCACACCCGCAGGAGCAAAGAACAATGAGACCGTTCTTGTTGTAAACAACTTTGACAGAACGTCTTCTGCCGCATGGTTCGATACACCTTCCTATGCCGGCTTCAACCAGGAACTGGACGGCGGTGTGCCTTACATCAAGGACATCACCTACACCGGCAAGATGTACGAATTCAACCGCCAGCTGCCTTGGGAGGACGATGACAACCCTGGCTTCGGCGCTTCTTACGCCGACGAGGCCGGCCTTCAGATAGCTGGTAACACCTTCGATTATCCTTTCATCCACGGACAGTCTCTCATGGCTCTTGGCCGCCGCTTCTGCTCAATGAGCAGCGCTGCCTTCCAGGCCGACGGCGCCCCTGCAGGCATTGCCGTTGCCGATATCATCTGCGGCAAGCAGGTTACCGTTCCCAGCGGCCGTCCAGGCGCCAGCGCCAACAGGTTCCAGGTATTCCCCGAGGCTCTGAGAAACAGCATCACGGCCTTTACCAAGAGGGGTGGAGACGTACTTGTTTCCGGGGCCAACATCGGCACCGATATCTGGAGTTTTGTATTCCCTCACCAGAAAGACACAACTGATTGCGAGAAGGCAAAAACCTTCACCAAAGAGGTTCTGGGCTATAAGTGGATTACAAACTACGCCAGCAAGAGCGCAGTTGTCAAGCCAATGCGCAACAAACTTGTAAACGGCATGGACGAGAACCTTCGCGTTAACTTCTACAATACGCCCAACGAGGACATCTACTGCGTAGAGACCCCTGACGGCTTGCTGCCCGCATCTGAAAAGTCCACTATCATCATGCGTTACACCGACACCCATGTAGGTGCTGCAATCGCCTTTGATTCAGGTACTTATCAGGTAATAAGCATGGGCTTCCCGCTGGAGGTTGTAAAATGCCCCGCCCAGCGTACGGAGCTTATGAAGACCGCCCTTGAATTCTTCAAGAAACAGTAAAATGAAAAAATATTCAGCATTGTTGATAGTCCTTGTCTGGTCCTGCATCGCAGCAGGAGCGCAAGGAGCAAAAGTATACCTTAGCGCAGAGGAGCTTCCGGACATAATGAAGTTCCTGCCGGCACCTCCGGCCGATGGCAGCCCCGCCTTCATGGCAGACAAAGCCATGCACGACTGGGCGCGCAGCCTTAAGCCCGGCGAGCGTACGGCCCGAGCCATCTACGAGGGAACCACCAACGTAGAAAAGATGGCAGCCAGCTTCAGCGGAGCCTTCGGCCGCGAACTGTCCCGCAAGGCTACTCCCCTAACTATCAACCTGCTGGAAAAAAGTATAAAGACGCTGCGTCAGGCAGCGACCAAGCCCAAGAAGGAATACATGAGAAAGCGTCCCTATGTTTACTACAACGAGGGTACGCTTATCCCGGAAGACGAGGAAGAAGAGCGGACCTCTGGCTCCTACCCGTCCGGCCACTCTACCCGCGGCTGGGGCATGGCCCTGGTGCTTTCCCAACTTAACCCCGCCCGCCAAGACACCTTGATGTCAGTCGGCTACCAGTGGGGACAGAGCAGGGTCATTGCCAACTATCACTGGCAGAGCGACGTAGATGCCGCAAGAATTATGACATCGGCCTGCTTTGCAAGACTGCAGGCCTGCGAGGAATACCGCCGCGACGTAGCGGCAGCCCTGCAGGAACTTGGCCTGGAAGGCAGCAACAAGCCTGTCACCGCTCAGGAAGACGATATTCTTCTGCGCCAATGGATTAAGACTATAGCTTCTGACAGCTTCGGAGGGCGCAAACCCATGACAGAATACGAGGACCTTACCGTAAAATACCTGGCTTCAGAACTGGAAAAGATGGGTCTTCAGCCGGCCTTTGGAGGCAGCTGGTACCAGCCCTTCCAGATGATAGCCGTTACGGCAAAGCCGGAAGGCGGCCACTTCCTTGCCAAGGGTAAGAAAAAGACTGAATTAAGGTACCCGGACGACATGGTAGTCTGGACAGCCCGCGCTACTGATAAAATCGACCTGAAGAAGGCGGAATACGTATTCTGCGGCTTTGGAATCCATGCTCCGGAATACGGATGGGACGACTACAAGGACATCGACGTAAAGGGAAAGATTGTCATTGCAATGGTGAACGATCCCGGCTTCTATGACGCCAACCTGTTCCGCGGCCACAATATGACTTATTACGGCCGATGGCTGTACAAGTTTGAGGAAGCCATCCGCCAGGGCGCAGCAGGCTGCCTTGTGCTGCACAATACCGCAGCAGCCAGCTACGGCTGGCACGTTTGCGTGAATGGCCACATGGAAGACAACCTGGCCATATATAACCCCCAGAGCAATAATTCCGGCGAGCTTGCGGTAAAGGGCTGGCTGCACGAGGACGGAGCCCGCAAGCTGTTTAAAGCCGCAGGCATGGATATGGACGCAGCCATAGCCGTAGCCAAGAAGCCCGGCTTCAAGAGCTTCTCTCTTGGAGTTAAAGGAGATGTCAAAATGGATGTTTCCTACACCATTAAAGAAACCAAAAACGTGGCCGCAGTACTGCCGGGAACGGATAAGGCGGACGAGGCCGTGGTCTTCAACGCCCACTGGGACCACCTTGGAATAGGCACTCCGGACGAGAAGAAAGACTCTATCTATAACGGTGCGGCGGACAACGCCTCCGGAATGGCTGCAGCTCTGCTGACAGCACGCAGGTTCACTTCCCTGCCGCAGCGCCCCCGACGCAGTATAGTCTTTCTCTTTCCTTCGTCAGAAGAGAGTGGCCTCTTTGGTTCTGAGTACTACTGCGCGCATCCTGTCATTCCGATGGAAAAGACCGTAGCCTGCCTCAACTACGAAAGCATCGGCCCCGCCGAACTCACAAATGACGTAGTCATACTTGGCGGCGGAGAAAGCGGCCTTGAACCGTACTACGAAGCCGCTGCAGCCGCCCAGGGCCGCTACATCTTCTATGATGATGACAATTCGGACGGATGGTTCTTCCGCTCGGACCACTATAACTTCGTTAAAAAAGGAGTTCCCGCTGTAGTTGTAGAAAACGGCAAGCATCCCGTAGATCTTGGCAAGCCCAACAAGTACCCCATGGCCAGCTGGTACCACAAACCCTGTGACGAATACCGCAAAGACTGGGACCTTGCCGGCACCCTTGCCAATATAAACCTAATCTACAGTGTAGGCTTCTCCCTGGCCAATTTGTAATACCGTTTTCATGAAGGACAGGAACCTGGCTATTGACATATTCAGAGGCCTGACAATGGCCCTGATGATATTCGTGAACGATCTTTGGACAGTTCACGGCGTTCCCGAATGGATGCTTCATACAGAAACCGAAGCCGACGGCATGGGACTGTCAGACCTGGTCTTTCCCATGTTCCTCTTTGCCATGGGTATGTCCATCCCCTACGCAATTGAAAAGCGGCTGGCAAACGGCAAATCCATGGCAGAAACCATAGCCCACGTCCTTCAGAGAGCCTTTGCCCTTATTGTTATGGGCGTATTCCTGAACAACAGCGGACGCAATGCAATAATGGACAAAAGCCTGTTTTGCGTACTCATACTGCTTTGCATCTTCCTTATCTGGAACAAGTACCCCGATAGCTTCCGTCCGGCTCGATGGTTCCGTATTGCAGGAACGGCTGGACTGGCCATATTGGCAATAAGCTTCCGCACCGGCCACGGACACATGATGAGGGCCGGCTGGTGGGGCATATTGGGCCTGATAGGCTGGGCCTACCTTTTTGCAGCCGGCGCCTATCTGCTTTGCAGAAAGAAGCCCTGGACCCTGGTGCTGATATTGCTGGGCCTGTGCTTTGTAAACCTTACCGCCGTAGAAATGCGCAGCGAAAGCCACTGGCTTGGGAAGAATATCCTGACAGATTTTGCCGATGCTCTTAACATAGAAAACGGAGCCCACGGCATACTGGCCATTGGCGGAGTGCTAACCGTACTGGCCGGGAAACGGCTCGAAGCTCTTGGCTCCCGCATAGCAAGCTGCCGCCTTTGCATCGGTCTTGCCGCTGCAGCAGTTCTGGCAGGCCTGGGCCTACTCTGTCATCAGGGCTGGATAATCTCTAAAAACATAGCCACGCTGCCCTGGTGCCTGTTTGCAGGAGCCATATCCGTAGCGCTGTACACCATTCTTCGCGCTCTGGAGCGCCACGGCTGGACAGCCTGGGCTAAACCAATCAGCCCCGCCGGAACGGCAACACTTACTATCTACATGATTCCCTACCTGTTCTATGCGCTTCGTCACACCCTGGACATAGACACGCCGGACTGGCTGACAGGAGGGTTAGGACTTTGCAAGTGTCTGGCCTTTGTGGCCATCTGCCTGCTCATCACCCACCTTCTGACAAAAATCAATATAAAACTGAAAATCTAGCTAGAAATTCACTCCAAGATGGAAGTGGGTTTGCCACTGGGTTTGAAGGAGATAGTAGCCTGAAGAGGTTTTATGGGAAGTGTACCCGTCGGCCAGGGCAGATACTGCCACAAAAAAGTTCTGGAACCATTTAACAACGGCAAGACTGGCATAATAAGTCAGCTGCGGTCGCTTGAAAGCCTGGCTTATATCGTAACTCTTCACATTGATGAAAGAGCTGTCATAAACAACTATCTTAGGTATAAAGGAAAAAGCGAGCAGCATATCCTTGCACGGAACATAATTGTATCCGTAACCCGCGCCTATGGAAACCATCTTTGCGTTAATCTTAATAGACGGTTCACCAAAACCGATAGAAGACACATTGGTGCGGTTGTTCGTGTACGTCACTCCGGCGATAAGGCTTCCGGAGCTACGCTTCTGGATATAACTCTGGCTTACTCCGGCGGGGAAAGAATAGTGCTTATGATTGAATACTACGTAAGTATTAATCAGGAAAAGCTTCATGTTGGGTTCCCCGTACGGAATGTTGTAACGCTCTGTTCCCAACCTGGAATAACCGGAGAATGACTTCACGTTATGATATGCGAAGTTAATGCCCAGGAAGTTCCCGTTAAGGGTAAGGTTGAAGCGATGGTCGCCACCCTTCTTGGTCTTGGAAAAAGGATTGAAAGTATAACCAATGGCAATACCCTTATAACCAACTATTATTGAAGAGTTTACTTCATTCTCTGACGATATGTGGGAGCGGAACTTGGAATGCTTTACGGTTTCGCTGCCATATGTACTTAAACGGGAACCAAAAAGGTTCATGTTCAAGCAAATGTCAAAATCTCCTTTAGGTGACACATAATAAGTGGTGTCACGGGTCTTGGCGTAATTATACAGATCTGTAATGCCAACGACCCTAAGGACGCTTCCAATTCCGTCAATTACTCCTGTAAAGCCCTGTGCGTGGGTTTTGGATATACCGCAAACAAGGATCGCCACAATGACAATCCCTGTTTTCAATGTCGCTTTTACCCACCTGAAAGACATGGGTTATGCCTCAAGAGAGATTCCGCCGACCTCTTTGTCGGCGCCGGCGGCGCCGGAAAGTTTGTCGAATTCTTCGCCCTCTACCATCTTGCAATTGCCATCGAAGCGGGCGCCAAGCTCTACTACCAGACGCTTGATATGGAGGTCTCCCTTAACAACGCAGCCTTCTTTAAGCGCAAGCGTATCCTTTACATAAAGGCTTCCGGTCATCTTGCCCCAGAAGTCGACGTTCTCGCAGAAAATATCGCCGCTGATTACGGCGTTCTCCCCTACTACCACGCGACCCTTGGAAACGATCTTTCCCTCGAAGGAGCCGTCAATCCTGATATCATTGGGGGAATCAATCTCTCCCTTAATGGTTGAACCGGTTGAAATACGGCTTACCTCGTTTACGTTTACAGACTGTTCCATTGTTTTAGCCATGAAAGATTATAAAGTTAAACAATTCTAAACCAAGCCTTTACCGTGGCAGTTCTTGTACTTCTTGCCGCTACCGCAAGGGCAGGGATCGTTGCGGCCTACCCTCTTCTCTGCAACTACCGGAGCATTGCTCTTCTGCTCTCCGTTGGTAGAGAGGTCATTGCGTGAAGTCTGCATCTGGCTCATGTCCGTGCGACGGGGCTGGGTGGGACGCTGAGGTCCGCGGGGAGCATCGTCGCGAAGCGGAATGAAGGCACGCAGCAGGAAGGACAGCACGTCCTTGTTAAGGGTATCCAGCATGTCTGCAAACAGGTTGTAGCTCTCCAGTTTGTAAACAACAAGCGGATCCTTCTGCTCGTAGGCGGCATTCTGTACGCTCTGGCGCAGGTTGTCCATATCGCGCAGGTGCTGCTTCCAATGCTCGTCTATCTGCCAAAGTATGATAGTTTTGCTCAGGGTCTTTGCTATCTCGCGGCCCTGGGTGTTGTAAGCCTTTTCAAGGTTAACGGAAAGATTCAGCATCTTGCGGCCGTCAGAAATAGGGATGGCGATGTTTTCATACATCTTGCCCTGCTTCTCATAAACCTCTTTAAGGAAAGGATAAACCTTATTGATGAGGTTTTCCATACGGCGCTTGTAAACCTCTTCCATGTTGTTGAAAAGCTTGTCCTCTATGTCCTGAGGCTTGGCCTGGGCATAGAACTCTGCGTCGAAGCCGGGGTCGATAGAAAGCTGGCCCATTACAACGGACTGCATATCCTCGAAATCCATGCCCTGGGTCTTCTCTACCAGACGGGAAGCAGTATCAAGCATCATGTTCATTACGTCAATCTCTATACGCTCTCCGGAAAGGGCATTGCGGCGACGGCTGTAAATTGCCTCACGCTGATAGTTCATGACGTCATCGTACTCCAACAGACGTTTACGGATACCGAAGTTGTTCTCTTCCACCTTGCGCTGGGCCTTCTCTATACTGTTGGACAGCATCTTGTTTTCAAGGGCATCCTGCTCTGTCATTCCAAGACGGTCAACTACGGAAGCGATACGCTCTGAACCGAAGAGACGCATGAGCTTGTCTTCCAAAGAAACGTAGAAGGTGGATGAACCGGGGTCTCCCTGACGTCCGGCACGACCACGGAGCTGACGGTCTACGCGGCGGCTGTCATGACGCTCTGTACCGATGATGGCCAGACCGCCTGCAGCCTTAACCTCTTTTGAAAGCTTGATATCGGTACCACGGCCTGCCATGTTGGTGGCGATGGTAACAGTACTGCTCTGGCCTGCCTGGGCCACGATCTCAGCCTCACGCGCATGCTGCTTGGCGTTCAGCACATTGTGCTTGATGCCACGCATACGCAGCATTCGGCTCAGGAGTTCGGATGTCTCTACATCCGTCGTACCCACCAGCACAGGACGGCCGGCCTTGACCAGCTCCTCTACCTGGGCTATTACAGCGGCATACTTTGCCTTCTTCGTCTTGTAAATAAGGTCGTTGCGGTCGTCCCTGATAACCGGACGGTTGGTAGGGATTACAACAACATCCAGTTTATAGATGGACCAGAACTCGCCGGCCTCCGTTTCTGCCGTACCGGTCATACCGGACAGCTTGTGATACATACGGAAGTAGTTCTGAAGGGTGATGGTAGCAAAGGTCTGGGTAGGATTCTCTACCTTCACATTCTCCTTTGCCTCTACAGCCTGATGCAAACCGTCGCTCCAGCGGCGTCCTTCCATGATACGGCCGGTCTGCTCGTCCACGATCTTAACCTTGCCATCATCGATGATATAGTCCACATCCTTCTGGAACATGGCATATGCCTTGAGCAGCTGGATCATGGTATGCACGCGCTCGCTCTTGAGGGCGAAGTCCTCCATGAGGGCGTCTTTCTTTTCCTGCTTCTCCTGAAGGGTGGCCTCGCTCTTTTCGATCTCTGCGATTGAAGTACCCATATCCGGCAGCACGAAGAACTCTGAATCATTGACGCTCTTTGCAAGGCAGTCATGACCCTTGTCCGTCATGTCGACTGAATGCTGCTGCTCGTTGATAACGAAGTACAGGTCATCCGTTACGATGTGCATCTGGCGCTCATTGTCCTGCATGTAGAAGTTTTCTGTCTTCTGCATGAGCTGCTTGATACCGGGCTCTGACAGATACTTGATGAGCGGCTGATATTTGGGAAGTCCCTTGTGGCAGCGGAACAGCAGCTTACCGCCCTCTGACTCATTGCCCTCGGAAATAAGCTTGCGGGCTTCTGACAGAGTCTGGGTAACCAGCTGACGCTGAAGGGTATAGAGCCTTTCGACGTAGGGACGGAACTCCATGAACTGGGCATCGCTCTCTGCCTTACCCACAGGACCGGAAATGATCAAAGGGGTACGGGCATCATCGATAAGGACGGAGTCAACCTCGTCCACGATAGCGAAATGATGCTTGCGCTGAACAAGGTCTCCAAGGCTGATGGCCATATTGTCACGAAGATAATCGAAACCGAATTCGTTGTTGGTACCAAAGGTGATGTCGCAGTTGTATGCGCGCTTGCGGGCGTCGCTGTTAGGCTCGTGCTTGTCGATACAATCTACTGACAGGCCATGGAACATGTACAAGGGGCCCATCCACTCAGAGTCACGTTTGGACAGGTAGTCGTTCACGGTCACTACGTGTACGCCTTTGCCTGCAAGGGCATTAAGGAATACCGGCAGGGTTGCAACAAGGGTCTTACCTTCACCTGTTGCCATCTCTGCTATCTTACCCTGATGCAGTACGATACCGCCGATGAGCTGGACGTCGTAGTGAACCATGTCCCAGGTAATCTCGTTACCGCCTGCGACCCAGTGGTTCTGCCAAATGGCTTTGTCGCCTTCTATGCGGACGAAGTCATGGTTTGTGGAGAGGTTGCGGTCGAAGTCGCTTGCAGTGACGGTAATCTCTGCGTTCTCTTTGAAACGACGGGCTGTGGATTTCATGATGGAGAAGGCCTCAGGAAGGATTTCCATAAGTACTTCTTCTATCTTTTCGTCCTCTTCCTTGACAAGTTTGTCAGATTCGGTAGCCAGTTCTTCCTTGCGCTTTACGGGGATGTCGGTATCAAGTTCTTCCTTGATAGCGGCTATCCTTTCTTCGAAGGGTTTTTCTATCTGGGCTATTTTCTCTTTGAGGGCGGCTGAACGGGCCCTGAGTTCGTCGTTGCTGAGTGCGTCAATTTGCGGATATGCGGCAAGAACTTTGTCCAGGATAGGACGCAGTTCTTTCAT
The DNA here is from genome assembly GCA_900316675.1 of uncultured Bacteroidales bacterium. Taxonomy (GTDB): domain Bacteria; phylum Bacteroidota; class Bacteroidia; order Bacteroidales; family UBA932; genus Cryptobacteroides. The sequence continues at coordinate 104,609 of ONDR01000010.1, forward strand.
ATCCCTGTCTGCCTTGGATCCGAATAGTTTTCGGATGATTCCGGATAATGCCATATTTTGTTTTAAATTATTTTTTCCAATTCTTAACCGGTAGTACCGGTTGTTATAAATAACTTACAAATATAATGCAAATTATATATTTGTCAAAATGGCAGATGGCCTATTTGCGGAATTTGGAGCGAAGAGAGGTCAGGATAGAGTCGCGCTCCCATGAGTACATGCCAATAAAGAAGACGCAAAGGCTGCTAAAGAGCAGTGTAGCGGCGATTCCGCATACATGCACAGCATTACTTGCATCGGCAGGAACAACTCTTCCATAAACTGCCACAAAGGCAGCCACAAGGGCCACGACAATAAGCGGCCTGACATAGGCCTTGCGCAGGTACATGACTATGGGAAAGCCGGCGAGTCGTTTAAGAAGATAGAACTCTATGAACCTGTAAATAACTGTGTAGCAGATGTATATCTGGATAATGGCAACAGGCTGCGCACCCAGTTTGTATGCCAGCCAGCCAAGAGGCAGGCAGGCCAGGGACAGGGCGCTGTTTATTATCTGGAACCACTTGATCTTTCCGGTTGCCTGTTCATAGGTTTGGGTGCCACCCATGGCGAAGGTGCGCACAAGGGCGCTTATCATAGTCCAGAAGCAAAGCAGGGATGCGCCAACGGGCACTTTATCCAGCCAAAGGTCCAGTACAAAGTCCATGTCCACAACTACGCAGGCCACGAAAACCGTCATCAGTAGGGCGCAGAAACGGGATATCTTGCAGACCAGATCTACCGACCTGTCCAAAGCTCCGGCACTGTAGTTCTGGGTAATCTGCGGAGCGGCGGCGTTTGCAAAACGAGTCACGCCCATAACAGAGAAATTCTCCAGCTGGTAAGCCGGGGCGAAGGCTCCGTTTACAAAGGTGCCGAAGAAGCCGTTAACCAGCAGCTTGCTGCCTTGCAGGCGGGCTATGTAGGCCAGCGCAGACAGGGCAGTGTAATTGTTAAAGCCCAGGATTTCTTTGTACAGGGGTTTATCCTTGAAGTGACCTATCCTTATTATTCCGGCCCAGCGGCGGGCGCAGTAGCCATGGAAAAGCAGCAAGCTTATCAGCGTAACTACGCTCATGCTTATGGCATAAAAGCGCAGCTTGTTGCCAGGATAAACCAGCAGCAGGCACACCAGGGCCAGTTTTACCACGTTTGTTATAACGTCTATAGCAGCGGCGGCTCCAAACTTTTCATGGGCCTCCATAAGGCTTTGGTAAGGGATGTTGATTATGCCCATGCAGGCCACCACGGTAGATATCTGGAACACAAAGACTGCATCGCCAAGCTGCCCCTCCTCTATCTGCAGATAGTTAAGGATGTACCACATTCCCAGCGACTCTGCCAGGATAAGGATAAGAACTGCAAGGCCAATATGGATGCGCAGTAATATGTTGAATATCTTCTGCGGATCGCCGCCCGGCCGTCCCATCTCTACGTTAATGTAGCGGCGGGTTGTAGTTCCCATCGCCGTGCTTATAAAACCGAGCATGGCGATAAGGCCGGCCAGAACGTCGTACAGGCCAAGGCCTGACTGTCCCAGGGCCTGCAGCGCGATGCGGGTGCAGACAAGGCCTATCACACTGATACAGAGCATCCTCATGTAAATAATGAGGGTGTTCTTTGCTATTCGCGTATTCTCTTTGTGATAGCCCTGCATCCCAAATTAAGATTGTTCTTTCCAATGCCTGAACGACTGGCGGTGACGGTCTTTTTCTGACAGTTTCACATCCCCGGCGGGAAGCTTCCAGTCGATTGAAAGGTCAGGGTCGTCCCAAGCGATGCCGTCTTCCTGTGCGGGATTGTAGAAATTGTCGCACTTATACTGGAAGAGGGCTTTTTCTGACAGCACAGCAAAACCATGAGCGAAACCTCTTGGAATAAGAACGCGTTTATGGTTTTCACTGCTAAGTTCCGTTGCAAAATACTGACCGAAGGTTGGCTCGCCGGGCCTAAGGTCAAGGGCCACATCCAAAACGCGCCCAAGCGCCACACCCACAAGCTTTGCCTGCGCGGCACTCCCCTTCTGGAAGTGCAGGCCGCGCACTACGCCATAACTTGAAAGGCTCTCGTTATCCTGCACAAAAGTGGGAAATTCTACACCTTCCCAGCTCAGGTTCAGGGTTTCGCAAAAGAAGCCCCTGTTATCTCCAAACACCTCAGGTTCAATTATATACAAGCCCCTGAAAGGGGTCTCAATTATCTTAGCGGCCATTGTCTAGCAATTACATTCTTTCTTCATTTTGTCCATGCACTTTTCCAGCGAAACCAGCCAGTGAGGGATTTCTACGCCGAAGGTCTTCTTTACCAGACTCTTGTCCAGAACCGAATAGTGCGGCCGTTCGGCCTTTTGAGGGAAGTCCGCCCCGAGGCATGGCTCCACCCTGCCCGGAAGCCCGGAAAGGCGTTTGATGGCACAGGCAAAATCGTACCAGGAGGCCGTTCCTTCATCAGAAAAATGATATATGCCAAAGTTTTTCTTAACCTTGCGGGACGATATCAACCTGACAAGGAAGGCGGCCAGGTCTGCGGCATAGGTAGGGGTACCTACCTGGTCGCATACTACGCTTACGCGGGTGCGCTCTTTAAGGAGCGAAAGCATGGTCTTCAGGAAGTTCTTGCGATAGGGGGAATACATCCACGATGTCCTGAAAATGAAGTACTTACAGCCGGATTCCACAACGCCTCTCTCCCCTGCCAATTTGGTTGCACCATAGGCGCCCAGCGGCGAAGTCAGATCGTCCTCTTTGTAAGGGACATTCTTATTGCCGTTAAACACATAATCCGTAGAAATGTGAATGAGTACGGCCTTGGATTTAATGGCGGCGGCAGCAAGGTTTTCAGGGGCCTGATGGTTGATGATGTCCGCCATCTGAACGTCTTCCTCTGCCTTATTGACATCGTTGTAAGCGGAACAGTTGATGATTACGTCCACATTTTCCGACTCACAGACAAGCTCAACCGCCTCTTTATTAGATACATCCAGAAGGACGGTTTCCACACCGGGAGCCTCGTGCAGGCAGGTAAAAATATACCTGTCCCCCGAGTCCTTTGCCAGGGCCCGGAGTTCCATACCCAACTGTCCGTTGGAACCTGTCACCAAAACATTCATTGCCTATGCAGAATTCGTCCAAAATTAGTTAAAATTTTATATCTTTGCAAAGATAAGCTTAAAAAGGAGCCAATGGCAGCAGAGCAACATCCAACCATATACCTGTTTACGGACGGCGCGGCCGCGGGCAATCCGGGCCCGGGCGGTTACGGCGTGGTGCTGATGTGCGGCGGCCTTCGCAAAGAGATGAGCGGCGGCTTCAGGCTTACAACCAACAACCGCATGGAGCTTCTGGCCGTCATAAAGGGCCTGGAGGCTATCAAATGGCGTGGCGCCGACGTCCAGGTGTGGAGCGACTCTTCTTACGTGGTTAAGGCAATCACGGAAGGCTGGCTCCAGAAATGGGAGGCAAAGGGCTTCGCTAAGGTCAAGAATCTGGATCTCTGGCTTCGCTTCATCCCCCTGTACAAGGCGCATCACGTTACCTTCAACTGGCTCAAGGGCCACGACGGCAACCCGCAGAACGAGCGCTGCGACGCCCTTGCGGTAGAAGCCCGTATGGCTGCCAATCTTCCGGCAGACACAGAGTACGAGGCCCAGCAGCAGACAGTGTTTAACCAAGAGAACTAAAACAGATACAATATGATAAACAATAAACCAGTAGTAGGAATTACGCAGGGTGACGGCAACGGCATCGGATATGAGGTCATTATCAAGGCCCTGGGAGATGCCAGGATTCTTGATTCCTTTACCCCCGTGGTTTACGGTTCTTCAAAGATATTCGGTTTCTACCGCAAGCTTCTGCACAACGTAGAGCAAGTAGATACTTACGTGATCAGCAACGTAAAAGATGCCAAGCCGCGCAAGATAAACATACTTAACTGCCTGCCGGACAATGTGTTCGTAGAGCCCGGAAAAGCCGCCCCCGAGGCTGCCAGGGCTGCAATCACCGCCCTTGACGCCGCTGTTTCAGATATGAAGCAGGGCCTGCTGGACGTCCTTGTTACCGGTCCTATCAACAAGAGGTCCATGAGCAAGGAGGGCTTTGGTTTTACCGGCCATACAGAGTACCTGCAGCATCAGTTCGGTGCAAAGGACCATACCATGATCATGGTCAGCGACACCCTTAAGGTGGCAGTTGTTACCGGACATATTCCTCTTGCCGATGTTCCCAAGACTCTTACAAAAGAGCGTATCATAGCCAAGCTCAAGCTGATGGACCAGTCACTGCGCAGGGACTTCGGCGTAGATAAGCCCAAGATTGCTGTGCTCGGACTCAACCCGCACTGCGGCGACGGCGGCCTTATCGGCGACGAGGAGCAGCAGATTATCCTTCCTGCAGTACAGGAAGCAACCGAGCAGGGCATTCTGGCCTACGGTCCGTATTCGCCTGACGGCTTCTTCGGCCTTGGCAACTACGCCCGCTTCGATGCTACCCTGGCCATGTACCATGACCAAGGTCTGGCTCCGTTCAAGGCTTTGTCCTTCGAGACCGGCGTGAACTTTACCGCCGGACTGCCCATCGTGCGCACGTCGCCGGACCACGGCACGGCCTTCGAGATGGCCGGCCGCGACGAGGCTGATCCTCATTCTATGATTTCTGCAATCTACACCGCGATTGACATCTTCCGCCATCGTATTGAATACGATAAACTTATGGAAGAGAAGATGGATGACTATAAGATTGACGAGCCTGTCCGCGACAACGGGCGTCCGCAGATAGCTTAGGCTATTCTATAAAACAACTAATCCCCGTCAGCCTCCTGTTTTATTTGGGGTTAAGTCGGCTTGACGGGGATTAGTTGTTTTATGGGTAGTTTAATACTTATAGGTTCAGGATGTTGTCACAGATACTGGTAACGAGGTCTCTGTGGGTAATGAAAATCATGGTCTTGTCAGCGGTTTGGGCGGCAAGATTTTTTATTAGCTGGCGCTCGGTTTCCATATCGAGGGAAGAGCTGAACTCATCCAGGAGCATGACGCTGCCGGGACGGAGCAGTGCGCGGGCTATTGCGATGCGCTGGGCCTGGCCTTCGCTAAGGCCGGAGCCTTTTTCTCCGCAGCGGGTCTGAAGGCCGTCCGGAAGCTCCCGGACAAAGCCGGCTACTGCTGTATCCAGTGCCTGCCACATCTGTTCCTCAGTAGCATCGGGATTACCAAGAAGGAGATTATCCTTGATGGTACCGCCAAGCAGAGAATTCCCCTGAGGTACAAAAGAGAAATTAATTCTTGTAAGCGCAGAACACCTTGCCTTCTGGCCGCCGCCATATACTTCCAGGCTCCCGGATTCAGGTCTTAACAAACTGAGTATCAGACGTATGAGTGTGCTTTTCCCGGCACCGGTCTCGCCCATAATTGCAGTCTTGCTGCCGGGAGCGAAGTCGTAGTCGAAGCCGTCAAAAATGTAATGATCGGCATCCGGATACTTGAATTTAAGTCCGCTTATCCTTACGCCGCAGGGCGCAGGAATACGGACCGGCTCGCCTTTCTCTTCCTGAACCGGATCGTCCAAATCGTTCAGACGGTCTATGGAAGTTGTCGCATAAATAAGGGAAGGAATCTGGCGGGTAAGGTTTACCAGAGGGCCCTGGACCTGCATCACAAGCTGCAGGAAGGCTGTCATTACGCCAAAAGTGATGGCACCTGAACTTATGCCGGCAACGCCCCAAAGGAAGCTTATAAGGTAGCCGGTTGCAAAGGTAAGACCTATTACGGAACGGCTCCAGATATTAAAGTTGGTACGTCGCAGAATCTGTCCAAATTCCTGGTCCTGCATGGCCTCAAGGTCTTTCTGGGCAGAGCCTTCCATTTCCAGCGACAGCAGAAGAGTCTTGTTCTGGATGCTTTCCTGGATATGGCTCTGGACCTCGCTTTCCTTTTCCCGGATATCCTTAGTCAGGGAGCGCAGCTTTCGGAAGAAAAGCTTGCCGGCACCTGAAAGCAGGAAGGTTACAAGCAGCAGCACGCCCGCCAAACGAACGTCCAGAATGGCCAGGAAAGCCAAGGCTGCGACAAGGCGGAAAACGGTTACGACCAAGGCCGGAATATCTTCACTCACCACCTTTGTAACCGTGTCCACATCTGTGAACAGGCGGTTCAGGGCATCTCCGGAATGAAGCTTTTCCTTACCCATCCACTGGGACTGCAGAAGCCTTGAGAACAGGCGCTGCCTGATACTGAAGTTAAGGCGCGCATAAGTAATGCTCTCGTACCTAGTATTCAGCGCCGTTACCAGGATTCTGGTAAGCTGAAGCAAACATACGGCGATAATCCAGGGGATGAGGTCCGCAAACGGAATATGGTTTGTGGCAGCATCTACAATTTGTTTGCAGAGCCAGATGAATGCCAGGCTGAAGCCGATGGTGACAAGGCCAAGCACAATGTTCAGGAACATTGCGCCACGAACTCCTTTGGAGTTGTCAAACAGCCATTTAACGTACTTCTTCATACCCGGCGGATGAGCTTTATATTATTCTGCCACTCCAAGCTCCAGCCACTTTGCAGCAATGGCTGCGGCATCCTTCTTTGCCACGTCTTCCTGCACCTCGTACTTATCCAGCAAAAGGGCGGCAAGAGCGTCTGCATCGAACTCTTTGCCCTGCACTGATTCCCACAGATAAGCAGCTGTGTCATTGAGGGTTATGAGCGAGCTCATGTTAATTGCAGCAGCACCTTCTGCGCTAAGCACGTGCTGGCCGCAGATAGTCCTTAAAATGTAAGTATTCTTTAGTTTCATTTGAAGTATTTTTTATTCCAGGGTAAATGTCTGTAAATGTATAGGAGGTAACGCCTGACCGGGCGCAAAAGGTTCCAGAAGCGCAGAAGGAAAATGTTAAGGCCGGAATACGGATTGACCGGCTTTTTCCCATGCCTCAGGACCGATACCGCACGTCCGTGGATGTTGCTCCACAAAGGCCGTTCTACGTTTTTGAGGATACCGTCGCCGCGGATCACGGGACCCTTGGGACCGGCCTCTATTATCCTGTGAAGTATCCACCTGCCGCCGATGCAAAACAGTACAATATCGTCTTTTTTATACTGCTGAGCCGCTTCCAGTACCACGAGATCCCGCTCCCCCACTATGAACGGCAGCATGCTTACCCCTTTGACCGGGATAGTCACCTGACGGCCCTGCGCAAGCATTTCTGCTACCTCAGGGAACATTTCCTCGTTCTTTACAACTATCTTCTTCATGAAGCAGGCGTCCGGGCACAAAAAAAGAGCGGAATGCGAGGTTCGAACTCGTGACCTGCGGCTTGGGAAGCCGCCGCTCTGCCAACTGAGCTAATTCCGCTTAATCTTCTTGCAAATATACAAAGTTTTTATAGATTTGCACTCAATTTTCAAAAAATGCAGCAGGACTGCAAAAAAGCATTATAATATGAAAAAATTCATCCTTCTTGCCCTTGCAGGAGCCACTATCATAGGCAGCCTGACAATGTGCACGCAGAAGTACCAGACTGTCGACGGTGACCCTCTTGGTACAAAGATCTACACCCTTGAAAATGGCCTTAAAGTTTTCATGTCGGTAAATAAGGAGACTCCCCGCATCCAGACCTACATAGCTGTAAGAAGCGGCGGAAAGAACGACCCTTCTGACAACACCGGACTGGCCCACTACCTGGAGCATATAATGTTCAAAGGCTCAGAGAGTTTCGGTACCACTGACTATGCGGCAGAAAAACCCATGCTGGACGAGATCCAGCGCCTGTTCGACGTTTACGGACAGACCACCGACCCTGCGCAGCGCGACTCAATCTACCACCTGATAGATTCTGTAAGCTACGAAGCATCAAAGCTTGCCATTCCCAACGAATATGACAAGATGATGGCTATCATCGGCTCAAAAGGCTCTAACGCCTTCACTTCAACAGACGTTACCTGCTACATAGAGGACATCCCCTCCAACCAGATAGAGAACTGGGCAAACGTACAGGCAGACAGGTTCAAGAACCTGGTAATCAGAGGCTTCCATACAGAGCTCGAGGCCGTTTATGAAGAGAAGAACACCAGCCTTGTAAGCGACTTTGAAAAGGCAATGGAGAAAGTTGACTCCATGCTTTACAAGAACCATCCTTACGGAAAACAGACCGTGATTGGCACCCAGGATCACCTGAAGAACCCTTCAATCACCGCCATCCTTAAGCAGAGAGAGACCTACTACGTGCCCAACAATGTTGCAATCTGCCTCAGCGGTGACTTTGACCCGGACCAGATGGTAGAGATCATCAAGAAGTACTTCGGCGACTGGAAGGCCAACCCGAACCTTCCCGAATTCAAGTTCGAGCCCGAGCAGCCTGCAACTGCAATGCAGAGCAAGGACGTTTACGGCAACGACGAGGAATTCGCCCTTCTTGCTTGGCGCGTTCCCGGAACTTCCTCAAAAGAGAGCAATCTTCTGACCGTTGCAAACATGCTGCTTAACAACGGCATGGCCGGCATCCTTGACCTGGACATCACCCAGCAGCAGAAGCTCAACTTTGTACAGTCTTATCCTAACACTATGAACGACTACAGCGAGCTGATGCTGATCGGCTCCCCCAAGGAGGGCCAGTCGCTGGAGGAAGTTAAGGATATCCTGGTTGCAGAGATTGCCAAACTTCGTAACGGCGAGTTTGACGACGAGCTTGTAAAGGCGACCATCAACAATATCAAGCTTCAGGACATGAAGTCCCTTGAAAAGAACAGCAGCAGGGCCATGAAGTACGTTGACGCCTTTGTTGACGGCATCAGCTGGGAAGAGGCTGTCCGCCGCCAGAAAGACCTGGAGAAGATAAGCAAGGAAGACATCGTAGCCTGGGCAGGTAAGTACCTGAAGGATACAGACTTGGTAGTTGTTTACAAGCATCTTGGAACAGACAATTCCATAAAGAAGATTGACGCTCCAAAGATTACCCCTATCGTTACCAACAGGGACAAGGCCAGCGACTTCCTGGTACAGGTTCAGGAGAACGAGCCCCAGCCCATCGAGCCCGTCTTCACAAACTACACCAAAGATATGGCCGTAAGTTCCGCCTGCGGCATGAAGCTTCTTTACAAGCAGAACACTCTTAACGACATAGCTACCGTAAGCTTCCGCTACGATGCAGGAACCGTAACCAATCCGGCCCTTGGCGTAGCTGCAGACTACCTTAGCTACCTTGGCACCGAGACCCGCAGCGCAGAGGAGATTGCAAAAGAGATGTACTCCCTTGCCTGCAGCTTCAACCTCAGCGCCGGAGAGACCACCACTACCGTTTCCATCACCGGTCTTTCAGAAAACATCCCCAAGGCAGTAGAGATTGTAGAGGACCTTATATACAATGCCAAGATTGACGAAGCCGTACTGGATAACCTTAAGGCGGACATCATCAAGAGCCGTGAGAATTCAAAACTGAACCAGAACGCCTGCTTCAGGGCCATGCAGAAATACATTACCTACGGTCCTGAATTCATTAAGCAGACCACTCTTGACAACAAGGCCCTTGTAGCCCTGGACGCAGACAAACTGCTTCAGGACATCCGCGACCTTGCTCTTTGCAAGCACACTATCCTTTACTACGGACCAGAGTCCCAGAATAAGATTATCGATGTTCTTGGAACATGCCACAAGGTTGCAGAAGATGCCAAGCCTCTGGAGAAAGTTCACATCGCAAAACTGCTTACTCCCCAGACCAAGGTATATGTTGCCAACTACAAGGCCCGCCAGTTCAGGTACACCCAGTACTCAGACAAAGGCGAGGGCTTCGATCCCGGCCGCATGGCAAGCATCACCCTGTTCAACGAGTACTTTGGTGGCGGCATGAACTCCATCGTCTTTCAGGAAATGAGGGAAGCAAGGGCACTGGCCTACAGCGCAGGCGCATACTATGCTTCTCCTTCCTACCTTGAAGGAACATCAAGCTTCATCGCCAACATCAATTCCCAGAACGACAAGCTTGCAAAGGCAGTTGCCGGCTTCAAGGAGATTATTGAAGAAATGCCCAAGTCCGACAAAGCCCTGGAGATTGCCAAGACCAGCCTCCTTACCAAATACCGCACTGAGCGTAAGACCGGCATGAACGTACTGTACAGCTACCTTGCAGATAAGGAACTGGGACTTGACGGTCCTCTTGACGGACTTATTTTCAGGCAGATAGGCAACATGTCGCTGGACGATCTGGAGACCTTCACCAACAAGTACATCATTGGCCGCAACTACGTTTACGGCATTGTTGGAGATACCTCAGACCTGGATATGGCCTTCCTTGCCAAACTTGGCCCGGTTAAGGTTGTTTCACTGGAAGAGATATTCGGTTACTAATTCCAGAACCAGTCGGTTATGTTTTTAACCCCGGGGACACTGTAATATTTTATTATATCCCCTTTCAGATAAAGTTTGCGCCCTATATAGGATGGATGCTGCTCCAAGTTCAGCGAATCCCGTATAGGGCCTTTCTTTAGTTCCACAGACATGCATTCGGCTTTTGTAGCGGCCGACGTATCGGCGGCTATCGCCAGGTTTGTCGCAGAGAATGTGCTTCCCTTGAACGGGCTGATGCAGCCTACAACATAACCGTAAACCCAGACGCCCTGCTGTCCAAGCAGAGTCTGGGCTTTTGTTACGCTGTAAGTTACACTGGTGTCCCTGGGAGGAATCTTCTCTTCTTTATTGTCCTGAGGATCATCTTTGTAGGGATCAAAATCGCACGAAGGCATGAAGGTCAAGGCCAAAACTGCCGCTACGGCGGCGATGGCGCTGGTGAGTTGATTCAGGTGTTTTTTTGTCATAGTTCTTTAGCGTTTTTGCCAAAGCTATGACACTTAAACGAGAAAAAGGTTAAGATTTGTGAAAATGTACTTTTCTTTACTTTTTCACAATGCGCATTTTGGCATATTTCAGCAGCAAAAGCTTCTCTCCGTAGCTCTGGAAGCGGATTTTTGCCTTAAGATCTGACGGATCCCCGCTTATCTCCAGAATCTGGCCAAAGCCGAACCTGTTATGCTCTACCTGCATTCCTGCCTGGAATGAATGTATGGGATCGGGCTGGAAGTCCGCGGCGGCGGCAGGGGCCGGAGCCGGACGGAAGGCCGGCTTTGCAGGCTGGACCTGCTGCGGCCTGGAAGCCCCGAAAGAGGGCTTCGGCCCGCCGAAGGACGGGCGGCCGCCGCCGAAGGACGGCTTGCGGTCGAACCTTACAAACGGACCATCATCGACATCGACATCGCCGTCATCGTCACGCCCAAGGGGATTGCTTATAAATGAAGGATTTATCTCTTTCACAAAGCGGCTGGGGGCATTGCTTTCATGCTTGCCGTTACGCATGCGGGTAGTTGCAAAGGACAAGTCCACAACCTTCTGGGCACGGGTCAAGGCCACATAGAAAAGTCGCCTTTCCTCCTCTATTTCCGCCGGGCTGGCAAGCATACCACCTCCGGGAAACAGATTCTCTTCGCACCCTGCGATATATACATACGGGAACTCCAGGCCCTTTGCGGAATGCACCGTCATCAGGGCTACCTTGTTTGATGATTCCTCGTCCGAAACATCCACTGCGCTAAGCAGCGATATATTCTCCAGATAGTCTCCCAACGTTACCAGAGGCAGGTTTTCTTCTGAAATTTCGTCAGCGTCGTTAATCTCGCCGGCGACCATTTTGTCTTCTACATATGTATTGTGCTGCTCCTCTACAAATGCCTTGGCGCTGTTGATCAGTTCTTCTACGTTGGCAGCGCGGGACTGGCCCTCGATGCTCTTGTCCTCTTTGAAGAAGCGGTAAAGGCCGGAGGCCTCGGCAATTGACAAAGTCAGCTGGTATGCATCCTTCTGGCCCATTTGCGCATTGTGGGCAAGGATCATGTTTACAAAACCGGCTATTCTTTCTATGGCAGCCTTCTTAAGGCCGTATTTCTCCAGGTCCGACGTCACTGCTGCTTCGCAGAGAGGTTTGTTTTCTGCCGATGCAGCCGTTGCCAGCACGCTGAGCGATGTATCTCCGATGCCCCTTGCCGGCTTTGCAATCGCGCGGCGGAAAGATTCGTCGTCACGGGGATTGACTATGAGCTTAAGGTAGGCCATAAGGTCCTTGACCTCCGCCCTTTCGTAGAACGAATTCCCGGAGAATATCATGTATGGAATGTTGCGCTTGCGCAGCGCTTCCTCCAGTGCACGGGACTGGGAGTTCGTCCTGTACAGAATTGCAAAATCCTGATATACAGCAGATTCCGAATGAATCCTGCGGACGATGGAAGAGACTATCATGCTGGCCTCTTCACGCTCGTCGTAAGCCTTCAGAAGTGTGATTTTCTCTCCGTCCAAGCCGTCGGAAAAACACTTCTTGGGTATGCGCCCCACATTCTTTGCAATCACTGAATTGGCCGCATCCACTATAACCCTTGTAGAGCGGTAATTACGCTCCAGAGCAAAGAATTTTGACTCCGGGTAATCTTTCCTGAAGTTCAGTATGTTCTCTATCTTGGCTCCGCGGAAAGCGTAGATTGACTGGGAGTCGTCACCCACTACGCAAATATTCCTGTGCTGCTGACTTAACTTCTTAACAATCAAGTATTGAGCATAGTTGGTATCCTGATACTCGTCAACCAATATATAGTCAAAGCGCTGTGCAATCTGCGGCAGGATCGGGGCTCCTTCTGCATCCTTGCGGTCAAGCAGTATGTTCATGTTGACAAGGATGTCGTCAAAGTCCATTACTCCTGAACTTTTCAGCAGCTGCTGGTACTTGGTGTAGATGCGGTGGATCTCTCCCTTCCTGGCATTGCGGTCATTGGTTATGGCCGCCGTATTTGCGGCATAGGCCTCGGCCGTATAAAGGTTGTTCTTGGCCATTGAGATGCGCCCAAGGACCTCTTTTGGCTTATACACCTTGTCGTCCAGATTCAATTCTTTGATGCAGTGCTTTATGGCACTGGTCTGGTCCGACGTGTCATAGATGGTGAATTCCTTGGGGTAACCAAGCGCATCCGCGTATTCACGCAGGAAGCGCACGAATACGGAATGGAAGGTGCCCATCACCACGAAACGGGCCTTATAGGCCCCTACCATCTGCCCTATCCTTTCCTTCATCTCCCCTGCGGCCTTGCGGGTGAAGGTCAGGGCCAGGATACGGGACGGATCGGCCCCTTTTGCAAGCAGGTAAGCAATCCTGCTGGTAAGCACCCTGGTTTTACCGGAACCGGCGCCGGCGACAATCAAAACAGGGCCGTCGGTACATAGTACCGCCTGACGCTGGGTCGGGTCCAGCGCGGCTATAATCTCTTGCTCACTTTTCTCCATAACGGCAAATTTTTATATTGTCAACGGCATTGGAGCACAAATTTAGATTCGCTATTCCATAATTCCAAAAAAACTGCGTCCAAAACTATTTTGAACGCAGTTTATTGTAATCGCCTACTTCTTCCAACTTACTATTCAATCTCTTTTGTATCAGTTGCATTTAAAAATTGAATTCAATCACTTTTGCAACAAGCAAAGTATGTAACTAATTGATAATCAATATAGGCTTTCCGGGAAAACCCTTGTGCAACGGCGGATGGTCGGAAGCCATAGGTGGGTTGTAAGGTCGTGCCACCCCCGTAGGACACCCCAAAGAAATGTTCCATTTTTTGGGGACCCCGATTCCGGCGCACGGAAGGGGGTCCGTCACCCAGCTGTGGCTTCCGGCTGAATATTTACAAAATGGCACGAAAAAATTCTTATTTATTGAGAAATTTTGAGTAAATTTGCAATCTTAAAATATATAGAAGTAATCTATTAATTTTATACAACTAAATAATGTCAAACAACATCAATCTGAAGCGCGGGCTGGACATTCCCCTGAAGGGAGCCGCAGCCCTCAAGACCGGAAAGAGCGTACAGCCTGACATTATCGCCATCAAACCCGCAGACTTCAAGGGCTTTACCCCCAGACTGCTGGTTCGCGAAGGCGACAAAGTTCTGGCAGGTTCACCTGTTCTGGCAGACAAACAGCGTCCTGACATTCTGGTTACAAGCCCCGTAGGCGGCACTGTAGAGCAGGTAGTCAGAGGCGAAAAGAGAAAGTTGCTTGAGGTTAGGATCAAGGTGGACAAAACCGCCGGCGCAGTAGACTTTGGCGTAAGCAATGTCGCTTCAATGAGCGCAGCAGACGTTAAGGAACTGCTCCTTAAGAGCGGTCTTTGGGTAGCCCTTGTACAGAGGCCCTACGGTATCGTAGCAGACCCTGAGCTCAGCCCCAAGTCAATCTTCGTATCAGCTTTCTCTACCGCCCCCTTGGCAGCCGACACAGAGTTCACCCTCAAAGACGAGCTTGCAAACATCCAGGCCGGCGTAGACGCCCTCTCTAAACTAACTAAAGGCGGAGTACACTTCTCCATCAAGGCAGAGACCTACTCAAGCTCTCCCTTCCACAAGGTAGAGAACGTAATCCTGCACACCGTAAGCGGCAAGCACCCTGCCGGCAACGTTGGAGTACAGATCGCCAACATCGCCCCCATCCGCAAGGGAGACACCGTTTGGACAGTGTCCCTCCTTCTCCTTGCAGCCATCGGCCGCCTGCTCAATACCGGCAAACTCAACCTTGAAAGAAAGGTTGCCGTTACCGGTCCCCAGGCAAAAGATCCCTGCTACGTTGACGCCCTTCCTGGCATCAGCATGAAGGAAATTGCAGAATTCGTAGACAACAGCAACGGAGAGGTTCGCTTCGTAAGCGGCAACGCCCTCACCGGAACAGCTGTCGGCGCAGAAGGCGCACTTGGTTTCTTCGACGACCAGATCACCCTGCTGCACGAGGGCCGCGAAAGAGAGCTCCTTGGCTGGGCAAAGCCCTTCAGGACAAGCCAGTTCTCCTTCAGCAAGGCATACTTCTCATGGCTCTTCCCCAAGAAGAAATACGCCATCGACACCAACGTTCACGGCGGTCCCAGGGCCTTCGTTGTTTCTGACGTTTATTCAAAGGTTCTGCCTATTGACATCTTCCCCGTTTACCTTATCAAGGCCTGCCTTGCCGGCGACATTGACAACATGGAGAAGTTCGGCATCTACGAGGTTCTTCCCGAAGACCTCGCACTTTGCGAATTCGTAGATCCTTCAAAGAATGAAATACAGTCCATACTTCAGGACGGTATCAACCTCATGATAAAAGAAATGGCATAAAGTTATGGAAGAGAACAAAAACAAACCCGGCCTTTTTGAAAAAGGCGGCAAGCTCGGCTTCCTTCATTCTACAGTCGACGCTTTTGACACCTTCCTGCGTGTGCCTGCAACGGTTACCCTTAAGGGTTCCCATGTGCGTGACGCCGTTGACCTGAAGCGTGTGATGATCATGGTAGTGATGGCCCTGGTTCCCGCAGCCCTCTTCGGTATGTGGAACGTAGGTTTCCAGCACGACCTTTTTGCCAACGACCTGCCTACCTTCATGGGCAAGTTCTGGTTCGGTTTTTGGAAGGTTCTTCCCCTGTTCGTAGTTTCCTACGTTGTGGGCCTTGGCATTGAGTTCGCCAGCGCTCAGATCAAGGGCGAAGAAGTAAACGAGGGCTACCTTGTTTCAGGTTTCCTCATTCCCCTTATCGTTCCTGTAGACATTCCTCTGTGGATGCTTGCAGTAGCAGTTGCCTTTGCCGTTCTCTTCGGAAAAGAAGTATTCGGCGGTACCGGAATGAACTTCCTGAACCCTGCCCTCCTTGCACGTGCCTTCCTGTTCTTCTCTTATCCCAGCAAGATGTCCGGTGACCAGGCATGGATCAGCGGCCTGCCGGACGGCGTATCAGGAGCCACTCCCCTTACCCACATGCTGGATCACAGCGGAGAAGTTGCAACAGGTCTTGAAAACATCAGCACCCAGTGGAGCGTTACCGACCTTGTAGTCGGCACCATCCCCGGTTCAGTTGGTGAGACCTCACTTATCGCCATCCTGCTTGGTGCAGCCCTCCTCCTTTGGACCGGCATCGCAAGCTGGAAGATTATGCTTTCTTCTGTTGCCGGCGCCCTTCTTGTAGGCTGGATCGGCAATGTAGCAGGCATCACCAATGTTCCCGCTTACTATCAGCTCCTTCTTGGTGGCTTCGCCTTCGGTACCGTATTCATGGCTACAGACCCTGTAACATCGGCTCAGACCGAATGCGGAAAATGGATCTACGGCTTCCTTATCGGAGCACTCTGTGTTGTGGTAAGACTCTTCAACCCCGGCTATGCAGAGGGTATGATGCTTGCCATCCTGCTTATGAACACCTTTGCACCTCTTATTGACTACATCGTTACTTCACGTGCAATGTCAAAAAGGGCAAAGAAAGCTGACATCGCTTAAAACAGAAAGACTATGAATACCAACGGAAACACTTATACAATAGTATATTCGACCATCATAGTCGTGCTGGTCGCAGCGATATTGGCCTTCGCTTCAAGCGCCCTCAAACCCATGCAGGACGCCAACATCAAGGCAGAAACCATCAGCCAGATGCTTGATGCTGCAGGCATCCAGGCCAAGGACACGCCCACTACCAACGAGCAGATTCTTGACAAATATGCAGAAACCGTTACCGAGGCCTTTGTTATCGACCTTGACGGCAAGAAAATCAAGGATTTGTCCATTGACCGCAAGAACCTGGAGCTTCAGGACGACCTGAAAGCCCAGAACACCAATATCAAGAATGGCAAGGACGCTCTTCTTCCTGTTTACAAGTTCAACAACGGAACCACCGTCATCCCCGTTTACGGAGCCGGACTGTGGGGACCTGTTTGGGGCTATGTAGCTTTGAATGACGACCTTCTTACCATTGCAGGAGCTTACTTCGATCATGCAAGCGAGACCCCCGGTCTTGGTGCAAAGATCAAAGACGATCCCGAATTCCGCAAGAAATTCCAGGGCGAAAAGCTTAATCTTACCAGACTGGAGAATCCTTTCGATATCGCAAAGGGCGCTCCCGTAGGAAACCTTGACGACAATCAGGTAGATGCAATCACCGGCGCTACAATGACCAGCAAGGGTCTTGACGCTGCTATTGACACCTGGATCAGGGCATACGCTGCTTACCTTAACAAAGTGGAGGAATAGAATATGGACGCAAAGATTAAAGAAACACTGTTGAACCCCATTTTCAAGGGCAACCCTATCACCGTCCTTGTTCTTGGTATCTGCTCCTCTCTTGCCGTAACGGTAGAGCTCAAGGGAGCCCTGGTTATGTCCCTGTCCGTTATTATCGTAACAGGACTTGCAAACCTTATTCTTTCCACCCTGCGCAACACCATCCCCAACCGTGTACGTATCATCGTCCAGCTGGTTGTAGTTGCACTTTTGGTTATTCTGGTTGACGAGGTCCTCAAGGCCTTTGCCTATCCGGTAGAAAAGCAGCTCAGCGTTTACATCGGCCTTATCATTACCAACTGTATTGTAATGGGCCGTATCGAGGCCTTCGCCCTTGGCAACAAGCCTTTCGCTTCACTGCTTGACGGTCTTGCAAACGGTGCAGGTTATGGTCTCATCCTTGTAATCGTCGCCTTCTTCCGCGAACTTCTTGGAAGCGGCACCCTTCTTGGCATGAGAATCATTCCCGAATCCTTCTACGAGGCTGGTTATATGAACAACGGTCTGGTTATTCTCCCTCCTATGGCGCTCATCCTTATCGGCTGCATCATTTGGGTTCAGAGAAGCATCCAGAAAGACCTGCAGGAGAAATAACATCTAACACCCTATAGAGATTATGGATTACATTAGTTTATTCGTAAAGTCAATATTTGTTGACAATATGGTTTTTGCATACTTCCTTGGTATGTGCTCATACCTGGCAGTATCCAAAAACGTGAAGACCGCTACAGGTCTGGGTGTTGCTGTTATATTTGTGCTGCTTTGCACACTGCCCATCAACTACCTTATCAACGGTTTCCTTACCAACAATCCCTTTGGAGTTGACCTCAGCTTCCTTAGCCTGATCATCTTCATTGCCACAATTGCTGCGTTTACCCAGATAGTAGAGATGGTTGTAGAAAAGTTCGCACCCGCACTGTACGGCCAGCTTGGTATATACCTGCCGCTTATCGCAGTAAACTGCGCCATCCTTGGTGGTTCCCTGTTCATGCAGCAGAGAGAGTTCTCCAATGTAGGTGAGGCTGCAACATACGCACTTGGTTCCGGTCTCGGCTGGTTCCTGGCTATCGTTTGCCTTGCCGCAATCCGCGAAAGACTCTCTTACTCCAAGGTTCCCGCAGCCCTCAAGGGTATCGGCATAACCTTCATCACCGTAGGTCTTATGGCTATGGCGTTTATGACATTCATGGGTATTTCACTTTAACAAGGAGGTATGGATATGACAAATATGATTTTAGGTGCTGTTGTCACCATCGTTGTTGTAACCCTGGTCCTTGTTGCCCTTCTTTTGGTTATCAAGGCCAAGCTTACCCCGTCCGGAACTGTCAAGATTGACATCAACGACGGAAAGAAAGTTCTGGACGTTCCTCAGGGCGGAGACCTTATGCACACCCTTGCAGACCAGGGAATCTTCCTTCCCTCTGCCTGCGGTGGTAAAGCCAACTGCGGCCAGTGCAAGGTTCGCGTTCTTGAAGGCGGCGGAAACATTCTGCCTACAGAAACCGGTTTCTTCTCACGCAAACAGATCAAGGATTTCTGGCGCCTTGGCTGCCAGGTCAAGATTAAGGACAACCTTAAGATTGCCGTTCCCGAGTCTGCTCTCAGCGTTAAGAAGCTCGAGTGCGAAGTTATCAGCAACAAGAACGTTGCTACCTTCATCAAAGAATTCACAGTCCGTCTCCCCGAGGGCGAGAATATCGAATTCAAATCAGGAGAGTATATTCAGATTGATATTCCTGAGTACGAGGCCGATTTCTCTGACATGGACGTAGACGATATCTACAAGGGCGACTGGGAGAAGTACGGTATCACTTCCCTGAAGTACAAGAATACCGTTCCTACCATCCGCGCATACTCCATGGCCTCTTATCCGGCAGAGAAGAACGTCATCAAGCTAAACGTACGTATCGCGACTCCTCCGTTCGACCGTACACAGCCTAAGGGCGTCTTCAAGTTCGTGCCCGGCGTTCCTCCGGGAATCGCATCTACCTATGTATTCTCCCGCAAGCCGGGTGACAAGGTTATGATTTCCGGTCCTTACGGCGAGTTCCTTCTTCCGGACAACGATCCCGACACCCAGGAGTACATCTTCGTAGGTGGTGGTGCTGGTATGGCTCCTCTTCGCAGCCACATCATGCATCTGTTCAAGACCCTGAAGACCAAGAAGCCCGTTCGCTTCTTCTATGGCGCCCGTGCTCTTGTAGAGGCCTTCTATCTTGAGGACTTCGCAGAGATTGAGAAGGAGTTCCCTAACTTCCACTTCACTCTTGCCCTTGACCGTCCGGATCCTGCAGCTGATGCAGCCGGCGTTAAGTATACTCCCGGCTTCGTTCACAATGTAATGAACGAGACCTACCTGAAGAACCACGAGGCACCCGAGGACATCAAGTACTTCATGTGCGGTCCTCCTATGATGACCAAGTGCGTAAACGAGCTTCTGGACAGCCTTGGAGTTGCTCCTGAAAGCGTATTCTACGATAACTTCGGCGGTTAACAGCCAGAGTAAATAACCTACTAAAGGCCGGATTCCAGTTTTGGAGTCCGGCCTTTAAAAGTAAAGATTTGTGAAAAAGAAGGTTAAGATTTGTGAATTCAGTTTAAAGCAAGTTTTTTTCACTTTTATTTGCGAAAAAAGAGCGATGAAACACAATGAGTTCAAAATAAAAAAAGGCCGGTTTCTCTTTCGGGGTTCTCCGGTTGCCATTCTTGCAACAACGCTAAAACCAATGCTTTTACCTTTGTTCATTCACATTATCTATCTGTTCCCGGCCTTTTTTTCTCTCTCCTGTTCTAAGGCAGAGCAAACTGTTCCTGAAGAAATCGTTACACATTTGGAAATAAACAGCAAGGTTAGCAGCAGCGCCGGCCACCTTGATATATTTATATATAATCTGGACAGCCTGGGACGGCTGGACTCCTATTCCCGCCAGAAGTACACGGGCGACATTCCAACAAGCCTTGAACTTGGGTCAAGAAGCGGAAGAAAAAGAGTAATCATGCTTGTAAACTGGCAGGAAGAACGCCTGGAATGGAGCAGCATAAACTGCCTTGCCAATATCAAAAAGATTATGGTGGACCTGGATACAGAGGACGATTCTTTCCCGCGAATGAGCGGGGATGCAACCATAACCGCCGGTGCCGCCTCGGGAGGTGTAGTTAACCTGCAAACGCTGTCTGCAAGAATAAGGCTGACATCCATAAAATGCGACTTCAGCGGGAAGGCTTATGCAAACCTTACCATGAAGAACACCCGGATCTACCTTACTAATGTCTGCATCAACAGCAGCATCGTTCCGGAAGACGTTCCCGGCACGGCATTCATCAATGTAGGCGGGCTGGCAGAAGGGGACATGCGCTCGTTCGGCAGGCCGGAAATGCTGCTGCGGGACCTGCCGGGGGACATCGGCGCAGAAGAACGCAGGCCGGGCCTGGACTTTTACTGCTATGCATCGGATACAGAGGCATCCAATCCGGGCAAGCCTCAACCTAAAATGGTGATTGAAGGAGAGATAGGCGGCATCCGCTATTACTACCCTATCCTTCTGGCAGACTACATAGGCAGCGGGATCCGCAGGAACACTACATACAATGTAAACCTTGTTATCAGCCGTCTTGGCGGGGCGGACCAGGATACTCCCCTTTCGCCCGGAACAATGCAAGTTAATGTAGAAGCCGTCCCCTGGGACAGCCGCGGCGCACAGAACATAGATTTTTAAAACTGACCGGTTGTTATGATTATATTTTCCAAAGTGGTTTTACTGCCGATGCTTTACCTGTTTGCAGTCTCGTGTACAGACCGTCTGTCAACCAATATAGGTCAGGTTGGCCAGCAGACAGAAAAGTGCACTGTAGGTGTCAGGTTGCAGCAGGAAGGCATCGGCGTAAAATCCAAAGATCCGGGGGACGAGAACAAGATTTCCGACATCAACCTGTTTGTCTATAACAGTGTAAGCGGCTTCCTGGAGGCCCACGTTTACATTGACAGCCGCAATTACGGCAAAGTTCCACTGACTGTTGACCTGCTTAAGAATGTAAGATACGACTTTGCGGTATGCGCAAACTTCGGCTTCAAGCCCAAGGCTCCGGAGAGTCTGGAAGCCCTTAAGGAAATGCGCTTTTACCTGACCTACCCCGACGAATACGGCACAGGCATACCAATGTCAGGGATGGTCAGGGACATAATTCCAAAAGATGACGGGATGTCGGTAAATATGACGGTAACAAGACTGATGGCTAAAATCGGCATCGCCATAGACCGCAGCAAACTGAATAGCGACGTACGCATGAACGTGTCCAGGCTTAGCATCGGCGGCTGCCCGAAATCCGCAAAACCGTTCGCAGACAGCAAGCCTGCCGGAAGGAACGACATCTTTGAAAACGGCTTTTTCAAAGACGGCCGGGCGGCGGATTTCCTTAACATCGAGGCCGGTGAAGGCAAGAGCCAGGAAGTGTATGTTTATATGCTTGAAAGCCTTGGAGGAGACCGTCCATCCAATTTGGACAATCCCGCCGCGGCAGCAATCTATCCGTATATCGAGCTAAAGATGGACTATGTAGGAACGGAGAACAACACAGCCAAATGGCTGGTGTACCGCTTCTGTATAGGAGAAAAGAAAGGCAACTCAGATATCCGCCGAAACACAACCTACCACTTTACCGTGACGCCTCACGGTAACGGACTGGATAAACAAGCTACCTGGATGGTAGAATTTACAAACTGATGTTTTCCTCTGCGAACTTAAGGTCGGCCTCGTCGTCAATCTCGTACCAAACAAGAGGATCAACCTTGCAAATGTAGATAGGCAGGGTGTGAAGTGAGACCTCAGTAAAAACAGGCTCGTAGCTGAGCTTGGGCTGCTGGTCTACAATCTCTGTGTAGTAATCGCATACTGCCTTGAAGAAGGCGCTGCTAAGCTTGTGGATGCCTACAAGTTCTCCGCAGGGATTTATGGCATTGCGGTATTTTGACCATGCAATAAACTGACCCTCAGCATTTTGCTCTACATAATAAGCATCCTGGAACTTGGTAAGAGGTGCGGTAAGTATGGCAGAATCGTGGGGGCAGGCAAGAAGCTCTGAAATTGCACGACGCTCAAATACAAGATCTGAGTCCAGCATAAGGATGTCATCGTCACCTACAAGGTCACGGCAGTTCCAAAGGGTATAAAGACAGTTGGTCTCTGCGTACCTGGGGCTGTGGCAGCAAACTACCTGAGGATAGTCCTTGCAAATGGCCTCATAAGCCTCTTTCTTGTAGCCGGTACCAATGATAATCTTCTCTATGCCGCAGTCGATGAGGGTTTCTATGGACCTGAGTACCATAGCCTTACCCTTGAACGGAATAAAGCCCTTGGGAATAGTCTCTGTGTATTTGCCAAAGCGGGTACCCATACCCGCAGCCATGATTACGGCTGTCTTTACCATATGTCTGTTATTTCTGGTTCTTGTAAAAATCCCCTATTACGCCAATTACGCGCTCCATCTGCTTTTTTGTACCCATCGTTACACGGAAGCACTTCTCTACAGAAGGCGCCTGGGTAGTATCCCTTACAAAGATGTCGTGGTCTGCAAGATAGCCAAGCAGGGCCATTTTCTCTTCCCTTGTATTGAACTTCAGCAGGTTAAAGTTTCCGCGGCTGGGATAGACCGTATAGTAGTCTGCAAACTGTGCGGATGCCTCAATGAAGTAGGCCTGTCCCTTGTGTACCTGATCTACGTAAGACCACATGTAGTCTGCGTCCTCAAGGGCGGCCACAGCAGCCTCCTGAGATATTGTAGTAATGTTTTTAGGGTTGCGAATCTTGCCGATGGCAGCGATGTTGGCCTCGCTGGCCAGCAGGTAACCAATGCGGAAGTTGGCCATTGCAAAGGCCTTTGACAGGGTCCTGGTAACGATGATGTTGTCGTACTTAAGCACCAGATTCTTGCTGCTTTCCCCGGCAAACTCTCCGTAAGCCTCGTCAATAAGGAAGAGCGTCTGGGGGAAGGTCTCCAGTAGATGACGGATGTAATCCGGAGTATGGTAATTACCTGTAGGGTTGTTAGGATTACAGATATAGGTCATCACGGGCTTAAGGAAAGCCAGGGTGGTCTCGAAGCCTGCTGCGTCAAAGGTGAAGTCGTCGTTGTAGTAGAAGAACGACACCTCTGCACCGCCTGACTGACAGGTTAGGCGGAAGTTGTCGTACGACGGGCCCAGCATCAGCACCTTGTCTCCACCGCAAAGGAAGGAGCGGCAGATGTACTCGTGCAGTACGTCTGAGCTGCCAAAGTACTGGATATTCTCTATCGGCAGCTTTACAAAGCCGGCGATAGCCTCCAGGAGCCTGTCGTTCTTGGTTGTGGGATAAAGGTTAAAGAAGCCCGGGCCGTCCAGAAGCTCTTTTACACGTGCAGTCACCTTAGGTGAAGGCGGCACGGTAGCCTCGTTCCAGTCCAACTTGAGTATGCCCTCGCGGTCTTTAGGCTCTACCGCCCATATCTTATGGGAAGCGAGCTTGTAGGGCTTCAGGTTACGCAGGTATTTGTTGATAAACTCCATATATCTGTGTTATTATAGCCAAAAGTTTCTTAAATAAGTCTGCTTGGGATGGCGATCCTTCTCCGGAGGAAGCTGCATATAGTCGCCCCAAAGCTGATGAAGCAGGTGATCCCAACCCACAGGAGCGGGCAGTTTGACGTCGCAGAACTGAAGGTCTACCGTAGAGGCGAAGTCTTCTATGGGGAACCATTCCCATCTGGGTTCGGGACAAGGCAGCATGGACACATGAGCCGTTGAACCATATTCAGGACAGGCTGCCATTTCTGCCATGAGTTTGTTCTTGGCTGGCATCGGGTCCTGGAAGTGGCGGAACGGGTGCAGGAAGCGGTGCAGTAGGGTTTTTCCATTGCGCTTCATTCCGAAGTCTCGGTCAAGGGTGGTTTTGCGGCGACGGATTGCTACAGTCTCACGATAGTCGTCCAATGCTCTCTTGTACTGGGACTTGAACTCTTCAGGATCGTCTGACACAGCATCCAGGGGGAAGAGATCTATCCACATGCCGGACTGGATGGTGCCTTTATACCAAGGGCTGGTAGTCTTGACCAGGGTTCTGGTAGTGTCGCAAATCCTTGAATAAGGCAGCAGCATATTGGGATCCGATGCATCGAATACCTTGAATCCGGGCACGTTGAAGGTTTTGAGAAGCCTTTCGTAGTCCGGTCTGGGAAGCAGGATATCGATATCATCGTCCCAAGGGATAAAGCCTTTGTGGCGTACGGCGCCAAGCAAAGTGCCATATGCAAGGAAGTATGTTATATTGTTTTCCTTGCAGAACTTATCTACGACTTTAAGTATTTCCAAACTGAAGGACTGTATGTCCTGTAGCGTCATTTTCCTCATCTAATCCGCCATTCTATAAATAATTCAGCAAATATACGCAATTTTTTATATATTTGTGGGAATAAACGTAACAATAGTATGAATTATCTCTCCCTGCGGCAGCTTCAACTTGCCCTGCTTGATATCCTTATAGAGGTGGATAAATTCTGCCGCGAAAATGACATAACCTATTCCCTTACCTACGGTACCCTTCTGGGTGCAATCAGGCACAAGGGCTTCATCCCCTGGGACGATGACCTTGACATAATGATGCCCCGCAAGGATTTTGAACGCTTCCTGGAACTCTTTCCCAAGTCCGGGACCCGGTTTACGTCGCTGTACAATACCGACACCCCGGAAACCAAGTGCATACTTTGCTACGGAAAAGTTCAGGACAACACCTCTGTTTGCCAGGAACTCAAACGCAAGTACCTTTACAAGTTCGGCATCAACATAGACATTTTCCCGGTAGACAATGCCCCGGCAGACCCGGCAAAACACTACGAATTCGCCCGCACGGTAACGCGCCTTAGGCATCGTATCTACCTTAGCCAGAGGCCGTTCTTCCCCTTCACCTTCCACGATCCTATCATTCCAAAGATAGTGGCACACAGGCATTCGGCGGACTGGTGGTTCCATAAATGCGAGGACTATCTTACCCAGTACAACGGCATCGATTCCCCGTACTGCGGCCCCGTTTCCGGCGGCATGGGAACTATAGAAATCTATGACCGCCACGTATTTGATAAGTACACAGAGGTCGAGTTCGAGGGCCACAAGTTCAGGGCTATCGCGGACTGGGACGCTTTCCTGCGCAGGCAGTTCGGAGACTATATGCAGCTACCTCCGGAAGAAAAGCGCAAGAGCCACGCTATCCTGGCCTGGTTCAAGGAGGATGCATAATGAAGGAGCTGACAAAAGATGAGATGCGCACCCTGTGGGTGCATATGCTGGATGTTATTGATGCATGGTGCCGTGCCAACGGAGTGCATTATTCCCTTAGTTCCGGCACGCTTATCGGGGCCCTTCGCCATAAGGGCTTCATTCCGTGGGACGACGATGCTGACATTATGATGCCGCGTCCCGACTACGACCGCTTCATTGCAGAATTCAAGACAGATGATTGTTATGTAATGAGTTATCTGTCGGACGAGGCCTACTACCGTCCCTTTGCCCGCGTTTTTGACAAGGGCACGGTTCTTATCCAGAAGGGCATCAAGATGGGTGGTTTGTTTGTGGATGTTTACCCGCTGGACGGCCAGCCGGATGGCGAAGAGGAACTCAAGGAGTACTTTGACAAATATCGCCGCATCCGCCGCCGCATTTACAAGTCTACCAATTTTTACAAGCACTCAATACACTTCCTGTCGCGTCTGAAGGGCCTTTACCGTGGCATCGGCAAACCGCCCAAGGAGGTTAATGTGGCAGAGATGGAGAAGCATCTTCGCAGTTATCCTTTTGGGCTCATGCCTTACGCCGGCGAGTCTACTGGTGGCTTTTTCTTCAAGACTCATGCTCATGCAGATGCTTTCAAAGAGTTCATCGACGTAGAGTTCGAGGGTCATAAGTACATGGCTATCAAGGGTTACGATGAGTATCTCACCGTCATGTACGGCGACTGGCGCACTCCCCCGCCCGCCAAAGATCAGAAGCCCCATCACGGCTTCCACGTCTACTGGGCAAAATAGCCCTTACGG
>ONDR01000010.1:130823-144655 GCA_900316675.1 uncultured Bacteroidales bacterium
CAGTAGTCAAGGGAATTGAAGCAGGCGAAAGGCTTGTCGGAAGCATCGAAGGACGCCAACTTACGCGCAACATAATCCTTGGCATTACGACGCTTAAAATACAACGTCATCTTATCCGCCGATACCAAATCAAGTTTACCCTTACGCGCAAGATCAATGTAGAAAGGCTCCTGCGTCTGGAAATGGAAAGGCTCACGGAAACGGCCGCGGATATTGGTCTGCACCATGTCGTCACGCTCCTTAGCCCAAGACTGGAACCAACTCTTCAGAAGCGGCCTGGGCGTATGACCAAGATTAATGAAACGACAGCCACCACCATAATAATCCAAACCATTGATCATCAAATCCTTAAAGCCGATGGTCTTATGGCCGTTATGCTTAGGCTTGACAGCCCGCAGAAGCTTTCCGAAAGCGGTCAGAAACCACGAGCCAAAGCACACTACCCTGCCATCCGGACGGAAGAAATCCTCCGGCCTGACGGGTGAAGTCAGCATGAAATCGTCGTTAAAATAAAGAATATGCTCGCTCATTTGCGGGATATTCCAGAACACAGCCTCTATGGCGTTGGAATTGAACACCGGCAGGGCCTGCTCATAGCCCTTAAATATGACGCTATGATCTATGATTTCTATCTTGGAACTTTGTCCCGGGAAATTCTTCTCTATGAAAGGACCAAGCTTGGGATCCTGGCCGTCCGTCATAATGAATATCTTCCTTACGAAAGGAGCAAAGCGGAGTATGGAAGCCACACAGTACTTGATCTCCCCGATACTCTTGTAACGGGTTGCACCGGCGACATCGTCGTTGCCGGAAGCCACCGTAGTCATGTATTTACTGCGCTTAGCCTTCAGGGCAGGATCGTCACCATCCACCCAGGGAAGCAGGGCATCTATTTGGTAATCAGCCATTTTATACAATATTCTGGAATCTGTCCGGTATGCGTACTATAATCTTGGCCTCGAACATAGCAGGCTTGTTAAGGGCGTAAGGCGGACGCACTATGGTCTGTATGCGACGCGCTATTTTTGTCCATTTATCAAAGTCACGGGCCTTCTTTTCAGTGACAAGGCGGATGGTGCGGGAGCGTTTCTCCATATGCTTGCCCCAGCCTTGTGCAAGACGGTCTTTGTCCATGAAGCGGTCCTCCAAGCGCTTCATGTCAAAGTAGCCGAAGTGGAACAAGAACAAGTCCTTGACAATGTGAAAA
Organism: uncultured Bacteroidales bacterium; assembly: GCA_900316675.1. Classification (GTDB taxonomy): domain Bacteria; phylum Bacteroidota; class Bacteroidia; order Bacteroidales; family UBA932; genus Cryptobacteroides. Next base: position 132,031 of record ONDR01000010.1, read on the forward strand.
TTGTGACCTTTGATACGATGGAAGCCACTGCCCCATCTGAGAGGTTTGGCCAGAATTGACGGTTTGGTGTAGCGTGTCCCCAGCTGGCCGTAATGGCGCTGCTGAAGGAACGGCTTGTCCTCAGTAATATTCGCTTCCTCACCTATTTTCTGGCCGAAATCTACACCCAGGCCGGACACGGAGCCTCTCACCTTAATGGATGACAGATACTCCGGTAGGGTCTTGCCAAGCTTGGGATCTACCACTATGAATTCGTCAGCATCAACGCCAATCACAAGATCGTAACCACCGGCAAGCAGGTCTGCCGCCTTGCCGGAAAGGAAGCTGAGTCTTCCCTTCTCTGCCTCTACAACCTGTGAACCTATCTTGGGCACAAGTTCGGCATAAGTGCCCTCGCAGAAGGGGGCGATTACCTGGTCTGTGCCGTCAAAATAGATGTACAGGTTCTCCTTGCCAAGCTGGGCGCCGTAATACTCCACCCATTTGCGCAGATAGAAGTCGTCGTTGCGAACCATGGTGATGGCCGCTATTTTCTTAATCTTAGTCATAGTGTGAAATGATTCTCATATAGTCTGCCGTATGGCCTTTACCTTTGGTCAAAAGGTCCTGCGGAGTACCCTGAAAGACTATTTTGCCACCGCCGTCGCCGGCCTCCGGGCCTAAATCCACTATCCAGTCCGCACGCAGGATAACCTCTGGGTTATGCTCTACCACAATGATGCTGTGGCCTTTGTCCAACAGGGCGTCAAAAGCCTTGAGCAGTTTTTCTATATCGTAAAAATGAAGTCCTGTCGTAGGTTCGTCAAACAGGAAAAGTATCTTTTTATCAGGACGCGAGCCGTCATCCATTCCCAGGAACGATGCCAACTTGATACGCTGGCTTTCTCCGCCGGAAAGGGTGCTGCTGCTCTGGCCCAGTTTTATGTACGAAAGTCCCACATCCATAAGCGGTTGCAGGCCGCGGGCGATGCTTTTGGCCTCGTCCTCTTCCTGGCCATCGAAGAAGGCGATGGCCTCCTCTACGCTCATGTTCAGTACGTCGTCCACATTCTTGCCCTTGTAACGGACCTCCAGGATGTCCGGCTTGAAGCGACGGCCGCCGCAGGCATCGCAAACCATGGTCACATCAGCCATGAACTGCATGGGGATGCGTATTACACCCTCGCCCTGGCACTCAGGGCAACGTCCGCCTTCCTGGTTGAAAGAGAAGAAAGACGGGGTGTAGCCATTGATCTTGGCATACTGCTGGGCAGAGAAAAGCTTGCGGATGTCGTCGTACACCTTAAGGTAAGTGACGGCATTGGAACGGGAACTCTTGCCAATAGGGTTCTGGTCTACGTATTCTACCCTTGAGATGCGGTCCACGTTGCCCGACAAGCCGCGGAATACGCCCGGCAGGGGGCCTGTTTCGTTGATTTTGCGTTGAAGGGCCGGGTAAAGGATATCGCCCACAAGGGATGATTTTCCGCTACCGCTGACACCCGTCACAACGGTCAGTGCGCCAAGCGGGAAGGCCACATCGATATCTTTAAGGTTGTGCTCCATGGCACCCTCAACCTTGACAGAATAGTTCCAGGGCCTGGTTTTGCGGGCGGGAATCTTTCTTGCCCCGCTAAGGTACTGAAGCGTCAGGGAGTTCCCAGCCTGCGGGATATCCCCACCCAGAGTGCCTTTAAAGACTATTTCGCCTCCGCCGATGCCCGCCTTCGGGCCCATATCTATAAGAAGGTCCGCCGCACGCATGATTTCCTCGTCATGCTCTACCACGATTACAGTGTTGCCGATGTCACGCAGATGCTTAAGAACGCCTATCAGACGGTCCGTGTCACGTGGATGTAGGCCTATTGAAGGCTCGTCCAAAATATACATTGAACCGACCAGGGAGCTGCCCAGCGCCGTAACAAGGTTGATTCGCTGGCTTTCTCCGCCGGAAAGCGTATTGCTTGCACGGTCCAGGGTAAGGTAGTCCAGACCGACATCAGATATATATTGCAGTCTTGAAGTAACTTCCTCTATCGCCTTGCCGGCTATTGTGCGGTCACTGTCAGACAGTTGCAGGGTCGCAAAGAAATCGAGCAGTTGGGAGACGTTCATAGCCAGCAACTCGCTGATAGTCCTGCCGCCCACCTTTACGTACGATGCATCCTTGCGAAGCCTTGTGCCGCCACAGTCAGGGCATACCGTCCTGCCGCTGAAGCGGTTAAGCATGAACTTATACTGAATCTTGTAGCGGTTAGACTCTACCCAGTCAAAGAATTCACGGATACCTACAAGGGAATTCTCGTCACCCTCTACGCTGTGTGCGTTCCAAAGGGTATCTTTCTGCTTTGCAGTCAGCTGGCAGTAAGGGGTAAAAATGGGGATGTCGTACTTGGACGCCAACTTAACCAGATGGTCCTTGAACCAGCCCATTTTGTCTCCACGCCAGCAGGCGATGGCTCCGTCGTAGATGGTTTTGGACTTGTCCGGCACGACGAGGTCTTCGCTTACGCCGATTATTTTGCCCAAACCGCCGCAGGCCGGGCATGCGCCCAGCGGGCTGTTGAAGCTGAACATATATTCATCCGGCACCTTGAAGGTGATTCCGTCAAGCTCGAAGGCCGTAGAGAAGCGTTCTTTGGCATTGGCGTCATCGGCCACCCAAAGAAGGCCCTTACCCATTGAGAAACAAGTATTTATGGATGAAAGCAGGCGGGTCTTAAGATCGTCGTCCAGGCCTTCCGGGGCCACCTTGACACGGTCTACCAGAAGGTAGGCATCGTCCGGGAAAGTACCATCCGCAGACTGCTGCAGGACGTCGTCTATCCTTTGAGGCTTACCCGTCCAAAGGCGGCTGTAACCCTGCTCTTTAAGGGACAGCAGTAGTTCCGTGCGGTCCTGCCTCCCCTGCCACTGCAGGTCTGCCAGCAGATAAAGGTTCTCCCCCGCCCTGTCGCACAGATAAGCAATGACATCGTTTGCCGTATGTGCCTTGACCTCCCTTCCGCTGACGGGCGAATATGTATGGCCGATGCGGGCAAAGATAAGCCGCAGATAATCATATATTTCCGTAGTTGTAGCAACGGTAGAGCGAGGATTCTTGACATTCACCTTCTGCTCTATTGCTATTGCAGGCGGCACACCGTCAATGAGTTCTACGTCCGGTTTGCTCATCCTGCCAAGGAACTGGCGGGCGTAAGAAGAAAGGCTCTCTGCAAAACGCCTCTGGCCTTCTGCAAAAAGGGTATCGAAAGCCAGCGAAGATTTGCCGGAACCGGAAATGCCGGTAACCACCACAAGCTTCCCCCTTGGAATCTCAACGGTTATATTCTTGAGGTTGTTTACGTTAGCTCCTTTTATTATGATACTTCCTTCTGCCGGCATAAAATTTTTCTATCAGGAAATACAAATATACAAAAAAACATCTTATTTTTGCGAAAAGAGCTTTCGCTTATGAATCCGCTTTTCAGAATAAAAGAATTTTTCAGCAAGGTTTCCCAACTGGGAGGAGACCTTGACACCGCCGGGGCCGAAAAACGAATCCGTAAGGGAATCTGGTTCCGCGGAGCAAACGTATGGATCCTTACATTTGCCATCATCATCGCATCCGTAGGACTGAATGTAAACTCAACGGCCGTCATAATTGGCGCCATGCTCATTTCCCCGGTCATGGGGCCTATACTTGGCGTCGGCCTGTCTATCGGAACGAACAACATCAACCTGATGAAGCTGTCGTTCAAGAATCTTCTGACGATGGTTTTAATCAGCCTGACGGCATCCTGCCTCTTTTTCCTACTATCGCCGCTGAATCTGGCGGACCCTACAGAACTGGAGGCCCGTACCAGTCCGACGATATTTGATGTACTGATTGCCTTCTTTGGCGGAGCGGCCGGCATTGTAGAGAACAGCCGCAAAGAGCAGGGAACTGTCATCTCCGGCGTAGCGATTGCCACGGCCCTGATGCCGCCTCTTTGCACAGCCGGTTACGGACTTTCAGAGATGGACATGCACTTCTTCCTTGGAGCTATGTACCTGTTCATCATCAATACGGTCTTCATTGCTACCGCAACCTACATTGGCGTAAAGCTGCTTCACTTCCCCGATGCCGGAGACGCAGCGGATCATCGCCGGATAAGGGCCCGCAAACACCTGATTACCACCATCTTCGTATTGGTAATGATCCCCAGCTTCCTTACTGCATACGTTATGATAAGGGATAATAACTTCACCAATAACGTGAGGGCCTTCGTTGCAGAGAACCGAGTCCTAGGCAAGACCTATATATATGATTACGCAATAGTCAAGGAAGACGGCAACAAGGTTTACATCAACTTGGCCGGCGAGCCTTTGACCGACGACCAAAGGGAGACCCTGACGGGTAGCGCCCATAAGCATCACCTTAAGGACAATCAGTTCTTCCTGCAGGAAGGAGCCCTTGGCATGGGCGATGACAAGGTAAACAGCCTGGTAGAAAATATTTACAAGCACACTGACGAATCTATACTGGTCCGTGACGCCCAGATTAACGAGCTAAGGGACCGTATTGACTACCTGGATTCGCTGCTTAAGACCCATCTGATTGATACTGTAGCAGTTAAAGACACCGTTCCCGTTTTGCCGGCAGTCCCGAAAGAGCCGGAGGCTCCCGTGGATGTGAACAAGATTCTGGATCTTATCAAAAAATGATGTAAAAAACCTTAAAAAAATTTGCAGTTCGCCAAAACTGTTGTATATTTGCAATCCCAAACAGGGAAACTACCTGGTGCGGTAGTTCAGCTGGTTAGAATGCCGGCCTGTCACGCCGGAGGTCGAGGGTTCGAGTCCCTTCCGCACCGCTTAAAAGTGCCTTCTACGTATGTAGGAGGCACTTTTTGTATCTGATTATTCGTGATTTGGTACTAAATTGGTACTAATTATTGGCCCTTAAAAAGGTCCGGAAACTGTCGCAGCGCCGGACCCATACGAAATTTTTAACATTCTGCCTCAAGGCATTATGTCGTCGCAAAGATACAAAACATTTTCCTTTCCACTCAACTTTTCGTATCTTTGATTTGCCGACCTGCAACCTAAACACCTTGTCCTATGAAAATCTTAATTGACAACGGACACGGCCGGGAAACTGCAGGAAAGCGCTCTCCTGACGGCCGTCTCCTAGAGTGGTCGTACAACCGGGAAATCGCCCGACGGGTTGTGGCCTCCCTCTCCTCCCTCGGTTTCGACGCCGAACTACTGGTTCCTGAAGACGAAGATATACCGCTCGCCGAGCGCTGCCGCAGGGCCAACCTCCTTTGCTCGCAACTGGGAACGCGCAACGTTGCTCTGATCTCCATTCACGTGAACGCCGCCGGCCGTGGCGACAAATGGTACAATGCCGATGGCTGGTGCTGCTACACCTCCACTGGACAAACCGCCGGAGATGCTCTTGCGAATTATCTTTGCCAGGCCGCTCTGCAGAACCTGCCCGGTCATCGGATGCGCTTCGACTATACGGACGGGGATCCGGATCAGGAAGCTTCCTTCTACATCCTTCGCCACTCTTCTTGCGCTGCAGCACTGACGGAAAACGGATTTATGGACTGCCAGCGTTCCTGCGACTTCCTACTGAGCGACGAAGGAAAGGACGCCATTGTCCAGCTGCACGTTGACGGAATCGCTTCCTACGTGCGGGCCTGCGCCTGAACCAAAGAAGAAATCAAAGCAACCTCACCGGCCGTCCAGCGGTATGGCGTGGCGCGTTCCGGGCTGGTTCCCGGGTAGTTCCCCCTACACAGTAAGACCCCTGTAACCCATAAGGGCTGCAGGGGCCTATTCATTTCGATAAACAGGGAATTTAGTTTTAATCAGAAGTCATCTACCGTTTTCGTTCTGTCCCAGACAATTCTCTGTCCTACTGCATCGCTACTGGTTTTCAGATACTCCTCAATTGGGGATAAGCCTACAGTATTTCGCAGGCTATCAAGTGCAGTGGCATCCGTCACAGGCCATAAATACAGCTGCATAGTAATATCTTCGCCTATGACCGTTGCAGCCATCTTGATTTGTGTCCCATATATCTGCGCTAAGCCATTCTCCATAAGTGTTCTGTCTTTCAGAATCGCATAGTCTGATTTACTGAGAACTCCTTCCTCCGCCTTTACTTTCACGAGGTCAAGATATTTGATGCGGTTTGAAGCATCGGAGTGGTCAATAACGAGCCAAATCGCACGATTCGCCTTGTCCGACAAATGGGATGGCCAGCCTTCTTTATCAAGAATATCAAAGACTGTGGTCTGATTCAACGAATCTGTCCGCGCCATTTCACAGGAATACTCTGCGATTTCATCAGCAGAGAGAGACGCCATGCCAACAGTCCACTCACGGACTGACTGGTCTTTATCGTAAATGTCCTCAAGGATATGGTTATAACTTTTGCATCCGATGAGGAGTGTTGCTATTGCTATTAGCGCCAAAAAGCTTTTTTGTCTCATTGAGCAGGTAAATCTCGATTTAGCGAAGCAAATTTACTGTTTTTCCTGCAAATGAAAAAGCCCCAGCGCCGGAGGCGCCAGGGCAGAAAGGTTTAGGTTTGGCCCGGATGACCGGGAGCGGACTAAGCGCCAGCTTCCCACTTGGTCTCCGCCAGCATCACCTGGGACTTGACGCCGGTGCTGGAGTCCACCAGGTAGTAGCGGAAGAAGATCTTCGGCGCAGCTGCGCTGGGGGCACCGTTCTTGGCCACGTAGTCGGCACGAATGTCGACGGCAGCGGCAGTGGGCTCTTCTACGAGCTTGATGGCTGCAGCCTTGCTGTGGGCGCGGCTGACACCGTTGGACTGGCCTTCGGAAGCTTCGATGACCAGGAAGATACCGCCGTTGTCGGCAGGAGCCTGATCCAGCTTGAAGGTGAAGGTTTCACCCTGGCACACGATGGTGGCGGTGGAGGGGGCCTCTACGGAGTTGAGCTCCGGAGGAGTCACCATGACCTGGCCGCCGAGGGTCACGACCCAGTAGTTCAGGCGGGTGAAGAGGTTCGCGCCAGAAATCTTGGCGGAGGTGCCCAGGACGGAACGGCCGGCCTGGCTGAGAGCGAGTTTGTTCCACGCGAGAATCTGCTCGTTGGTGAGGGTTTTCCACTTGGTGGTGAGCATCTTGAAGACGCTCTTCACCTTGGCCTGGTCAGAAGTCCGGATGCTTCCACCGTAACCACGGTTACGGATGTACTTCCGGTTCTTCATCTTTGCAGCGGTCACGCCCTTGGCGCTGCCGCTCATCTCCTCGAAGGCGATGGAAGGAATGTACTTCATAGTTGTTAAGGTTTAAGGTTATGGATGAATGAAATGATAAGGTATAGTCCCGCGATGAGGACCAGGAAGAAGCAGAACCCACCGACACGAAGCTTTGCCTGTTGCCAGCCGGAAAGCTTTTTCTCCACCTCAACAGTCTGCGTTTGGATCCGGTCACGGAAGACAATGCTGTCTCTGTAGACAATCTTGGTCTCCACCTGAATAGGCTCCTTGACGGGTTTTGTTTCCAGCGAGTGATGCAGAACACCTCCGGAGACTATGGCCTCGGATTTGGCGTATTTATTCTCCAGTACGGAAGCTGTGTCCAGGGTAGCCACCTTCTCGACGATTACCGGCAACTCCACGTATGCAGTATCGATGACGGTTTCCACGACAGTCTTCACCTCCACCTTGGTACTGTCCTGTTCCAGAACTGGCCGGACAGTACCACAAGCGGAAAGAAGGAGCGCGAAAGCAAGAAAGGCGGAGGGTTTCATAGGTAAGTTTAGGTTGTAGGTTGTTTTTCTTTCTCGATGACGTCCTGAAGCTCGGCTTCGAACTTCCTGAACTTGACATCATAGCTGGCTTTGACTCCCAGAATGGCGCCGCAGAGGACCAGCAACTCGCTTACAATGGATATTGCAGAGCTGGCAATCTCTCCCAGCGGCGGGATGAAGAAGAGACACACGGAGGCGATGATGACGCCACTGCTGAAGCTGGCCACAGCAATGATGCCCTGCAGGCGCGTGAGTTCTATTTTCTTCTTCTGGGACATAGTCATTATGCGTTGTTATCACGAACCAGGAATGCGTATACAAACGGATCGTGGGCCGTATCGAAGAAACCCATTACGCGACGCTGGCTGGTGAGAACCTTGTTCTCGATGTGGGCTTCCGCCATACCGTCGCAGTTAGGATGCATCTGGTTGCCACCTCCGCAGATCGGAACATCTGCCGTGATGTCTGCGGGCAACTGCTCCATCGTCACCTCCCACAGCGCTTCCCTATAGGCGTAAGTGACGCCGGAGAACTTCAGGTGAATAAATACCCAGTGCTCGAACTCACACATAAAAGTTTCATAGTCAAAGCGCAGGTAATTGCCCTCCGTGGTCATCGTAAGGCGCTGCATGGTGCTCTTGATGGTATTCCCACCTTGATTCAACTGCGGGTAGAGCGTGACGATATAGATGATGAGCGGGCCGTTCTCGTCGAACCAGGGCTGCTTCTCAATGACGATGGTGTTCTTGTCCTTGATCCAAGACTTGAGCACCGTGCCGCCATCATACACGGAATCCCCCCACGAGTAGTGGTAATCTTCCACAAATCGGATGAAGACACCGCCAACTGCACTGCGGTCTATGGTCAGATCCGGGACGTAGATTTCCAGCTGGTCACAGGCCTGGTAGTCTGCGTTGGTGGGGTCAAAACTGAACTTGGAATTCAGGACCACGTAGTTCTCTGCCTGGTAATCCTTGAAGGTTATCTGGCCGGCTCCGAAGTTATTTCCTATACTGTTGAACATCGCGTTTCAGATTGAAGGTTAATAGTAATTACGGATATAGACCAGGTAGGACTGCGGGATAATCTTGCCGTCAGCGCCGTTTCCGCGGCCCAGGCAGATGCCAGTGCCAATCAGTTCTGCAGGGAGTGGCTGGTCCAGATAAACCTCGGAAGATGCGACGTTGCTATGGCCCAGGCACATTGCGTTGAACTCGGCAACGGGAGCACCGGTAGAGAAGTCCACATCCAGCGAAGAGACATGGCTTTCCTCGTTAGGGTCAAGATTGTCCATCGTAGCCTTGACACGACGCTGGTAAGGAGATTCGCCGGTAACTATGACAGTGTCACGTGCCTCTATGCCAGCAAAACCGGTAGACGTGTCGAGCCAGTAAGCCTGAACGAAAACTTTTTCGCCCGGCACTGGCTCCACACCTATGGTCTTGAGGTAAAGTGTAGTAACGTCAGCCTCGCCCCAATCGTCCTCCATTCCGGGAGTAACGATGACTGTTTTGGACCAGCCATTCGAAATACCGGCACTCTGGGAGACGGACATCTTCACGACAAGCTTATTGGGAGAAGATTGGTGCTTGATACCGTTTATGACCATCAGCTGAGGCGTGACGATCACCTGGGAGTATTCGACGTTGGGAACGGCCACCGTGGACTCCGGAGCCGTAGAAAGAAGCGCCTCGCCTGCCATTGCCCTGTTGACATTGAGACGGATGTAGAGGTTCATGCCGGTGAGTTCTGCCTTCTGGCCGAAGACGGACTGGCCGGAGGTGTGCTCCGCCAGACGGTCCCACTCCCGCATCTGTTCGTTGGTGAGCTGCTTCCAGGACTTGGAGATCTTGGACATGGAAGTCCGACGGGCAACCTGGGCGTTGGTGGTTGGACCGGTCGGCCATGCTTTCACGCTAAGGATGTTCCGGCCGCCGACCCTTCTGGCCGTTACACCCTTAGCGGAGCCCGAGAAGCCCTCGAAAGCGATGGAAGGAAGTGCAATCATACTCTGCAAGCAAAGGTAATAATAGAAAATCTAATTTGCAAACTCAAATACAGCAAATTAGATGTATTTACTTAAAGTTATACTTTAGGTAATTCAACTATACCGGCGGGCAAGAAAAAACCCTCCTCAACGAGGAAGGTCGAACTGGAATCTGTAGTCCCGGTACTGGTCTCGATAGCCTGTTTGCGTGTCCAGGACTATGTACCGGCAATGGGCGCCATAGCCCGGCAAGGCATCAAGGTCCCAGCGCTGCAGATAGTCCGGTACCACAAACTCGACCAGGCTTTCTTCCCCGCTGCAGCAGGATGAAGCCAGGACATTCCGGAACTTGGTCGGCCGACGTCCGCCTCCAGGGCGCGTCAGCTGAAACTTCATCAGGATCCTGTAACGTTCGGGAGAAACCGTGCCTCCACAATATGCCTGGAACTTCAACAGCAGCGTACCTTCTGCCGGCACTTCTGCAGAGGAGAATTCCATCGCGAACACCGGGAATGGCCCGAAAGGCTGCGCCTCAGGAATGTGCTCGTTCCCCAGTGTGTAGAAACCGTGATATGCCGACACAAAGAGGTTCTGGCCAGAGATATGGGCCGTGTTGTCATACGGCGGCCGGTGACTGATGGCCATCTTTCCATACTCATTCCAAAGCAGCTGAGTCTCGTGGGGCTGCTCCCTCCAAGCTGCCAGGGCCCTCCTGTGGACATCCAGGTACTCCTCCCTGGCCGGAGTGAGCGCATACGGCGGTGACGTCCTATCCTTCACGAAGCATTTCCCGCCCCGGTGAAACCAGGTCAGGTCCTTGGTGGATCCGTAGGCATCGGATATCAGGATAGAGGGTCTGAATATGGGCATAAGGATGGGGGTTGGCGTTTTGGGCTTGGCCTTAGCTTCTAGGGACCTCCTAGGGTATTGCAAAGATACTGATAATCTGCCGTTCATCCAAGTTCAAAGCGCCCGCAGCGGCGGCAGCCGCTGCTTCCTGGAGCATATATATATACCCTTTTCCGTCCATTTGAGCGGGTGATGTCGGTTGTTATCCTGATGCGGCTGGGGCGTGGGTTCCTGGTCAGCCTTGGTTGCTGGGAGTCTCGTTGCCGGCAGGATGGGTGCGGTGGGATTGCGGGGGCCGGTAACGAGTCTCCCAGTGACCAAGGGCGCGGAACGAGCGAAGCGAGTGGAGCGTGGCCCCTGAGGCGGTCTGGCAGGGTTGGGTGCTGGCGGGCTTTGGCGGTACAAGGGCTGGGAGACCTTAGGCTCCCAGACCCCGACAAAGACCGGCAGCTTGTGCGGGAGGCAGACGGCCTCCGGGGCCTGGGCCGGGACGGCCCACTGCTGAATCGGAGGTAGTACGCCCGTGGCCGTCAGGCCTGGCACCGAGCCCCCGGCGCAGTCTTTGGCGGTTTGGGGAACGGCACAGCTGTGGACCAAACTGACAATGTCTGCGCCAGCAGCCGGGACGGCTGCCTCCTGCCTGCCCGGAACACTTCCGGCGGGATTCTTCCCGGCGGAGGTGTGGAGGAATAGCAGGCAGGTATAACCACGGCGTAGCCGTACCGAGGAGCGGGAACGGAGTAAGCGAGCAGGCGGACTTGTTCCGACTGCTGGCTTACGGAGAGGGAGCGACCCAGCAGCGGAGCTGCGCGTGGCGGTGGACTGCTCGCACAGCACTGAGGCTCCAAGCGAGTACCGGACCTTCGCGTCTTGATGACGGTGTTCGGGACGGCACTTTGCGCCCACGAATACCTCCTACTTCCCTACGAGCTAAGGAGCGGAGGCAGTGGTCTCCGAGGGCTTGTCCCCGGAGACGACTGCCGGAGCGTGGCTGGAATTAGCACTGCCGTTCCTACGAGTGAGCGCAAAGTGCGCAGCCCCCCGACGGGCCGGGTCCCGGGTGGCCCTTGAGGGGGGCTGCTTGTCCACCGCCACGTCGACCGGGAGTTCGAAGGCAGGACCTCCGCACCCCACTGACGGAGCACAGTTAACATAATCTAGATTGTGTGCGAAGCGGAAACAGGCGGCGCGGGCGCCGACCTGTTACACAATCTCGATAAGATTATGTTAACTTTGCGGATTCCAGGCACTTACGTTCGCGCCGGGATGCCGTCTCCCGGGCGATATTCTCTCCCCTGTGGGGAGCCGGAGGGGCACTGGCCAGCAAGAGTCTGTGGCCGGCTTGCCGGGCACAGTCTCTTGACCTTATTCCCTTTATGCGCGAAGCGCGGCGCGGAACGGCCGCGAGTCTCTGACCAGAGCGCCGTGGCGCGGCGGGAAGAGTCTCGCAGTGGAGCTGCCACAAGTGGAGTTCGGAGGGGCGCGGCATTGCCCCGGAGGACGGAACCAAAGCGAGTGAGCGCAGCTTCAGCGGAGCGAACTGGCTTTGACCGCTTTCTCATATCGGCCTTGACATTAGGTAAAACGTCCACATTTGGCCGCGTCGGCAACGATACTATTCGCCCTTCCGTTCAAATTCAAAGTGAAATGGCTTGTCGAAGTGGCGGCGGGAGTAATAGGTAACAGAGGGGGTTGTCAGGTCCATTACCATTGTCCAAGCGGTGCCCATGTGGCCACTTTCCGTCGATGGTAAGGAAACAGATGCAATCGTCTTCGTGAGCTGCATTTTATCCATTTTTCCCCCCGTGGTATCGTACAGACTGCACAGGACTTCATATCGGCGGTCTCCCTTAATAAGGCCGACATTCAGTTTGGCTTCGCACAGGTAGTGATTGGCGACTGCAGCGGATTCAACGACCTCCATCCGGTTGTCCACATACTCCACTACCACGCTTCGGCCGGTGGCATCGGAGATGGCGTAGTGATGGGCGGCGCCGATGTCGGAGTGCATGTCAATTCCCCGGAGCAGATCCAGGGCTTCGTCCACCGTTG
>ONDR01000020.1 GCA_900316675.1 uncultured Bacteroidales bacterium
AACAAATAACAATGTGTCTGCTTTTGAGATAAAAAGAGAAGTGTATTGCTATGAGAAAACAGATAGTACACACTTCGATTTATGGTTTGGCACAGTGCTCGGAGAAAGTGTAATCTATTCTTCAGAAACAAATAAATGGAAAGATACCAATAACCCATAAAGGTGAATTTTGCGGCGAGTGGCATTGTGGGCCAGACTTAGTAATCCTACGCAAAAAGCCGACCGTCGCGGCCGGCTTTTTTCAACAACAATTAAAGGATAACTCTAAACTATAACTAAATGGCTTTAAATTCCGATTGCAAAGTTAGAGTCATCCGCCTTGCCCGGCAATACCAAGAAGTTGGTATTTTAACGGAACTTGCCATCATCTTCCAGCATTCCCAGATAGGAATTGTACCTTTCAGGCGCCAAGGAACCATCCTCTAGGGCGGCCTTTACGGCGCAGCCCGGCTCGTGGGTATGCGTGCAGGGCACAAAACGGCAATTCTCTGAAAGCTTAAGCATCTCCGGGAAGTACCGTGCGATTTCTTCTTTTTCAAGACTTACCAGACCGAAGCCCCTAAGCCCCGGGGAATCAATGAGATAACCGCCGCCGGAAAGCGGGTACATCTCGTAAAGGGAAGTAGTATGCTTGCCTTGCAGATGGGCCGTGGAGATGCTGCCAATCTTGGGATCAAGTGCCGGATCAAGAGCTTTAATCAATGAAGATTTGCCAACACCGGACTCCCCGGAGAAAAGGCAAATCCTGCCCCTGCAGTCTTCCCTAAGGGCATCGATACCCTCTCCTGTCAATGTTGATGTTTCAAGGACCCGGTAACCGGCAGCCTGGTAAATACGGTGGAAGTCTTCTACAAATTCAGTAGCCTCCTTGCGGTAAAGATCCACCTTGTTCATCACAATGGTAGCGGGAATTCCGTAAACCTCGCAGGTTACCAGCAGACGGTCAAGGAACGGAAGCTTGACTTCCGGAAAGTACAGTGACACAACCAGATAGACCATGTCCACATTGGCTGCAATGATATGATTCTGGCGGGACAGGTTGGTAGAGCGGCGGATAACGTAGTTACTCCTCGGCAGAACATCCTTAATCAAGGCCGGATGCGAAAGATCCGGCTGCGGGGCGCCGTCCGGAATTTCAAAAACCACGCGGTCTCCTACGGCGACGGGATTGGTAGAGCCACCTTCCCCAAGGCGGATCTTACCCCTTAGCACCGCAGGGAAGGGCTCCCACACCGGGAGTTGGGACAGCAAATAATGGCTGCCTGCATTTTTAACTACCGTCGCTTCTGCTATCATGGTTGCAAAGATACTCTATTTTTCCTATTTTTGTAAAAATGGTTTGATATGAAAAGACTACTTCTTTTTGCAATTGGCCTAATAGCTGCCGTGGCCGCGCAGGCACAGGATTTCAATACATACTTTCAGGATTCTACGTTAAGGCTGGACTACGTCTTCTGCGGCGATGCCCACCATCAGGCAATCTATCTTGAAAGGGCCTACAAAACCTCTGTCTGGGCCGGCAGGAAAACCAATCTGGCGGAGCCCCTCCTTCGCGGAAACGGCCAGGTGCGCGTTTGCGACCCGGAAACCAATCAGGTGCTTTACAGCAACAGCTTCTCCACCCTGTTTCAGGAATGGCAGTCCTATGAAGAAGCCACCCAGGTGCAGAAAGCCTTCGAAAACTGCATCCAGGTGCCCTTCCCCAAGGTTCCGGTACGCATAGAAGTAGAGCTTACAGACAACCACAATGTGGTTTCATCCTCTATCAAGCACATCATCAGGCCGGACGATATTCTTATCTGCCATCTGAACGACAATGCCCATGAGCGCCGGCTTGTCCATGGTGACGGTAACGTTCAGGGCGCTATCGATATAGTGATTCTGTCCGACGCCTATGCCGCCGACGAAAAGGAAAAGTTTTTTGCCGATGCCGCCCGTGCCGCAAAGGCAATGTTCAGCCACGAGCCCTTTGCCTCCAATGCGGACAAATTTAATATGACGGCAGTTTTTGCACCCTCGCAGGAAAGCGGAGTAAGCCGTCCGGGCAAGGGAATATGGCACAACACGGCCGCTGACAGCCACTTTGACACCTTTTACATGGACAGGTATCTGACCTCCCCGTCCATGAGGAAGATTTACGACCATATCGGCACTGTCCCGTTCGAGCATATCATCCTGCTGGTCAATACTCCCATCTACGGTGGCGGCGGAATTTACAATTCCATCACCATCATGGGCAGCGACCATCCCACATTCAAGAATGTGCTGGTGCACGAGTTCGGCCACGCCTTCGGCGGTCTGGGTGACGAGTATGCTTACGGAGACCTGGAAGAGCCGATGTACCCTGCAGACACAGAGCCCTGGGAGCCCAACCTGACAACCCTTGTCAACTTTGACTCCAAGTGGAAGGATCTTCTCCCTGCCGGCTGTCCCATCCCCACGCCCCTGGACGCCATTGAGGCGCAGGATGTTCGCCGTATCTGGCACACCCTCACGCAGGAGCAAAAGGCATCGCTCAACCTGAAAGTAGGCGTGTACGAGGGTGCCGGTTACCAGCTGAAAGGCGTTTACAGGCCCGTGCAGGAATGCCGGATGCGCATAAACGAGTGCGAGGAATTCTGTCCCGTCTGCTCGCGCGCTATTGTAAACATGATTAATTACTATACTGAATAAGTAAAAAAGCCGGCCCGGGAGGTCGGCTTTTTGCGAATAATTTATATCTTTGCAAGATATAATCAAAACTCATTTTAAAATGGCCTCTCTTGTAAAAACTGAAATTCCTGAAGGACTCACATTCGATGATGTATTGTTGGTTCCCGCGCACTCTGAAGTGCTTCCCCGCGACGTTGATGTTGCATCATATGTAACCAGAAACATCAAGCTTCATTCACCTATCGTATCCGCTGCAATGGATACTGTAACTGAAGCTGAGCTGGCAATAGCAATGGCACGCGCAGGCGGTCTTGGCATCATTCACAAAAACATGCCTCTGGAGGCTCAGTGCGAGCAGGTGCGCAGGGTAAAACGCGCAGAGAACGGAATGATCTACGATCCTGTTACCATCGGTAAGGATGCAACCGTAGGCGACGCCCTTGCAATGATGAAAAAACATCACATCGGCGGTATTCCTGTAGTGGCAGAAGACAAAACCCTTCTGGGTATCGTTACAAACAGGGACCTTCGCTTCCATGTAGATTACGCAACCCCTATCGCGCAGGTAATGACCAGCACCAATCTGGTAACCGCACCCAAGGGTATCAGCCTTCAGGAAGCAACAGAAATCCTGATGCGCAGTAAGGTAGAGAAACTGCCTGTTGTTGACGGTCAGGGCCATCTTGTAGGCCTTATCACCTACAAGGACCTTATGAAAATCAAGGATAATCCTACCGCATCAAAGGACAGCAAGGGCCGTCTGCTGGTAGGCGCAGCAGTAGGTGTCAAGTCAGACACCATCGACCGTGTAGAGAAGCTTGTAGCCGCAGGCGCAGACATCATCGTTGTTGATACCGCTCATGGTCATTCAGAGGGCGTGCTCAGGGTTATCGCAGAAGTTTGCAAGAGATTCAATAAAGACGACATACAGATTATTGCAGGAAACGTCGCTACCGCAGAAGGTGCAAAGGCTCTTGCCGATGCAGGCGTAGATGGCGTTAAGGTAGGTATCGGTCCCGGTTCAATCTGCACCACCCGTGTTATCGCAGGTGTAGGTATGCCTCAGCTCAGCGCAGTGATGATGGCAGCAGATGCACTTAAGGGCACCGGCATCCCGGTTATCGCAGACGGCGGTATCCGCTATTCCGGAGATATTGTAAAGGCTCTGGCTGCAGGTGCAGGCGCAATTATGGCCGGCTCTTTGTTCGCAGGTACAGAGGAGTCTCCCGGTGAAACCATTATCCTTAACGGCCGTAAGTTCAAGTCTTACAGGGGCATGGGCTCACTGGAGGCTATGGAGCAGGGCTCAAAGGACCGCTACTTCCAGGATATGGAAGAGGACGTGAAGAAGCTTGTTCCGGAAGGCATCGTAGCACAGGTTCCTTACAAGGGAACGGTTTCAGAGGTTGTTTACCAGCTGCTCGGAGGCCTTCGCAGCGGTATGGGTTATGTGGGTGCCAAGGATATCGAGGCCCTTCGTGGTGCGAAATTTGTTCGTATCACCAACGCCGGTTTCCTTGAGAGCCATCCTCACGACGTAACAATCACCAAGGAAGCCCCCAACTATTCAAGATAAATGAAGAGATTTCTGCCCATAGTTGCAGTGCTGTCCTTATGCGCCTGCAATGCCATCGGATCCTTGCTGCATGACGGCGAGGTGGTGGCATCGGTAGGCGAGTACAAACTGTACTCTACGGAGCTTGCGGGCTACATCCCCGCAGGAACGTCGTCAGAAGACAGCACCCGTTTGGCAGAATCTTACATTGAAGGCTGGACCAGGGATATGAAATTCATACTCCTGGCAGAAAAAGAACTGAGCAAGGAAGAAAAGGATGTAAGCCGCGAACTGGAAGATTACAAACGCACCCTGCTCAGGTACAGGTACGAGCAAAAGTACATCAACCAGCGTCTTGATACGGCTATAACTCCTTTCCAGGTAGAAGATTACTACAAGGCTCATCAGGAAATGTTCCGCCTTTCCAGTCCGGTTGTAAAGGCTAAATTTGCCATTATTCCGGAGAAGTCGGCCCACCTTACAGCCCTGAAAAAACTGATGTCGGCAGACGATGGCACGGAAGATGCTGTAGTAAGCGATTCGCTGGCCTATGTCTATGCCTCAAGGTTTACTGACTTCGGGGACAAATGGACTCCGCTGGCAGAATTGGCGGTAGAGATGGGAACTGATACAAAAAGCCTGCAGGCATCGCTGCACAAAGGTTTTTTGCAGGAGAAAGGGGATGACGGCAACCTGAAACTGGCCTATGTGACAGAGATAGTGAAGTCCGGTGAAATAGCTCCTATGCTTTATTGCTGGGACAGAATCAGGGACATTATCCTAAGCAACAGGAAGCAGGCCCTGTCTGCCGCACTGGAACAGGAATTGATGAAAGATAATTAAATAGAATCTTATGAATAAATGCTTTAGAGTACTGGTAGCACTCGGCCTTGCCGTGACGGCAGTGGCCGCTCAGGCTCAGACTTATCCCAAGGGCTTGTTGGACAAGACCATAGCAGTAGTGGGTAACGAGATGGTATCCATTTCTTCCCTGGAGCAGGAAATCCAGATAAACAGGATGAACAGTCCCCTGTCATCGGACAAAAACCTGCGCTGCGAGGTCCTGGAGCGCATGCTGGAGACCAAGCTCTTCCTTATGCAGGCCAGGATAGACTCCCTTAAGGTTAACGACGACATGGTAAATACCAACCTTAACATGCGTATTGACCAGGTTCGTTCACAGCTTGGCGGCGACGAAGAAGCAGAGAAATACTTTGGCAAGCCTCTTCACAAACTTCGTCAGGAATGGCGCAAGGCGCTTGAAGAGCAGAGCCTTTTCCAGCAGGAGCAGGGCCAGATTGCCGGCAGCGTACCTGAGATAACCCCTTCAGATGTACGTGAGTACCTGGCAAAGACAGATTCAGTGGATCTTCCCCTTGTTCCGGTTAAGTACAAGCTCAGCCAGATTTGCGTTTATCCTGACCGCGAGAAGGCAAATCTCGCAGTTAAGGACCGCCTGCTTGCCCTTCGTGAACGTATTATCGCCGGAGAGAAGTTCTCTACTCTTGCCCGTATTTATTCAGAAGACCCGGGCAGCGCACGTCGCGGCGGAGAACTTGGTATGGCATCCAAGTCTATTTATGTGCCTGCATTCGCAGACATGGCCATGTCCCTTAAACCTGGCATTATCTCCCAGATTGTAGAGACCGAATACGGTTTCCATATCATGGAAGTAATTGAGAAGAAGGGAGATATGGTTAATGTTAGGCACATCCTCCTTAAGCCCCAGTACACTGACGAAGACCGTCAGAAAGCCTTCAAGACCCTGGACAGCCTTAAGACAGAGGTTAACAACGAGGCAGTTAGTTTCCCTCTTGCCGCACGCTTCTACTCACAGGATGCCGCTACCCGCACAAACGGTGGCCAGATGGCAGACCAGAACACCGGCAGCGCTTACTTCGAGATCGATCAGCTTAAGCCTGCAGACTATGCTGCAATCAAGGGCCTCAAAGAGGGTGAGATTTCAGAACCCTTCGAATCTACTGACAACGAAGGCCAGGGCCATACCGTTTACAAGATTATCCGCGTGGATAAATTGATCCCCGCACACACCGCTACCTTCGAAAACGACTATGATTCATTGATCGAAGGCGTTAAGAACAAAAGGACGATGGAGGCCATCAATACCTTCGTAGACAAGAAGATAAAGGATACCTTCATTTACATTGACCCTATCTTCAAGGAGTGCGAGTTCAGCCGTGAGGGGTGGAACGAGGCTGCAAAGAATAGCGAAGAATAGAAGACCGGTTTTTGATGAGGAAATTATTAACGCTGCTACTCATGCTTCTTGCCTTCACGGCAAGGGCACAACAGACAGAGAAGACGGACTCGCTGGTCCGCCTTCTGAGTGCAAAGAGCATGGAGCAGGTCGACAGGAACGGACAGAGCTACCGAAAGGTTATCGGCCCTGCCCGCTTCTTTCATAATAATACCTACCTCATCTGCGACACCGCCTTCTGGAACATGAACACTTCCATAATTGAGTGTATCAACAATGTAAGCATCGTCCAGGAAGAGACAAAACTGACCAGCGACAAGCTCATTTATCTGGTGGATGACGACCTTGCCCAGTTCCGAGGCTCGCTTGTCCAGCTGGAAGACAAGGATGGCAACACCCTCAGGACCAGGCATTTGGACTACAATACCCGGGATAGTGTGGCCACCTTCATGAACGGCGGTGCAATGAAAGATAAGGATGGGCAGATAATAGAAAGCCGCACCGGTGTCTATGAGTCCAAGATCAAACTGTTCACATTTACTAACAATGTGAACATGTTCACGGACTCTGTCTTCATAAAAACGACGTCCCTCAAATACTATACAGAGAGCGGAATGGCCTACTTTGGCGTAGGTACGGATGCCTGGAAAGAGGAAAACATGCTTTCTGCCGATGACGGATGGTACGACCGTCCCAAAGATCTGTTCCTGTTCAAGGATAGCGTGCATGGCATGAACGACAGGCAGGAGATGTGGGCTGATTCGCTTTACTTCAACCGTACCACAACAGAGGTAGAGTTGCTGGGCAATGCCCAGATTACAGATACCACGCGCAACGCCCATTCCATGGCGGGCCGCATGCTGTATGTGGATTCCCTTGCACAGATAACCCTGACCCGCAACCCCGTCGTAATAGGAATAGACAAGCAGAAGGAAAAGCCTGATACCGTGTATGCCCGTGCGGACATCATGATTTACAGGACCATCCCTATGTGCGATATTGATTCTTCCGCCATTCAGGCGTCCCGCACAAGGTTGAAGGACCTTGAGGCCGATGTTGTGGGTGAGTATAGGAAAAAGGCTGCCGAGGATGCAAAGCGTGCTGCGGAGGAAGCTAAGAAGAACGACCCCAATGCCGGTCCGCCCAGACCGATGAAGAACGATGGCGCAGAGGCCGCCGATGCCGCCGATGCTCCCCTCAAAAAGGATAAATTACCCAAAAATGCGCCCCCGAAGACGCAGGTAAAGGATACTGTATCTAATAAGCCGGCCGTGACGGACAGCCTTTCCAATGTGAAAGATAGTTTGTCAACAATTGCGGACAGCCTGGCTCCGGTGCTGCCGGATTCCACTATTGTGGTTCCGCCCCAGCCCAAGGACTCTACCAAGGTTGGTTTCATGTGGGGCAAGGGCAACTTCCGCCTGTTCAAGAGCGACCTGCAGATGGTCAGCGACTCCCTTGAATATACAGACCTCGATTCCCTGGTACGCCTGTACAAACGCCCTCTTATCTGGAGCGACAAGCATCGTCAGTACTCGTCCGACAGCCTTTTCACCGTCATAAAGAATGGCACGGTAGAGAAGGCCAGCCTGATGTCAGAGGCCTTTGTGATAATTCAGGAGGACAGTCTTTGCTACGACCAGATCCGAAGTGCCGAGATGATGGCGTACTTCGACTCTACCGGAACGGTTAAGCGCTTCGATGCTATGGGCGATGCCGATGCAGTCTTCTACATCCAGGAAGACAGCACCTATGCTACTGTTAACTTCAGCAAGTCCAAGATACTGAGCGCCACCTTCAAGGATGGCGACATAGACAGGGTGTACTATTTTGACCAGGCAAAGAGCGATGCTTATCCGGTGGCCCAGATTAAACAGGACCAGCGTGAGCTGAAGGGCTTTAAGTGGCAGCCATCCCTGCGTCCTGCGTCAAAGGAGGATATCATCCAGGACAAGCGGCTGCGAAAGTCGCAGCGTGCCGACTATACCGGGCACCCAAGGGCACAGTTCAAAGAAACGGAAATCTACTTCCCGGGCTACATCGGCCAGGTGTATGAAGATATAGAGAATGCAAAGATGCGGCGCAAGCTAAGGCAGCGCCAGCAGCAGGAGCGTGAGCGTCAGATCCAGGACTCACTTGCAACTGCGGCAAATGATTCGCTCACATCCAAAGATACTCTGCCCGTAAAGGATAGTATCAGCGTAAAGGACAGCATCGGTGTAAAAGATTCACTGTCAAATGCTTCTACAGCCTTGCCTGACACTACTGCTGCCGTCAAACCGCTGACCGAAAAGGAGCGGAAGGCTCTGGAAAAGGAACGCATCCGCAAGGAAAAACAGGAAAAGAAAGAGCGCGAATGGGCTCGTCTGGACAGTCTGGATGCTGCAAAGACGGCTGCAAAGGCCGCGGCTAAGCTTGAGAAAGAGCGCAAGAAGAAGATCAAGGCCCTTGAAAAGATGCATGCCCGTCAGGCAGAAGAAGATGCCATCCTTCAGAAGTACATAGAGTTCTACCGGCGCAAGAAGGCCCGCGAGGATGAGGCGGCTGCGCTGAAGGCAGAGCAGGAAGCCCTGAAGGAGGGAGAGAAAGAAGGGAAAAACGAAGTTGAAGACCCCAAATTCCAAAAAAAAGAAGTTCTACAGTGAGAACTTCATTTTTAATGACTTGATCATATCCACCGTCATGGTTTCAAGGTCGTAGGACGGTGCCCAATCCCATTCTGCACGGGCGCAGGAGTCGTCCATCTTGTCCGGCCATGAATCTGCGATGGCCTGGCGGACAGGGTCAACCTCGTAGCGCATCTTGAAGCCGGGGATATGTTCACATATCTTGTTGTAGATGATTTCAGGATCAAAGCTCATGGAAGCGATGTTGAAGGCGTTGCGGTGAATCAGCCTTGAAGGATCTGCGTTCATGATGTCAACGGCAGCCTTAAGGGCATCAGGCATGTACATCATATCCATGAAGGTTCCCTTTGCGATAGGGCAGACAAACTCTTCACCTTT
Source organism: uncultured Bacteroidales bacterium (assembly GCA_900316675.1). Lineage (GTDB taxonomy): Bacteria > Bacteroidota > Bacteroidia > Bacteroidales > UBA932 > Cryptobacteroides. Next base: position 9,431 of record ONDR01000020.1, read on the forward strand.
AACTGCAGCGTAGTAAATCTCTACTGCGTAGTCGGTGGTGCCGCCGCCGGGAAGGGTGGTGTAGGAGATGAGGCCCGGGAAACGCACTGCACGGGTATCTACACCGTATTTGTTAAAGTAATAGTCACTGAGAAGTTCGGTTGCAACCTTGGTAACGCCGTACATTGAGCGGGGCCTCTGGATGGTGTCCTGGGGAGTGTCTACACGGGGAGTATTGGGACCGAAGGAACCGATAGAACTGGGGGTGAACACTGCACAGCCTTTTTCACGTGCTACCTCAAGAATATTGATGAGGCCGTTCATCTGGATGTCCCAGGCAAGGAGGGGCTTTTTCTCTGCCACTGCAGAAAGCAGGGCTGCAAGGTTGTATATGGTGTCAATCTTGTATTTTTCAACTATATCTGCCAGGCCCTGGGCGTTGCGGACGTCAGCCTCTGCGCTGGGACCGCTTTCCAGAAGGATGCCCTTGGGCTCTGCGCCCTTGATAAAACCTGCTACGATATTGCCTTCCGGGTATAAACCCCTGAGCTTCATTGTGAGTTCCGAACCAATTTGTCCGGTAGAACCAATTACAAGTACGTTCTTCATTTTAGTGTTGCTTATCATGCCCTTTTTGGGGCTTTTATTTTGCGGGTGCAAATATAATTATTAATTTTGTAAGACCGAAAATAAAACGCTAAAACAATAAAAACATATCTTACCATGTACGGAAAATTTCAGAAACATCTTCAGGATGAATTGGCATCCATCAAAGAGGCTGGACTTTACAAGAATGAGAGGAATATCGCTTCCCCCCAGAGTGCAGAGATCAAGCTGGAAGACGGCTCGGTAGCCCTTAACTTTTGCGCAAACAACTACCTTGGCCTGGCAGACAATCCCAGGCTGATTGCCGCAGCAGAAAAGGCAATGAAAGAGCGCGGCTACGGCATGTCATCCGTCCGCTTCATTTGCGGTACGCAGGACTTGCACAAGCAGCTTGAGAAGGCAATCTCCAACTTCTTCAAGACAGAGGATACCATTCTTTATGCTTCTTGCTTCGATGCCAACGGCGGCGTATTCGAGCCCCTTCTCACCGCAGAAGATGCAATTATATCCGACTCTCTTAACCACGCTTCCATCATTGATGGTGTAAGGCTTTGCAAGGCAGTTCGTTACCGCTATGCAAACGCAGACATGGAAGACCTTGAGCGCTGCCTCAAAGAGGCCCAGGCCCAGAGGTTCCGTATCATATGCACGGACGGTGTCTTCTCTATGGACGGCAATGTCGCTCCTATGGACAAGATTTGCGCCCTGGCAGAAAAGTACGATGCCCTTGTTATGGTGGACGAGAGTCATTCAGCCGGTGTAGTAGGCAAGACTGGCCGCGGCGTGGCAGAGCAGTTCAACTGCTATGGCAAGATTGATATCTTTACCGGCACCCTTGGCAAGGCCTTCGGCGGCGCTGTGGGCGGTTTTACCACCGGTCGCAAAGAGATCATCGACATGCTGCGTCAGCGCTCACGTCCTTATCTTTTCTCTAACTCTATCCCTCCGATGATTGCTGCCGCTGCAATTGAGATGTTCAAGATGCTCTCAGAAAGCAACGACCTTCATGACAGGCAGCAGGAGAACGTGGTTTACTTCCGCGACAAGATGATCGCCGCCGGCTTCGACATCAAGCCTACCCAGAGCGCTATCTGCGCCGTCATGCTGTACGATGCACCCCTGTCCCAGAAGTTTGCCGCCAAGATGGCAGAAGAAGGCATCTTTGTTACCGGTTTCTACTATCCTGTAGTTCCCAAGGGCCAGGCACGTATCCGTGTTCAGCTTAGCGCTGCCCATAAGAAAGAGCATCTGGACAAGGCTATCGCCGCCTTCATCAAGGTTGGCAAGGAACTTGGCGTGATCAAGTAAATGGCAGACTTCAAGGCACTGGCAAAAGATACCGTAATTTACGGTCTCAGCAGTATCGTAGGCAGGTTCCTGAACTACCTGCTGGTGCCTTTATATACTTATAAGATATCTGCGGCAAGCGGCGGGTACGGCGTAGTTACAAACCTCTACGCCTACACCGCCTTGCTGCTGGTTCTTCTTACCTTCGGCATGGAAACCACCTTCTTCCGCTTTGCAAACAAAGAGGAAGAAAACCCTAAAAAGGTGTTCTCCACTGCCTTGTGGTCCGTACTTGGCGTATCGGCGGTTTTCTTTCTGCTGGTCTTCGCCTTCGTCAGTCCCATATCGTCCGCAATGGGATATGCAGACCATCCTTCCTATATATGGGTCATGGCCCTTACGGTGTCGATAGACGCCTTTCAGGCCATATTGTTCTCTTATCTAAGGTATAAGAAGCAGGCCATAAAGTTTGCATCGCTCAAACTGCTTTTCATTGTATTGAATATCGGCCTTAACTTGCTTTACTTCCTTACTGCAAAGGAACCGCAGGTGGGCTATGTATTCTATATCAACCTGTGCTGCACGGCCTTCATTACCCTTTTCTTTGCAAAGGAAATCACGGCTTTAAGGTTCGGTTTCGATGCCCCTCTGATGAAGTGCATGCTGCGCTACAGCTGGCCCATACTTATTCTGGGCCTGGCGGGCATACTTAACCAGACCGCGGACAAGATTCTTTATCCCATTGTCTGCCCCGGCGAGGAAGGCAAGGTTCAGCTTGGAATTTACGGCGCTGTGGTTAAGATAGCCATGATCATGGCCATGATAACCCAGGCCTTCCGCTATGCCTACGAGCCCTTCGTGTTTGGCAGCGTCAAGGATAAGGACAGCAAGGAAACGTACGCAAAAGGAATGAAGTATTTCATTATCTTCACCCTTCTGGCCTTCCTTGTGGTAATGGGCTATCTGGACATTCTGCGCTACATTATTCAGCCTGGTTACTGGGAGGGCCTTAAGGTCGTGCCCATTGTAATGGCCGCAGAAATAATGATGGGCGTTTACTTTAACCTGTCCTTCTGGTACAAAGTTACGGACAGGACTATCTGGGGAGCTGTTTTCTCCGGTGCCGGCTGTCTTGTGCTGGTTGCCGTTAACCTTATCTTCATCCCCAAATACGGCTATATGGCATGTGCCTGGGGCGGTTTCGCCGGTTATGCGGTTGCCATGCTGCTGTCTTATTTTGTGGGAAAGAAGTACTATCCGGTGCCTTACGCACTTAAGGAGATTTTCCTTTATGTGCTTCTGACAGCCGTGCTTTATGGCGGTATGCTGCTTTCCGGCAGATATTTGGGCCCCGTTCCCCGTATTGCTGCCAACACCCTTCTGATAATTATATTTATAGGTTATATCGTTTGGAAGGATTTCCCGCTGCGAAGCCTTCCGGTAATTGGTAAGTATTTCCGATGAAAAAGTTTCTGACCTCTTTTCTGGCCGCTGCTCTTGGCATTATTGCTTATGCGCAGACCGGCCCCGATGTCCTTATACCCAAGCCTGTATCCGCTGTTCTGTTAAGTGGCGAGGTTGGCGTGGACATCCCCGTAAAGAATGTCCGTGCCTCCGGCAAATTCAAAAAGGCGGTCAGGGACCTGCCGGAATATGCCCGCCGCGAGGCCTACAAGCTTACCGTTTCCGGCGGCAAGGCTACGGTTGAGGCGCTTTCAGAGGAAGGCTACTTCCGTGGACGCAAGACTTTGGAGTACATGCAGCTTATGGCTGCGGACGGAAGGCTTCACTCCTGCGAGGTCTTTGACTATCCGCGCTTCAGCCACAGGGGCCTGATGTTTGACATATCCCGCCACTTCCGCAGTAAACAGTTCATCCTTAAGCAGTTGGACCTTATGTCCCTGATTAAGATGAACTCCCTTCATATCCATCTTACCGACGATGCCGGCTGGCGCATTCAGATAGACAAGTATCCCCGCCTTACAGGCTATGCCGCCTGGCGTCCGCAGGAACTGTGGAAAGACTGGGACCAGGGCGGTCACAATTATGCAGAGGAGGGGAGCGCCCCTGCCTTCGGCGGCTATCTTACAAAGGATGATATCCGCGATATCCTGGCCTATGCTGCAGAGCGTCATATTAACGTAATTCCGGAAATCGAGCTCCCGGGCCACAGCCTGGAGGTACTTAAAGCTTATCCGCAGCTGGCCTGCCTTGACAGTACCGGAACGCAGTCGGTCTTTACTTCTGACCTTTGCCCCGGCAGTGACGAAGCCCTTCAGATGTACAAGGATATTTTGGACGAGGTCCTGGAACTCTTCCCATCCCAGTTCATCCATATTGGTGGCGACGAGGCCGGCAAATGGTCCTGGAGGCACTGCCCCCGCTGCCAGGCCCGCATGAAAGAGCATGGCCTGAAGGACGTAGAAGAGCTCCAGAGCTGGTTTATTAAGCAGTTCGACGATTATCTCACATCCAAAGGACGCCGCCTTCTTGGTTGGAACGAGATTATGCAGGGCGGCCTGGCCCCCGGCGCAACTGTAATGTCATGGCAGGGAACTGTTCAGGGCATAGAAGCCGCCGCTGCCGGTCACGACGTCATAATGAGTCCCGGCAACTGGTGCTATTTGGACCGGAATCAAGACAATCCTTTGGTAGAGGGCGAACTTGTTGGCGGCTACCTGCCTTTGGCCCGCGTCTATGACTACAATCCGGCCGATGGCTTCGATGATACAAAACATCTCCTGGGCCTGCAGGGCAACCTGTGGACAGAGCATGTTCCTACGGAAGAAAACTTTGAGTATAAGACTTATCCGCGTGCTTTCGCTCTTGCGGAGGTGGGCTGGACGCCTCAGGAGCTCAGGTATTTTGACGAGTTCCGTCCGCGCGCCGTCGCTCTGGCTGACTACATCCGCACGAAGGGCTACAATGCCTTCGACCTGCACACGGAAATGGGGGAGCGTCCGGAAATGAGCAAGGCTCTTGACCACCTTGCCAGGGGCTGCAAGGTTACCTATAACCTGCCGTACAGCAACCATTATCCGGCCGAGGGTGACGAGACCCTGACAAATGGTCTGCAGGGTGGCTGGTCCTATGTCGACGGCCGCTGGCAGGGCTTCCTGAACGACCTTGACGTTACCGTCGACCTTGGTCAAAAACGCCATCTGGGTTTTGTGGGAGCTCATTTCCTGGCAAATCTGGGCGTTTGGATTGGTTTTCCGGTAAAAATGCAAATCCTGGGTAGCGATGACGGTATAAATTTTGTAGAAATCACTCAGGTCCTCTGTCAGGTAAAAGCATCGGACAGCGGCGCCATGTACCTGCTTTTGGGTGATGTCGTTAATGCCGATGCCCGTTACGTACGCTTCAAGGCCAACCGTTCCGGCCGCCTGCACGAAGACTGGTTATTTGTGGATGAAATTATAATTAAATAAGAAATGAAAAAATTATTTATCGCTCTGATGGCCGTAGCTGTTGCTGCTGTTTCCTGTTCCAAAAGCGCGCCTAATGAGATCACAACCAATCACACTTGCACCTTTGATTTTTCAAATGCGGCCTCTGCTTGCGGCACTGACGGCTATTATTTCAAGCAGGCAATCGTTTCCAACGACGTATTCGCTTTCTGCAACAAGACTGACGATACCCAGACCCAGTTCCTTGGCGGTTTCGCCCTTGTAGGCCTTGCTGACGATGTTCTTGAAGAGGACCACGTTGCAAACCCTCTCTGCGTATATGGAACCGGATACAAGAACAGCCGCTTCTATGCTACATTCAAATACAGCAGCCAGATGCCGGAATACGACGGTTACTTCAGATATGCCGGTCTTGGCTACCTTAAACTTGGAGAGTGCTATGTAAACAATACCAATCAGGTTGTTACAATTGCCAAACTTGGCCTTCCCGGTATTCCTCCTTTCGCAGAGGGCGACTATCTTAAGGTGAAAATGGTGGCAAAAGCCAATCTCAGTACTACCGATACCAAGTCAATCGAATTCACTCTTGCAGAGTTCAAGGACGGCAATCTTAATGTGATTGACGAATGGACCAGGGTTGATTTGGAACCTCTGGAGACGGTTGAGGGCCTGAAGATTCTTGTTCAGTCCAACAGGAACGACGTTCCTCTTATGTTCTGTATGGAGAATGTAACTATCGCCTCAAAGGTCAGCTATTAATCAGACCTTCGGGAATCCTCATCTGAAGGATTTCTGATTCGGGATTTACGGACAGTATCAGCTCTTCGTTAAGAGGCAGAAGGTACTGTCCTTTTTTTGTGCGAACCTCTATGCAGGGGTTGCCGGGAATGTCTTCTACTCCCACAATGGGGCCGACCTGAAGGCCCTTTTCGTCCAGAAGATTCCAGCCAATAAGGTCTTCCAGGCTTTCCTCTTCTTCAAGGTCGGGGTAATCCTCGGGGCGTACGGAAACGGCCCTGCCGCAAAGCTCTTCTGATTCGTCCAGCGTTGTGATGCCGGTAAGGCGTACCAGGGCTTTGCTTGTACCCTTCGGGTTGATGTTTTCAATAAAATAAGGAACCGGAAGTCCATCAAATTCGATGAATACCGGTTCCTTTGTATCTATGTCCTGGGCGGAAAAACCTTTGAACCCTATGAGGAGTTCACCATCTGTCCCGTTGGACTTCAATACGGTGGCAATCTGCATAAACAGATTATGCCTCCTCTGCGGGAGCCTCAGCTGCCTCTGCGGGAGCCTCGGTAGCCTCTGCAGCTGCTTCCTCAGCAGCTTTGCGTGCAGCTTCCTCTGCCTCTGCTTTCTTCTTGGCGATAGCTTCTGCCCTAGCCTCGTTAACCTTTACCTCTGCATCGTGAGCGGCTTTCTTAGCCTCTACGGCAGCTTTGCTCAGGCCCTGCTTCTTAGCGGCGATCTTAGCGTCCTGCTCTGCCTTCCAATCTGCAAACTTCTTGTCAGCCTGCTCCTGGGTGAGAGCACCCTTTGCTACGCCACCCTGAAGGTGCTTGCGAAGGAGAACACCTTCGTAAGAGAGGATGCGGCGGGTTGTAAGAGTGGGCTGTGCACCTACGTTTAGCCATGCAAGCGCGCGCTCGCTGTCAAGAACGATGGTGGCAGGGTTTGTGTTGGGGTTGTAAGAGCCGATCTGCTCAATGTAACGACCGTCGCGCGGTGCGCGTGAGTCAGCCACAACAATGTGGAAGAATGCGAAATTCTTCTTTCCGTGGCGCTGAAGTCTGATTTTAACAGCCATTGTGAATCTGTTTTTAAATGTAAATGTTTAACTAATAATTCCTTTCCATCCCGTGGAAAGCCTGCAAATATACTACTTTTTCCCGAAACCCCGCACTTTTTCCTATTTTTTTGTTATGCCCGGCCTCGACCGGGCATCTTTCCTGGCCTCGACTGTTGCCGAGGAGGCTCTCACGCCAGAGGGCAAAATGCCCGTGAAACTCACGCTCCCGGGCACATCACCCTCTGGCTTCACAGGCCCTGCGCTCGCCTGGGCAACCGGCGGGCGCAAGGTGGGCCATTGCACAGAGCCCGCCGTAGCGCCCGACCGGTAGCCAACGAGCCGCGTTATGCGAGTTGGCGGTGCTGATCCAGGGAAGACTTTAACCCCATTTGCAACATAATTCTAATTCTCTGACAATACACACGCTACTTCCACGCCTCCCAAAATACACCCTTATAACCGCTTAATTGTCAAGGCGTTGCAAAGGCAGAAAAATCGGGGTGTGGAAGTAGTGGAAAAATTATTCGTCTACTTCCACGGGGCGTTTTCTAAGCCCGTGATTTCTAGATAGTTGCAAAGTGGGGTGTGGAAGTAGTGGTTGTTTCGTCCTAAAAATAATATCTGTCTCATCCTAGAAATAGTTTATTTATGGGGCTCCAGATTACATTATTTCACAAAGAGGTTTTTAGGATCAAAATGTATAGAAGGATAATTATTTAATACGTTTTATGAAAAAAACCTTGCTTTTTTGTAAGGGAATTGGTAATTTTGATTCAATGTGTATTAACCACCACATTCTGTTTAGCATAATTAATATAACCTATAGCTATGAAAACCAAAGAAAAGAGGAAAGACTACGAGTCTCCTGAGGCTGAGAAGTATCTTATTCTCGTGCAGACGTGCATTTGTCAAAGCCCTGGCGGTGGCGGCTCAGAAGGAACGGGTGATGAACCCCTGATTCCTGAGCTGTTCGATGATGTAGAGGTATTTGACGATCTGTTGTTTTAACCATCAACTATTATGAAAAAGATATTATTCATAGCAGGCCTTTTTGTAGCTATCACGGCCTGCTACCGCATAGAGGAGGAGAACTCTCCGGCGACTGAGACCAAGGAACTTACTATTACGGCAACCCGTGAAGCTCCGGATACCAAGACCGAACGCCAGTCTAACGGAGACGTGTATTGGAGCCCCAGTGACGCCATAAGCCTGTTCTTCAGGAGCGGCACCAATGGCGGAAGCAAATTCACAGCACAGAATACAGAAGCAGTTCCTATTGCCCAGTTTAAAGGTACCATCGATGTTATATCCGGTGGTGGCGAGGACACTGGTGGCGAGTTCTGGTTCTGGGGTATCTACCCGTACTCAACAGAGAACAGTTGCGACGGAAGTTCCATTACCACTGTTATTCCGACCGAGCAAGTGGGTAAGGCCGGCACATTTGCGGATAATACGTTTGTTACGATGGCCAGGGCCAAGGGCTTGGAACTTGGCTTCTATAATGTCTGCAGCGGTATAAAGTTCAATGTTACCAGAGACGATATCAAGGAGGTAAGATTCTGTGGCAATAATGAAGAGAACATCGCCGGTAAGATAAAGGCCGTATGGGATAATGCGGGCAAGCCGGCCATTCAGGAGTACGTTAATGGCAGCAAGGCGGTAAAAGTTATTGCACCTAACAGCGGTACTTTTGAGACGGGGAAGGACTATTATCTGGTATTTGCGCCGGAACTCCTGACCAAGGGCTTCACCATGACATTGATCACCAACGATGACAAGCAGGGAGTATTCCTTTACACAAATGAGCGTCAGTTCAAGCGCGGTATTTTTGTGAATATCAGCAACCTCAATGAGCGCGTGAATGTGTGGGCCGATGCTGCCGCTGCCGCCGTTAAGCCGGTTACGGACGAAGGTGGTACCGTTGACCTTGAGATTCAGTCCGACACAGAGTGCCATGCAGTCATTCCTGACGAGGCCAAAAGCTGGATAAGTGTACTTCCTGAAACCAAGACTCTGACCAATAAGGCAATAAGGCTGAAGGTTGAGCCGAATACGGGAGAAGCACGTAAAGCCATTGTACTAGTGGTAAATGAAGGCGGAACCGTAAATGAGCCGTTCTTGATTGATCAGCCGGCGAATCAAGAATATTTACAGGCTCAACTTACCAAAGAACGTGAGGCGTTGATAGCTATTTATAATGCGATGGATGGGGCTAATTGGCCTGATGGATATAATGATAAATGGTGCTCAGAGTCTCCTGTTGGGGAATGGGCTGGGGTTGGTGTAAATAGTGACGGGTTAGTGACCTCGCTATATTTAACTGGATTAGGAGAAGTGCCGTCCAACATACAACAACTATTAAAACTTGAACAATTAACGATTAACTATTATAGTGGTAATAGTAATCATGAGATACCCAGTGCCATTTTTTCTCTTGAGAATCTTAGGTTCCTACATCTTTATGGCGGCCATTTAATTGGAACAATCCCTAATAGTATTGGTAGTCTGGTAAACCTCAAGCATCTTGAGATAAACGAGTCTAAAATAAGCGGTTCAATACCAGGAGCTATAGGCAATTTAAAGAATTTGGAGTATCTGGATTTACAATGGAATCAGTTATCTGGTGAGTTGCCTGAAAGTATGGGAAATCTGATAAAACTCCGACATATCATATTGCGTCGTAATCAATTAGGCGGGGATATCCCTATGTCAATACAAAAACTGCCAATATGGAAGTACGACTGGGGACGAATCATTTCAGAGAACGACTTCAACGAGCAGTCGCTTTCAATCCCTGCGCCTACAATAGAGGGTGTGACAATGGAAGGAGTTAATATCAAATATAATGATAACACGCCGGGATACTTTGTTCTAATACAGTGGTCGGCACAGTTTGACGATTATTTGCATTCGCAGATTGCCGCTTTGAACCAAATGCTTTCCAAGTATGCCGGCAAAGTCGACTTTATGGGACTGTTGAGTTCAAGCCGAGAAGTGGACTTAGCTTCAGTTGAATCTTATGTGGCATATAATAGCATCATGTGGCCAAATATTTTTTGGACTCAAGAATCAGAAGTTATAGTAGGTCAGGAACTTGCTGTGGATGGAATAAGTCGCCATGAGTATGCAGCTCCATGCTTTCCAGCCATTTTTGTTTTCCATGAAGGAAAAGTTGTCTACTGGGATTTGGAAGTTTATGGTGGGGTTATGGGACTAGATGACTTTTTGTCTATTAATGTGTTGGGCGAACAGCCAAATTATTATATATCTACAGACTTCTCTCACGATGGCGAGGCGACAACGTTGCAGCAGGCTACTTCCGGCAATGGCATTGACCTTGTGCTGATGGGCGATGCTTTCTCTGATAGGCAGATTGCTGATGGTACATACGATACGGTTATGCGAAACGCCATGACCGCCTTCTTCAGTGAGGAGCCTTACAAGTCATTCAAGGAGCGGTTCAATGTATCCTATGTGAAAGTCGTTTCCATGACTGAAGGCTATGAACATCCGGGTCAGGCCTTGGGTACTGGTTTTGGCACTGGAACATATGTGTATGGAAACGACGATAAGGTCATAGAATATGCTCAAAATGTTGTTCCTGATAGCCGTATGGACGATGCTCTAATTATCGTCATGATGAACCGTGACTACTACGCTGGCACCTGCTTCATGTACTATTCCACCGTATCTGGTGACTATGGCAGAGGTCTATCCATTGCTTACTTCCCGACAAGTAGCGATACTGATACCTTCAATGGCCTGGTATCTCACGAGGCTGGAGGTCATGGATTTGCTAAACTTGCGGATGAATATGCTTATGAAGAGAAGGGCGCAGTGCCTTCCGACGTAGTAAGCACAGCAAGAGGCCAGGAAGCTTGGGGCTGGTCTAAGAACGTCGACTTCACTGGCGATCCTACTCAGGTTAAGTGGGCTCAGTTCATTAGCGATACCCGTTACGCCAGCGAAAACATCGGCTGTTACGAAGGCGCATATACCTATTGGACGGGAGCATGGAGGCCTACCGAAAACAGTATCATGCGCTACAATACCGGCGGCTTCAACGCACCTTCGCGTTATGCTATCTGGTATCGAATCAATAAGTTAGCCTTCGGTGCAAACTGGAATGGCACTTATGAGGACTTCGTGACCTACGATGCGGTGAACCGCACACCGGCAGCATCGGCACGCAGGCAGGCGCAGATCAACAAGCGTCAGCAGCACCCGTTGCCGCCGCTTGCTCCGCCCGTAGTGGTTGGCCACAGTTGGAGAGAGGTAGTGCGCAAAGCTAAATAGTAAATACAATTTGATTTGCCTTACAGCGTATGGAGATGCCCGGTCCCAACCGGGCATTCCGCTGAAGGCTTTATTGATTAATCTTCGGAAATATTTGGAGGATAGAAAAATAGTCCTTACCTTTGTGATAGAAAAAGACCTGTGCAACATGAAGTCTTAAGTTCCTACTTGAGCGGATTAGTAGTGTTGGCGGGGCTTTTTTTATGCCGTTACCTCTCGTTTTTCCGTCTGAATTCGGCCGCCAGAAACTTCCAGTGGCGGTATGGAATAATCCATCTGTCGCGTGCTCGGTCCGGAAGTGTCGTCTTGGAAATATCGAAATCATCTATTCCATCGGCATCCTTGATAAGTTCCAAAATGCGATTGAAGAGTGCTTCCTTTGCCTTTGTTTTGTGACCGGATTCGGTTGCACCGGATGGAATTACAAGATGCTTGTTGTTGAGGCGAAAAGCAATGGAGCCCAGTACAATGTCCATGCACTGCTGGATGCAATGTTTGTGCGAATCTATCTCCGCTATATCGTCGGGGCGGATGACAATGCGGGCCTTGCGAAACTGCCAGAGGTTCTGCAGGTAAGCGATGTGTGCCTTGAAGGCGTCACTCTCTTGAATGGATACTGGCATCTTGTCAAAATAGAGTTTTAGGTAGACCGTCTCTCCGGCAGGAGCATCGTGAAAACGTAATCCAAAAGCGTGTTTGATGAACTGATAGTATAAGAGGTGGTAACGGTTGACAATCTGGTCCTGATGAAGTGGGTCATAGGAATGGCCGGATTCCTGGAACATAATGCGAAGCTTGACCTTGTTCTGCTTAATGAATGAAAAGAATAGATCCATCATCTGCTTATACTTTTCCAGATAGGCTACAGATACCTTTGTCCACTTGATTTCTCCAGTCAAGTTCAATTCCATCTTCTTCGCTTCCAATGCTATGTTCACTTCGTTGAAATTGCGGTTCGTGACCAAAGCACCTCCGAAGAAATCGGAGAAGAGTTCGCCTTTGGAAACGGATTCGTCGCTATAAATGATGTACTCCATGAGTTGTTATTTATTGTTGTGTAATAAGCAATTCCAATACCCTCATAAATAGGGTATTGATTAAAGAAGGATGTGTTGTGAAGGGAGCGCCTTCCAGAATGGAACGGCCCTGCTCCTGGTTTCATTACCGGCCGACTTCACGACCGTCTGCTTAGTACAAAAATAAGTATTGCTATTTAAAATTGCAAAAAAATCGAAATAAATTTGCGAATAATAAATTTGTGCGTATCTTTGCAGTCCCAAAGTATTGCGGACGTGGTGAAATGGTAGACACGCTACTTTGAGGGGGTAGTGGGCGTTGGCCTGTATGAGTTCGAGTCTCATCGTCCGCACAAAGACAACCGACAACGGTTGTCTTTTTTTTGTACCCCATAGGGGTAAGTTCTTTTTTTATTCCAAAAAGTATTTGTAAATTTGCAGACTCAAATAAATGTCACGTGTACGTATGAAGAGATTGTCAGTCATTCTGATGTTTGCAGCCCTTCTCCTGGTAAGCTGCGGACAGCCTAAAGTAAAAGAAATCAAGGTATTTACCCCTGACTATGTCACTACACCTGAAGATTCTGCGCTCATAAGTGAGATTGTTCTTGCCCTCAGGACCGAGGCCAACAGCAGGGAAGATGTAACCACCCCTGAACTCATGATGGCTGCCGGCCGTCGCCTTCTTGGCAACGAGTATGTTGCCGGAACCCTTGACAGCGGTGAAAAAGAAGTTCTCACACTTTACGTACTTAAGACAGACTGCATCCTCTTTGTAGAGGCCTGCACCAACCTGGCCCGCGCGGCAGTGGACCCCGTTTATCCGGAGCATCCCTTCTACAGCTATGCTGCAAACGTACTCCAGACCAGGTATCGTGACGGCAGGACTGAAACCTACTCTGACAGGATTCATTACACGACTGAATGGCTTCGTCACGCACAGGCAAACGGCATTCTTGACGACAAGACACTTGAATTCGGCGGAAAGGTTTACGACCATCCCATCGGCTTCATGTCCAATAATATCAAATATTACAAGCAGCTTGCCGATGCAGAAACCGATCCTCGTGCTGCACATGACCTGGAGATCATCAGAAAGGTAGAGAATACTCTTAACGAGGCTCCCCAGTACTATATTCCCGATGGGGAAATCAAAAAGGCAGAGCCTTTCCTCCAGACCGGCGATATCATCGGCTACATGTCTACCACTCCCGGTCTTGACATCGCCCACGTGGCAATGGTTTATGTAACCGATATCAACGGCAATGCCGTTTACGGCGAGCATGACAACACTGCACGCGTAGGCTTCATCCATGCTTCCATGGCCCAGATGAAGGTTATCATCGATCCCCTTACTATTGCTGATTATGTTGCTTCACGCGACTATATATCAGGCATTTGCGTTGCAAGGGTTAAATAGGAAATGTTTAAAAATTAAAACTATAAGAATATGAGAATCGTTCAAGTAACAGGAAGGGAAATCCTTGACTCAAGAGGAAACCCTACAATCGAGGCTGAAGTTGTACTCGAATCAGGCGTTAAAGGTGTAGCAGCTGTTCCTTCAGGTGCTTCCACAGGTGAAAATGAGGCTCTCGAGCTTCGTGACGGTGACCCCAAGCGCTACGGCGGCAAGGGTGTACTCAAGGCAGTTGCCAACATCAACGACAAGATCGCTCCTGCTATCATCGGTATGTCTGCATTCGAGCAGAGGGCTATCGATAAGGCTATGATCGAGCTTGACGGCACCGCTACCAAGAGCAACCTTGGTGCAAACGCTATCCTTGGTGTTTCACTCGCAGTTGCAAAAGCTGCTGCTGAGTATCTTGGCATGCCTCTTTACAGGTATATCGGCGGTACCAACGCTTATGTACTTCCCGTTCCTATGATGAACATCATCAACGGTGGTGCTCACTCTGACGCTCCTATCGCATTCCAGGAGTTCATGATCCGTCCCGTAGGCGCTGCCAATGAGGCAGAGGCCGTACGCATCGGTGCAGAAGTATTCCACGCTCTCCAGAAGGTGCTCAAGGGCCGCGGCCTCAGCACTGCAGTAGGTGACGAGGGTGGCTTCGCTCCCAAGCTTGACGGTATTGACGACGCTCTTGACTGCATCATCGCAGCTATCAAGAACGCCGGCTACGAGCCCGGAAAGGACGTTACCATCGCTATGGACTGCGCAGCTTCAGAGTTCTGCTTCAAAGAGGGTGACACCTTCTACTATGACTACAAGCAGCTGAAGGACGGTAAGAAGAAAGATCCTAACGGTAAGAAGTTCACTACTGAGGAGCAGATCGCTTATCTTGAGCAGCTCATCACCAAGTATCCTATCGACTCTATCGAGGACGGTCTTTCAGAGGAAGACTGGGAAGGCTGGGTTAAGCTTACCAAGGCTATCGGCGGCCGCTGCCAGCTGGTAGGTGACGACCTCTTCGTTACCAACGTTAAGTACCTCCAGAAGGGTATCGAGATGGGTGCAGGTAACAGCATTCTTATCAAGGTTAACCAGATTGGTTCCCTCACAGAGACCCTGGACGCTATTGAGATGGCTCACCGTCACGGTTACACTACCGTTACCAGCCACCGTTCAGGCGAGACCGAGGACACCACTATCGCTGATATCGCCGTTGCTACCAACAGCGGCCAGATTAAGACCGGTTCCCTTAGCAGGACTGACCGTATCGCCAAGTACAACCGTCTCATGAAGATTGAGATCGAGCTTGCCGACGAGGCACGTTACGGTTACAAGAAACTCCGCTAAGGTATATGACAGGGCTCATTTCTCAGATTGTCGGCCCGGTTGTGGACGTTCATTTTTCCCTGTCTGAAGAAGGCGGGGAGAAGGCTCTTCCCAAGATACACGACGCTCTTAAGATCGTTAAACCGGACGGCAAGACATTGATTGTAGAGGTGCAGCAGCACATTGGTGAAGACACCGTTCGCTGCGTTGCCCTGGATTCTACGGATGGATTGAAAAGGGGACTCGAGGCTATAAGCCTTGATGCCCCTATTTCTATGCCCACAGGCGCCCAGATCCGCGGCCGAGTAATGAACGTTACCGGCGATTCCATCGACGGTTTGGGCAAGCTCAGCCTCGACGGCTCGCTCCCCATTCACCGCGAGCCTCCTAAATTCGAGGACCTTACCACTTCGCAGGAAGTCCTTTCTACCGGCATCAAGGTTATCGACCTGCTGGAGCCCTACCTCAAGGGCGGAAAGATCGGCCTCTTTGGCGGAGCTGGTGTAGGCAAGACCGTGCTTATCAAGGAACTTATCAACAATATCGCCAAAAAGCATAACGGCTTCTCTGTATTCGCCGGTGTGGGTGAGCGTACCCGTGAGGGTAACGACCTTCTCCGTGAAATGATAGAGTCAGGCGTTATCCGTTACGGCGATGAGTTCCTGAAAGGTATGGAAGAAGGGCATTGGGACCTTTCCAAAGTAGATTTGAAAGAGCTTGAGAAGTCTCAGGTGGCCATGGTGTTCGGCCAGATGAACGAACCTCCGGGAGCACGTTCCAGCGTTGCCCTGAGCGGTCTTACTCTGGCAGAGTCGTTCCGCGACAGCGGCACCGCAGAAGGCCCTAAGGATATTCTCTTCTTCATAGACAACATCTTCCGTTTCACACAGGCCGGCTCAGAGGTATCAGCACTTCTTGGCCGTATGCCTTCCGCAGTAGGTTATCAGCCTACCCTGGCCACAGAAATGGGCCAGATGCAGGAGCGAATCACCTCTACCAAGAATGGTTCAATCACTTCTGTACAGGCTGTTTACGTACCTGCCGACGACCTTACGGACCCTGCACCTGCAACCACCTTCTCTCACTTGGATGCAACCACGGTGCTTAGCCGTAAGATTACGGAAATGGGTATTTACCCTGCTGTAGATCCGCTGGAGAGTACGTCCCGCATTCTTGACCCCAACATCGTGGGCAAGAAGCACTACTACACCGCCCAGAGGGTTAAGCAGATTCTGCAGCGCAACAAAGAGCTCCAGGATATTATCTCCATCCTTGGTATGGACGAGCTTTCCGACGAGGATAAGATAACCGTTAACCGCGCACGTCGCGTTCAGCGTTTCCTTAGCCAGCCCTTCTTTGTTGCAGAGCAGTTTACTGGCATCCCCGGCGTGATGGTAGATATTGAAGATACTATTGACGGCTTTGACAAGATTCTGTCAGGAGAAGTTGACTACCTGCCGGAACAGGCCTTCCTGAACGTTGGTACCATAGAGGATGCCATCAAGAAGGGAGAGGCTCTGCTTGCTCAGGCTAAATAATTGAACGACAAGAATTTATGGCAGATATCCACCTACTTGTCCTTTCTCCCGAAGGGGAACTGGCAGACCTTAATGTCAGCAGCGTGACCCTGCCCGGCAGCGTAAGCCCTTTCCAGGTGCTTCGCCAGCACGCCGGCATGATTACGTCGCTTGAAAAAGGCCTTGTCCGCTATACTTCACCGCAGGGGGACGGCAGCATAGAAATAGGTTCCGGCTTTGCCAAAATACTTGATAACCAGGTGATTGTGTGCGTAGAAAAATGAGGTTGAAAGCATTCATAACTGCAATGATGCTGTGTCTGGCGCTTACGCTGCCGGGCAGGGCGTCTGCGCAGGAAGAAGAGGGTAAGGTTGACGTTCCGGAGATCATCTTCGGACACATTGGAGATTCCTACGAGTGGCACATCACCGACATAGGGGAGACTAAGGTCTGCATCCATCTGCCCGTCATCGTACACAGCAAAACCACCGGTTGGCACGTATTCTCATCGGCCCGCCTGGAGGAAGCAGAGTACGAAGGCTTCCACATCGACCCGGAATCCGGCAAAGTGGTAGAGGCGGACGGACAGAGGCCCTTCGACATTTCCATCACCAAGAACGTACTGTCCCTGATGATAAGTGCCGTCCTGCTGCTGGTCATTATATTGAGCACCGCAAGATGGTATCGCAGGCACGACGTTCTGTCAGAGGCTCCTACCGGCATTGCTGCGTACATGGAACCCCTGATCATGCTTGTCCACGGCATAGCCAAAGACAGCATCGGTGAGGACTACAGAAGGTATTCGCCCTACCTTTGCATGGCCTTCTTCTTTATTCTGCTGAACAACTTCCTTGGAATAGTTCCGTTCTTCCCGGGCGGCGCAAACCTTACCGGCAACATTGCAATTACGATGGTGCTGGCCCTTTGTACCTTCCTGGCCGTGAACCTTTTCGGAAACAAGCACTATTACAAGGAAATCTTCATGCCTGACGTGCCGGGCTTCCTTAAGCCCATCATGCCTATCATAGAGGTGTTCAGCGCCATAATGAAGCCTATCTCCCTTACCATCCGACTCTTTGCCAACATGATGGCGGGCCATATCCTGATCCTCTCGCTTGTGTGCATTATTTTCATAATGGCCAAGTACGGAGGTGTACTGTTCGGGTCCATGAGCGTCGTGTCGGTGCTGTTCGGAGTCTTTTGCGATATGCTGGAGTGCCTTGTGGCCTTTATCCAGGCATATGTATTTACGATGCTGTCTGCCATTTACATTGGTCTTTCAAGGCCGAAGGTAGAGCATGAATAAGATAATAAATAATTGAAACATAAACATTTAAAGTAAGCAATCATGATTAATGAGATTATTCTTCAGGTAGCAGCCGGTGCTGCTCTTGGTAAAGTAGGAGCTGCATTTGGTGCCGCAATCGCCGCTTTCGCAGCAGGTTTCGGTATCGGTAAAATCGGCCAGTCTACCATGGAGGCCATCGCACGTCAGCCCGAGGCTGCAGGTAACCTTCGTAGCGGTATGATCATCGCTGCCGGTATGATAGAGGGTGCCGCCCTTTTCGCAATCATCGTTTGTCTGTTGGCCATCGTTCTGTAAGGTATGAATCTGGTCACTCCTGACAGCGGCCTCCTTTTCTGGATGGTCCTGATCTTCCTTGTCGTTCTGGGAATACTGTGGAAGTTCGGCTTCCCCATGATTACCGGAATGGTAGAGAAGAGGACTGCCCATATTGACGAGTCCCTGAGGCTCGCGCGAGAGGCCGAAGAAAGGATGAAGGGTTTGGCTCAGGAGCAGAAAGAGCTCATAGAGAAAACCCGCGTGCAGCAGAGTCAAATGCTCAAGGAAGCGACTGCAACCAAGGATGCTATCGTTGCAAAGGCTCAGGATGAGGCCCGCCAGCAGGCGGAAATCATCATTGAAAAAGAAAGAAAGCGCCATGCGTGAGATCCGCCGCGACGTTGCGGCCCTGTCCATTCAGGTAGCAGAGAAGATTTTGCGCGACCGCCTTGCCCCGGAGCAGCGTCAGGCAGAGTATATTGACAAGCTTATTGGAGAGGTAGAAGAAAAGAACAAGGAGTAATGAATACAGGAATCATAGCTTCCCGCTATGCTGCGGCTTTATACAAGTGGGTGGGTCAGGACGAAGCCATCGCCTCGCTGGTTTGCAGTCAGGCAAAGGTGCTGGTGTCCGCCCTTTCACTGGAGAAGCTGCGTGCCCTGCTGGGCGACGCCGCCCTTCAGCAGAAGCAGAAGACAGACCTTCTGCAGGCCGCCGTTTCCCCGGATGTTATGGAGCCGCATCTGAAGTCTTTTCTGGAGCTTGTCCTTTCCAACGGGCGCGTGGCAGAGCTGCGTTTCATCCTTAATTCCTACGTAAACCTTTACTACAGGCAGCGTAACATCCATTTTGCCACATTCCGGACGGCGACAAAACTCCCCAAGGAGACGTCGGACAGGATAGTTGCAGTTGCCGAATCCATGCTCAAGGGTAAGTTGACGGTTGAGGAACGCATCAACCCGGACCTTATCGGCGGGCTTGTGGTAGAGGTAGATGGGTATCGGTACGATGCCAGCGTTAGAACAGCCCTCAAAACCATTGAGGAGCAGTTCGTAGAAAAGAACAAGCGAATAGTTTAATAATCGTAACAAACTTATAATGAACAACATAAAGCCAAGCGAGATTTCAGAGGTACTGCTGCGTCAGCTGGAGTCCATGGATCTTTCCGCAAAATACGAAGAGATAGGCAAGGTGCTTCAGGTCAGTGACGGTGTAGCCCGTATCTACGGCCTTGAAGGCGCAGAGGCAGGAGAACTGCTGGAGTTTGACAACGGTGTTATGGCCGTTGCCATGAACCTTGAGCAGGATAATGTGGGCGCCGTGCTCCTTGGACCTACTGACCTCGTAAAAGAAGGCATGTCCGTTAAAAGGACAGGACGAATCGCATCAATCGGTGTAGGTGAATCCATGCTTGGCAGGGTGGTGGATCCTCTTGGCAATCCTCTTGACGGCCGCGGCCGCATCGAGGGCGAGCTTACGGAAATGCCCCTTGAGCGCAAAGCCCCGGGCGTTATTTACCGTCAGCCGGTTAGCCAGCCGTTACAGACAGGCCTCAAGGCCATCGACGCCATGATTCCTATCGGCCGTGGCCAGCGCGAGCTCATCATCGGAGACCGCCAGACCGGAAAGACCGCCATCGCCATTGACACCATCATCAACCAGAGGAACGATTACCTTGCAGGCAAGCCGGTATATTGCATCTATGTTGCTGTAGGCCAGAAGGGTAGCACCGTGGCCAGCATAGTTGACACGCTTCGTGCCAAGGGTGCCATGGACTACACAATCGTGGTTTCCGCAACGGCTGCAGACCCCGCAGCGCTCCAGTACTATGCTCCGTTCGCAGGTGCTGCAATCGGAGAGTACTTCCGCGACACAGGCCGCCATGCGCTGGTTGTTTACGACGACCTTTCAAAGCAGGCTGTCGCATACCGTGAGGTGTCCCTTATCCTTCGTCGTCCTTCCGGACGTGAGGCTTATCCGGGCGATGTATTTTACCTGCACTCAAGACTTCTTGAAAGAGCTGCTAAAATAATTGAGCAGCAAGAGGTTGCAGAGAAAATGAACGACCTTCCCGCATCTCTTCAGGGCAAGGTGAAGGCAGGCGGTTCTCTTACCGCTCTTCCTATCATCGAGACCCAGGCCGGAGACGTTTCTGCATACATCCCTACAAACGTGATTTCAATTACCGACGGCCAGATTTACCTGGAGAACGCCCTCTTCAACCAGGGTGTGCGTCCCGCCATCAACGTAGGTATTTCCGTTTCTCGTGTGGGTGGTAGCGCTCAGGTCAAGAGTATGAAGAAGGTTGCCGGTACCCTTAAGATAGACCAGGCCCAGTACAACGAGCTTGAAGCCTTCTCCAAGTTCTCTTCAGATATGGACAAGGTTACAGCCATGGCTATCGACAAGGGCCGTAAGAACAACCGCCTTCTTATCCAGCCTCAGTACAGCCCTATGCCGGTAGGGGAGCAGGTCGCCATACTTTACTGCGGAACCAACGCCCTTATGAAGGACATTCCGCTTGATAAGGTTGCAGCCTTCCAGGATGCCTTCCTTGACAGGATGCGCACCCTGCATAAGGACGACGTACTTGAGCCTCTTTCCAAAGGCAAGATTGACGACGACATTACTGCAATCCTGCGCAGCGAGGCCGAAATGGTTGCATTAAGCCTTAAAGACTAACGGTTTATGGCATCGCTGAAGGAAATAAAAGGCAGGATAGCTTCCGTTAAAAGTACCCTGAAGATTACCTCTGCAATGAAGATGGTTGCGTCTTCAAAGCTTAGGAAGGCCCAGGGTGCCATAACCGGTATGCTGCCTTACCAGAAGTCGCTGGAGGGCATGCTGGCAGACCTTATGACAGGCGCCAGCGCAGACCCACGCTACTTTGCTCCGGTGCCTCAGGACAAGCCGCTGAAGGTGGCTGTGGTATGCTTTTCTTCCAACTCCTCCCTTTGCGGAGCCTTCAATTCCAATGTTGCAAGAAAGGCGAACCAGCTGCTTAAGGACCATCAGGCCGCAGGTGATACCGTAACTGTTTTTGCCGTAGGAAAGAAGATTGCCGATACCCTTTCAAAGGCCGGTTATCCG
The DNA here is from genome assembly GCA_900316675.1 of uncultured Bacteroidales bacterium. GTDB lineage: Bacteria > Bacteroidota > Bacteroidia > Bacteroidales > UBA932 > Cryptobacteroides. Next base: position 30,724 of record ONDR01000020.1, read on the forward strand.
TCCGTTGCAGATTATAATGGCATGGCAGCAAAGCCTTCTTACGATGCTGCCGCTGATCTGGCAAAAACCCTGACCGACGGCTTCCTGGACGGTAAATACGACAAGGTAGAGCTGGTTTACAACCACTTCAAGTCTACCGCCTCACAGGTCACGGTGCAGGAAACCTTCCTGCCCATGGAAATGCCGCAAAGTGCCGCATCGGCAGACATCGACTACATTATCGAGCCCTCGCGCGAAGAGCAGATAGCCGCTTTGCTGCCAAAGGTACTGCGCCTTAAGGTTTACACCGTCCTTCTGGATAGCATCGCCGCAGAACATGCTGCCCGTACGGTTGCAATGCAGGTTGCAACGGACAATGCAGACCAGCTGCTTGGAGAGCTCAACCTGGAATACAACAAAGGACGTCAGCAAAAGATCACCAACGAGATCCTGGATCTTGTGGGTGGCGCAATGGAATAAACAATATCGCAATATGAAATTCATTTCAATCCTGGCCCTGGCCCTTGTGGCAATCCTGGCCTCCTGTACATCGGACAAAAGCCTTAAGTACGGCGACGAGTGCAGCAGCGACTATCTTCCCATCCTTAAAGAGAAGAGGGTAGCCCTGCTTAGCAATCATACCGGAATTGTTGGCAACAAGATTGATGTCGAACTGAAAAACGGCCACCTGCTGCCCGCAGACAGCGTGGCTCTGGCCGGTGGAAGGCACATCCTTGACGTAATGCTGGAGGAAGGCGTGAATGTAACCGCCATCTTCTCTCCCGAGCACGGCTTCCGCGGAACTGCTGATGCCGGCGAGCATGTTGGCAACGATACCGACCCTAAGACAGGCATCCCCATCTTGTCCCTTTACAGCCCCGGCAGCTACAGGCCCAGCGCAGAGTCAATGGCCAAGTTCGATGCCCTGGTTGTGGATATCCAGGACGTAGGAACCCGCTTCTATACATACTACATCACCATGAAGCGCCTTATGGAGGCTTGCGCCGCCGAGGGCAAGAAGGTGGTGATAATGGACAGGCCCAACCCCAACGGCTTCTTCGTGGACGGTCCCATCCTTGACATGAGCCTTAAGTCAGGCGTAGGCGCAATTCCTATCCCCGTAGCTCATGGCATGACCCTTGGCGAACTTGCCCTGATGATGAACGGCGAGGGCTGGCTGGCCGACGGCCTTATCTGCGATGTGGATGTTATCAAGTGCAGGAATTACACTCACGCTATGCGCGAGCCGCTTGTTTTTGCACCCTCTCCCAACCTTAAGGAGATGGCCGCAATCTATGCCTATCCTTCTACCTGCTATTTTGAGGGTACGATAGTCTCCCTTGGCCGCGGAACGGACAAGCCGTTCCTTATTTACGGCCATCCGGACATGCAGGACTGCGACTTTGTATTTACTCCCCGCAGCATTTCCGGCGCCAAGAACCCTCCCTGCCTTGATCAGGAGTGCCATGGCGTAGACCTCACCTCTACTGATGAATTTACCGGAAAGGTGGATTTCTCTTATGTGATTGATGCTTACAATAAACTTGGCGGCCGTGAAGACTTCTTCCTTCGCAACGGTTTCTTCGATCTTCTTACCGGAGACCGTTCAATCAAGGAAAGAATCATTGCCGGTGCTACCGCAGAAGACCTTGCTGCTTCCTGGAAAGAGGATGTGGCTGCCTTCAAGGCACTCAGGGCCAAGTATCTTCTTTATCCGGAAAACTAACCTTAACCTATATAAACGAGAGAACCCGACCTCACGGCCGGGTTTTTTCGTTAACACTAACACTTATTCAATATGATCAAAAACTAGCTTATGGTTTTAAGTCTTCGATTCCTTATATTGCCAATAGCGTGCCAAACTTAAAAACGGGCAAAAATATTTGGGCGATTTGGAATTATGAAAGCTTTTTTCGTATATTTGCAGTCCCATTTGGAAAGATGCTCGAGTGGCTGAAGAGGCACGCCTGGAAAGCGTGTGTACCCCAAAAGGGTATCGCGAGTTCGAATCTCGCTCTTTCCGCCTGAAACAATAAAGGACTATCAAGCTAAGCTTGGTGGTCCTTTTCTTCATTATTGTTCATTTCGACACTAAAGTGTTCCATTTTTCCCGTTATATTCATTTTTCTACGGAAACCTTTGATTTTTTGATTTAATTGATTAAACTTGCGTCTTAATGACCCCTAAAGGGGGTCGTAAAAGAACACCCTAAAACTGAACTTTTACACTAACTTATTTTATATTAACTAAAAAACGCTTATGGGAAAATTTAAACTTTTTCTAACGGCAGTAATGGTTTGCCTCAGTGCCGGCTTCGCGTTTGCCCAGACCAAAACGGTAAAGGGTAACGTTACAGCCAAGTCTGACGGCCAGCCTATCATCGGCGCCTATGTGCAGATTGACGGCACAAAGCTCGGCGCTGTTACTGATCTCGACGGTAACTTCACCATCGGCAATGTTCCTGCAAGCGCTACGACAGTAGTCGTATCTAACCTTGGTTACAAGGAGGTACGCCTTCCCATCGCAGCAAACATGCAGATTGTCATGGAGGATGACGCTGAAGTTATTGAAAGCGCAGTCGTTACCGGTATGACAAAAACAGACCGCCGACTCTTTACGGGTTCTTCTGCAAAGGTTGACGCAGCTACCGCAAAACTTGATGGTATCGCTGATGTCAGCCGTTCACTGGAAGGCCGTGTAGCCGGTGTATCCGTTCAGAACGTGTCAGGTACCTTCGGTACGGCTCCTAAGATCCGTGTCCGTGGTGCTACTTCCATCTATGGTTCATCAAAACCTCTGTGGGTTGTTGATGGCGTTATCATGGAAGATGTTATTGATGTAGATGCAGAAGACCTCTCATCAGGTGATGCTAACACCCTTATTTCTTCTGCAATCGCTGGTTTGAACTCCGACGATATCGAGTCCTTCGATATCCTTAAGGATGGTTCCGCTACCTCTATTTACGGTGCGCGCGCGATGGCCGGTGTGATTGTAGTTACTACCAAGAAGGGTCGTTCAGGTCACAGCCAGATTTCATATACCGGTGAGTATACCATGAGGCTTAAGCCCCAGTACAGTACCTTCAACATCATGAACTCCCAGGACCAGATGGCTATCTACCAGGAGTTGGAGCAGAAGGGTTATCTGAACTATGCTTCTACCGCAAATGCATCAGCATCAGGTGTTTATGGTAAGATGTACCAGCTCATCACCGAGTACAATGAGACCTCTGGTCAGTTTGGTCTTGCTAATACTCCGGAAGCAAAGGCAGCTTATCTGCGTGCAGCCGAGTACCGCAACACAGACTGGTTCGACAAACTCTTCACCTACAACATCCAGCACAACCACTCTGTAAGTATCTCAGGTGGTACTGACAAGGGTAGCTACTATGCATCCCTCTCTATCATGGATGACCCGGGTTGGTCACTGCAGAGTAAGGTTCAGCGTTACACCGCTAACCTGAATGTAACTCACAGGATTCTTGACAACCTTACCTTCAACATGATCAGCAACGCTTCTTACCGTAAACAGCGCGCTCCTGGTACCCTTGGTTCCTCTATCGACGCAGTATCTGGTGAGGTTAAGCGTGACTTCGATATCAACCCTTACTCATACGCTCTCAACACTTCACGTGCTCTTGATCCGGACGTATTCTATACCAGAAACTACGCTCCCTTCAACATTATGTATGAGTTGGACAACAACTACCTTGACCTTGACGTTACCAACCTCAGGTTCCAGGGCGAGTTGAAGTATTCTCCTATCAAGGACCTCGAGCTCTCTATCCTCGGTGCTGTTAAGTCTTCACAGACCACCCGTGAGCACTACATCCTGGATGATTCCAACCAGGCACAGGCTTACCGTGCAGCTTACACCACCACCATCAGGGACGGAAACTCCTTCCTTTACACAGACCCTGACGTTCCGTTCGCACTCCCTGAGACCGTACTGCCTTACGGTGGTATCTTCCAGAGAACCGACAACAAGATGTTTGGCTGGGACTTCCGTGCATCTGCAACCTATAACAAGAAGATTGGTGACAATCACCTTGTAAACGCTTATGCAGGTATGGAGACCAACTCCATCGACCGTCACGCCGTATGGTTCCGCGGTTGGGGTCTTCAGTACAACATGGGTGAAATTGCCCAGTACAACTACAAGATCTTCAAGAAAGGTGCAGAAGAGAATACAGATTACTTCACCATGGGTAACACCCACGAGCGTCGTGCTGCATTCTTCGGAACCGTTACTTACGCATTCAAGAACCGTTACAGTGTAACCGGTACCATGCGTTACGAGGGTTCCAACCGTCTTGGTAAGAGCCGCAGCGCACGTTGGCTTCCTACATGGAATATCTCCGGTAGGTGGAACATTTCCGACGAGCCTTGGATGCGTCCTCTTGCACCAGCACTTTCTCACGCAGCTATCAAGCTCTCTTACTCACTTACCGCAGAAAGCGGTCCTTCATGGGTAACCAACTCCAACGTAGTTATCGAGGCCGATAACCCTTGGCGTCCCGTTGCAAAGGATAAAGAGAGTATCCTTGGTATTTCCTCACTTGCCAACCCTGACCTCACCTTCGAGAAGAAGCACGAGTTCAACGTTGGTCTCGAGGCCGGTTTCCTTGACAACAGAATCAACTTTGCAGGTGACTGGTACAAGCGTAACAACTACGACCTTATCGGTATCACTTATACCCAGGGTATCGGTGGTGAGATCATGAAGTATGGTAACGTTGCAGCCATGAAGTCTGATGGTTTCGAGCTCAGCTTGACTACCACCAACATCAAGACCAAGGCTTTCAAGTGGACCTCTAACTTCATCTACTCTCACTCACACAACATGATTACCAAACTGAACACAACCAAGCGTGTCATCGACCTTATCTCCGGCACCGGTTTCGCACAGGAAGGCTATCAGAACCACTCCATCTTCTCAATTCCTTTCATGGGCTTGAACGATGAAGGTCTGCCTACATTCCTTGATCAGGATGGTAACATCTCTGTAACTGGTATTTACTTCCAGACTTCCGCTTCCGATCCTAAGAACGTTGAGTTCCTTAAGTACTCAGGTACCGCAGATCCTAAGGATGTTGCTTCATTGGGTAACACCTTCGAGTGGAACGGCTTCCGTCTGAATGTATTCATTACCGGCTCCTTCGGCAACGTAGTACGTCTTGACCCTGTATTCAAGGCTTCTTACAACGACCTTACCTCTATGCCTAAGGAGTTCCGCAACCGTTGGATTGTTCCTGGTGACGAAGAGAAGACCTCTATCCCTGTTATCGCATCCCGTATGCAGAACGTAAACGATACCTCTCTGAGCTATGCTTACAACGCATACAACTACTCAACAGAGCGTATCGCTAAGGGTGACTTCATCCGTCTTAAGGAAGTATCCCTCAGCTATGACTTCCCCAAGAAGCTTGTCAACAGCCTCAAGCTTAACAACCTGTCTCTCAAGGTTCAGGCTACCAACCTCTTCCTGCTCTACGCAGACAAGAAGCTGAACGGTCAGGATCCTGAGTTCTTCAACACCGGTGGTGTTGCAGTACCTGTTCCTAAGCAGTTTACCGTAACCCTCAAGGTTGGAATTTAATTACAGGAGGAATGAATATGAAAACAACTAAGATTATACTTTCAATCGCAGCAGCCGCTTTGGCTTTCGCTTCCTGCAACAAGTTCCTGGACACCATGCCGGATAACCGTGCAGAACTTGATACACCTGCAAAGATTAAGGCTATCCTTGGCTCTGCATACTCTTTCACTGACTATCAGATGGTTACCGAGCTTCTTTCTGATAACGTAGATAACAACGCAGCAGTTGTAACCGGTGAAGCCGGCCGCTTCTACGATGAAATCTTCGCTTGGAAAGATGGTATCGAGTCCAACAACGAATCCCCTGAGAACATCTGGGACCGTAACTGGGGTGCAATTGCAAATGCAAACCAGGCTCTTGAGGCCATCAACAACCTTGGTGGAAAAGACAACCCTGAGCTTTCAGGTGCTTATGGTGAGGCTCTCCTTGCCAGGGCATATGCTCACTTCACACTTGTAAATATCTTCTGTCTTCAGTATAACCCCCAGACTTCAGAGACCGATCAGGGTCTTCCTTACATGGAGCAGCCTGAGCAGGGTCTGAACCCTCAGTACCAGCGTGGTAACGTTGCAGAGGTTTATGCTAAGATCGAGGCCGACATCGAGGAAGGTCTTAAATATGTGACCGACGACTACGATGTCCTCAAGTACCACTTCAACCGTCAGGCAGCTTTCGCATTTGCTACAAGGTTCTTCCTTTACTATGGCAAATACCAGAGGGCTATCGAGTGCGCTAACGAGTGCCTTGGTGCTACCCCTGCAAGCCAGCTCCGTGACTATGTAGACCTGCAGAACAACTATGCTACCATAGCTACTGCACGTGCTGCTTACAACAGTTCAGACCAGAAGAGCAACCTTCTTCTCCAGACCGGTTACTCTAACCAGGGTCTTTACTGGGGTAACTACTCCGGCTCATACAAGTACTATGCATTCACCCAGAACATAGCTCTTACCGAGTCCTTCTTTGCTCCTACTCCTTGGTCAAATGGTGCAGTTCTGACTGCTTCTGCTTTCAAGTGGCGTCCTAGAACTTACAATGTATCAACTCTGTCTTACACCATTTTCTGGAAGATCGACTACGAGTTTGAGTACACTGACCCTGTTGCAGGTATCGGTTACCGTCGTACCGTATATCCCGCCTTCACAACTGACGAGTGCTTGCTTAACCGCGCAGAGGCATACATCCTCAGCAAACAGTATGACAAGGCCTGCGAAGATCTTAACATCTGGTGCAAGAACATGTATGTAAATCCTGGTGAGCTCACTCCTGAGAACATTAAGGAATTCTACGATACCGTTCCTTACTATGAGTGGGACAAGCCTACACAGAAGAAGCACCTCAATCCTAAGTTCGCTTGGGAAGGTGAAGGCTCTATCCAGGAGGCTATGCTTCACTTCGTTCTTAACTGCCGTCGTACCGAGACCATGGGTCTGGGCCAGAGATGGTTCGACATCAAGCGTTACGGTATCGAAATCTATCGTAGGGTAGTGAATTCAACTTCTCAGCTGGATCACATTACCGATACTCTTGGTCCTGATGACCTCCGTCGTGCACTTCAGATCCCTCAGAAGTCCCGCGATGCAGGATTCGAGGCTAACAAACGTTAATAACGATAAACAGTTGTGAATATGAAAAAATTTATCTATACCGTATTGGCAGCCGTAGTCGTTTGCTCATTACTTAACTCCTGCTCAGAGGACAAGCTCAACAAGGACAGTATCATTACTGCCGATGAGATGCAGCCCAACGAGTTTGACAAGTGGCTTGAGGCTAACTACGTAAAACCTTACAACATACTTTTCAAGTATCGTTATGAGATGAACGAGTCTGATTACAGTTACTACACCATCCCTGCAGATTATGACTGCTCTGTCATTCTTGCACACCTGGTTAAGTACCTGTGCATCGACTCTTACGATGAGGTTGCAACTCCTAACTTCACCCGTAAGTACTTCCCTAAGATGTTCTTCCTTATCGGAGAATGGGAGTACAGGAACAATGGTACTTTCATCCTTGGTACAGCAGAGGGTGGTAAGAAGATCCTCCTCTCAGGTGTTAACTACCTGCCTCAGGTTCTTGCCGGCTCTTATCAGGGTTACACAGATGTAAAAGAAGGTCTTAACCACTTCTACATCAAGACTATCCACCATGAGTTTACCCATATCTTGAACCAGACCAAGGACTTCCCCGCAGACTTCACCATGGTTACTCCTGCTAACTATGTAACTGATTCTTGGAATACAAGCGAGTATGGTTCATACTATCGTCAGCGCGGTTTTATCTCTTCTTACGCTCAGCACTCTGACCGTGAGGACTTCGCAGAGATGATGTCAATTTATGTAACCAACTCACCGGAGAAATGGGCTTCATTGCTTGAGGAATCAAGCAGAGAGGTTACAGAGGACGACTTGTCATCCCCTGAATTCAAGAGCTCATTCCCTACTCTTGCAGCAGGTGATAAATTCCCCGGTGCTGACTATATCAAAGCTAAGCTCGAGATAGTTAAAACCTATATGCTGAACACATTCAACATTACGCTTGACGATCTTCGTGACGCCGTTCTTCGCCGTCAGGAAGAGGTTGTCAGCGGCATTGTTGACCTTACTTCTCTTGAAATCAAATAAATTGGACGATTATGGCAAAGTATTTCAACAGAATTATTACTGGACTGCTCACAGTAGCAGTCATGTCCCTGACCTTCCAATCTTGTTTGAAAGATCAGGAGGACGTATTTGACGATTCTGCTGCAGCACGTCTTACCAAGACCCTGCAGGAGGCTCAGAAAGTACTCGTTGGCGCTGAGTACGGCTGGAGAATGTACTATTATCCGGATCCGGACAAGAGCTACGGTGGTTATGTTTACACTCTTAAGTTCACCAACGATAAGGTTACCGTTTACAGCGAGATCTTTGACGGCGCAGCCGAGTCTCTTTACAAGATGACCCGCGACGACGGTCCGGTTCTCTCCTTCGATACCTTCAACCAGAATATGCACTACTTCGCTACTCCTTCAGGCTCCATGAGGAACCTCTACGGGGAAAGCGGCAGGTATCAGGCATACAAGGGTGACTTCGAGTTCGTTATCTATAAGGCTACCGCTCAGGAGGTTATCCTGAAGGGCAAGCGTACCAGAAACGTTATCAAGATGTATCCTCTTTCTGCTGACGAAGACGCAGAACAGGTTACTCTTGACGTTTACGAGAACGCATCTTCAGTATATTGCTCTCAGTTTGTAGGCAGCATTGGTGGTAAGAATGTTCTTACTTACCTTGACCTTGACAACCGTTGGGTAGCATTCTACGAGGTTAACGGCGAGGAAGTTGGTGACCTTATTGACGAGGCTCCTTTCGCTTACACCGAGACCGGTCTTCTCCTTTACAATCCCGTAGAGGTAGGTTCAGAGAATATTGAAACCATCGGTTGGATTGCAGACCAGGGAAGTATCTCTATCGGCGGCAACGTCATCAAGGGACAGCTTCCTGCAGGATGGCATCCTTACGAGGACTTCATCGGTACTTATACCCTTAACTATCAGTGGGAGCTTGATCCTGAAAAGGACGGTACCAAGAATTTGGAGGGTATTACCGTTGAGGCTGACGTAGAGGGTAAGTCTTACATTGTAAAGGGTCTTAGCGACGCATTCGATGTTCCTGCTACTTACAGCCTTGCTTCCGGTCAGATGTCCATCCTTGCACAGGTTGTTGGTAACAACGGTACCTATGACGTATTCATGTGCGCCTGGGATTCCAACGCAGGTTACATTACTTGGAATACCGCAATTGGTATGAGCGCAGTCTTCGATAGCGATGAGAGCAAAGAAGTAATGAACTGGCACGACAACGGCGTATGGGGTTCATACAATGTTGAGTCCTTCCGTCTGTATTACTTCAGCGGCAGCACCCGCGTAAGCGGCTCATCCGATCCTTGGTTGTTCAAGAACAACTCTACCTACATTTGGGGTTGGAAGAAGATGACCCGTCAGAACTAAATTGATTAGCTTATGAAAAAGATTTATAATTTATTCGTAGTTCTCGCAGCCGTGATGCTTATCGCGGCCTGCGGGAAGGAGAGCAATCCTTATCAGGAGCCTGATAAAACCATCGAGGTAGTTGCTACCGACGTTGTTTTTGGTCCCGAAGGTGGTAACGGTGAAGTTGAGTTCACCGCTTCAGGCACCGTAGGCGTCGTTTCCAACAGGGATTGGTGTACTGCTTCTGTAGCCGGCACTAAGGTTAATGTTACTGTTACCGAGTGGGAAGGCGTAGAGACCCGTTATGCTATCCTTACCCTCAAGTGCGGTGCTTACAGCGTGGATGTTACCGTTCAGCAGAATGGTACTATCCTTGGCGGTCTTACCGGTGCAGAGATTGTTGCAGACAGCAAGGGTACAACCCAGGTATTCGAGGTTAAGGTCAGCGGAAGTGTTACTACATCAAGTGCTGTTGATTGGGCAAGTGTTTCTTATGTTGACGGTGTTGTTACCGTAACTGTAGATGCCAATGCGGACCCTTTTACAAGATTTGGTGAGGTTACCGTTGCTGCAGGTGAGAACTCTCACTCCATCTCAATCAAGCAGTATCCTGAATTCAAGACTACTGCATCTTGGACCCTTTCCTATGAAGGTCGTGCCAGAAGCTCATCAGGCACTCTTTATGAGGTTATTGCCAATGAGGTCGAGGCAGGCAGCAGTGAGGGACTTTACTTCCTTATGATGTCTTCAGAGGCTGCTTACAAGGCATCCAAGATCAAGAAGCTTGACGACTTCATCGCTACTGTAGCTGCAGAGGCCGAGGAAGAGATCGCTTACCTTGTAGAATACTATGCATTGTTCGGTTACGAGGTTACTCCTGCCGACTTTATGTACGAGGATTCAGACTATGATTTCTTCGCTATCCAGGAGCCTGGCAAGTACTATGCAGTTGCCGCTGGTTATGACGAGGATGGTTATCCTACCGGTCTGTACTCTTACAGCGAGTTCGAGGTTATCGAGGTTAAGAATGCTGAAGGTTGGAATGCAGAGTATGCCGGACCTTATGTATCTGGTTCAACAGTTTATGATATGGTTGATTTCACCGCTGGTGACGAGGATTCATACTATGTTGTTGTAATGAATGAGGCAGACTATGAAAAGTATTATTACAGCGATGTTACCAATCTTATCAACGACTATGTTCCTTACATTATCGAAAACAAGCCCGCTTTGCGTAAAGGCCCGAAAACCCTTTACTTCAATAAGTTCGGTAACGGAAACTGGCATACCTTCATGATCGGCTTTGACGAAGAGTACAATCCTACCGAAAAGTACTTCGTGGGTTCATTCAAGATTGACGAGAAACCTACCGAGGCTTACAAGGCATGGCTCGGAGATTGGCAGATAACCACTCCTCGCGTTCAGAACGAAGTTGCGAACTACGATGTCTGGACAATCGAGCAGGGCCTGGTTAACAGCTCTTATTTTGTAAACAACTTTGGTGGTCACCCTACTTCATTCGGATGGACTGTGACTTTGAACTTCAATGCTACAACGAACGAGATTTCCTGCGATAATGGACAGGTTGTAGGTCCCGACGGTACTTCCAGCGGAGCTACCTACACTCCTACCCTCCTTGCTAAGGTTCTCATCGGAACTTCCAACTATCGTTTCACCGGTACGTTCACCGTATTCACCGGTGTCATCAATTCTGACGGTGACATCGAGCTTACTCCCGGTACCGTTAACTATCAGGGCGCTAAGCAGACCATCACCGGTGTACAGCTCTATGGCATAAAGTCCAGCGGTGCTTCTTACTGGAGGACAGAGACTCCGCTGCCCAACGTCCTGAAACCTTACGAGGGCGACAGCGCTCCCAAGAAAGCAAATGCATATCTTAACTTGAATGCATTTACTGAGAGCTACGAGCCTGCAGCGGAAATGCCTTACCTTATGGAGGCACCTGTCGTAGAAGTTGCTGAAGCAGCATCTAAGGCCGTTGCAACCAAGCGTCTGGCAGTTAAGGCTGACAAGCAGTACAGAAGGAAGTAATTCCAATTGTTACTATACAAATTGAGACCGACCCAAATGGGCCGGTCTCTTTTTTATATCACTTAAAAAAGGATTATTCGTGATCCAGATAAATATCTACAGAAGGAACAAGAGTATTACTTGAACGGTCCCTGCAAAGGCTTATGTGCCAGGCGGAGTGAACAATTGCCGGAGAACCGCTGTCTTTCATGTCTTTCTTAACGGCCTTTACCCAATCGTTGAAAGCATCAATCCTCTCGTTAAAATAAGCGATTGCTTCATTGTCTTTGGTATCAACATCCGCCTTGGAATAAGAAGTGCCGAAGTTTACGCGCCATGTGATGATTGTGGCAGCTTTCCAGGCCTTGAGGTTTTCCTCTATCATCGTCTTGTAATGGTCGCCTTCGTCGTTATTGGTGATGACGTTCTCTGAGCCGGTCTGAAGGATATAATATATAGCCTCGTAGTTCTTTTCGCTTTTACTGCAGCCGGGCATAGCAAGTAGTGCAAGTGCGGCAGCAAGCCCAATAAAAAGTCTCTTCATGTTAAATATTATTTAATTCTCAATGGTGCAAATATGCTAACAATTTGTCAAAAATAATAATAATTAGTAAATTTGTAAACTTACGAAACTAAGAAAAACTTAAAAAACCAGCATAAATAATGCGTACACCTAAACTTTTTCTGGCCGCATTTGCGGCCTTGACCATTGGCGCTGTAGCCGCCAAAGCACAAGGAGAAGATGCCTTTCCGTTTGTTCGTGCAGACGTTAATCCGGTAACCGTGGGCAAAGCCTTCGCCGGAAGCGCCAACACAGAAAGCATCGCCTTTGGTGCATTCAACAATTCCGCTGTTATTCCATTCTTCGGCAATACCTTTGATGTAGCAGCATCGTTCCAGTCATGGGCACCGGATGGGGCAAAAACTACTAAAATCAGTGCCGGAGCCGGATATAGAATCAATAACCGCATCGGCGTAGCCCTTGCATTCTCTTCTTTGTCAGGAGAGAGTTATGATATCTATAACGATGCCGGCGTAGAAACCGGATCCTTCACTCCCAAGTCCATGATGCTTGCTGCAGGTTTGGGCTTCGCCCTTACAGAGCAGTTAAGTGCGGGCCTCAATTTCAAGTATGCCCGTCAGGAAGCCGCAAAAGCAGATGTCATTGACGCCTTTGGCGGAGACCTCATGCTTTACTACAAACCCGCTCCCGGCTTTGGCCTCACTGCCGGAGTGGCATCATTGTTCGCCAACATCAAAGATGACATGGGCAATTCTTACAAGCTCCCTGCATCTGCCCGTCTTGCCGGCGATTACACTTATTTAAAAGACGACAATGCGTTTACCGCAGACGTAGATCTTGACTACTTCTTCAGTGGTAATTTCTGCGCAGCAGCAGGTGCCCAGTATGGCTACAAGGACATGATCTTCGTCCGTGCCGGTTACCATTATGGCCCGGAAAAAGCCGTGCTTCCTTCTTTCGCTTCTGTAGGTTGCGGCGTCAAATTCAGCGGCGTCAGGATTGACTTTGCCTATCTTACCGCAAACAAAGACCTGGGCAACACTATTACTGTAGGACTTGGATACACTTTCTAGTATGAAAAAGACTTTTATATTCGCTGCCATTGCAGCATTCGCAATATTCTCTTGCAGCAGAAAAGAGATTACAGAAGAAACCGTCGTACCTGAAGACCAGCCCAAGGCAGAGACCAGGGCCGGAGTCTCCAGATACCAGAAGGGACGTGCCGTCGTCACCTTTGACGACAACATGCTGTCCCTTATAGAAGAAGACCTTAAGGACGGCAAACTTGCCACCAAGTCTTCCAGCCTGAATTCAGCCATGAAGGCCCTTGGTGTAACATCTTACCACCGCGTATTCCCGGATGCCGGCGAATACGAAGAGCGTACCCGCCGCGAAGGCATGCATCGCTTCTACATGGTCACCTTCGACCAGGAAACACAGGTTACCAAGGCTCTTGACGAGCTTGAGGCCGTTCCCGGCGTCCTCAAGGCCGAAGGCGTATTGAAGGCAAAGCGCCGCGCTGCTGTTAACGATACTCACTACGGCAAGCAGTGGCATTTAAAGAACTCCGGCGGCGCAAGTTATCTTAAGGCCGGTGCTGACATCAACGTAGAAGAGGTTTGGAAGAACTATACCACCGGTAACGAGAACGTAATTGTTTCCGTAGTGGACGGTGGTGTGGCCCTTAACCATACAGACCTTGCAGACAACGCTATTGCTGCAGGCTCCAATGGCAGCAAGAACTTTGTAAAGAATAACTACAATATCGAAGTTGACGACCACGGAACCCATGTTGCCGGAACCATCGCTGCCATTACCAACAATGGCAAGGGTGTTGCCGGAGTTGCCGGCGGCGACTACGCCAACGGCGTAAAGGGCTGCAAAGTCATGTCCTGCGAGATCTTCAACGACGACGAGTACGACGACAACAACGGTTCTGACGAAACCATCTCCAACGCAATCAAGTGGGGAGCAGACCATGGCGCCCTTATCTCACAGAACAGTTGGGGCTATTATGCCGATGTCGATGACAACGGATACATCTCCAATAAGGAATATAATGACCTTAAAAGTTTGGTAGTACCTTCCATCCTGACGGCTGCTATTGAGTATTTTAACAAGTATGCAGGCTGCGACAATGCAGGCAACCAGAAAGCCGGTTCAATGATGAAGGGTGGTGTGGTAATCTTTGCCGCTGGTAACGAGAACATTGACATCGATCCTATTTGCATGCAGTGCGATGTTGTTGCCGTTGGTGCATTCGGTCCTACCGGCAAGAAGGCCAGCTATTCCAACTATGGAAGCTGGGTTGATATTGCCGGTCCGGGCGGTGATTCCGATATCAACTACAGTAGTTCTTCTACTATCTACAGCCTTGCTCCCAGCAACAAGTATGCGTACATGGAGGGAACTTCAATGGCATGCCCTCATATATCAGGTGTAGCTGCGCTCATCGTATCCAAATTCGGAGGCCAGGGCTTTACCCGCGAGGCTCTTATCAATCGTTTGATTGCCGGTGCGGATGATACATACTTCGGTGCCTCCAGCACTATCGGACCTAAGGTCGATGCTCTTGGCTCTATGAAGCTTGGTGGTGAGAATCATGCTCCGACAATTGCTGTTGATGCTTCTGCTCCCACTTCATTCAAGTCTTGGGAGACTGTTAAGATTGCATTGACTGTTACTGACGAAGACGGCGACAAATGCACCGTTTCCGCTTCCAATGCCAGCGGTGCAGAGTCCATCCTTGAAGAGAAGGGTGCTTTCTGGCTTGTTATCAATGCCCTTAATGCAGAGCCCGGCACTTATACCACTACGCTTACCGCAACAGATACTTTTGGTGCTACCGGTACGGTAGATTTCGCCTACACCATCCAGCCTAACCAGGCTCCTGTCGTTGTAAAGCCTTTTGCCAATATTATCAGCGGCGCTGTTGGCCAGATCTTCAACTTTGACATTACCGCTTACTTCAACGATCCCGATGGGGAGCCGCTGACCTATAAATTCAATCTGAACGACAACCAGATTGCCCATTGCAATGTAAGCAACAATATGCTTTACGTTACTTCCCTTGACTTTGGCAGCACAGAGATTGAGGTCAGCGCAAAGGATGCCCGTGGCCTTACCGCTACTTCCAAGTTCATTCTGCTTGTAAGGGATGGCGACAGCAATGGTATCGATGCATATCCTAATCCTGTTATTAACAACCTTTATATCAGGACGGGAGAGAATGAGGAGTCTACAGAGGTTAGGCTTGTTTCTGAAACTGGTTCAGTTGTCTATAACAAGACCTCTGTTTTCAGCGCCTTCAATCCTCTTCATATCGATATGTCTGCGTGCGCGCCCGGTGTTTATAAGCTCACCGTTAAATTCGGCTGCAATACCTACAAGAAGACTATCACAAAGAGATAAAATAACTCCCAGAAGACCCATCAGTTTCAGGACCCCCTTGTCACCTTTCGGTGACGTTCCCCCTAGCCGGGGGTGGCACGACCTCGAAACTGATGGGTCTTCTGTATATAATAGATAACAATCTGTTGTATAATAGTTTACAGCTTGTTCTGCTTAAGAGCCTCTATGTAGCGGTCGATACGATGCAACTCGCGGGGAATGTCGATGCTCTGGGGACAGTGAGAAAGGCAGGAGCCGCAACCAATGCAATAATCAGCCTGACGCAAAGTAGGAATAGCCTTGTCATAGCTTAACAGGTATTCCTTGCGAAGCTTATTGTAATTAGCCTGCTCTTTGTTCTGAGCCACCGTACCGGCATTGACATGCTTGTTGTAATGAGCAAAAATCTCCGGAATATCGATGCCGAAGGGGCAAGGCATGCAGTAGTTGCAGTGAGTGCAGTTTACGGTAGGATAGGTGGCCATAATGCCCGCCATATCCTTGACGAACTCGATCTCTTCCGGAGTCAGAGGCTTGAAGCCCATGAAAGTCTTAAGGTTGTCCTCAAGATGCTCCCGGTATGTCATACCGCTTAGTATGGTCAGGATCCTGGGATAACTGCCCACAAAGCGGAAAGCCCAGCTTGCAACCGTCTTGTCCGGCTCGCGCTCTTTGAACTGGCGGGTCACGTTCTCTGGTACGCTGGCAAGGCGGCCGCCAAGCAGCGGCTCCATAACTACGATTGGAATCTCGCGTTTATCCAGACAGTCGTACAGATAGTCCGCATTAACGTTACGAACGCCGTCGGCATGCTGCCAGTCCATGTAGTTCATCTCTATCTGGACAAAGTCGAAGTGATATTTGTCCTGAAGGGCAATCATTTGGTCGAATTCCGGCTGGCTGCCATGGAAAGAGAAGCCAAGCTGGCGGATGCGTCCGGCCTCGCGCTCTTTAAGGACGAAGTCCATCATACCGTTATCCTCGTAGCGCTTCTTGAAGGCCTCGTAGCCGCCGCGGCCGATGGAATGCATCAGATAGTAGTCAAAATAATCTGTCTGCATCTGCTCGAAGGAGTCATGATACATCTTCTCCGATGCCTCCTTGGTGAAAACCCTGAAGTTGGACAGTTTGGTGGCAATGTAGTAGGAATTCCTTGGATGGCGCGCAAGCGCGATTCCGGTGGCCTTTTCTGACTGGCCCTGAAGGTAGGCGGGCGATGTGTCAAAGTAGTTGACTCCGGCCTCGATTGCGCGGTCCACAAGCTCGTTTACGCTATCCTGGTTGATGATATCCTTGCCGTCCTGGTCCTTAATCATCTGCCAGCGCATGCAGCCGTAGCCAAGCAGGGAAACCTTGTCTCCGTTGCCGGTATTTGTGCGGTATTCCATCTTGCCTTCGCCCTGGGGCTCGGCGTTGGAAGCCTTGGTGTTGTTTGCTCCGCAGGCGGCGGCACCCATGGCAACTGCTCCGGTGCCGGCCATTTTAAGGAAATCTCTTCTGTTTATGTCTTTCATGGCTGCTAGTCTTTAATGTGAACACTAAGGCCGTTTACCTTGATTGCGCTGAAGGGCCTTGAAGGGCAGAGATTCTCGCAGGCGCCGCAGCCAATACATTTAGCTTCGTCAACGACGGGAATCATAGGAGATGCGTCATCTGCAGGATCTTTTGCAACCATCAGGATGGCGCCTACGGGGCAGTGGCGGGCGCAGTTGCCGCAGCTTATGCCGTCTTCTGCGACGCACAGGCTGCGTTCAATTGTAGCCGTACCAATATGGAACTGTGTCTTTTCTTCAGGAGTAAGCGGCAAAATAGCGCCCGCAGGGCATACCTGGGAGCATTCAGTACACTCCGGACGGCAGTAGCCTTTCTCGTAGCCCATTTCCGGCTGCATCAGGCGGCTAAGGTCGCTTGACGGGCGCAGCACGTTGTTGGGGCAGGCGTTAATGCAAAGCTGGCAGGCAACGCATTTCTGATAGAAGTCCTTTACGCTTTCAGAGCCAAAGGGCGTAAGCGGAACGGTTCTTTCGGGAACTTTTTTGTCGATGATGGCAGCCAGTCCGCCGTCCACCTTTTTGCTCTGTGCGCCCAGCGTCGCAGCTGTGGCTATCATGGCCGATGACGCTAAGAAAGCACGGCGTCCTGCGTCGTTGCCGTCCTCGTTCTGGGCCTTGCCGGCCTCTTTTTTGTCATTGCCGGCCGGCCCGGCAATCTTATACTTCAGCGCTCCGAACTTGCAGCTGTCAACGCAGTTGAAGCAATCTACGCAGCGGCTGTAATCTATCTTATGCTGTGAAATATCAATGCAGGAAGCCTTGCACTTGTGCTCGCACACATGGCAGTTCTTGCACTTGTCGGCATCGATAACCGGCCTGAAAAGGCTGAACCGGCTGAAGAAGCCTAGGGTGGTGCCTACAGGGCAGATGGTATTGCACCATGTGCGTCCGTGCTTCCAGGCAAGAATCGCAATAATAATGAAGGCGGCTGCGGCGACGGCGGGAACTATCCAGCCAATGGCCTGACCGCTGGCGCTGGTAACCATCTTGCCAAAGAGACCATAAGGGTCAAGCAGTACGACAAGGTAGCCCAGGCCTGCTACGATGCTTGCCACAAAAACCACAAATACTATGTAGCGGATTCTCTTTTCCTTGGAAGGTTCATACTTTTTCTTCTTACCGTGCCCCAATCGGCCTATAATGTCCTGCAATATGCCAAGAGGGCAGATAACAGAACAGTAGATGCGGCCAAAGAGCAATGTCAGCAGTACCAGTACGCCAATGATGACAAAGTTAAGTGCCAAAACGGCCGGCAGGAACTGCCATTTGGCCAGGAAGCTAAGTTGTGAGGCGCTTCCTTCCCACGGGTGCAGGAAAAGGAGAATTACAGCGCAGAAAACCAGCGCTGCAATAAGAATTCGTAGTTTCCGAAGCATATCCTTTAGTTGTTGTCTAATCCAGGAAGATTACGGCAGCTGACGGATGGCTGAATTCCAGCTTTATTTCGTCTTCTGCGGCCTTGTTAAGCGTAGCCTTCCACCAATTGTCAAAGATAACGTTTTCTGTGGAATATTCAAGGCCGTAAGATTTGATTTTTAATGTGTTGTCCGGTGATATAATTGACACTTTGCGCCCTTTTCCAACAGCCAGGCTGCAGGTGTCCCATACGGGGAAGATGGTTTCGTAGTCCGATACCATGTCCAGCTGACGGTCCTTCATGCCCGGGAAAAGGCGGGCGTATTCCATCAAAAGGGATACGTTGCCGATGGTATGGTCAGCACGCTTGCCGGTAGCAGCCAGTATGTGGATGCAATCCACCTCAGGATGCTGTTCAAGCAGATATCGGACCGCTTTTGTCTGGTCGTTGTAGTCCTGCTCTTCGTAGTGGACAATAATGCCGTCATACTGCTTGCGCAGGCCGGACGTAATGGAGTCCATATCGCCTACAACTGCATCAGGAAGCCTTTTTCGGCCGCCGAAGATGGCCGGCATGGCCTTGAGGTAGGCGCCAAGGGCTCCGTCGCAGCAGATAATGAAATCTGCGCTGCCTATAAGGTAACGGGGGTAGTCCTTGCGCGGGAAACTACCGTTGCAGATGATGGCTGCTGTCATTATACAGAAAGGGTTTTTGCTATTTCCTGGTGGGATGTTCCCTTGGTGGTGCTATAGCTGGATGCGTCCCTGAAGCCTGCCAGGAAGGCCTTGACCTCCATGCGCTTCTTGCCTGCCAGCTGGATGTCCTTGAGCAGGATTGCGCCGCCTTCGGCGGTGGCTACTGCAAGGTAGGATTTGCCGTCGGATAGGATTGTGCCGGCAGCCACGGCAGCATCGGCACCAAGAGCCTGAAGGGTAGTCTTCTCTGCACCGAAGATCTTAAGCTGTACGGGCTGACCGCCGTCTTTGCAAATCTCTGTAAAGGCGGTGGGGTAGGGGCTCAGACCGCGAATCAGGTTGTAAACCTCCTTTGCCGGGGCGTCCCAGTCTATATGGCAGAGCTCGCGGGTAAGCTTGGGTGCGGGCTTCAGTACTTCGGAACCCTGGATGAAGCTACGCTGCACGCGGGTTTCGATATTCTTCTGGATGATACCCTCTACGGTCTGCACTACGAGGTCTGCGCCTATCGGCATCAGGGCGTCGTGAACGTCGCCCGCAGTATCGGCTTCGCCAATCCTGCACTCCTGACGGAGCATAATGCCTCCGGTATCTATGTTCTGATCAATCATGAAGGTTGTGGCGCCGGTCATCTTTTCACCGTTGATTACAGCCCAGTTGATAGGGGCGGCACCGCGGTACTGAGGCAGCAGGGCTGCATGCAGGTTGAAGGTGCCAAGGGGCGGCATCTTCCAGACAACCTCCGGCAGCATCCTGAAGGCAACTACCACAAAGAGGTCTGCCTTAAGGGCGGCCAGCTGCTCCAGAAAAGCGGGATCTTTAAGCTTTTCGGGCTGCAGCACGGGTATGCCCTGCTCAACTGCGAACTTCTTTACGGCGCTCTCGTTAACCTTAAGGCCGCGTCCGCTGGGTTTGTCGGCAACCGTAACAACGCCCACAATCTTGTATCCGTTATCTATAAGGGCCTTGAGCGGAGCAACTGCGAACTCCGGAGTACCCATGTAAACGATTCTTGTCTTTCTGAATATCCTCATAATCTTACTCTTTACTGCACGCCATGATGCTGCAAGGCTGTCGTTTGCCCCAAACAGCTTGGCGTCGTTAACTGCTTTCCAGGACAGGAAGATGCCAAGCGGCAGCAGGATCACCGTAGAAATGAAGGCCCCCGTAAAGGCCGTCGCGGCCCCGTCCTTGGCCAACTTGGTTCCTGTAATATCAATAACCCAGTACAGCACAAAGAACAGCACTGCAACTATGGCCGCTGCACCCAATCCGGTCTTTTTGGTAACAAAGGATCCAAGCGGCGCGCCTATCAGGAACAGGATGAGGCAGGCCAGGGCCTGGGCGAACTTCTTAAGCAGCTCTACGTTGGAATGACGCAGTATCTTGTTGGTATAGGCCATCTCGTCGTCTGCGTTCTGCAGGGTGGAAACCATCTCCGATGCAGAATTGGCGGCGTTTTCAAGGTGCATCTTTTCCTTTGATGTGCTGCCCCAGTCCATCTTGCTGTAATCCATGTCTACATTGGCCTGGAAGTGATGGGCGGTGTCAATCTGGTTCAGGTAACGGAAGTTCCTCCTTTGCCAGTAGTTGCTTCTGATCTTTGCTACAAGGGAGTCGTGCTCGTGCTGTAGGGAGTCGCGTCCCATGGCCAGGCGGGAAACGTTCATCGCACGCACCTGGTCAGAGAATTTTGCGCTTTCTGATTTCTCGAAGGCATAGTTCTCTATCGGGATGATAAGCGTCTGCGAGTCGAAGCTGATGCGCTGCAGCTCAAGCGATGTGTCCCTGTAGTGGAGTTCGTTTGTCTCCTGGTAATTGATGCCGCTGAACAGTTTGAAGGTGATGTAGTCCTTTGCCTCTGACATCTTCATTATTGCCGAATCTGCCAGCGTTACGCTTACATCGCCCTTGTTGCTGGAATGATCGTACACCTGCACGTCGTACATCATGTCCGTCTTTTTGTTGCGGCCCTCGATTCGGAGTACATAGCCCTCCAGACCGTCGTAGAAGGTACCGGTGGGTATTTTTATCTCTGATTTTGTACGGCCGATATCGTCGCGGAGCGTATAAATATTGTTGTATGCCAGCGGCACAAGGTCATTGGCTGCAAAGAAGGCGGCTACGCTGATCAGGGCGGAAACAATGGCCAGCGGGGTCATCACCCTGCGAAGGGAGATGCCGGCCGACTTCATTGCAATGAGCTCATTGTTCTCTGACATGTTGCCAAGAGTCATGACAGAGGCCAGCAAGGTGGCCAGAGGCATGGACAAAGGCAGCAGGGTGGCGCCTCCCCAGGCCATAAATTCCATTATGACCCAGATGCTCAGGCCTTTTCCTACAAGTTCGTCGATATAGAGCCACAGGAACTGCATCATCAGTATGAACAATACGATGAAAAGCAGAGCGAAGAAGGGCCCTATGAACGACTTCAGTATGAAAAGGTCAAGTTTCTTCATTAATGCGCGCTATCCTTTAATGATATTGACGAGTGCATCCATTGCATCCTTCAGTCCTGCAACATTCTTGCCGCCGGCTGTAGCGAGTCCGGGCTGACCGCCACCGCCGCCCTGGATGAATTTGGCTGCTTCGCGGATATCCTTGCCTGCATTGCGGCCCTTGGCTACAAGGTCGTTGGAGTACATGAGCACCAGGTTGGGCCTGTCTTCATAGGAGAATGCGCCGGCAAGTGCAAAATTCTGAACCCTCTTCTGCAAAAGTGTGGCCACGTTGCGGACGAATACGGGATCAACAGAATTGTCAAAGCAAACAACCTTGATTCCGTTAATCTCCTGGGCTTGAGCCTCAAGCTTTTCTGCCAGTTGGGCGGCTTTCTCATTGGCTACAGCCTCGAGCTGCTTGCGGGCGTCGGCGTTCTCTGCGATAAGCTTTTCTATTGCGGCCTGCAGGTCAGGAACATTGTTCATCAGGTTCTTAAGGCCCCTGACGAGGTCTTCCATATGGTGGATGTTCTCCAGAGCCTTTGCTCCGGTTACAGCCTCGATACGGCGTACACCTGCGGCTACGGCGCTTTCAGATACAATCTTGAACAGGCCGATGGTGCCGGTGCTGGGGGTATGGGTTCCACCGCATAGCTCTACTGAATCTCCGTAGCGGACTACGCGGACAACGTCGCCGTATTTCTCTCCGAAGAGGGCCATGGCGCCCATTGCACGGGCTTCGTCCATACTGGCGTCGCGCTTTTCTACCAACGGGAAGTCAGAGCGGATAAGCTGGTTGACGCGGATTTCTACGTTCCTGATTTCCTCTTCTGACATCTTCTGGAAGTGGGAGAAGTCAAAGCGGAAGTAGTCAGGACCAACAAATGAACCTTTCTGCTCTACGTGGGTTCCGAGCACTATTCTCAGGGCCTGGTGAAGCAGGTGGGTTGCGGTATGGTTGTTCTGGATATGACGGCGACGGGCATTGTCTACTATAAGGTAGAAGGCCTGTGTGCTCTTGGAAGGAAGGCGCTCTGCCAGATGAATGGTAAGGTTGTTCTCCTTAACGGTATTCAGTATCTGGATGCGTTCTCCGTTTTCGCCCTCGATGAAGCCGGTGTCGCCCACCTGTCCGCCCATTTCGGCGTAGAAAGGAGTGCGGTCAAATACCAGCTGGAAGTATTCCTTGTTCTTCTGCTTAACGGTACGCTGCTTCAGAAGGTGTGCGTCCTTGACGCGGAGGGTGTCGTAGCCGACGAACTCAACGTCTGCCTCGCGGAATACCATCCAGTCTCCGAATTCATTGGAGGTGGCGTTGCGGGCACGTTCCTTCTGCTTCTCAAGTTCTATGTTGAAGTTCTTGATATCTACGGTATAGCCTTTTTCAGAGGCGATAAGCTCTGTAAGGTCGATAGGGAAGCCATATGTGTCGTACAGCACGAAGGCGTCCACGCCGGGGATAACCTTGGTTGCGGCGTTCTTGGCCATATTGTCTTCCAGCATCTTGATACCGCGGTCCAGGGTGCGCAGGAAGGCGTTTTCTTCTTCCTTGATGACGTTGGAGATAAGCTTCTGCTGGGCGGGCAGCTCAGGATAAGCTTCTCCCATGTCTGCAACCAGCTGGGGGATGAGACGGCAGAGGAAAGGCTCCGTGAAGCCAAGGAAGGTGTAGCCGTAGCGAACTGCACGGCGCAGGATTCGCCTGATAACGTAGCCGGCCTTCACGTTTGAAGGCAGCTGGCCATCGGCGATAGAGAAGGCGATGGCGCGGATGTGGTCTGCGATCACCCTCATGGCAACCTCTACATTGCCGCCCTCGGTGTATTTATGGCCGGAGAATTCTTCCACTTTGCCGATGAGGCCGGAGAATACGTCGGTCTCGTAGTTGCTCTTCTTGCCCTGCATTATCATGCACAGGCGCTCGAAGCCCATACCGGTATCGATGCTCTTTGCGGGAAGGGGCTCAAGATGGCCGTCGGCCTTGCGGTTGTACTGCATGAACACAAGGTTCCAAATCTCTATGACATCGTCGTTGTCTGTGTTCACAAGTTCGCGTCCGGGGATTTTGGCTATTTCCTCGTCCGGCCTAAGGTCGATGTGGATCTCGCTGCAAGGGCCGCAGGGACCAGTGTCGCCCATCTCCCAGAAGTTGTCGTGCTTGTTTCCGGTAAGCACGTGGTCTGCAGGCAGATGCCTGAGCCAGGCAGCTTCGGCCTCGGTATCCTTGGTGGTGCCGTCTTCTGCGCTGCCCTCAAATACGGTAGCGTAAAGTTTGGTCTTGTCTATCTTGTAAACTTCTGTCAGAAGCTCCCATGCCCAGTCGATAGCCTCGTTCTTGAAATAGTCTCCGAAGCTCCAGTTTCCCAACATCTCGAACATGGTATGATGGCGGCCGTCGTGACCCACGGCTTCCAGGTCATTGTGCTTACCGCTTACGCGGAGGCACTTCTGTGCGTCTGTTGCACGGGGGAACTTGGGCGCCGCGTTGCCAAGGAAGATGTCCTTGAACTGGTTCATTCCGGCGTTGGTGAACATAAGCGTAGGGTCATTCTTGATGACCATAGGTGCTGAGGGCACAACGGTGTGTCCTTTGGAAGCAAAGAAGTCTATAAACTTACTTCTAATCTCTTTAGATGTCATAGTTATTAAATATAATCCTGCAAATATACGCAAAAAAAGTATAATGGAATAAATTTTGTCGGACGGAAACTGTTTGTTAAATTTGCAGATTATGGCAGGAAAGTTTGGATATAAGCTAAACCCGGAGACTTTGCTCTATGAAATAGAGAAGGTCTCTGCCAAGTCACGCATCTGGCATGGCTTGTTTTTCCTGCTGTGGAGCCTGGTTCTGGCTGCTGCTGTATGGTGGTTCTACGTAGCTGTGCTTGGCATGGAGCTGCCTAAAACCCTGCTGCTTCGCAAGCAAAACGCAGATTGGACAAGCCGTCTGGAACAGATGAACAAGCGCCTTGATGCTTTGGAAGCTTCCCTGGCGGGAGTCGAGGGCAGGGACGACGGTGTATATCGCAACATTTTTGGCCTGAACCAGGTGGACCCGGAGCGCAGGCACAGCGGCTTTGGCGGCGTAAACAGATATGCTTATCTTGAAGAAGAAGGCGCATCGCCGCTGCTGCGCAAGACAGTGCTGCGTGTGGATCGTCTTACAAAGGCGGCATATGTGCAGAGCCTGTCTTTTGACGATGTCGGTGCAATATCGAAAAGAGCCGGCGACATGGCCTCCTGCATACCTGTAATCATTCCCCTGAACCCCGGATCAAGGTACAGGCTGTCCAGCCCTTTTGGCTACCGGTCCGATCCTATTTTCGGCTACACACTCTTCCATTCCGGAATGGATTTCGCCACGGATATCGGCAATAAGATTTACAGCACCGGAGACGGTGTGGTAGAGCTTGTCAACAACGAAATCAGGGGCTACGGAAACCAGGTCATCATCAATCACGGATTTGGCTACAAAACGCGCTACGCGCACATGAAAACCATATTTGTGGGCGAAGGCCAGAAGGTTAAGAGAGGCACCCTGATAGGGGAGGCGGGTCGCTCCGGAAAGGCTACCGGACCCCATCTTCACTACGAGGTCCTGTACCGCGGTAGTGCCATCAATCCCGTCAATTACGTAGACTTTGAAATGGATACCAAAGAGTACGAGACGATGGTCAAAAATGCCGCAGAGGCTTCAGGCGAAATTCCTCCCTCCAAACTGCCCAAAAAGAATAGATAGACAATGGCTAAAAAATACATATTCGACAGGGAAAGCGTGAGTTTCAAGAAAGTGGGACTCTCTGCCTGGGCGCTTGCCGGAAGGGTCTTCAAATGGCTCTCCGGAGCAATTGCCCTGGCCGTTGTCTACTATGTGGTTTTCAGCCTTTTATTCAATACGGATGTAGAGCGTCAGCTGTCCCGTGAAAACAAGGCTTATCAGCGTGAGTATGCTGCACTTCAGCAGAAGCAAAGGCTGCTGTCCGACGTTGTACTGAACCTTCAGTCCAGGGACGACGACATCTATCGCAGCATCTTCCACAGCGCGGCCCCTACCGCCCATCCGGTGGTCAATCTGGTTGCCGATGATTCTGAAACCGACGCCAGTGGTTATGCTGCGCTGGTAGAATCCAGCCGCAGCCGTCTGGATTCTGCGACGGCTAAGACCGCCCGCATCGAGGCTGCGTTTCAGGACATATTCAAGAAACTTTCCCGTGACGCCATCCCTCCTATGTGCCTGCCGGTCAAGAAGTTGACCTACACCATGACAGGAGCCTCCGTGGGTCCTAAATACAATCCTTTCTACAAGGTTGAATCCAACCACGAAGGCCTGGATATCATCGTCACGCAGGGAGATCCTGTTTTTGCGACGGCGGACGGAGTCGTAGAAAATGTAGTCCGTTCTGCAAAAGGACTCGGAAATGTAGTGACCATCAACCACGGGAATGGATATGTGACAAGATATGCCCATCTGGGCCAGGTTAACGTGATAAAAGGACAGAAGGTCCGCCGCGGACAGGTTATCGCAGAGGTTGGTGTTTCCGGCAAATCTTTTGCCCCTCACCTTCACTACGAAGTCCGTTTTGCAGACAAGGTACTGGACCCAGTGAACTACTTCTTCGGCGCCCTGGACCAGGAGTCCTATGCGGGCGTTTCCTATATGGCGGCTCATACAGAGCAATCACTTGATTAACAATTATTTACAATAATATGGAAAAGCTCTTCTACTCTATCGGCGAAGTAGCCGAAATCCTTGGTGAAAACACTTCTGCCGTACGCTTCTGGACCAATTATTTCGAGCGGTTCCTTAAGCCTAAACGCAATGCTAAAGGCAACCGCCGTTACACCGCGGAAGAGATTGAAACGCTTAAGCAGATCCGCTTCCTGACAAAAGAGCAGGGGCTTACCCTGGAGGGCACTCAAAAGGCCTTGTCAGAGGACCGCAGCAAGGTTGAGAGCCGCGTAAAAGCCCTTGAAACCTTGAAGGAAATTCGTGCTCAACTTGAAGAGGTAAGAAAATCTCTATAGAGATTCGGAAAATTTTGCTTACCTTTGCAGACTTGAAAATTAGTTAAAGAAAAATATGGCAACAAAGAAAACCAAGAAAGTAGCAACTCCGGTAGACCAGAGGGAAACTTTCGTATCCATCCAGAAGAATTTTGCGGACTCTGACATTTCCGTAGAAGAGAAGCTCAAAATACTGTACGAGCTTCAGAAAGCAGACGTAGCTATTGACAAAATCATCAGCCGTCGCGGAGAACTCCCGGAGGAAGTAAAAGCCCTGGAAGAAGAGATTGCAGTACTTAAGGCCAAGATTTCCAAGCTGAATGAACTTAACGCCGGCCTCAACCTCTCTATCGCAGAGAACAAAGAGAAAGCAGTTGCAAGTGAGGACGCTGCAGAGAAATACCGCGCACAGCTGAACCAGATCCAGAACAGCCGCGAGTACGACTCAATAGAGAAAGAAATTGAGAATCTTGACCTTGAGAAGCAGATTGCCAACAAGTTCGTTGGTGAGGCCAAGATGAAGATTGCAGAGAACAAGGCTGCCATCGAGGAAATCGAGCAGAAGATCGACGTAAGGAACGAAGACCT
The DNA here is from genome assembly GCA_900316675.1 of uncultured Bacteroidales bacterium. Taxonomy (GTDB): domain Bacteria; phylum Bacteroidota; class Bacteroidia; order Bacteroidales; family UBA932; genus Cryptobacteroides. Next base: position 57,853 of record ONDR01000020.1, read on the forward strand.
CCGCATTAAGAAGGAAGAACTTGACAACATTGCCAAGACTACCGCAGCAGAGGAGTCAACCCTCAAGACAAAGAGGGACGCCCTTGCAGAGAAGATCGATGAAAGGACAATGAGCGCCTACGAGCGCATCCGTGCAAGTGTTCACAACCACCTTGCAGTTGTAAGCGTATTCAACGAGAACGCCTGCGGCGGTTGCTTCAACACCATCATCCCCCAGAGGCTCATCGACATCGCTTCAATGAAGAAGCTTGTTATCTGCGAGCACTGCGGCCGAATCATTGTCAGCCCCGAAACAGACAAGTAAAATCTGCATACAGCTATGCCTGCGCAAGGAAACAAACGCAAATCACAAGATGTAAATCTTGAGAATCTTGGGCTTGAGATGGGTAACAAACCGCCTCAGGCTCTTGATTTCGAAGAGGCAGTCCTTGGCGCGCTGCTCATAGAGCCCAGCGTGCTGGACGAGGCCATGGAGGAACTCTCGCCCTCTTGTTTTTATGACCCTAAAAACAGGATGGTATTCGAGGCTATAGGCAGCCTTGTCAACGAGCATGTTTCCCCGGATTTGCTTACCGTTTCCCAGAAGCTCAAGGCGCTGGGCAACTTGGAAGCCGTAGGCGGAGCCCCCGCGCTTGTGGCCCTGAGCCAGAAGATTGGTGCCGCCGCTCATATAGAGTACTACATCAAGGTCCTGAAGCAGAAGGCTATCCAGAGGGATCTCATCACCGCATCGTTCAGCATTCTTAAAACTGCTTACGATGATTCCGTGGATGTGGATTACCTGATAGATTCCGCACAGTCCAAGGTGTTCGATGCTATCCAGAACAGCGTTCGTACCGAGGTCCAGGAGATTGGTTCCGTCATCAAGGTGGCGATGGACGACGTAGAGCGCATGCAGTCACAGACCGGCCTCAGCGGCGTGCCTTCCGGTTATCCGTCAATCGACAAGATAACCATGGGCTGGCAGCCGTCAGACCTTATCATCCTGGCTGCACGTCCTTCCGTCGGTAAAACGGCATTCGCCCTTAACATCGCCCGCAACGCAGCGGTAGAGCATAATATGCCCGTGGCTGTTTTCTCACTTGAAATGCCTGCAATCCAGCTGGCCAAGCGTCTTATGACGTCAGAGTCCGGCCTGCCTGCGGACAAGATCAAGGGCGGTTCCAAACTGGAGCCGCGCGAGTGGGAGCAGCTGGAATTCAAGCTCAAGGCTCTTTCCAAGGCTCCGCTGTACGTAGACGATACCCCCAGCCTTCCTATCATGGAGTTCCGTACCAAGGTTAAGCGTCTTGTTAAAAGCAAGAAGGTGCGCCTTGTGATTGTGGACTACCTGCAGCTCATGCAGGGCCCGCCGGAGCTTCGCGGAATGCGAGAGCAGGAGGTGGCTGCCATTTCCCGTATGCTCAAGGGAACCGCAAAAGAGCTCAACGTTCCTATTATAGCACTTTCCCAGCTGTCCCGTAATGCCGTTCAGCGTAGCGGCAGCAACGGTAAGCCTATGCTTAGCGACCTCCGTGAATCCGGTGCCATCGAGCAGGATGCGGATATGGTACTCTTTGTGCATCGTCCGGACTATCTGGGCCTGTCAGAGACAGAGAACGGCAAAGAGACCACCCAGATCATCATTGCAAAGCATCGTAACGGTGAAACCGGAGAAATAGACATGCTCTTCAAGAGCGAGCAGATCCGCTTCGTAGAAATGGACCAGACTCTCTCTTCAGAGGCCATGACCTATGCTTCCGGAATGAACAACAGCGCTCCTTCGGCTCCCCAGGGTGGCTTCGACCCCTTTGCGGGTTACAGCGGCTTCCCGGGTGGTGACGAATTCAGCAATCCCGGCATGTAATGGCAGAAGAGATTTCTCATAAGGGACGTGTGCTGTCGTCGCAGGACGGAGTAGTGAAGGTTGAGATTATTTCTCAGTCTGCATGCTCGGCCTGTCACGCCGCCGGACTTTGTAGTGCGGCGGAGGCAAAAAAGAAGGAAATAGAGGCGTTCAGCAGCAAGTCTTTTGCTGCCGGAGAGGAGGTAAACGTATTTCTGCGCCGTTCCATGGGAATGAAGGCGGTTCTGCTGGCTTATGCAGTTCCGCTTTTTGTAGTTCTTGCCATTACCGTGGCCCTTTGCTACAGTGGTGTGGATGAACTTGTCAGCGGCCTTGCCGGTGTATGCGGGCTGGCTATATGGTATTTTATAGTGTACCTTCTGAGGGATAAAATCGCCCGTGGGTACGCTTTTGAGGTGGAAAAGATAATAAACTAATATAACTATGTCAACAACAATTATTTGGACAATCGCAATCATCGCCCTTCTGGGCCTTGTCCTTGCCGTAGTCCTCTATCTTGTGGCAGAGCGCTTCAAGGTGGTTGAGGATCCCCGCATCGACGAAGTAGAGAAGGTGATGCCGGGCGCCAACTGTGGTGGCTGTGGATTCGCGGGATGCCGTGCATTCGCCGACGCTGCCGTTAAGGCACCCAACCTGGACAATAACTATTGTCCGGTAGGAGGCAACGAGGTGATGAAGAAGGTTGCTGCCATCCTGGGCTATGAGATTAAAGAAAAAGCCCCTATGGTAGCTGTAGTCCGCTGTAATGGTTCCTGCGAGGCCCGTCCCCGCACCAACGACTACGACGGTTACGCTTCTTGCCGTGTAAAGGCTGCCCTTTACAGCGGCGACACCGGTTGCAGTTTTGGCTGTCTTGGATGTGGAGACTGCGTATCAGCCTGCCAGTTCGGGGCACTTTCAATGGATCCTGCAACAGGCCTTCCTGTTGTAGATGAGAGCAAATGTACCGCCTGCGGCGCCTGCGCAAAGGCTTGCCCCAAGGCTATCATCGAGCTCCGTCCCAAGGGCCCGCGCGGCATGCGCATGTACGTATCCTGCGTTAATAAGGACAAGGGTCCTTCAGTTAAGCAGGCTTGTGCAAACGCTTGCATCGGCTGTGGAATCTGCTTCAAGACCTGCCAGCACGGTGCTATCGTATTCGAGAACAACGTGGCTTACATAGACCCCGCAAAGTGCAAATTCTGCCGCGAGTGCGAGGCAATGTGCCCCACCGGTGCCATCCATGGCGTGAACTTCCCCAAGCCTATAGACAAGGACGCCATCAAGGCACGTATCAAAGAGCGTAACGCCAAGGCCGCAGAAGCTGCCAAGGCTGCCGCAGCAGAACCTAAGAAAGAGGAGGCTTAAACTATGTCAAGAAGAACATTCTCAATGGGTGGCGTACACCCCGCAGACAACAAGATCTCCCGTGACTGCAAAATAGAGGTTCTCCCTATTCCGGAGACCGTTTACATACATCTTGGCCAGCATATCGGCGCTCCCGCAAAACCCATTGTTGCCGTAGGCGACAAGGTTAAGGTGGGCCAGCCCGTAGCAGAGCCGGGTGGCTTCGTATCAGCTTACATCCACTCTTCAGTTTCCGGTACTGTAAAGAGCATCGCTCCCCGTAAGGACCTTGCCGGCAACCCCCAGATGTGCATAGAGATTGCCGTCGAGGGCGACGAGTGGCTCGAGGGCATCGACACCACCGACACCGTTATCACCGACTTCCCTGACGACGCAAAGACCAGCCTAGAGAAAATCAAGGCTGCCGGTATCGTCGGCCTGGGCGGAGCAACCTTCCCTACACATGTGAAGCTTACTCCTCCTCCCGGAAAGAAGTGCGACATGCTCATTATCAACGGTTGCGAGTGCGAGCCTTACCTTACTTCCGACTTCCGCACCCTTCTTGAAAAAGGTGAGCAGGTTGCCATCGGCGCCGCCATCATCAAGAACGTGCTGGGCGTGGATAAGGCAACCATCGCAATAGAAGATAACAAGCCCGAGGCTATCAAGCACATGAACGAGGTTCTTGCCAACCTTCGCAAGATTTCTTCCAAGTATGCAGGCATCTCTGTTATGAGCCTCATGAAGAAGTATCCGGAGGGCGGTGAGAAGCAGCTCATCGATGCTGTTATGCACCGTCAGGTGGCTTCCGGCGGCCTGCCTATCGACGTTGGTGCCGTTGTTCAGAACGTTGCCACCGCACTGGCAGTTTACGATGCCGTTCAGAAGAACAAGCCTATCATCGACAATTCAGTTACCGTTACCGGCGAGTGCTTCCCCAAGCAGGCCAACCTTCTGGTTCGCGTGGGTACCCCGCTCAGGTACATTATAGATTATCTTGGAGGTATGCCGGCAGATGCTGCCAAAGTCATCAGCGGCGGCCCCATGATGGGTAAGGCAATCGCCAACCTTGACGCTGCTACGCTCAAGGGAACATCGGCCCTGCTTTTCCTTACCAAAAAACAGACAGCCCGTGGCAAAGAGGGTAATTGCATCCGTTGCGGAAAGTGCGCAGAGGCATGCCCTATGGGTCTGGAACCTTTCCTCCTGAATCGTCTGAGCCGTGCCGGCGGAATGCTGGACCAGCTTGAAAAGAACGCAGTTCAGGATTGTATCGAGTGTGGATGCTGCCTGTACAGCTGCCCTGCAAACATTCCTCTGCTTGACGTGATCCGTCAGTCCAAGGCTCAGGTAATGGGTGTAATCAAGGCTCGTGCTGCAGCAAAGAAATAATTAAAAGACAATAAGATGGAAAAATTATTGGTATCTCCTTCTCCGCACATCCACGCTTCGGTAAGCACAAAAAGCCTGATGCGTGACGTAGTGCTGGCCCTGCTGCCTGCAGCCATCGTTTCCATAGTATTCTATGGTATCGGTGAGATTGTAGTGCTTGGTACCAGCGTTATTTCCTGCCTTGTGCTGGAGTATCTTATAACAAAATATCTGCTTAAGAAGGAATGTTCTGTTGGCGATTGGTCAGCTGTTGTAACTGGTCTGCTCCTTGCCCTGAACCTTCCTGCTTCAACCCCCTGGTGGGTTGTATTTGCCGGTGCCGTTGTAGCTATCGGCGTAGCAAAGATGACCTTCGGCGGTCTTGGACAGAATGTGTTCAACCCTGCTCTTGTAGGCCGAGTTTTCCTTTTGGTTTCATTCCCTACCTACATGACCAACTGGCAGATTCCCGGTGGTCTGTTCGGTGCCGATGCAGTTGCCGGTGCAACTCCGTTGGGAGTAATCAAGGAAGGCCTTCTTGGCGGTGCACAGCTCAGCGACCTTACTGCCCAGTATAACTGGTCCGATATGCTTTTTGCCAACATCGGCGGTTCTGCAGGTGAGATTTCTGCTCTTGCCCTGTTGGCAGGCTTCGGCTATCTGCTGCTTCGCAAGGTGGTTCGTCCTTACATCACCCTTAGCATTTGGGCTACCGTTGCCATCGTGTCCCTGGCCTTCTCTCTGGCCGCTCCGGACAAGTTCACTGGCCCTCTCTTCAACCTGCTTGCAGGTGGTATGATCCTGGGTTCCTGCTTCATGGCAACTGACTATGTAACCTCTCCTATGAGCATCCTTGGCGGTATCATCTTCGGTATCGGAATTGGTTTCATCACCATGATGATCCGTTACTTCGGTTCTTATCCTGAGGGTATGTCATTCGCAATCCTTATCATGAACGCGACGGTTCCTCTTCTTAACAACTGGTTCCATCAGAAAAAGTACGGGAGGGCATAAGCATGGCAGCAAAATCTAATCTTAAAAACATGGTTCTGTGCCTCTTCGGCACCTGCCTTTTCTGCTCTGCTATCCTTGGCGGCGTTTACGCCCTTACCAAAGAGCCTATAGAGCAGACCAATGCAAAGCTCCTTCAGGACGCTGTTGGACAGGTACTTCTGCGTAATGCTGACAATAGCGGCATCAAAGAGGGAACAGAGATTATGGAGGCCCCTGACCTTATCGAGGTCGATGGCAAATCATACAGCTATTTCGTACAGGTAGAGAACGGCACTCCGGTTGCTTATGCAATCAAGTCTACCGTTGTCGGTTTTGGCGGCCCTCTTACCCTTATGGTAGGTATTTCCGCAGACCGCAAGCTGGTTCTTAACACATCTGTACTTGCTCATTCAGAGACTCCGGGTCTTGGTGCAAAATGTACCACTGACGAGAAGTTCATGGGCCAGTGGAATGGCCTGCAGCTTGAAAAGACCAAACTGGAGGTTCAGAAGCCCGTTAAGGATGGCATCGATGCAATTACTGCTTCTACCATCACTTCAAAGGCTTATACTCAGGCAGTTGCAAATGCTCTTGCCGCTTTCGATACAATTGCAAAACAGGAGGTAGAAAATGACTAAGTTCGGACTTATTACTAAAGGTCTGGTTAAAGATAACCCTACCTTTGTGTTGCTGCTGGGTATGTGCCCTACGCTGGCAACTACTACATCTGCAATGAATGGCCTCAGCATGGGTCTTGCAACCCTGTTCGTGCTGGTGCTTTCAAATATGGCGATTTCTGCCCTGGCACCTGCCGTTCCGGACAAGGTTCACATCCCTGTATACATCGTTGTCATTGCAACGTTTGTGACTGTGCTTCAGTTCCTTATGCAGGCATTCGTTCCGGATATCTATGCTACTTTGGGTCTGTTTATCCCGCTCATCGTGGTTAACTGTATCGTGCTTGGCCGTGCAGAGGCTTTCGCTAACAAGAACAGTGTGATTGATTCTGCTCTTGACGGTCTTGGCGTCGGTATCGGCTTTACCTGCTCTCTTACCGTGCTTGGTGCGGTTCGCGAGGTCCTGGGCAGCCTTTCTGTATTCGGATGGAAGATTCCCGGCACCGGCGACGGTATGCTGGCGTTTGTAATGGCTCCTGGTGCATTCCTTTGCCTGGGTTACCTTATGGTTTTGTTCAATAAGTTCCTTGCTAAGAAATAGGAGGTAGATTATGGAAATTCTGTTAATTATTGTTTCGGCGATATTCGTCAATAACATTGTCCTGGCCCAGTTCCTGGGTATCTGCCCTTATCTTGGTGTTTCCAGCAAGCTGTCTACCGCTACCGGTATGTCTGCTGCCGTAGCCTTCGTTATCACCTTGGCTACTCTGGTAACTTATTTGCTTAACCAGTACCTGCTGGTTCCCAATCAGCTGGAGTTCCTGCAGACTATTGCGTTCATCCTTGTGATTGCCGCTTTGGTTCAGATGGTAGAGATCGTGCTCAAGAAGATTAGCCCGTCCCTGTATCAGGCTCTGGGTATCTTCCTGCCTCTTATCACTACTAACTGCGCTGTTCTTGGTGTTGCTATCACTGTGGTTACCAAGGAGTTCACCTTTGGCGATGCTTCCAAGATGCTCAATTTGGGCGAGGCTCTTATCTACGCCTTTGCTACCGCTCTTGGTTATGGTCTTGCTATGGTTCTCTTTGCAGGTCTGCGTGAGCATCTTGCTCTGAACGATGTTCCCAAGGCTTTCAAGGGTATTCCTATCGCCCTTATCACCGTGGGCATCCTGGCACTTGCTTTCATGGGATTTGCAGGTATTGCATAACCTGCAAATCCCGTGTTTATACCGGGGGAGCTATTCGCTCCCCCGAACCCCCTGGGCCGGTATTGCTTAACCTGCAAAATCCTTGAATATATTATTAACCGGAAGGCATCCGCCCTCCGGTTTTTTTATGTCCTGGATCCTCCCCGGCAAGCTCAAGCCCCGCCCGGGGGCTCTCACGCCCTGGGTTGCTCCCGCGCCCTGGGTTGCTCCCACACCAGAGGGCAAAGTGCCCGTGAAACTCACGCTCCCGGGCACATCACCCTCTGGCTTCCCAGGCCCCTCGCACCCCTGGGCTTGCACCGTAGGTGGTCTCTGGCAAACTATTTTCAGAACGCCGAGCTTACTACTTCCACACCCCCCCCCCATTTGCAACTATTTGGAAATCAAGGAGTTGGAAAATGGCCCGTGGAAGTAGGCGAGAAATTTTTCCGCTACTTCCACACCTTGTTTTTTCCGCCTTTGCAACACGCTGATAATTAAGTTATTACAAAGGCGTGTTTTTGGGGGCGTGGAAGTAGTAGCTACGGGGGTGGACCAGAGGAGAACGAAGCATTGTTATTTCTTGCCATTGTTATCAACGTAATTCTTTAAGTGGATATCAATCAGATAGTTACAAATTCATATGAGGATATAGTAGGCTGTAATCAGTAACTTTGAATCCCCGAATTTTCGCAAAGTTAATTCCCCGTTTTGAGGGGTAGGAAAAAGCATTCATATCTTTGTAAATGGGAAAGAAT
>ONDR01000001.1 GCA_900316675.1 uncultured Bacteroidales bacterium
GCGGTGTAGTTCGTCCTTTCCATCCAGCTGTTGTCGAAGAAGTCGTTGAAGATGTCAGGCAACCAGCTTTGATTCCTTCTAATCGTAGGTAACATAACAAAATCATTTTAAACATTCTTCGGTTTCGGGTCCTTACGTGGCCTTCCGTCCGGGTTCCTCATCGGAACGCCTAAGGATATTGCAAAACTGGGACCAGTGCCGGGATGATGGACTATTTGTCACCATAGAAGTGCCAAATAGTCCATTTTGTGGACAAATTGTCATTTCCGGATTTAGGTTGACTTGTCGTCGTTATCCCTATTTTTTGTTGTCTGCCCAGGTCGTATCCCGGTCAGGGATTGACTGGAGGGCGTAGCCCGGAAGGAGATCCCTGACTGATGCACAAAGGTAAAGTATTTTCAGGGAAAGAACAGGCGATTCTCTCCAATTCTTCTATGCTAATGTTTTGACCGACGCCTTTCTTTTCGTACATAAAGTAAACAACGTGTTTATATAGTTGTTTTATTGGGATTAGCTCATATTCCTCATGTTCTTTTTTCCAACGTGGTTTTATAGTATTAGCTGTCCGTTTTCCATAGCGTTTTTCAACAACCGCCAATAAATCGGGAGAGGGTTTATACACAAGTTATATAAAGGTAGGAACATGTTTCCCTGCATCCTGTAACGTCTTTTTAGCAATGCCAAGAAGGTGGCAGAGGACCTGCTTCAGATCAAACTGAGTGATAGGTGTCATCTGCCATGAAAACTTCACCGTGGGCTTTTTAATGCCATTGTTCACATTAAATTTAAATACTCCCCCTGTAGCGTTTACTAGGTAATTATAGAATTCTTCATATTTATTTTTGAACTCGGTGTTTAGGGCATTGTAGAATTCATGACATTTGGCTTCTACATAGATACACTTTGGTTCATAAAATCCATCAAGCGAGGCCTCTGCTTCCTTCCCATATCCAGGGAAGCCGATAGGTAATCCCTCTTCAAATCGGAATGATGGTATTTGGCGGGAGCTCTCGTAGATAAAACGACTGGAAGAGCCATAAGAAGCCATTTTGGGTGGCATCCATTGTCTCCATCGATCGTCGTAATATTTCTTCATTTCCCCCCCGGGGCAATTGTAATATCTGTCAAAAGCTTCAGGGTAATTCTCCTTCATCGTGTTACAATACTTCTCCCAATCGCTATTAGTGTAGTGGGTTTCATAAGTCTTATTATTCTCTGCGATGAAATACCCTGTGGTGATATCTCCCCCTTCAACCTCTTTTTTGGCTAGATCGAACTTCTTCTGTATAGATAACGATGTCATAATGGTTGTTTTTAAGCATTATTAATTTCAGTAAACCTGTCCACCTCGTTCCCATTCTCGTCTTTTGCCTTGCTGAAAAATATGTCGTGCGGCCGCACCCAAATCTGGCCGGCGCCGTACAGGGCCTGGTAGATGACGACATCTTCGAGGGTTTCGGAGTCTTTTCCAAAGCCGATGAGTTTGTATTTTCCGCCTTTGAAGTGTTGGAAGTAACGGGGCTTGAAGAGGCTACGTTCGGTGAGATTCTTTCTCCATAGCTTCTCCTGCTCGTAAGGGTATTCGCCGCCGGCTGCAATCACATCGGCCACGACCTTCTTCACGATAGGTTTGGTGAGGGAGGCGTTCTGGGTGCGGGCGTAATTCTCCAAGCGGTTCACCGCTTTCTCCATCGCTTTTATGAAATCGTTGATGGTACTGGATGCGTTATTCTTGTGGTTGTATGCGGCAGGAGTTACACGACATTCCTGCTCATTCCAAGCCTCCGGAGGAATGCTGAAGCCCATAGTAGACTGGTACCGGTCTCCGTTGAAAGACCAGACAACCCTAATAGGGGCCTCTCCATAGCGGTTTTTGCGTTTATCAAGATAGAATCTAACGGGCATAAAAAGTGGTTTTTACAAAGGTAAAAATTTGCTGGCATTTTTGCAAGCGCCTTAGAGTGCCGTTAAATGTGGTTTTTGAAAAATATTTTTCCGAAAAGTGCCATTTTTGGCCAAAAATCGCGGCTTTCTACATTACGACTTCGTATTGATATATTGTAACTTTTCCTGACGAGGAGGTTGCCATCGAGTCTTTGACAAGTCTGATATCCTCTGAAAAAACCGCGGCCTCCGGTACCATGGCCGCCAAATATTACGACAACAAAGATAACAAAGTTTCAAATATGAGATTAGCAATCGTAGGATCAAGAGAATTCACCAACTACGACCTCCTCTGCAGCGAGGTCGCCAAAATCCAAGAAACACAGAAAATCGACCTTATTGTGTCGGGCGGAGCAACGGGAGCCGACACCCTTGCGAAGAAATACGCCGCCAAAAACCGAATTCCTCTGATGGAATTCCTCCCTGACTACTCGCGCTACGGTCGTGGCGCTCCTCTTCAGCGAAATTCGCTTATCGTTAAAAACGCCGATTGGGTTCTGGCCTTCGTGACGGCAACGTCTAAGGGCACCTGGGACACCATCCGGAAGGCCGAACGGGCCAAGAAAAAAATCATTATCGTGAAAGTATAAACCCATGAATAAAAAACTCCTTCAAACACTTAACAGCGCCCTCGAGCGCACCAGAACCACTCACTACACTCCGGTCACCATCGACGCCCTCCAGGCCCGCCTCTCCGAGGAACTGGACTGGTTGGACGCTGACCCTGGCCGCGAGTGCCTTATCCTCCTCCTACAGGAGTTGGCCGCAAAGATGCGCAGTGCCCGCATTGTGGTCAGCCCTGGCTACAGTTTCCTTCCCGATTCCTACCTGCTCTTCCTGACCGGTGTCACCCGCGTCAATCCCGTGGAATGGGACCTGCCTTTCAGCCGCTTCACAAAGTCTATCCACGACGGCGCCGAGATTCCATTCGAGGCCGGTTCCGGCTGCCTTGAAGTAGCCCGCAAAGTCCTCTCCGGCCGTGAGAGCGAGCTGGTCATCGAAACTGAGCCAGGCCTCTATGAAATCACCTTCCTGGATGGGACGGAACTCCAGAACGTCAAGCTCCGCATCACCACCTACGCTGCCCTGGACCAGTTCAGCCGCACGATCAAAGACGGCTGGCATCCGCTGGACGAGGCGACGCTCCGGCTTTTCAGCCGCGGAGCCACCGACGGAGCCATCTTCTTCGAATCCGACAAGATGCGAGAATGGCTTTTCGACTTCGATCCGGAGTCCATGTCCGACCTGGTCCTTCTGAACGCCATCTACTGGCCCGGCCGCATCCAACTCTTCCCGGAACTGCTGCGCCGCAAGCAGACCGGCGACTACGACAAACAGTTCAGGGACACCTACGGAATCCCAGTCTATCAGGAACAGACTTCAGACCCAAGTCTTGCCCCCAAGGGCCACTTCATCGGCCGCACTATGATGGCGGTCGAGGCCCTCTTGCCCTTCAGGAACTCATTCAAACTGAAATGATGAAATCCATCAAAGAAATGCCCTGGGAGTGCGGAAAAGGATGGTGGCCGATGATCGAGAAAGCCGCAGCGGCCATCGATTCCTTTAACGTTGCCAACCCAGAAAACCCCATTGAGGTCAGCCAAATCAAGCAGAAGTTTGGTGGCCTTCGAATCTACTGCTATAACGCACCAGAGGATATCAGACAACTCATTGACGAGGCCGTGGCCGCATCCTGGCACACCTGCGAGAAATGTGGCTCCACCACCGGCGTTATCACCAACCTGGAAGGTTACAGGCTCACCCTCTGCCCGGCTTGCCGGAAGGAAATCAAACCGAGGGTTATTTCAAAACGTAAAATCATAATAACACGATGAAAGAAGACATGATTTACCGCCTAAGGATCAAACGCAGGTCTTTAGCTGCCACATATCCTACATTCCATATCTGTGATGCCGAGTTGTTCTACTATCCTACAAAGGAGGCTGCTGAAGAAAAGATTCTCAGGTTCGAATGGGAACCGGACCTGTATTGTTTCATTCTTGAAGCATGCCCTTACGGCCGCGATGTAGACTATAAGTCATATCGACGTTGGATCTATGACGATGAAGGTAGCTTCATTTCAGAGACACTGTGCTCGGAGTTTGAAGACCCCAAAACACATGAGCAGGAAGAATACTTTCCCGGCCGACGACCTGATCAGTGTCGGTTCAAGCCTGGAGATTGCGTAGAGGTTGCCTTTGATTACACCGTGAAACTCGGAATAGTGATGGAATGCCCCCCTACGCCAGAAGATGTAGCAGACAAAGGGAGCCGCTGTTCAAGGTTTGACAAACCATTCGGCGGGAAGGCGGAGTTCGAGGAAGACACTTATCTGATTCTGAGTGGAAAGGTTGATTTACATAAGTACAGTCAGTTTGTCGAAACGCACGAGTTCTACTATACAACAAACATTCTGCCACCGTCCCTGCCAATTCCTCCGGAACTTAAGCAACAACTGAAGCATCTGCTTATCACCGTACACGATGAAATAGAGTACGCAAATTTCGACGAATGCCGATTGGGTTCGCAAGATACAGGTTTGGAAAAAGACATCATAGTTCGAAGTAAGATGTCAACTCCAAAGCCGGTCATCTATTACCTCACACCTTTAAACGGAGCTTTGATCGTATCTGTTGAGAAAGAGCCCAAACGGATTCGGGGGTATATGGATTTCGTCACAGCTGAGGAATTAGCCAGGGTCAAAGAATGGATTAAACTCAACTATGACGTATTGATGAGTAACTGGAATGATCCTGACTCTGGGGCATTGTGTAGGAATGTGAAGAGAGTATAACCATATAAACAATCAAAACCATTATGAAGAAAAGCATCATCACCATCATCCTGGCGCTGACCAGCGTTATCATAGCAGTAGCCCAGAGCACCAACCCGCTGAACTACAGCGGTAGAATGTATGTCGAGGCAATTGAAATCATCGCCACGCCTCGATACGTCTCCTACGAGGACCACGCCATCCTGTCACAACAGATGCGTATCCCTTCAGTCGAAATTACCAAGTGCGATATGGACTTCGAGAAGGGCACCGTCACCGTCAAAGACAGTGAAATGAAGATGAAGGTTACCGGCTGCAAGAAGTACGATACCGACCACGGCTGGGTGGTTGTCGTTTATGTCGTTCTGATCAATGAGGGCGATAAGGCCGAACTGGTATGGCCGGAGTACGGCAAGCCCTTCTTCCAGCAAATCACCAAGACCGATGACGGCGTCAAGATTGCCCGAATGGTCCTGTCCAGGAAACCCTATGTGGCCGATGAGGGTGAGGCTCTGCGAGACTTACTGATGGGGCTCGGAACGATGTAAATACATAAGGATACTGCAAGAATGTGGTCATATAGTGGTCAATTCTGGTGGACGCAAATAATAAGGCCCTGTAATATGTTTGAAAATCAACAACTTACAAGGTCTTGTTGTGCCTCGGACGGATATAGCCGTATCGGTGGCTATCGTGTATTCTTGGTGGCTATAGAATATCCTATCTTTCAATTAGTTGATAGATTATTCGGTGTATTCAAATAATCACCGGAAAAGGTGACCGAAAGTGACCATTTTTTGAGAGAGGTGACCAAAAGTGACCGAATAATCTATCTAGTTCGAAAGGGTCTGGAGAATAATGATTAACTTTGACAGTTAGATAAATCGGAATTTGCAAGTATCAGTAAGATATGAGAGTACTAATTATCAACGGGAGCCCTCGCCAGAAGGGTAATACATCCATCGCTTTGACTGAGATTGCAAAGCAGCTGGAAAAGCTCGGCATTGAGAGTGAAATTGTTTGGATAGGCAACAAACCTGTCCGTGGCTGCATTGCCTGCAATACGTGCAAGGACAATCCGGGAGCCTGCGTGTTTGATGATGATGTCTGCAACGGCATCTCTGCAAAGATGAACTCTTCTGATGCACTTATCGTAGGATCCCCGGTATACTGGGGACAGCCGAACGGGGCCGTGCTTTCCATTATCCAGCGAGCGTTCTATTCGAATGGAGCCGCCTTCAGGGGCAAGCCGGCAGCGGCTGTAGCCGTATGCCGCCGAGGTGGAGCAACCGGAGGCAAACCAATGCCAGGAAGTGACGAACCGTGGGACGGGATGCATTTCATTCGATAAGTCGAGAATTATATGAAACTGAAGAAAAAAAAGCTCAAGTTTGCAGCGATATTTGGAATCTGCTGGTTCGCGCTCCTGGTCCTGCTGGTTGATGGGATTCTGAAATTTAAGACACTGGTCGATTATTTCGGGTCCTACGCTTTGGTGGAGATTTCGCTGATCCTATTGGTCGTTCTACCTACATTGGCGGTTTATATCTTCACTAAAGAATAACAAACAGATAAATCGGAAAACAGATAAATCGGAATTTATATGATCTGGTGGTTCATCTTTCTCGCTGTAATCCTGATTCTCGTTGGGATAGCTTATCTTCGGGGCAAATGTGATGGATTCATAGCCGGTTACAATACTTCTTCCCCGGAGAAGCAGAAGAAGTATGATATCAAACGCCTTCGACTTATCGTGGCCTGTTTCCATTTCGCTCTGGCCGGCTTGTTCTTTCTCTACTTAATGAAGAACTCTGATTTAGCAGCAACAATTTTCCTCTACTGTGTCGTAACAATAGCAATCACCGCCGTTGTCCTTGCCAATACCTGGGCGAAGAAGAAGAGAATCAAATAAATAAGGGATATGGAATTGATGAAGACCATATTGGCTGTCGGTGCCGGCAGTTTCATTGGTGGAACGGGCCGGTATCTTGTATCACTGATGATGAAAGGCGTAAGCAAGGGGTTTCCTTGGGCCACGCTCGCAGTAAATCTAGTGGGATGCTTCCTCATCGGCCTCCTATGGGGCGTATTTAGCAAAAACGGCTCCGAGGGCAGCAATTGGGCCTTATTCCTGACCGTGGGCCTCTGTGGCGGGTTTACGACCTTTTCCACGTTCTCCAAAGAGGCTCTGATTATGCTTCAAGGAGGCAATATTTGGGGATTTGCCGGCTATGTTGCTATCAGTGTAATTGCTGGTATCAGCCTGGTTGCATTGGGTTATTTTCTGGTTCGATAACATCTGGTTCCCCTCAATGGTGACCAAAAGAGGGGAAATCAAAAAGGGCTGCGCATTCGCAGCTCTTTTCGTGCCTCGGACGGGAGCTAGAAGACTTGTGGCTATTGTGTATTCTTGGTGGCTATTGAAGGTTTTTTCTATCAAGTGGTTGATATAATCCAGCGGTGTATTCAAATAATGAACGGAAAATGCGACCAAATGCGACCAATTTTTCAGGAATGCGACCAAATGCGACCGAAAAATTGATGTAATTTAAACAACAGAAACCGGGGTTGAATACAACACTTGTGTTGTACAATACAAATATTGTTTTTATCTTTGCAAAAAGACTGTTATGACGTTTGATAAGATACTTGACGATAAGCGGCTGTGGGCTGTGAAATATGATGGGGAAAAGGCTAATTGTTTTGACCAACTGTTCTCCACTTGGTATGACATGAATTGGCTTCGGTCTTTCTTTCAGGAGAACCTTGCAGATCTGTCATCATACTTCCATATCACGGACGTTTATGAAGCAGTAATGGAAACTATCGATGAGGCAAAGAGGTTGGAGTGTGTGATGATGGATATAACTCCGGATGCGAATCTGGACCTTCTGTTCAAACATCTAGAAAACAGCCGATTCTCGGAGATGACGCTTGGTAGAGAGAAGGCATATGGAGCAGGTGGGTATCGACACCAATCTTGGCTTAGAATCTATGCCATCAAGATAGAACCAGGTGTGTATCTTGTCACGGGTGGCGCTATTAAACTAACGGCTACAATGGAAGAGCGCCGTCACACCATGGAAGAACTAGCAAAGTTGGAGCGTGTAAGAAACTATTTGCTGGATAACAGCGTATATGATTTAAACGGTTTTAATGATTACGTAGATAATGAGCAGGGCAATTGAATTTCTGGAGGCGCATCAGTCTCCTACACCTTCACGCTGGCGCGAAGATGCACAGTGGCGAAGAGACAATGAATATTGGCTCCAGTATTCTCGATATATTACGCTCCAGGTATTGCGTGCCATGGATGAGCAGTCTGTTACTCAAGTGGAGCTTGCCAAACGCATGGGCTGTACGCAGCAGTATGTTTCAAACTTGTTAAAAGGCTGTTCCAACATGACGCTTGAAACGATCGCGCGTTTGGAGAATGCCTTGAGTATCGACCTTATCAAATCGGCCCTTACATATGTTCACGGATACGGCTCACCTGTATCTTCCCGTCCCCAATACCTTAATGATTCTGCAGGGGAAGAACTTGATCCCGATATCAAAACAAGTGATTACGTTGACGGTTATAGGCCTCGTAGAAAAAGCAAATGAACTATTCGGCAATACCGAACAGTTCAAACTGTTTTTTGCGCCTCGGACGGGAGCTAGAAGACTTGTGGCTATTGTGTATTCTTGATGGCTATTGAAGGATTTGTCTATCAAGTGGTTGCTATGACTCAGCGGTGTGTCCAAATAATGAGCGGAAAATGCGACCAAATCAACCAGTAGCTTTCTTTGGCGTTATTTGACAATAGAGAATACAAATGAGGGATGAATCCATTCGCCTCGGATGTAGTCTCCAAATTCTTCGGGGGAATCATTAAGATACTTTGCCAGATCCTTTTCCAAGGTATCTTTCTCTGCCAAGTCGGAAGGTTTTAACAGCGTAACAGTCCATTTGTGTAATGCGGTGCTATATTTAGCTTCAAAGCGGTAGTGTCCTTTATCCAGTCCGTAGGAATCTGATGGAAACTTCTTTAAATAAGGGACTAGTCTCATTCTTCCTTCGTTGGAACTAAAAACACCTTGGTTATGATAGATTTGGCTTAGAGATGCGGCTCCCTGTGTTACGGAAACGACGATTTCCTCTTCATAATCCCTGTCGAATCCCATATGGTGGTAGCGGATGATATTCCCTCGGCCGGCAATCATTTCTCCAGACAACCACTCCGCGCAGATTCTACCGTTATTATCATAACGACTAAGGGTCTTGAGTATAACACTGTAATCGCAGTCTTTGGGTAAGTATTGCTCGTCGTACATGACGACCTTTTCTAAGTATAGCATACCGTCGCTGATGGACCAGTAAGCAACATATCCCCTATAATTTCCCGTTGATCGCCCTTCCCACTTAAAGGCCTTTTGCAAGCTAACATAGGATCGGGAATCTAATTCTTCAAGAGGGGTATACAATAGTTTCCATTCTTCACCATCCAGAATAAGGATATCACCCTCCTGAGCAGTTCCCCAGGCGAGAAAATGAAACAGTAATAAACAGATTATTATTGTGACCGGGCGCTTTCCCATATGCTTGCTACGTATGCAAAAATAATACCTAGATATTCCCTGCACCTATTTGCGGAGTCTGTCTTTAATGGGGAATAAAACCGTGACCAAATGCGACCAAATTTGGTGAAAGACCGTTTTTCGGAGCGAAGCGACCCAGGGGGTCTGGGGGATTAGGCCCCCAGTAAATCAAATATTTAGGCATGAAAAAAGACCGGACTTACCGGTCTTTTTTCGTGCCTCGGACGGGACTCGAACCCGTACAGACCTTGCGGTCCAAGGGATTTTCTTACCACTATGGCTTACGCCACCATCTCTGTTTGTGGTCTGGACTATTCCTTCACCGTGAAGCTATCAGCTCTTTAGGTGTGTCGTGTCTAGTCTCTGCACCTTCCTCTTTTCAGAGGCTTGGCTCAAGATTGCCCTCGGCATTACCCGTTAAGGTTTCCTTGAATTTACGACATTCTACAACTCTCTTTTCAGAAAGCGCACTCAAATTGCGTTTAAGTCCCTCGTGTCTACCATTCCACCACCAAGGCGGGAGGGGTGCAAATGGGTAATTTGCGAGCACAAAGATAGCAAGCTCTTTTTAATTCAGCAAATTTGAATTATATTTGGGAAACGAATTGGATTTGCCATGAAACCAAGGGTTTACTTTCTGATTATATCCGCCTGCTGCGCTATTCTTGCAGCATGTTGTCCAAAGCAGGACAACAAAACAAATGCGGCCCAGATTCCCCAACGTGAAATAATCCTGCAAAAGGCCCTGCCACTGGTATATGCCCTGCAGACAGCAGCCCCGGACGCCATTGTCAAAGATGAGGTCCTGGCCAGCATCGGCAAAGAAAAATTCGATGCGCAGCTTCAGGAAGAAGATAATAGCCTCTCCCCCACACTTGCAAAGTTCTCTGATGAAGAAATTGCCGCAGTGGCGGCCCGCCTTAAGGAACTTACGCCACAGGCAGAAACCTTCATAAAGAGCCTTCGCGCCGAAGGCAAATACCGCATTGCCGCCGATGCACCGGACTCCACCGCAATCAGGATTGCATGGGAAACCGATGCCGCTGCTATGAACCTGATAATCAACACCTACGCACTGGGCATCAAGCCCCACTACGCCAAAATCGACTCTACCCGCTTCGACCAAAAAGGCAATGAAATCAAGTATGTGCGGGATCATGTTCGCACCAACGTGCTTAAGGCCGCAAAGGACGGCCCCTTCTATGCCGTAACCCTGGAAACGGCATTGGACTGGCTGGACGCAAACGGACGCAACGAGCCCGCCGACTTTGAGCCCATGGCAGATGGCATCAACAAAGCAGCATACGATGCAATCAAGAACACAGATTGGAGCAAATATCCATATACGTTGATTCTGGTTCTTGGTGCAGGACCGGAAAGGCCGGGCGAGCCGATCAGTGCCCAGAGCCGCCTGAGGGCGCAATATGCAGCAATGCTGTACAAAGAAGGCAAAGCACCCTTCATCGTGCTTAGCGGCGGCAGGGTTCATCCCTACTTGACCCCGTATTCAGAGGCCTTCGAAATGAAGAAATACCTAATGGAAACCTGGGGCCTTCCGGAATCCGCCCTGATTGCAGAGCCCCATGCACGCCATACCACTACCAACATACGCAACACCGTACGAATAATGCTGGAGCAGGGCATTCCCACTGACAAGCCCGGCATTATCACCTCCGGAACGTCGCATATCGACTATGCCTGCGGCGAGTGGTTCCGTGGCGTTTGCACCAGGGAGATGGGACTGATTCCATGCACCTACGGAGAGCGTTTAAGCCCCCGGGAAGTAGAATTTATCCCCAATCCGGATTGTACACAGGTAGCTGCCTGGTTCGATCCTCTTGACCCGTAAACACTTGATTATTAACCAATACAGAGAGTTATGAAAGACGTTGACCTTAATATCTGGTGGTCATCACTTCCAGTTTCAGAGAAAGAAAGAATTGCAACGAAAGGCCTGACAAAGGCTTCCGCCGACGGCAAGATTGACGAATCCCTTGCGCATTATCCGGGCTGCACCAATTGGTGGGGTACGCTGGACGATGAAAGCAAGTATAAGATATTCCTGCATTGCGTCAGCCGTCATGGTGATGAGCTTAAAGAGTGGGATAACGCCAATCCTTACGGCGACTGATGAAGATTGTCATTGCTTCCGATTCCTTTAAAGGTTCTTTGACGTCGGCCGAAGTGGCTGACGCCGTCGAGGCTGGCATATGGGTATGGCAGGGGGTGACGGACCCCCTTGTCGCCAAAGGCGACGTTCCCCCTAGCCGGGGGTGGCACGACCTTACACCCCCAACCATACCCCAAACGCAAGTCACCATTGTCAAAATGGCAGTGGCAGACGGAGGTGAGGGAACGGCGGAAGCTGTGACCGAAGCCCTTGGCGGGAACCTGGTAACAGCCACAGTATCCGACCCTCTGGGACGCCCCATCACGGCACAATACGGAATCGCAAGCATTGACGGAAGCCAAACAGCAATCATAGAAATGTCCGCCGCAAGCGGACTCCCACTTCTATCCCCGGCAGAAAGGAACCCCCTAAAAACATCATCCTTCGGCACCGGAGAACTAATTCTGGACGCCCTAGACAGGGGCTGCACCAACTTTTACATAGGCATCGGCGGCAGCGCCACCAACGATGGCGGTATGGGCATGATGTACGCCCTGGGAGCCATATTCCGCAACGCCCAAGGCAATGAACTCCCGGGCCGAGGCTGCGACTTAGAGGCCGTAGAAAGCATTGACCTTAGCCGCCTGACACCCGCAATTAAGCTGGCAAACTTCACCGTAGCCTGCGATGTAAACACACCCTTCTGCGGCCCAGAAGGAGCCGCGGCCGTATTTGCCCCGCAAAAAGGAGCGCGGCCCGGCGACATCCCCAAGCTGGAACAAGGCATGGAACACTTCGCCCAAAAAGTAATGAAATACACCGGGGTAAACATCCGTGACCTTGCCGGCGCAGGCGCAGCAGGAGGCCTTGGCGGCGCCTTGAAAGCCTTCCTAGGCGCAGAGCTTAAAAGCGGCTCAGAGATGGTACTGGAGGCTATCGGCTTTGACAAACACCTGAAAGACGCAGACCTTGTCATAACCGGCGAAGGCCGCGCAGACAACCAGACGCCCAAGGGCAAAACCGCAGCAGCCGTGCTCAGACACGCCAAAGCAAACGGCGTCCCCGCCATCCTTGTAGCCGGCAAAATCAACCACTGCCCGCAGCTGGATGATATGGGCTTCGAAGCCCTGTTGCAGGCCGCCCCGGAAGGACAGGACATAGCAACATCGCTCCGCAAAGACGTCGCAAGAGAAAACATTATACATGCTATAACTAAATACTTTGGTATATGAAAAAAGCCATCCTTACCATCGCTGCGGCAATAATGACTATTGCCGCCATGGCGCAGCCAAAACTGACCAAGGACAACATTGACGACGTCATTAATGCAATGACTCTGCAAGAGAAGGCCAGCCTTCTTGTAGGCGTAAGGTCGTCGCTGGTTCCCGGCGCCGCCGGTTATACCTGCGGCATAGACCGCTTTGGCATCCCTGTTACCGTTCTTGCCGACGGACCCGCCGGCCTGCGTATAAGGCCCACACGCGAGGGCGACAGTAAAACCTACTACGCAACCGGCATGCCCATAGGCACCCTGCTTGCAAGTTCGTGGGACACAGAACTTGTTGAAACCGTCACCAAAGCAATTGGAGAAGAAGTTCTGGAGTATGGTGTGGATGTGCTTCTGGCCCCGGGTGTTAACCTGCATAGAAACCCGCTTTGCGGCCGAAATTTTGAGTATTTTTCAGAGGATCCCCTATTGTCCGGAAAAATGGCAGCCGCCTATGTTCGCGGCATTCAAAGCAACGGCGTAGGCACCTCTGTTAAGCATTTCGCGACCAACAATCAGGAGACAAACCGTCTTGAAAACAACTCGATAGTTAGTCAGAGGGCACTGCGGGAACTGTATCTGAAGAACTTCGAAATCGCAATCAAGGAAGGCAAACCCTGGACAGTAATGTCCTCTTACAACAAGCTTAACGGCAACTATACTCAGCAGGACTACGACCTGCTGACCACCATCCTTAAAAAAGAATGGGGCTTTGACGGCATCGTAATGACTGACTGGGGCAACAAAGAGGGCACAGTCAAGAGCGCCAAAGCCGGCAACGACCTTATGGAGCCCGGCCGCCAGAACGAGGTTGATCGCATCATTGCAGCAGTCCAGGACGGCAGCATCAGTAAGGAAGAACTTGACCGGAACGTGCGCAATATGCTCAATTACATAATCCGCACTCCAAAGTTCAATGGCTACAACTTCACTAACAAACCAGACCTTGCCGCACACGCAAAAGTAGCACTCAAAGGCGCAGAGGAATCAATCGTCCTTCTTAAAAACGACAATGCATGCCTGCCACTCAAAGGCACTGAAAAAGTAGCCCTGTACGGCGTTACATCCATAGACTTCGTAGCCGGAGGCACCGGTTCCGGAGAAGTGAACAAAGCCTATGTCGTAAATATGGAAGACGCCCTGATCAAGGCAGGCTTCACCCTTGACAATACATTGGCAGACTTCAACCGAACATATGTTAATTACAAGAAGGCAGAGAACCGTCTGAACCACGGATGGGCACAGGCAAAAGTCAAGGAGATAGCCGTTCCGCTTTCTGCCATCCACGAGCAAGCTGCCGCAAACGACATGGCAATCTACGTCCTTGGCCGCAATGCCGGAGAAGGTGCAGACCGCAATATTAATGGAGACTTCGAACTAACGGAAGCCGAGCGTGACCTGATCCGGGACCTGAGTGTAGAGTATCATGCCCTGGGCAAAAAGGTTGTCATAGTGCTGAACATCGGCGGCGTTATTGAAACCGCTTCATGGAAGGGTCTTGTCGATGCCATCCTGCTGCCCTGGTCTCCCGGTCAGGAGGGCGCAAATGCCATTGCAAACATCCTGACAGGCAAAGTAAGTCCGTCCGGCAAACTGCCCATGACCTTCCCGGTTAAGTATCAGGACCATCCCTCATCCCTGAATTTCCCGTACGACTGGAACCTCTTCCACGCACGCGGAGTCAAGAAAGACTTCGAATACACCAAATATGAGGAAGGCATTTGGGTGGGCTACCGCCACTTCGCCACCCGTGGCGCAGAGGTTTCCTATCCATTTGGCTACGGCCTGAGCTATACTTCATTCGAGTATTCTACCCTTGCCATTAAGGCTACTGCCGATGGTTTCGAGGCTACCATTGCTGTCACAAATAAGGGGTCCGTTGCAGGCAAAGAGGTTGTTCAGCTTTATGTAAGCGCTCCTGAGGGCGGCCTTGAAAAGCCCGCCTGCGAACTTAAGGCCTTTGCAAAGACAAAGGAACTTAAGCCCGGAGAAAGTCAGACGCTGACTCTTAAGGTAAGTAACTACGAACTGGCTTCCTTTAACGAGGCTACAAGCGCCTGGGAAGCCGCTTCCGGCAGATATTCTATCCGTTTTGGTTCATCCGTACAGGACATCAGGGCCACAGCGGAATTCAAGCTGAAGAAGGCTCTGAGCTGGCCTGTTAACAATGTATTATCACCTGAAAGATAGACGCTTATGAACAGAAGGGAAATGATTAAAGCGGCCGGAAGTGCCGCAGCAATGTCGGTTCTGGGTATTCCCCTATTTGCCAAGGACAAGCCCGACAAAGAGTTTAAAAAGCGCAAGATACTGGTTATTGGCGCTCATCCCGACGACCC
This sequence comes from uncultured Bacteroidales bacterium, assembly GCA_900316675.1. Lineage (GTDB taxonomy): Bacteria > Bacteroidota > Bacteroidia > Bacteroidales > UBA932 > Cryptobacteroides. The sequence goes on from ONDR01000001.1 coordinate 15,015, forward strand.
CGAAACCGGCGCCGGCGGCACAATGTGCCTTCTTACCGCCGCAGGTCACGAAGTCGTATGTGTTTACCTTACCCGCGGCGAGGCCGGCATCCCCGGCAAAACCCACGCCGAGGCCGCCGCAATAAGGGTTAAGGAAGCCGAGGCTGCCTGCAAGGTCACCGGAGCACGCCACATTTTCATGGACCAGATCGATGGCAACACAGAAATCAATCTGCAGCGCTATAAGGAAATGCGAGAGCTGATTGACAGCGAGAAACCGGACATCGTCCTGACCCACTGGCCCATTGACGGCCATCGGGACCACGCCATATGTGGAAGTCTTGTAGTAGACGCCTGGCGCAGGCTTGACCGCTACTTTGAGCTATACTACTTCGAGGTTATGAGCGGCACACAGACCCAGATGTTCCACCCCACGGACTGGGTGGACATCGGATCCGTCCGCGATCAGAAATACAAGGCCTGCTACTGCCACGTCAGCCAGAATCTGGAAGATCTGATGCGTGACTGGCACGACCCCATGGAGCGATTCCGCGGCATAGAATGCCGCTGCTTCGCAGCAGAGGCCTTCGCCCATCACACCGCCCCGGTTTCCCTGGTATAAGCCCAGGGTCTAATACTTCACCTCAACGATAACATCCTGATTAGCAGGATGTTCGGGAAGCGTCAAAGTAGCTTCGCGTGTAGTGGAGTCGTAGGTGCATTCCAGAGCCTGTCCGGCAAGCATAGCGCTGGCAGGGCAACGGTCCAAGCCGCCCAGGATAATCTTCACGCGGCGGGTTTCCGGCATGCCGGCATAGCTGCCATTACGGGCGCCAACGACAATCCTGGCGCCGCGGCCGAAAGCCACATTTGTAATAATTGTTGTGGCAAACTGATTCGGATAAGCCTGTGAAACCTCGTCATCCTCGTAATGCACATAATTGCTGCTGCCTTTACCGGGAGCAATGTAGATGCGCCATTCGTTGGACGGGGTCTGCAGGTCCTGGATACCCTCCCGGGCCATCGGAATAATGGCACCGGCCTTCACGAACCAGGCATTCTGGTCGATGCTATAGGTAAGCTTCTGCACCGTTCCGCCCTTAAGCAACTTGTGATGGGCCATATCGTACCAATCGCAGCCTGATGGCAGCCAAACATCGCGGCGGGCCGTTCCATCCGGGCCCATCGGCTCGCAGATTGTGGCTGCAAGGATATTGTTTCCAAAGAAGTATTCCTGCTTCCAGGTATATGCCTCCTCCCTTTCCGGATACTCATAGTACAGCGGACGGCAAAGCGAAACTCCAGTGTCATAAGCCTCACGGGCCATATCGTAAATGTAAGGGCTCAGGGCGTAGCGCAACTCCAGAGCAGCTTTCATATACTCGTAATGCTCAGGGAACATCCAGATACGACGCTCAAAAAGCTCGCTGCGGGTACTGTGGGTCTTGAAGATTGGAGAGAAAACTCCGTACTGCAGCCAACGGGTAAAAATTTCCGGATCCGTAGGCCTTTCCGGCTTTTCCCAGTGGCCGCCAAGGTCGTGACCCCAATAGCCGTACAGCACATTGGAAGCAGTTGCCGTGAACTCCGGCAGGTAGCCAAGAACCTCCCACTTAATCTGCGTATCCCCGGAGAAACCTATCTGGTAGCGATGGCTTCCAAGGCCGCCCCAACGGTGATAAATCATAGGTCTGGGCGCATCCTGAGGTGCTTTCCCGCGAGCCATACGCACTTTGTCGTTAAAGAAAATATGGTTAGCCCAGAAGGTATTGCTAAGCTCCGGCACATAGCGGCTAAGCTTGTACTGCTGCCAGTCCAGCCACCAGAAATCGACGCCCTGCTTCTCCAGCGGATGAATCACTGAATTGAAGTAAGCATCGGCCCAGGCACGCTGATCAAGACGATAGGGCACGGAAGCATGATATCCGGGCTTGGCAGGGCCATGCCAGACATCCTCGCCACCCTTGTAAACATAGCCCTCAGGGCCGTCATAATCGTCCGTACGGGACAGATAATCCTTCACAAAGGCATTGTACACCTTCTCTCTTGGAATGATGCCAACGGCAGGATGAAGGTTCAATGAGGTCTTAAGATTCATGCTGTGGACCTCGTTCAAAAAGCCCTCCGGGTCTGCAATCAAGTCCTGGTTCCAGGTATAGCCTGTCCAACCAAGGCCGTTGCCGTGGTCGTCGCGAACCTTGCGGCGGGCGGCATCCGGCCAGGTTTCATGCCACTCCATATCGATGACCATAACATCGATGGGCAGCTTCCTTTCACGGAACTCGCGGCCAAGGGCCAGGAACTCGTCGTCCGTGTAGGGCCAATACTTGCTCCACCAGTAGCCGAAGACATATTTAGGAGGCAGAGGCATGCTGCCGGCAACCTTGGAATAATCCGCCAGGGCGGCCTTGTAATCGTGACCGTAAGCAAAAAGATACAGGTCCTGACGCTCCCCTTCCGGACGGCAGGTCACCCACGAGCCCCAGTCGGAATCATCCTCCTGGAAAAGGTGACGGGTACTTTCATCAATGACAGCCCAGCCATCGCGGGAAAGTATGCCCTTCTCCATGGGGTCGCTGTGATTGATGTAATCAGGGCCGGCACAGCCGTCCAGTGTGCGTGCCGTACCCATAAGATTGCCCTTGTCTTCAAGGCCGGGATACCACCGCACGGTTTTACCGTTCACCTTGAAGCTGGCCTCCAGATTATCTGCAGAAAACGGCCCGCCATCTGCCTTGTACTGCAGGGTGAGCCGTTTAGTTTTCAAGATAAGATTTCCGCCTTTGCGGGATACGGTAAATGCCGGAACAGGAAGATTCCTGTTTACAATTGCAAGCGAAGCGCGATCTTCGAACTTGCCGTCTGCGGACCATTCCATGCGGACCAGCCGGTCTGTAAGAACGGTAAAGCGTGCATTTCCTTCAATCACCGTCGCCCCTTCAGAGGCAAGCGGATTATTGTCTGCCATGGCCGGTAATGCCAAAGCCAAGATGCAGATACATAGTGCGATACGAAAACTTTTCATATCGCTAATGTACGAAAAATATTCCTTAATCCAAAGTCTTGGTCTTGTGGAACATACCAACAAGGACACTGCCCAGGATGCCGGCGCACAAGGAGCCCATCAGCACGGCAACCTTACCCATGTCGCGCAGCTGAGTTGCAACCTCCGGGTGATCTCCGAATGAAAGCGTATCCACAAAGATGGACATGGTGAAGCCGATACCACCCAAGCAAGCCACTGCAAATAGCATCTTCCAGTTGGATTTTGCCGGCATGGCGCCAACCTTAGCCTTAACAGCAATGAAAGAAGCAAGGGTAATACCGATAGGTTTGCCAAGCAGCAGGCCAAGGAATACACCCATGCTCACGCTGCCAAGAGCCGGATCAAAGTTGAATACATTGAAGTACTCAAGGCTGGGAATGGTAACGCCCGCATTCGCAAGTGCGAAGATAGGCATGATAATGAAGTTAACCCAGGTGCCAAGAGCATGCTCAAGACGGTAGCTCATGCCGATGCAGTTGCGTGAAGTCTTGCTAAGCTGGCGAAGAATATGCCTCTGGGGACCGTTGGGGAAGCCGTCCTCGTCCCAGACATCCTCGTACTTGTGAAGCATGAGACGGTAACGGTCGCGCTTGTGATAATAGTATTCCCTGGTATAACGGGGAGTCATCGGAATAAGGAAGGCCATTACAACACCGGACATAGTTGCATGGATGCCGGAATAGTAGAATAGTATCCAAATTGCGATGGCCGGAATGATGTAAAATATCATTCTCTTCTCACCTAACTTGTTCATTATCAGAACAACGATAATGAGAATTACAGCTATGCCAAGCAGGCCCAGGTTTATGTTTCCACCGTAGAACAGAGCCACCACAAGAATGGCTATGAGGTCATCGGCAATAGCCAGGGCCGTTAAAAATATCTTCAATGAAATAGGCACTTTGTCGCCCAGGATGGACAATATACCAACCGCGAAGGCTATATCAGTGGCAGTAGGGATTCCCCAACCACTGGCAGATGCAGAACCTGCATTGACAAGAGTATAGATAAGGGCCGGTACTGCAACTCCGCCAAAGGCCGCAATGATAGGCATGATAGCCTTCTGACGGCTGCTGAGCTCACCTTTTGCAACCTCGCGCTTGATTTCAAGACCCACCGTGAAGAAGAACACAACCATCAGGATATCGTTGATGAACTTCTCTACGGTCATTCCGTGAGGGAATTCCAGAGTACCAATCCTTATTGAAAGAGTGGTCTCAAGAACCTCTTTGTAGGCGTCGCGGGTGAAGGAGAGGTTGGCCAGGAGCATTGCCACAACCACACAGGCCAGGAGGATGACTCCCTGGGCCCAAGGCTTCTTGATAAAGCGCTCCTGTTTGGTCTCAAATACGTGAAGACCCTTTTTCCAGGCGTAAACAGGTATAAGTTTCATTTTGAGTTGTTATGATTTTTGAGGAGTTTATTTTCCGTATAAATAAAGTCTCTGCTTTTCTGTAAGGACGTCGATGCTGATGCCCCAGGCTGCCAGTTTGCGCATTGCCACGGCCTGATCAATTTCTTCAGGAACATTCAGCAGCATGTCCCCGCGGTCGCGGGTTTCGGTACGATTGTCTGCCAGATATTTGGCACTGAGGGCCTGAATGGCACAGAGCGCTCATGATCTGCACCGCAAAAGACAAGTCCATGATTTCCGCCGGATGGCCGTCGCCTGCAGCCAGGTTTACCAGACGGCCTTCGGCGATGACGTAAAGAGTCTTGCCGCTTGCAAGTTTATATGCCTTGATGTTCTCGCGGGCCGGAACCTTGCTTACTGCCGATGCCTCCAGCCAGGCGACATCGACCTCACAGTCAAAGTGGCCTGCATTGCAAAGGATGGCTCCGTCTTTCATAAGGGCGAAGTGCTTTTCTGTAATAACGTCGTCGCAGCCGGTAACGGTAACAAACAGGTCTCCAAGAGGAGCGGCCTGCTCCATTGTCATTACCTGGAAGCCGTCCATCACTGCCTCGATAGCCTTGACAGGATCTACCTCTGTCACGATAACCTTGGCACCCAGGCCCTTGGCGCGCATGCTTACGCCCTTGCCGCACCATCCATAGCCTGCTACGACCACAGTCTTGCCAGCCACGATAAGGTTGGTAGCACGATTGATGCCGTTCCAAACTGACTGGCCTGTGCCGTAACGGTTGTCAAAGAAATGCTTGCATTTGGCATCGTTCACCAGAACCATGGGGAAAGGCAGGTCCTTTGTATCATTGAGCCTCTGGAGGCGCATGATGCCGGTTGTGGTTTCTTCACAACCGCCGATGACTCCCGGAATCAGCTTACGGAACTTTGTAAGCATCAGGTTTACAAGATCTCCACCATCGTCGATAATGATATTAGGGCCGATCTCCAGCACCTTTTCAAGGCAGTGCTCGTACTCCTGGGGAGTAGCGGCATGCAGGGCGAATACGTTGATGCCGCTGTGGTCGAGGGCAGCAGCAACATCGTCCTGAGTGCTCAGGGGGTTGCAACCGGTGGCGTACATTTGGGCGCCGCCTGCTGCCAGCACCTGGCAAAGGTAGGCGGTTTTGGCCTCCATGTGAACAGAGAGGGCGATCTTAAGCCCGCTGAAGGGTTTGGTCTTGGAGAAATCCTGCTCCAGGCCATTCAGAAGCGGCATATGGGCGCGCACCCAGTCAATTTTAAGCTGGCCGGACTGCCAGAGGTCTTTGTTCCTGATTTCGCTCATGGTAAACGTTTCTTTTTTGAGTCCTTTTTCAAAAAGGACTGCAAAATTAGCCAAATATTTTGTAATTGAGGAGTTTAAAGTTATTTTTGCAAGACTAAATAGAAAAAACTGTTAAAATTTCATATTATGGGACTTTTAGAAGGTAAGGTAGCCCTCATCACAGGAGCTGCCAGAGGAATCGGAAAAGCAATCGCTCTCAAGTACGCTTCAGAGGGCGCAGACGTAGCTTTCACTGATCTTATCATTGACGAAAACGCACAGAAGACTGTTGACGAAATCGCAGCTTTCGGTCACAAGGTTAAGGCTTACGCTTCAAACGCAGCCAACTTTGAAGAGACTCACCAGGTTGTAGAGCAGATCAAGGCAGACTTCGGTGCTATTGATATTCTTGTTAACAATGCCGGTATCACCAAGGACGGCCTCATGCTTAAGATGACAGAGCAGCAGTGGGATGCAGTACTTGCAGTTAACCTCAAGTCTGCTTTCAACTTCATCCACGCTTGCGTTCCTATCATGATGCGCCAGAAAGGCGGAAGCATCATCAACATGTCTTCTGTTGTAGGTGTTCACGGTAACGCCGCTCAGGCTAACTACGCCGCTTCAAAGGCCGGCCTCATTGCTCTTGCAAAGAGCATCGGTCAGGAAATGGGCCGCAAGGGCATCCGCGCAAACGCAATTGCTCCCGGTTTCATCGAGACTGCAATGACCCAGGCTCTGCCGGAAGAGGTTCGCAAAGAGTGGATGGAGAAGATTCCTCTCCGTCGTGGCGGTACCCCGGAAGACATCGCAGATGTTGCAACCTTCCTTGCAAGTGACATGTCTTCATACGTTTCCGGCCAGGTTATCCAGGTTGATGGTGGTATGAACATGTAAGATGTTTCTTCGCAAACATACAGAATCAGGGATCGGATTTAATCCGGTCCCTTTTTTTGTAAACGTTTTCGTAAACGTTTGTGATTTGATGATTCCCCGGCGATGCGTGGTTTGCGGGCAGAGGCTGCTTCAGAACGAGCGGCACATATGCCTTAACTGCCTGGCCGATATGCCTTTTACGCCCTTTGTGCCTGGGCGGCGCAATCCAATGGCGGATTCCTTTAACGAGTGGATTCAAAAATCTTTGGACGATGACGCCCCGTACGAGCCCTATTCCACGGCAGTTGCCTTGTTCTATTATCAGGGCAATTACAAAAGCCTTACGCCGGCTCTTAAATATGGCGGGAATATACCTCTTGGCAGGCAGCTGGGCCGGATGCTTGGAGAGAAGCTTCTTGCCGGAGGCCTGCCGCCGGTAGATGCTGTAATCCCCGTGCCCTTGCACCGGAAGCGCCGGCGTCACCGTGGCTTTAATCAGGCAGAGGTGATTGCGGCGGAGGTTGCGCGCTGTCTTGGCGCGCCGTTGCGTACGGATATATTGCTACGTAAAGGCACCGCCGGGAGCCAGACCCGGCTAAGCCAGAGTCAACGAGCCGCCAACGTTGCCAGTTCCTTTATTGCAATGTATCCTCCCACGCTTGAAGGCAATGTGGTTGGGAAACTTACGCTCCCAACCACATCGCCTTCAAGCTACGCGAAGCCGACGCACTTGTTGATTATTGACGATGTGTTCACGACGGGAGCTACGCTGTTTGCGTGCCGGGAAGCGATAGTGCGGGCATACAAAAAAGCGGGAGACCGCAAGGTCCCCCGCATATCTGTGGCTACGTTAGCCTATGCTCCTTAGAAGCGATAGCCGACGCTGATGTTGAAGCCTTTCATCTTTTTTGAACCGGAGACAAGTTTGGTAAGATAGAGCTCGTAGTCAGCCCTTAACATAAACCTGCCGATGAAGGTGTGAACACCGGCCTGGAAACCAACCTGATACCTGTTGGCATCAAGTCCGTTCTTAGAGAACCACTTAATGTCACCCACTCCGTCAACTTTTGTTTTTCCGTACCAGAAATCACGGGTTACGATACCGATGAACGGGAATACAAATGCATCATCTGAAGCGTCAATCTTGTAAAGCAGGTCAAGAGCTATTTTAGAAGAAATAGCCTTTTCCTTCACGCCGGTCGCTGATTTGAAGTGATATGAAATATCAATGTTGTAATCCCAGAAAATGTTACCCATATTGATCTGGCTCAGGTCGCCGATACCAATATGAACACCGTTAAGGCTGGACTCGCTCTTCATTGAGCTGTAACCACCATAAATGTAAGAAGTTACTTCTTCCTCGCCCCAATACTGAGCGGATGCAGTTGTTCCAAAGGCAAATACTGCCAATGCAGCAACGATAAGTTTGATTTTTTTCATAATGATATAAAGTTAGTGTTAATGTTTTTAAAGGTTGAATCGCATTTTCCAAACATTGAATGACCTATCCTTAGAGCCACGTGAAGAAATGAAGTACAGTGACTTGCCGTCAGCACCCCATACAGGGTTGCAGTCGATGGCCGGGTGATAGGTAAGCTGGATGAACTGTGTTCCGTCAATCCTTACTGCAAAGAGGTCAAGATTCTTGATCTTGCCCTTAGAGCTCTTTGAGCTGCCCTGAACAGCAATCCACTTGCCGTCAGGAGAAATTGCAGGAGCAGAGAAGCCACGCTCTTTATCTGCAAGGATAAGGGTCTCGATTCCGGTAATATAGTTAACCATCCAGATCTGGCTTACGCCTTCTTCGGAGTTGCGGGTGCAAAGGAACTCTGAGCTGCCGTCGCCGATAGGGCAAACGTTGTAGCCCTTGGCGCAGGAAGTCATGGTACCATCCACAAGGTCAATGCACCAGATAGAAACGCCTGAATTGTCGTGACGGGTGAAGAACAGGCTGCGGCCGTTCTTTGCAAGAACAGGGTTCTCGTCGTTATTGTTGCTGGTAAGCTGGCGCATTACGCTGCCGGCCTTTGCATTAACTGAGTGAATCTGCCATTTGCCGTTGCCTACGAAGTCTGTGAAATAGATGTTTCCGTCCGGACCAAGATTGAAGTCGTAAACGTCACGGAAGGTACGCTGAACGCTGTTTCCGGCGGCTGTAGCCTTGCGAACCATTACGTTGCGCTGCCTGTTGGAAACTGTAAGGTAACCAAGCTCCTGACCATCGTCAGAAAGGCTCAGAACTTTGGCTGTGCCCCAATACATGCCACCTTTCTTGTAACCGGCGATAGAAGAGTTTGCAAAGTTTGCGGGTGCATTTGAGAAAGTGTTACCAATTACGGCATTTTTGCTTTCGTCGGTAATTTTCTGGATATTGAGACCACTCTCTTCTGCTACATAAGAGTCTGTGGTGTAAGTAGGACCACCACAAGAAATAACAGCAGCAAATGCTGCAAAAAACCCGAATAATTTAAGTGCTTTCATATGGCAAAAGTTTTTGAATATGCTTTAACACCTCAAACATAAAAATTTAAAACGATAAAACCAACAGTTATTCCAAATAATGCATAAATATTATGCAGAATTGATGGCAAATATTAAAAAAATAAGGAATAATATTGCTTAAAACGTATTAAATACCTATATTTGGCCCAGAAACACACATTACAAACCATTTAATACTATTAATTTAACACTATTCGTTATGAAAAAATTCATGCTTGTAATTGCTGCCGCACTCGTTTGCGCAGTAGCTTCTGCTCAGGTCGGCAAGTTTGCCGTTGGCGTTAATGGTTCTTATTACACCGACAAAGACCTCAAAAACTTCGGTATTGGTGTAAAGGCACAGTATTCTGTTCTTGAGACCCTTCGTGTTGACGCTGGTGCAACATATTTCTTGAAGAAAAATGGTTTCAAAACCATCGACCTCAACCTGAATGTTCACTATCTCTTTAACCTCCCCGGTGTAACTATTTATCCTCTCGTTGGTTTGAACTACACCCTTGGTAAGTATAAAGCAGGTGGTATTAAGTTTGACAAGAACAAATTGGGATTCAATGCCGGTGCCGGTGTAGAAGTACCTCTCACAGAGTGCATAGCTATCTTTGCTGAGTGCAAATATCAGTTCGGCGGCAAAGAATACAACAACTTGTACAAACAGTTCGTTCCTTCAATCGGCGTTACCTTCGCTCTCTAATAAGAACGAAATACAATACATAGGAGCCTTTCGGGGCTCCTGTTTTTTTGTTATTCTCACAGATAATCATTACCTTTATATGTTTAAATCACATAACCATGTTCAGCAAAGATACTTATGTCAATCGCCGCAAGGCACTTATTCAGAAAATGGAAGCTGCCGGCCAGAAAGGCCTGCTGTTCTTCCTTGGCAACGTAGAGGCTCCGGCCCAGTATAAAGACAACTGCTACAAATGGCGTCAGGAGAGCTGCTGGCTCTACTACTTCGGTCTGGACGACCCACGCTACGCAGCTATTCTGGATATAGAAAGCGGTAAAGAAACCATATACGCAGACGACGTAGAAATTGGCGACATCATCTGGATGGGTCCTCAGCCTACCGTACAGTCAAAGGCAGAACTTGTGGGCGTTGCCAACAGCGAGCCCTACCAGAAGGCCTTCGACGCAGTTAAGGCTGCCCAGACTGCAGGACGTCCCGTTCACTTCCTGCCCCCGTCCAGATACTATAATACCATGGTTCTGGAAAAACTCTTCCCCGGCCAGAAGCCGTCAGTAGAGTTTATAGAGGCCGTAGTAAGCCAGAGGCTTGTGAAGGAGCCCTGCGAGATCCAGGCTATTGACGAGGCCTGCGCCCTTGGCTACGAGATGCACTCACTTGGCCGCGATAGCATTAAGATTGGCATCGTAGAGCAGGAGATTGTAGGTAAGATGGAAGGCCTTACCCTTAGCAAGGGATGGGGCGTATCTTTCCCTACCATCCTCACCCAGCACGGAGAAACGCTGCACAACCACCTGCACGACAAGATCATCGAACCTGGTAAGCTTATGGTTATTGACGCCGGCGCAGAAAGCAACATGCACTATGCGTCCGACTTTACCCGCACCTACCCTACCAGCGGCAAGTTCACCACCAAGCAGAGGGAGATTTATCAGATTGTCTGCGACTGCAACGAGCACGCATTCAGCATTACCCGCCCCGGCATCACATACAGGGATGTCCACCTTGGCGCAATGCATAAGATGCTTGAGGGCCTCAGCGCCCTTGGCCTGGTAAAGGGCGATATCGACGAGATGACGGCAGACGGCATTGCCGGCCTGTTCCAGCCTCACGGCCTTGGCCACAACATGGGTCTTGACGTACATGACATGGAAGACCTTGGAGAGAATCTGGTTGGCTACGACCGCGGCCAGATCCGCGCAAAGCAGCTCGGCCTTGGCAGCCTGCGCATGGCCCGCAACCTTAAGCCCGGCTTTGTAATTACCGACGAACCCGGTATCTACTTCATCCCCGCCCTCATAGAGGAATGGAAAGAAAAAGGCCTTGGCAAAGGTATCATCAACTTTGAAAAACTCAAAGACTACTACGACTTCGGCGGAATCCGTCTGGAAGACGATGTTCTGGTTACAGAAAACGGTGCCCGCCGCTGCGGTCCCAAGCGCCTGCCCATCGCCCCGGATGACGTAGAAGCCGCAATGGCAGCAGCAAAATAATGATTGGGGATATACTGATGGCCTGCCTTGCGGTGCTTCTTGGCATCCTGGGCATCATCGGAAGCATACTTCCGGCAGTGCCGGGCCCGCCTTTGAGCTGGCTCGGCATGCTGGTTATGTATCTTCATTTCGACGGCTGCATCAGTCCCCAGAAATTATGGCTCTGGCTGGGTATTACAGTTGCGGTAACGATCATTGATTTCATTGTCCCGGCCAAGATCACAAAGTTCACAGGCGGCAGCAAAGCGGCCGTCTGGGGCTCTACCATAGGAATGATCCTGGGTATTATCTTCACCCCGATAGGAATGATTCTGGGCGGCCTTATAGGAGCCTTCGTAGCAGAATACAACTGGGGCAGCAAAGACGGCCTCAACTCTACCACAGCTGCACTGGGAGCCTTCCTGGGCTTCCTGGTAGGCACCGGCCTCAAGTTGTTTACCGCCGTCTGGATGATCACCATCATCATTGCGGCGATCTAAATTATTCGCAAGCTTCTTTTACGATAGGAGCAATAATGGCCTCCATCTGGGGGAACTCAATCAGGAAGCCGTCGTGGCCGAAGTGGGTCTGGATCACGTGGAAGTCGGCTCCCATCATGCGAGCCATGGACTCCATGTCAACGGGCGGGAACAGCAAATCCGTACTTAACGAAATAACTGTTGCAGGGCACTGGATCATCTTCAGTGCCTTTTCTACGCCCCCGCGGTCGCGGCCTACATTTATGCTGTCCACCACATAGGTCAGGTACCAGTAGGAGTAGGCGTCGAAGTCGCGGACGAACTTGCTGCCCTGGTAACGCTGGTAAGAGGCGGCTTTGTCGGCGAAGACCACGTCCTCTGTATCTTCCCACTGCTTGATGTTATAGCCCTCCTCGCACCTGTAAGACATAATGGCGATGCCGCGGGCGCACTTCAGGCCGGCAAGACCGCCCTTAAGGTCCCTCTTCATGCGGAAGGTTGGATCTGCCTCAAGGGCCATACGCTGAGTCTCCTCAAAGGCCGTGAGCCAGGGAGTAACGCGGGAAGTGGTAGCCATGAAAACAGCCCTTTTAATAAGCTCCGGGTGCATAATTGCGAACTCCTGGGCATGGAAACCGCCCATGGATGCACCCACAAGAAGGTCTATCTTGCTTATGCCAAGATGCTGGCAAAGCAGGTAAAATGCATTGATGGAATCGCGCACCGTCACCTTAGGGAAGTCAAAATAATAAGGCTTTCCGGTAAGTGGATTGATGCTGGCGGGGCCGCTGGAGCCAAAGCAGGAGCCAAGTGAATTTGCACAAATTACAAAATACTTCTCCGTGTCGAACATAAGGCCCGGACCGGTAATCTGGGCCCACCAGTCACGCGGATCCGCGCTGGCAGTAACGGCATGGCACAGCCAGATGACCTTCTGGCCATGATATCCGCCCTTAGAGCAGACATAACCAACCTCAAGGCGGGGAAGGACCTGCCCGCCCTCAACGGTAAACGGTTTGTCGTAAACAAATACTTTCTTTTCCATCGGGCGCAAAAATAGTCAAAATTATTCACAAAACTGATAAAAACGGCTATATTTGAAACATGAAAAATTCCTACAAAAGCATAGGCCTGATGTCAGGCACATCGGTGGACGGACTGGACGTGTGCTGCGCCACTTTCAGCAAGCAAAATGGCAAATGGACCTTCAAGATTGACTGCGCCCGCGGCTACGAATATCCGGCAGAGCTGAAGTCCAAACTTGGCAAGGAAGTGCAGAACATGAGCGCGCTGGAATTCATTACCTTCCATAGCCAGTATGGCTTCTTCCTGGGCCAGAGGGTGAACGATTTCATGGCCGAATTCGGCGTCCATCCGGACATAATCGCATCGCACGGAAGCACCGTTTTTCATGAACCGGCCAAAAAGGTAATGTACCAAATTGGCGATGGTGCCGCAATTGCCGCCGTGACCAAGGTGCCGACGGTATCTGACTTCCGCCGCCTTGACATAATGCTGGGCGGCCAGGGCGCTCCGCTTGTCCCCATTGGTGACGACCTGCTTTTCGGGGATTACGACTATTGCCTGAACATTGGCGGCTTTGACAATATTTCTTTCCGCCGCGGCGACAAACGCATCGCCTTTGACATTACGCCGGTGAATTATGTCATAAACAAGTACTGCCGCAACATTGGGCTGGAGTTCGACCGCGACGGCATTATAGCAAGCAAAGGAACTGTAAATCAGGAACTTAAGAATAAGCTCGACAGTCTGGACTATTACTCCAGGACCTATCCCAAATCCCTTGGCCGCGAGTGGGTAGAAAAGAACGTCTTTCCGCTTCTGGACAATTGCGGCCTTTCCATGGAAGACATGCTCTGCACTTATTACGAGCATTGCGCATACCAGCTGGCCCGCGTCACGGAGCCCGGCAAAACGCTTCTGGTTACCGGCGGCGGAGCCTACAACAAGTTCCTTATCAGCCGCATGGAAGCCCTGTCCGGCTGTAAGATAATAATACCGGAACCGGCCATAATAGAGTTCAAAGAGGCCCTGATCTTCGCCTTCCTGGGTGTGCTGTACATGGCCGACGAACCAAGCTGCCTGGCATCGGTAACAGGAGCAGAAAGAGACAATATAGGAGGAATGTTATTTAAGATATGAGAAAACTGTTGATTTGCCTGGTGGCAGTGCTGGGTGTTGTTGGAACGGCCTGGGGCGCACATCGCGGCGACTCCCTGGCGCAAAAAGAAGAAGTACGTGCTGCATGGCTGGCTACCGTCAAGGGCATTGACTGGCCCCGCCACCAGAAAGACTCGCTGGGCAATCCCATTATAGACCTTCAGGCAGACCAGGAGGCCCTGGTGCAAATGATTACGGCCATCAAGGAAGTTGGCTGCAATACCGTTTACTTTCAGGTTGTGTCCAACATGGACGCACTATATCCGTCAGACATTCTGCCCTGGAGCTATCTTCCCACCAATATCCCCGGCGAAGACCCCGGCTACGACCCCCTGCAGCTGGCAATTGAGACCTGCCGCAACCTTGGCCTTAAGATTCACGCATGGCTGAACCCCCTGCGCTGCGGTGCCCTTGACCTTCCCCGCGGAGACAGCCATCCGGTAAACGTCCATCCGGAATGGATACGTACTTACAAGGACATGTATTATCTGGACCCGGCTATGCCCGAGGTTCAGGAGCATCTTGCCTCCGTAGTGCGCGAACTTCTGTTAAAGTATGACCTTGACGGCATTCATATCGACGATTATTTCTATCCTGCCGGCTTCCAGAGCGATCCGCTCGATTGGGACGATGCCCGTCAGTACGAGGCCTACATCGCCTCCGGCGGTACAGAGGACCGCGAGCTTTGGCGCTTCCGCAACATCAACGCATGCGTGAAGGCTATGCACGACGCCACCCACGAGACCAGTGACAAAGCCGTTTTCGGCATTTCCCCGGGCGGCCGTCTTGTCAATACCGTTGCCTTGTATGCCGATCCCCGTTTCTGGGTGGAAGAAGGCACCATCGACTATCTGATTCCGCAGATTTACTGGCAGCACGGCCATCCTATCGCAGACTTTGCTCAGGTCATGGCATCCTGGGAAGAAATAATGAAGGGCGTGCCCATGTACGTAGGCCTTGCCGCTTACCGCTATGGCCAGAAAGGCTTCGAATCCGTGGACGAATTCCGCCAGCAGATTGAAGAATGCCGTGAAGCCCCATGGGTTCACGGCCACGCCTGGTTCTCTGCCAAGTGTATTCTGACAGATGAATTTAAGGCCTTCCTGATGGAAGGCCCTTATAAAGACTAGAGTTTTGACAGGCTGGAACCGCGGCTTATCGATACCGGGTTAATTCTAAGGCCGTGGTTGTCTTCGTAGCGGAGGGATGAGGCTCCGCTAAGCTCTACGGAAAGTTTCTCCTTTACGGAAATCTGGCATTTGGATGCGCCGCTCAGGTCTACCGTTGCTACCTTGATATCCGTTTTCAGCAAATCAATATTGCAGGCGCCGGAGCAGTCTATATCTGCGTTGGTAGCATTCCCGGATATCTTCAGGCTGGAAGCGCCGGAAGCGTCAAGGTCTAAGCTGCCTGCGTTAAGCTCCAGTGTGCCTTTGGATGCTCCTGACAGGTCCATGTCAACATCGTCCGCCTTGCAAGCTATAGTGAATTTTGAAGCGCCGCTGCAATCAATATCGAACTTCTTTGCCTCTACGTTCAGGTTGACTATCTTGCTGGCTCCGCTGGACTCAAAAGAAAAGGTACCGTTAGTCTTGAATGTACCCTCGGCGGTTAACTTGGTGGCGCCGCTAAGGCTGACATCTGTCAGTGTAGGCATTGTCACCTTAGCCCTGGCCACAGGATTCCAGTTGCGCTGGTTTGTAATGCTTCTGGGCAAACCCTTCACTGCTATGCGCAGTTTAGAACCCGACTTTTCTACTACAAGATAAGGAGTAACCTCTGTAGAAACCTCAACTTCTACGGACCAGGTGTTGGACTGGATTACTTCTACCGAGAACTGCCAGCTGACCTCCAATGCGCTGAAGTCCTTGTAATCATATGTGAGCTTGTTGGTCTCATTGGCCGCAAAGATACCGGGCGCAGACATTACAAACAAAGCAACTGCCAGTATGATTTGTTTTAAAGTTTTCATAAATATTTATCTTTTAATTGTTTATCTATTATTACCGAGCCAGAGTCTCTTTGTACTGGGCTACTGCATCCAGCAGATTACCGTAGTGTTCCTGAAGGATAGCCACTTTCTCTGCGTCTGAGAGTTCATCCGGAAGCTGGTCTATAAGGGGAATAGGTTCATTGGTAATGTCTTCTATTACATCCTCTCCGTCATAGGCGGATACTTCCTGACAGTCTTTCTGAAATTGGTTGTAGTATGCTTCGTACACGCCTTCAGGGGTGCTTTCCGCATTGGCGAACCAGTCTGTGTGCTTAACCAGGGCAATTTCTTCTGCCGGCTTTATAAGGACAAAGCCCACGATGATTGCTGCTGCGACGCTGACCGCAAGAGTAATGCGGCGCCAGTTAAGCCTGACTGTCTTTCTCTCTACCAGACCGGCATCTTCCAGCTTGTCCAGAAACCTTAGCTCGTGACCGGAAGCTGGCTCTGCAGCATCCATTTTCCGGCTGTTTTCCTTTATGTATTTTTCAAGATCTGACATAGTGCTATTGATATATTGGCTTTCTTTTTAGTGCTTCTCTTAGTTTTGCCATGCCGCGAGAGACATAACATCTTAAATTCCCTTGTGTTATTCCTGTGTACTGCGACACTTCTTCATAATCAAGTCCTTCTATAAGTACAAGGTCCAAAACAAGGTTGTAAGGCTCTTTCAGCATGCCGATTTCCTTTGCCACCTGCTCCGGTGTGATGGTTTTTGTGTCGATCTCCTCCGTAGTATCGTCAACCTCTTCGGCCGCAAGGGCGGCTTCGTGCAGGAAGGCGGCTTCGCGTTTCTTTGAACGCAGCCAGTCAAGTGACTTGCGGATGGCGGTTCTGGCCAGCCAGGCGCTCTCCTGAGCTTCGTTCAGTCCTTCCGGCTGATTGCTTATGTACTTTAGAAGGGTGTCCTGCATTATTTCTTCTGCGTCAGCGCTGCTTTCTACTATTCGCAGGCTGATGTTAAATATCCGGCGGTAATGCTTCCGGTAAAATGCAGTTGCTTCTTCTCTTGTCATTGTTTGCGTTTTCTATACTTATAACGCCCGCTCTCCTCAATTGTTGCAAGATAGCCAGAATTTTTTTAACGCCGTCATAAAATGGCAACAATTTTGCAGTTGGCGCAAGCATGAAACGGATTTATGTGGCGCAGATAGACATCGCCACTCTGGATGGCAAAACTCCGGACGAGGTTATCAAGATGTTTGGTACTCCTGTCGATCAGGATAGGGATCGTATGGACTATGATTGTGATGCGGTTTTGATATACAAAAACTGTAAAATCTATTTGGACAAGGTATATAATAACGACGAAAGTTTAAAAGGATATACTTTGTGTGCTTTTGAGACCGATTCCCCTTCTTTTTGCATCCTCTCCGACGTTTACCCCGGCGGTATCAAGGTAGGTGATAAAGCCGCAGATTTGGAAAAGTTCGATTTTGCAAATTGCAAATACGGGAATCACCGCACAGAGAACAATTTCACGAAGATCCACGCCACAGAATATATACTATTTAAAGAAAGATATGAGCATTATTACTTTACTGTCCAAGACGGCATAATAAAATCTATTACACTATCTCAGGCACAAGATTGGTACCCGGAAGTAGATTTGGGTGCACTGGATGGTGTCGGCTTAGATGTAATCCGCGAGAAGCTCTTATTGGATTTTTATAACGGTGGAGAATATGTTCCAGAAGAGCTTGCCGGTCAGCCCGGGATTATTGATATTGATCTTTTCGGGACGCATTTCTATCTGGATAAATCGTCCAATAAGATTTTAGGAATGACAACCTCTTTCTTTGTTCCGTATGTTCTTTCTGACATCATTCCCGGTGGTCTGAAAGTTGGTGATTCCGTCGATCGACTCAAATCATATGACTACATAAATTCAAAGTACGGTCACGGTGACTTCGGCAACGACTTAAAGCACCTTAGGGAGAACTATTACGGTCTCTTCCTTAAAGAATGGGGCAAATACTACTTCACCATCGCAAAGGGCAAAATCAGCAAAATCGAATTCATCAGCACCACACTGTCAAACCTCCGTTAGGATATTTAAGGCCTTCCGCATTATTCTGCTATTATTTTCACGTATTTATAATTATCTTTGTTGAAAACTCATTTTAACTCTGTAATTATATGAAAACGTTGAATCTATTTACCGGAATTGCTGCGATGCTTCTGGTGGCAGCCTGCGGGAAGAACGAGCCTTCGGTAACCTGGATTGAAGGTCAGGCGGATGAGAACGGAAAAGCCGTTCACGAAATTGTTTTAAAGAATATTCCTGCCGGCGGCAGGGTATGGTTCGCCCGCATTCCTCAACAGATAACCATGCCGGAAGACGCCACCGCAGAAATCAAATTCTACAAAGGAAACAGCTACTACATTGACGTACCGCAGCACGAAGGTAAAGAGCTGAGCATCAAGTATATATCAGAACTCCTACCCCGCAAGTCATGGGCCCCGGAAGGCTTCTATCTTCAGCAGGACGGCAAACAGGATATCGCCATAAAAGCGGAATATAAGTTCATAGAAGACAAGACATGGACAGAGCCGGCCGCAGAATGGTTCACCCATACCTATGAGGTCATGCCGGCTGACATCATCCCCTCTGTAAAGGTTGCAGAATACGGGGATGGAAGCGTCACCAAGCCGGACGTATCGATGGTAAAAATAATAGTATCGACGCAACCTCATCCGCAGGGATGGTATAAAATAAGCATCGGACAGGACGAGACTAGCATCGAGGCCTCAGAAGAAGACGGCTTCTACTATGCCCACAATACCTACAACCAGCTGCCGGCACAATTGCCGCCTGTTGTAATTGAAGACTGGCCGGACATCCAGTACCGCGGCTTCATGCTGGACGTAGCCCGCAACTTCCTTCCCAAAGAGGATGTAATGAAGCTCATTGATATGCTGGCCCGCTACAAGGTCAACTATCTGCATCTACACTTCATCGACGACGAAGGATGGAGGCTGGAAATACCTGAGCTTCCGGAACTTACCACCTACGCATCACATCACGCCCTGCCGGTAGAAAAGGACGGCAAGCTTTGGGAGCCCGAGGCTTTGATGCCCGGCACAAGCGGAAGCATTGACCCCGCCGCTTCCGGCACCGGCTTCTATACCCAGGAAGACTTCAAAGAAATACTGCGTTATGCCTGGGAGCGCCGCATACGCGTGCTGCCAGAGATGGACACTCCCGGCCACTCCCGCGCTGCAATCCGCGCAATGGAGGCCTACGAGCGCCGTACCGGCGACAACAGCTACCGCCTGAGCAACCCTGCTGACAGCTCTAAGTACTGCTCTGCACAGCATTTTGACGACAATGTTCTGGACGTAGAATATCCCGGCGTATATAAGTTTATTGAATGCATCTTTGACAACTTCATCAAGCTTTACGCAGAAGCCGGCGTTCCACTGCCTGCCATCCACGTTGGTGGAGACGAGGTTCCGAACGGCGCATGGGCCGGCCGCAGCCGCCTGGAGATGAAGGACCTGTTCATTCGCAGGGTGATGGATATTGCCAGGGCTAAAGGCGTACGTCTGGCCGGATGGCAGGAGATTACCCAGGGTATCAAGCCGGAGACCGCAGAGGCCCTCAAGCCCATGCTCTTCCTGGTAAACGCCTGGAGCACCCGCGGAAAGAACGAACAGCTGCCCTACAAGCTCGCGAACGAAGGCTACCCTACCTGCCTGTCCAACGTTGGCAACCTGTACATAGATTTGGTTTATTCCGACGGTCCGGACGAGCGCGGTCTTACCTGGGGCGGTTACGTTGACGAGCGCAAGACCTTCGCCCTGCAGCCGTTCAATATCTATGAGTCCGTAAGATGGAATGACGTTGATACCCCCAAGGATCTGAGCAATGCTTCAGAGGGTAAAACCCTGCTTCAGAACCCTTCCAACATTGTTGGTGTTCAGGTACAGCTTTGGAGCGAGACTTACCGCAACTTCGGGGACTTTACTTATAATATATTCCCTAAGGCTATCGGCGCCTTTGAGCGCGGCTGGAACGCTAACCCTAGCTGGCCTACGGAAGAAGACTTCCGCGCTGCCTGGGGCCGTTTCTACAGCATTCTTGCAACCAAAGAATTCCCTCTCTACGACGCCCAAGGCCTCCGCTACAAAAAACGCTAGGAATTATAGGTGCCCTGCGGGGCCACAAAAAAAGCCGGAAAACTCCGGAGGACGAAGTCCGACACAGGGGGGAGGTCGAAGACCGTCCGGGGGGTACGCCCCCCGGTAAATGGACTATATGCCCTGCTGGGCACAAAAAAACCGGAGAGAACTCCGGAGGACGAAGTCCGACACAGGGGGAGGTCGAAGACCGTCCGGGGGGTACGCCCCCCCGGTAAATGGACTATATGCCCTGCGGGGCCACAAAAAAAGCCGGAAAACTCCGGCTTTTTTTGTGGTCCCAGCAGGGCATGATCCTGCGACCCCCTGATTATGAGTCAGATGCTCTAACCAACTGAGCTATGGGACCGATATACAGTGATGCCACATAGGACACCACTGCAAATATAACACATTTCCAGTTAGCTCCCAAAAGGGAGCGTAGGAAAGTTATACCTTAATCTCGACCTCAACACCTGAAGGAAGCTCAAGCTTCATCAGGGCGTCAACTGTCTTGGCGTTAGAGTCGTCGATGTCAAGGAGACGGCAGTAAGAGTTGAGCTCGAACTGCTCACGTGCCTTCTTGTTTACGAAGGTGGAACGGTTGACAGTGAATATCTTCTTGTCGGTAGGGAGCGGAATAGGACCGCATACCCTTGCACCGGTAGCAGATACTGTGTCGGCGATCTTCTTGGCTGACTTGTCAAGCAGCATATGATCGAATGATTTGAGTTTGATTCTGATTTTCTGACTCATATCAAATTGTATTACCGATTGTTTAACTTTTATTATTCGTCATCAGATACCTTGTAGCCACTCTTCTCTATGATATCCTTGGCAAGGTTGCCAGGTACTTCGGCATAATGGTCGAAGCTCATAGTGCTGGTAGCACGGCCGGAAGAAAGGGTCCTGAGCACGGTTACATAACCAAACTGCTCTGCAAGAGGAACAAAGGCCTTGATGATGCGGGCTCCGTTAGCAGTGGTGTCCATTGCGTTGATCTGGCCGCGACGGCGGTTCAGGTCACCAACAATGTCACCCATGTACTCTTCAGGAGTAACAACCTCAAGGTTCATGATAGGCTCCAGCAGAACCGGGTTAGCTTTGCGGTAAGCGTGACGGAATGCCAGACGGGCAGCAATCTCAAATGAAAGCTGGTCTGAGTCTACCGGGTGGTAGCTTCCGTCAATAACGGTAACCTTCAGTGAAGGAACCTCGTAACCTGCCAGACAACCGTTTGCCATAGCGGACTCAAAGCCCTTCTGGATGGAAGGAATGTATTCCTTAGGAATATTTCCACCCTTAACCTGGTTGTCGAACTGAAGACCGGTTACACCCTCGTCTGCAGGACCAATCTCTACGATGATATCTGCAAACTTACCACGACCGCCGGTCTGCTTCTTGAAGACCTCACGGTGCTGAACGGTGCTGGTAATGGTTTCTTTGAAGTTAACCTGAGGAGCACCCTGGTTAATCTCTACGCCGAACTCCCTGCGGAGACGGTCTACGATGATATCCAGGTGAAGCTCACCCATACCGCTGATGACGGTCTGACCGGTCTCATGGTCACTCTTGACGGTGAAGGTAGGATCTTCCTCTGCAAGTTTGCTGAGAGCGATTCCAAGTTTGTCAAGGTCTCCCTGAGTCTTAGGCTCCACTGCGATTCCGATAACGGGATCCGGGAATACCATTTGCTCAAGAACGATAGGATGAGACTCGTCGCAGATGGTGTCACCAGTGCGGAGGTCTTTGAAACCAACGGCTGCGCAGATGTCTCCAGCCTCTACGAACTCGATAGGGTTCTGGTGGTTAGAGTGCATCTGATACAGACGTGCGATTCTTTCTTTCTTGCCTGTACGGGTATTGAAAACATAAGACCCGGCGTCTACTTTTCCTGAGTAAGCCCTCATGAATGCAAGGCGGCCAACATAAGGGTCGGTTGCAATCTTGAAGACCAGGCCGCAGAACGGCTCTGATGCTGAAGGTTTGAAGGACTTGTCATCTCCTGTGCGGGGATCGGTACCGTGTACGCTACCCTTGTCCAGAGGAGAAGGGAGGTAACGCATAACGCAATCCAGCAGGAACTGAACGCCCTTGTTCTTGAAGGATGAACCGCAGCATGCAGGAACTACCTTCATTTCGATGGTACCCTTGCGAAGTGCAGCGATAATCTCTTCTTCGGTGAGTGAGTCGGGATCGTCGAAGAACTTCTCCATGAGAGCCTCATCAAGTTCTGCTGCGGCCTCTACGAGCTTGTTCCTCCAAGTGTTGACCTCGTCAACCATATCCTCGGGAACATCACCAACGGTATAGTTTACAAGTTCCTCTGTTGAATCATAGAAGATTGCCTTACGAGAAAGCAGGTCTACGATACCCTTGAACTTGTCTTCAGCGCCGATAGGAAGGCAGACCGGAACAGCGTTGGCACCGAGCTTGGTGTGCATCTCCTCTACGCATGCGAGGAAGTCAGCACCTACACGGTCCATCTTGTTCACATAAGCGATCTTGGGAACACCATACTTGTCTGCCTGGCGCCACACTGTCTCTGACTGAGGCTGTACGCGACCAACTGCACAGAATGTTGCAATTGTTCCGTCGAGTACCCTCAAGGAACGTTCTACTTCTACGGTAAAGTCCACATGCCCGGGAGTGTCGATGAGGTTGATCTGGTAGGTACTGCCGTTGTAGTGCCAGAAGGCTGTAGTAGCAGCAGAGGTAATGGTGATACCCCTTTCCTGCTCCTGAACCATCCAGTCCATTGTTGCAGCGCCCTCATGAACCTCGCCGATACGATGAGTCTTACCCGTATAGAAAAGAATACGTTCAGACGTCGTCGTCTTTCCGGCGTCGATGTGGGCCATAATGCCGATATTTCTGGTATATTTAAGATCTCTTGCCACTGTCTTATCTTATTAAATCTGATTAGAAACGGAAGTGTGCAAATGCCTTGTTGGCCTCTGCCATCTTGTGCATATCCTCCTTACGTTTGAATGCACCACCTTCGTTGTTGTATGCAGCCACTATTTCTGCACAAAGTTTTTCTGCCATAGAGTGGCCGGAGCGTTTGCGGGCGAAGGTAATCATATTCTTCATAGAAACTGAAATCTTCCTTTCCGGTCTCAACTCTGTAGGCACCTGGAAGTTAGCACCACCGATACGACGTGACTTAACCTCTACCTGAGGTGTTACGTTCTCGAGTGCCTTCCTCCAAATATCCAGAGGAGCCTTGTCAGAATCCTTCATCTTCTCGCCTACCATATCAATGGCATCGTAAAAAATAGAATACGCGATACTCTTCTTTCCCTGCAACATCAGGTTGTTCACGAAACGTGTAACCTGCACGTCGTGAAACTTGGGATCAGGAAGTAGAATCCTCTTCTTAGGCTTCGATTTTCTCATTGTTAAAAAAGATTAAATAGGTGAATTACTTCTTAGATTTCTTCGGCCTCTTGGCACCATAGAGTGAACGGGACTGAGTCCTACCCTCTACGCCAGCGGTATCCAAAGCTCCTCTAAGGATGTGGTAACGTACACCAGGAAGGTCCTTTACACGACCGCCACGTACAAGCACGATGCTGTGCTCCTGGAGGTTGTGACCTTCGCCGGGGATGTAAGCATTAACCTCTTTTGAGTTGGTGAGACGTACACGGGCAACCTTACGCATAGCTGAGTTAGGTTTCTTAGGTGTAGTTGTATACACACGTACGCACACACCCCTCTTCTGAGGACATGCATCCAACGCGCGGGACTTGCTCTTTATCTCAAGTCTCTCACGTCCTTTGCGAACTAATTGTTGAATTGTGGGCATAAATGATTGTAAATCTTTAATTTATGTACATTCCCCTAAAATTTGGGGACCGCAAATGTACGAATAATTTTTTAATTCACAAAGTTTTCCACAATCTTGTTGCAGTATTTCCTTATCCTGCAACGTTTTATGCCCTTCTGGAGGGAAAACCCTACATTAAAAATCTAACGTCCCTTTCTTAAGGCCTTTTGAAGTAACAGTGACTGTGGCCGGGGTGCCGCTTTTGCGGATTATGAAGGAGCAGAGGCCGGCGAAGGCGGGGAGTTCAGGGCTGTAGAAGGGTACGTGGCTGGTGGGGTCGCCGGCGTCGGCGGCTACAAAGTCTGCGCCCTTAACCGCGATCTTGAGAAGGTTGTCGGCGGTGGGGACAATGTTGCCGGCACGGTCCTGCACTTCCGCGCGTATATATATAAGGTCCTGGCCTGCATAATCTTCTTTTAGGACAATCTTATAGGCCTTTCCTGTAGTAACGACCTTGTCACGCGCCCACTCCGAACCGTTCCTGTAGGTAACAACCTCAACGATACCGGGCTGGTACACAACATCATCCCAACGGAGACGATAGGTCAAAGGTTCCTTAACCTTCAGGCCCTGCGAAACACCATTTACAAATAGCTCGGCAGAATCGCCGTTAGTATAGACATGAACGGGGGTTACCTGACCCTCGCGGCCGGCCCAGTTCCAATGAGGCAGGATGTGGGCCACGGGGATGTCCTGGCGCCAGCGGGACTGGTACAGCCAGAAACGGTCCTTGGGGAAGCCTGCAAGGTCGATAATTCCAAAATAAGAGCTGCGGGATGGCGGTGGCGTCTGGGCCTGCTCTTTTAAAGCAGCCTCGGCTTTAGCCTTTTCTTCCGGATCATGGAAATTGGTCAAGATGGACCAGTCCACATTGTAGGGCGTAGGCTCGCCAATATAGTCGAAGCCCGTCCACACAAACTCTCCAAAAACGTAAGGAGCCTGATCTTCATAGTACCACTCGTAGTCGGGGCAGGAAGCCCAGCCGGGTGCGTAAAGGTCATAGGAGCTTACCTGGAAAGGTGCGCCCTCTGGCCAGCCTGTACCCTTTTCTTCGGTCACCGGGAACTGATACCAACCGCGGGTGCTAATGCAGGATGCGGTCTCGCTGCCATAAACGGGCTGATGCGGCCTGGCCTTATGGAAGGCCTCGTAAGCATGAGGCTTATAATTGAAGCCATACACGTCGATAGTGGCGGCATAAGGCGTGGTAGAAGCCCACAGATTATCGTTTCCGGCCGTTGTGGGGCGGGTAGGGTCTTCACGGTGGCAGATGTCGGACAGCTTAATGGGCACCCACCAGCGGGTGGTGTCGCCCTGCTCTCCACATTCATTGCCGATGCTCCACATTATCACGGAAGGATGGTTACGGTCCCTGTGGATCATGGCCACAAGGTCCTTTTCTGCCCACTCATTGAAGAGTTTGGCATAGCCGTTTGGCTTTTTGGGCCAGGTCCAAGTATCCGTGAGTTCGTCCATCACCAGGAAGCCCATGCGGTCGCAGAGCATAAGGAAGTCCGGTGCAGGCGGATTGTGCGACGTGCGGATGGCGTTGCAGCCCATTTCCTTCAGAAGCTTAAGGCGGCGCATCCATGCGGTAGTGTTCCACGCAGCGCCAAGCGCGCCGGCGTCGTGATGCAGGCAGACTCCCTTAAGGAAGGTCTTCTGCCCGTTAAGATAGTAGCCATCCGGACGGAATTCAGAAGTGCGGATGCCGAAGGGGGTAAGGTATTCTTCTTCTGTACCCAGTTCTTTATCCACTGTGGTATAGGCATAATAAAGAACGGGGCTTTCCGGGGACCAAAGTTGGGGCTCGCCAATAGTGAATTCCTGCGTAATTACCTGGCCGTCAGTTATTTCTACAAGTTGGGACTGAGCCGTAGCCAGCGGCCTCATACGCGTTCCGCCGGGCGGGACGGGCATGGGATAAATGGCGGTAATAACATTTCCGCCGGCCTTTTTGCCGGTATTATTCCTTAAGGTTATGGCGATGGAAGCTTTGGCCGCATCTTCACAAACATCGGAAACCACCACATTCGTACCCCAATGACCGATGCCCACAGGGTCCTGAACATCCAGCCAGACATTGCGGTAAATGCCGCCACCAGGATACCATCGGCTGCTATTTTCCGGATTGTCAAGATCTACCCTTATTTCATTGGTGCCCTCCTTCACAAAAGGAGTCAGGTTTACGGCAAAAGAGGCATAGCCGTAAGGCCAGCCACCGGCAAGGGAGCCGTTGCAATACACCTGGGCATTGGAAAATGCACCATCAACCTCGAGCACAAACTGCTTCTGTGCTTCGATCTGCCCTGCCGTCACTTCAAAGGTCTTGGCATAGGAGGCCTGACCCCACCATGCCAGTTTGCCTGTTTCCCCTGGATAAACCTGCTGGAAGGGACCTTCCACACCCCAGTCGTGAGGCAGGTTCACGGTACGGGTTTGGCCGTCTTTGGTAAAAGACCAGCCATCGTTAAACAATTGTCTATGAAGTGTTTGAGCGCCTGCGGCGGCAGCTGTAGCCAAAAGGACCGCTGCTAAAAGCATCTTTTTCATCGCCGGAATTAACTGTTAAGGTGAATGTGAATGAGTTCACGCTTAAGGGCGGTGCCAAAAGCGTATTCGCCGTAATCTACGTAACGGTCTACCATATAAAGGGTCTCGCGCTTGAACAAGCCGTTTTCTTCTTCGTTCAGCTCTTGCAAGCGCTCAAGGCTCTCTTTTGGAATGACCAGATGGCAGGGAATTATAACAGGAATAGGGTTCAGGCCTATGGCGTGCGCAACAGCGCGCACGCCGGGGCCTTTACCCAATGACTCTGCAAAGTCTGTGTAGCAAATTAGTTTTACGCCGTTTTCGGCCGGATGAGTCAGGTCAAAGAGCGCCTTCCATACAGTCTGCTGGAAAGGGGTTCCAAAGACCATTAGATCATCCCAGACAAGGTTCTGAGACAGCTGGAACAGTTCCGTAATAGTAATCTTACCGGTCTCTACCTTGCCGAATTTGGAAGGAGAAAAGGAAGAAATTTTCGCAAGCAAGGCTGCAGCCCCTTTATAGTCAATTGATACCGAGGCGATCTTTCCGTCTACGCGGGTCAAAATCCATTCTTTTTCTCCTTTCATGATTGTCAGTCGTTATTCATTTCTATGATATCCGGCTGCCATCGCTTACTGCTTCCAAGGAGCCACTCGCTGAAGTAATCTGCCAGGCGCCAGAAGAAGTATTCGTTCATGTCCCCGAAGCCATGACGCTGACCGGGAAGTACAAGAAGGTCGAAGCGTTTGTTGGCACGTATCAGGGCGTTTACGACCCTGATTGTGTTGGCCGGATTTACATTATTGTCCATATCGCCGGTTACAAGCATCAGGTGGCCTTTCAGGCGCGATACAAGCTCCTGGTTGGTCTTGACGCTATAGACGAAGGTTGTGTCGCCCTTGTCTATCTTCTCCAGGATACCGTGATGCTGCTCGCTCCACCAGCGGTTGTAAATGCTGTTGTCGTGGTTGCCGGCGCAGGATACAGCTGCCTTGAAGAAGTCCGGATAAGTAAGGATGGCTGCCGTTGACATGAAGCCGCCGCCGGAATGTCCGTGAATGCCCACGCGGGTGCCATCTATATAAGAATACTTGCCGGCAAGCTGCTGGATGGCATATTTCTGGTCTTCCAGGCCATAATCCCTCATATTGCCGTAGCCGTAGTTGTGATACCACTTTGACCTGTCCGGATGGCCGCCGCGGTTACCCACGGTGATTACAACAAAGCCAATCTGCGCAAGGCGCTCCAGGCGCAGGAAGCCGCGGCTCCAAGAGATGTTGTTAGCCTCTACCTGCGGTCCGGGATATACGTAATCAATTATAGGATAAGTCTTTGTGGAGTCAAAGTCAAAGGGTTTGTACATTGCGCCGTAAAGGTCAGTAATGCCGTCGGCGGCCTTAACCTTGAAGCGCTCAGGGAACTTGTAGCCGGCAGCCAAAAGCAGTGAGAAGTCAGCCTCTTCAAGCTCACGTACCTTGCGGCCCTGAACGGCGTCGTAAAGAGCCACGGCGGGCTTTGCATCTACGCGGGAGTAGTTGGCCACGAAGTACTTGGCATCGAAGCTGGGCTCGGCAAGAACGTCCATATCGGCCATATCAAGCTGCTTGATTGCACCACCTGTAAGAGATACCTTATAGTTGTGGGTCTGATAAGGATTCTCACCTTTATTGACGCCGCATGCGCCAAAGAGCACGTAGCCGGCGGCCTCGTTCACACCAAGGACATCGTTCACATGGTATGCACCCTCTGTCAGGTTGCGAACCAGGGTACCATCGGCATTGTACAGATAAAGGTTGGCCCAGCCGTTACGCTCGCTCCACCAGATGAACTGGCCGCCACCCTTGATAAAATAGGGCTCGCGGGTCTCTACATAGGTGTTGCTGCGCTCCTTGGCCACAACGTGGGTAGAGTCAGCTTTAATGCCTACGTAGCACAGATCCTGGCGCTTGAGGTCACGGCTCCTTCTAAGCAGATAGAAACCATTATTGTCTCCAATCCAGCGGCAGCAGTTGAAGTCTGTGTACTTGAATTCGGCCGTCTGGCGGGCGGAAGGAATGTCTCCGTCCTGGTCTTTGAATGCGTTCCAGGCAACCTTGTGAGACTTTCCGGAGGGCATTTCAAAAATGTACAGGGCACCATCGGGACCGGGTTCGCCCGGCATCTGGTACTTGTAGGTCTCAAGCTCCGGACGCGGACTCTTTACAGAATTGATTACCCAGAAGTCCTTAACCTTGGACATGTTCCAGCGGATAATGGCAAAGTGCTTGCTGTCCGGGGACCAGTGGGCCGGGTAAACAGACCTTCTGACGGTTGAGTCAGTTTCCTTGTCACCGCTGTAATTGTTGCCGTTCCAGCTATGATTGGATGTTCCGTCCTTTGTAAGGGCATGCTCTACGATTGTAGAATCCTTCGGGTCCTCCGCCATCTTGCGGAGTGAAGTTGAATCTGCCCAGTAAAGATTATGATTCTTGACATACAGGCCGATCTTTCCGTCCGGAGACACATTCACAAAGTCGGGGTACTTTTCCTTCCTGCCCTCTTTTTCTTCCGTCAGGGCCGATGTGGCTATGTCATAGCGGAAGTGATAAACCTTCTTGATGGTCTTGGTAGAATCCTTGGGATCCTTGGTATCGGCCGTACTCGTCACGTCAAAAAGGAAGTATTTGTCCTTTTCCAGACGCAAATCCTGTAGCGGCAGATGCTTTGCCTCGAACGGATCTTTTACGATCTCTGTTATCTGCATGGCCAGGCGGTCAAGGTCGAACACCTCACGGCGCGTCCCGGCATCCGGATCAACGATATAATATTTTGTGCCTTCCGATGTCTTCCAGCTGTACCAGAATTTGTTGCTGTAGCGGAACCATTCCGGACTAATACGGGTAGAGAATACCATCTGGTTCACCCTCTTGGCGGTGAACCTTGCCGCCTGCTCATAATTAGGCTCCTGGCCTGCTGCAGAGAATGCGAACAGGCCACTCAGAGCCAATATCAAAATCTTCTTCATCAATCTCTCTTACTTATTCTGTGCCTCCTTGTTGGCAGCTTCAATCATTGCTTCATTAGCATAAATATAAACTTCTACGCGACGGTTCTGTGCGCGGCCTGCTGCTGTTGAGTTGTCAGCAACGGGATATTTGTATGAATAGCCCTCTGCCCTCATTCTGGATGCGGCCATACCGCAGGACTGAAGGTAGTTTGCTACGCTCATTGCGCGCTCAAGGGAGAGCCTTTCATTAACTGCGTCGCTGCCGGTATTGTCTGTGTGGCCTGCAATTGCAAGGTCAGTGTCAGGCATATCCTTCATCTTGTTGACGAAGTTCAGCAGCTGCGCCTTTGATGCATTGTTGAGGTCGCTCTTACCCGTTGCGAAGAGAATTCCGCTGTCGAAGGTGATCTTGATGGCCTCCAGACCGTTGGCATCCTTGATAGTCTCTACCTTTGCATTTTCCAGTGCTGCAAGCTCTTCTGCCTTCTTGTCCATCTTGTTACCGATGATGGTTCCGGCACCTGCGCCTACTACCGCACCGATTGCTGCTCCTATGGCAGCACTTTTACCGTCTTTGCCGAAGAGGGCGCCAAGCGCTCCACCAAGTACGGCACCGCCGCCGGCGCCTATGGCTGCACCTTTCTGAGTGTTATTCTGAAGAACACCACAACTTGAAATAAGGATCATGCCGCAAAGGGCAATAGCAATGTACTTTCTCATAACTATAAAATTTTAATTAATTTTCTTTCAGTGGGTAAATATAACATTTTTCTTTTAAAAATCCTATCTTTGCAGTCCCATGAAAGCGAAGAGTAAAGTACAGATAAGCAACCGTCGCGCCAGCTTCGACTACGAGTTCCTTGAGACCTTCACGGCCGGAATCCAGCTGGTTGGAACGGAAATCAAGTCCATCAGGGCCGGAAAGGCCTCTCTGGTGGATGCTTTCTGCTATTTTGATACCCGCGGCCAGCTGTTTGTAAAGGGCATGAACATTGCCCAGTACTTCTGGGGTTCCTGGGGCCAGCACGAGCCCGTTCGGGACCGCAAACTCCTTCTTACCAAACGCGAACTCCGCCATCTTCGCCAGGAAGTCAAACTCAAAGGCAACACAATAGTCGCCGTCAAACTGTACATCGCAGAGAACGGCTACGCCAAGCTTGTCATCGCCCTTGCCAAAGGCAAGAAAGAATACGACAAGCGCAACTCCATCAAAGAAAAAGACCTCCGCCGCGAACTGGACAGAGGGCTATAATTCCAAATCTACATCTCGAAGTCGGGGAGGGAGACGCTGTGGCGGGGGCCTTCGACGGAGCGCCAGTAGTCGGCGTCAAAGGAGGCGGGGCTGCGGAGATGCCCGATCTGGTCGGGCATGACGGAAGCGGCGGCCGGGGCAGCAGCGTCAGCCAGGGCAGAGGGCAGGCGGAAACAAAGATAGGTTATCTTGTAACCCTGCCTTGAAAACATAGTTTCATAGTATGTTTTGACCTCGCGCACCTCCGGACGGATTTCACCCGTGTGCGCAGGCCCTGCGAAGCCGGAGGGCTCTGTGCCCGGAAGCGTAAGTTTTCCGGACACACTGCCCTCCGGCGTGGAAGCATAAAGGTCTGATGTAGCCGCAAGAATCTCCAGATTATTCTCCTTGCAAACAGCCAAAGTATATTCGTACAAGAAACGGCTGTCAGTCTTAAGATGAATCATTCCGCCAGGAGCAAGGAACTTACGGTAACGTTCAAGAAACATCGGGCAGCTAAGACGCGAATTCTCGTGATTAAGCTGCGGGTCAGAGAAGGTAAGCCAAATCTCTGACACCTCTCCCGGAGCAAAATAAGCCTCAATAAACTCAATCCTGGTACGCAGGAAGGCAACATTTCCCATATGGTTAACAGTAGCCTCCTTGGCACCCTTCCAAAGACGCGCACCCTTAATATCCACGCCAATGTAATTGAAGTCAGGATGACGACGGGCAAGGTTGATGCAATACTCGCCGCGACCACAGCCAAGCTCAAGAACAATCGGCCTGGGAGCATCGAACATCTGACTGTTCCAATTACCCTTAACCGGATGATCCTTCAGAAGAAAGTCCTTGCCACGGCCGGCCAGAACCTCGTCCGCCGCCGGCTGAAGCAAACACTTGAAAGTCTCGTTCTCTGCGAATTTCTTAAGTTTACCGTGTCCCATTTCCCCTTATAAGACGGAGCCCTGCCCCGGTTATACTATACTTCTCTTTATTATGATGTCCGATGTTTACCGCAGCCCTCCAAAGGCCATAAGTTACAGGCCTGAAGTCTTCCCTCAGCGTCCTGCAAAGAGCTCTGTCAGAAACATTTACCCCATAGAGCACAAGAGTCTCGCTATAAGGCACCTTGTCCGGAGACAGATAATCCATCCTTACAGTAAGGCTGTCGCCCGGGGCCAGCATATCGTCCGCATAAACGTACAGCTGAAGGCTGTAAGCGGTAGAATCTGACATGTCAAGGGAGTACTCTGCATAGCCGGCATCGTCAAAGAAAGAAAAGAGCTCGTCAGATACCGGACGGCCGCAGGAAGCCAGCATGAACAATACCGGCAAACAACTGATAATCAGTCTCATTCCTGCTGCTTGCGACGCCTGTTATTGCCGCCGCGGCCATTACGGTTCTTCTTACGCTCCGGCTTGTCAAAGCGGGTTATGCTGTCGTCGCCCACAGACGTAACAAAGTCAGGCAGCGACGGCTCCGGTTCAAGTTTGAGGGATTCAGGACGAATACCGTTGCGGTTCATCTTGATAATCTCCCTAACCTCGTATGCATCAAGCGGATAGATATTCACCAACGAATTCTTGTCGTAAGAGAAATACATCAGCTCACGCAAGATGTCAGTCTTGACAAGATAAGCCAGGCCGTCCTCGAACTCCAGCGGCTCGCTTACCTTAGGCAGGCGGCTCTGGGCATCCATGTAATTGGCCACCTCGAAGTTAAGGCAGCACTTGAGCTTGCCGCACTGGCCGGCCAGCTTCTGCGGGTTAAGAGAAAGATCCTGAACCCTTGCGGCCGTTGTGGTAATGGACTTGAACTGGGTTATATAATTGGCGCAGCAAAGCTCCCTGCCACAAACGCCAAGACCACCAATCAGGCCGGCCTCCTGGCGGGCGCCGATCTGCTTCATTTCTATGCGGATACGGAACTCCTCTGCAAAGACCTTAATCAGCTGGCGGAAGTCTACGCGGCCGTCGGCAATGTAGTAGAAAATTGCCTTGGTTCCGTCGCCCTGGAACTCTACGTCGCCAATCTTCATCTCCAGTCCCAGTTCTACGGCAATCTGGCGGGCACGGATCATGGTCTCCTGCTCACGCGCAATGGCCTCCTGCCATTTTTCAATGTCGAACTGCCTTGCCTTGCGGTATATCTTCTTGAATTCGTAAGTCTTGGGGTCGATGCCCTTGGCGTGCATCTGGCGGCCCACAACAGGACCTTCCAGGGTGATGATACCAAGGTCGTGGCCGCTCTGAGCCTCAACAATAACAAGGTCTCCCATCTTTACGTTCTGTCCGGACGCATTGATATAGAAGCCCTTCCTGGTATTCTTGAAGCGGACCTCGAAGTAAGATTCGTATTGCTCCTGGTTGACTCCTGCAAGCCAGTTATATGTTTCCAGCTTGCAGCAGCCGTGACGGTACTCGATAGCCGGCTGGCCATCGTCAGTATGGCTCACGGTGCATCCGCGGGAACAGTCAAACTTTATATTTTCGTTTTCGTGCATTCGAATAAGCGGTTTACAAGGTTGCAGAAAATTATCTTTGCAAGGACGTTGCGCTCAAGCAAAAACGCGGCACGGCCAATAGCTGCCCCGGCGGCCTCTGCAAAGCCGTCCGGCAGCTTCTGCGCTGCGCTTCCGTACCACGCCGCATCGCCTTCTTCTACTGAAGAAAGATGCTGCAATCCGCGGCGGTAAAGCATAAGCGAGCGAACGCCTTCTCCTGCAAATATACAAAAAGCTTTCTGTTTTTCACGGGATTCCAAACCGGCAAGGGCCTCGCCAAGCTCAAGCGAGCCTGCCAAGTCGCGAGCTATTAACCTCTCTATCAAGGATTTAAACAGCTCGTCGTACAGAGAAGTTTCTGCATCGTCGGAATCTGTATATTTCTGAATTTTCGCTTTTTCTTCTTTAGTAAGCGGCATCACCCTCATGCCCTGGCAGCGGGAGGTGATGGTTGTAAGCACACTCTCCGGGCTATGGGTAATAAGGATGAAAAGTGTTTTTTCTGCGGGCTCTTCCAGCGACTTAAGCAGCATGTTGGCCGTCTGCTGGTTCATTTTTTCCGGCAGCCATACAAAGATGCCTCGCCAGCCGTCGGTAACCGGGGCCAGGGACAGCTTCTGCATTATGGCTTTACCCTCTGCCACAGAAATGAGGCCGCTTTTCTTGTCTATTCCAAGGGCGGCAGAAAGCTCATTCTCTGCAAAATAAGGGTTCTTCAGGACCAGCTCCTTGAAAAGAGCCGAATATGCGTCGCAGGTAAGGTCTTTGGCCGCGCCGCTGACCTTTGTTCCGGAAGTGATTGGGAAGCTGAAGCGAAGGTCCGGATAAGTAAGTCGCTCTATCTGTCCACAGTTGCGGCACTGCCCGCAGGAGTCTTCTTCTCCCCTATCCTGACAGTTGAGGTATTGCAGAAATGCCAGGCCAAGGGCAAGAGCCCCGCAGCCCTCGTTCTCGTACAGCATTATTGCATGCGGAACGCGGCCGCTTTTGGCCATGTTGATCATGGCCCTCTTTACGTCTGCGTCGCCCGGAATATCTGCAAATCTCATTGATACTTAATTATTTATTCCTATTGCCGACATAAGCAGCCAGCATAGAAAGATAGAATTTTGCCTTGCCTTTGGGGAAGGCATCAAGAGCCTTTACTCCCTTTGCAAGATAGGCATTCATTGCCTCTTCTGCATAGTCGATGCCGCCATTTTCCACCACAAAAGAGCTGATTGTCTTTTGTGCCTCACTGCCCGGCTCGATGCCCTTAACCATCTCCCTTATCCTCTGCTCCTGCGAGGGGCAGGCCTTCATGGCGCCCAGCAGTGGCAGGGTAATCTTCTTTTCAAGAAGGTCCTGTCCAAGCGGCTTGCCAAGGGTTTCGTCGCCCTCGTAGTCAAGGATATCGTCCTTAATCTGGAAGGCGAGACCAAGGCTGCGGGCGAATTCGCCGGCTGCGGCCTCCTGCTCCGGAGTAGCGCCGGCAGAAATAGCTCCCGCAAGGGCTGATGTCTCAAAGAGCGTCGCCGTTTTGTCGTATATGATACGGTAGTACTCCTTTTCTGTAGTGGCACCGCCTTTTGCCATCTCCAGCTGCAGCATCTCGCCCTCGGCAAGCTCGGATAGAGTCTTGCCAAACAGGTTCATTACGCGGGATGAATTCTCTGTCGCGTCCAGGATGCGGGCAATGCCCTTTACCAGCCAGAAGTCGCCCAGCAAAACGGATGGACGGGGGCCAAGTATAGAACTGATGGTAGGAACGCCACGACGGCTGTCAGAATTGTCGGCAACATCGTCGTGAAGAAGGCTTGCATTGTGGATGAGCTCGGCTGCAGCCGCAAAATTGATGGTATTGTCATTGATGGACCCAATGGCATCGGCCATAAGCAGGGTGATCATGGGCCTTACCATCTTGCCCTTGTGCTCAAGGATATGACGGTTGCACTTTTCAAGAAGCGGGATGTCGGTACCGAGCGACTTCTCTACAAGAGCAGCCACCCGGCCCATATCCGCCTTTATGTAAGCCTTCAGTTCTTCCATTAAAAGAATACGGTCAGTGAAATGGCAAGGCCGTCAAAGTTGTCTTTGTTCTTGATGGCCTGGCCGGCAGCGCTGGTTACGGTTACATCCGGACCAAGGTTGCCAAGGTTCTTGAAGTATTTGGCTGCAAGCTGGAACTTCATTATGTCGATACCGAAACCAACTGCATAACCATATTCAAGTTTGCTCTTGAAGTCGCTGTCGCCGAAGTGGGTGATAGCCTTGCCTGCAAGCTCTCCCACTTTCTCGTTTACCGCATAGCCAAGGAAGCCCTGGACAAGTGCGTAAGGACGAAGGAGGATGAGGTCAAGACCCCACTGAAGCTCAAGAGGAAGCTCAAGGTAGCCGTATTTTACGTCAATATTTCCGACAGTAGCCTGTGAATCTGACAGAGCGCCTTTTGCCTTTGTTCCTTTTACCTGATACAGAAGGCCTGTCTGGACGGCGAAGCCTGAAGGAAGGCCAAGCTGCAGTGCCAGACCTGCGTGATAAAAGCTGGCCTTGCTTGTCTTGATATTCTTAAGCGAGGTGCTGGAAGAGGTGAAACCTCCGGTAACACCAAACCTGAGCTGTGCGCTTGCCACCATGCCGGTGAAGGCAAGAAGCAAAGCTGCCACTAATAGTTTCTTAGTCATAGGTTTCTGATTTTTAAAGAAGTTCTTCCAAAATGCTCTTGATCTCTGCTTCAGAGACTACGCCTACGGTTCTCTTTACAATCTCTCCGTTCTTGAAGAAGATAAGGGTAGGGATACTGCGGATGCCGTACTTGATGGCGATGTCCTGGCAGTCGTCGACGTTGCATTTTACAACCTCTACTTTACCCTCGTACTGCTCTGCGATGTCGTCTACAGTGGGGGAAAGCATGCGGCAGGGACCGCACCAAACGGCCCAAAAATCTACCATTATCGGCTTGTCAGAAGCCAGAATCTCTGCAAAATTGCTGTTGGTTGCTATCTTTGCCATAATCTTGTAAATATAAAGTTTCTAAATATTGGTTTCAATCGGCCAGGAGTAAGCCCGCAGGCCAAGGTCCTGGAATTGCTCATCTTTCTTGCGGAGTGCCTCCATTATGTCTTTGCACAGGTTATCCGGCACAGCCGTAAATAAGGCATGGTTCTGGGTAGGCCAGGCGTGGCTTCCAAGATGGGGTTCGCCATCTACGGAACCACGGCCGCCGACATCCTCCCATTTGGTATAACCCCTCTGGCCGAACTTCTCCAGAACCTCTACAATTTCCTCATTGTAGGCCTGGTTGTATGCTATAAATATTGCTTTCATAAATATCTGATTATCAGTTATTTCTCTGCGGCAGCAAGCTTAGCTTCGCGGCGGGCCTGACGTTTTGCCTTACGCTTCTCTTTATGCTCGTAGATACCGCAGTAAAGTGTAGGGATAATACCAAGGGTGATGATGGTGGAAATAGACAGACCCCAAACCACTGTCATACCCAGTGAGCGCCACATTTCTGAACCGTCACCGGTACCGATAGCCATAGGAACCATACCCAGCACGGTGGTGAGGGTAGTCATAAGGATAGGACGCAGACGACTCTTTGCAGCAGTGATGGAAGATGTCCTTACATCCATTCCCCTCTCCTGGCAAAGTATGGTGTAGTCAATGAGCACGATACCGTTCTTAACCACAATACCAAGCAAGATGATGATACCGATCATGGCCATTACGCCAAGTGCGGTGCCGGTAACCCAAAGGCCGATCAGCACGCCCACAAGGGCGAACGGAATGGAGAACATGATTACGAAAGGACCCATGAACGACTCGAACTGGGAAGCCATAACCATGTAAACCAGAATCACAATCAATATCATAAGGAGGAACATATCGCCGAACATATCCTGCTGATCCTCGTAGTCACCGCCGATGGTAACGTTGATGTTGGAAGGAATCACAACCTTCTCTAAGGCCTCGTTGGCTACTGCTACACCGTCGCTGAGGGCATAGCTGGTTGCAATAATACCGGTCAGGGAGATATAACGTTCACGGTTCTTACGCTGGATGGTAGGCGGAACCTTATCCTCTACTACGTTGCCAAGGTCCTTGATGCGGACACCTGCTCCGGCTGGAGTGTAAACGATTATATTGCCGATACTTTCCGTACTGTTACGGAACTCAGGTGCATAACGTACGCGGATGTCGTACTCTTCACCCTCTTCACGATAATGGGAAGCGACGCTACCGCTCATAGCAGAGCTAACTGCAGCTGCGGCAGTGGTTGAAGTAAGGCCGTTAATAGCAAGTTTGTGACGGTCAAAGTCTACCTGATATTCAGGAGTGTACTGGTCACGGCTGGGAACCACCTGTGCAAATACACCGGTAGAATCCATATAGGCCTTGAGAGCCCTTGCAACCTCTTCTGTCTCTTCAAAATCGTATCCGTAAATCTCTACGCTGATGGATGCGGCACCGCTCATTCCGCCACCCTGGCCCTCGGTTACGTTGGCCTTGCGGACCTCCGGGAAGGAAAGAATGTCGGCACGGACAATATCCACAATCTCTGCACCCGTACGCTTACGTGAGCTCTTAGGACCGGCATTGATGTTCATTGAGATGATGTAGGTACCGTTGGCCTGCATGCTGGCAAAGGCATTGTCAGAATCTGCCTGTCCAAAGCGGTAGTTAAATACCTGAATCTCAGGGACATCGGCAGCGATCTTCTGATAAATGCGGTGAGCCACATCCCTTGTCACATCCTGTGAGGTACCGATAGGAAGCTCGATAGTGGCGCTGATTCGGCCCATATCGGAGCGGGGGAAGTATTCAGTCTTGACGTTTCCGCCAATGAATACCATAACGGCAATGAAGATGACAAAGGCGCCAAGGAGCACCCTCTTCTTATGGCCCATACACCAGGAAATGAACTTTGAATATCCCTGGGATACCTTGTCCAGGAACCTGTTGATAGGGTCAAAGAGAAAGTGATATACCTTTCCGCTCTTATTCTCGTTACCCAGCATCTTGGAGCACATCATAGGCACCAGTGAAAGGGCGGCGGTGGTAGATACTATCATGATGATGCTCACGATCCAACCCAGCTGCTTGAACATGATACCTGCCATACCGGGGATCATGGTAAGGGGCAGGAACACGCAAAGCATGGTAAGGGTGGATGCGATAACAGAGATACCCACCTCTGAGGTGCCGTGTACGGCAGCCTCTTTAGGTTTTTCGCCACGCTCAAGATGCGTAGTCACGTTCTCCAGCACCACAATTGCATCGTCCACCACCATACCGATCGCAATGGACAAGGCCGACATTGAAATAATGTTAAGCGTATTGCCGGTTGCAAACAGGTACATGAGGGATGCCAGCAGGGCGATAGGAATACTCAAAATGACGATGAGGGTTCCTTTCCACCTGCCCAGGAAGATGTACACAATGAGCATAACCACCAGGAAGGTGATCATGATGGTCTCCTTAAGGGAGTTGATGGTACGGATGATGTTGTCCGATGTATCGAAGACAACGCCAAACTCGATATCCGGAGGCAGGGTTGTCTTAATTTTCTCCATGTTGGCGTTAACTTCCTTAACGACATTCACAGAGTTGTAACCGGACTGCTTCTGGATCATGACAAGCGCACTGTTGAGGCCTCCGGTGAAGGATTCCTGGGAGCGCTCCTCAAGGCCGTCGTTAATACGAGCCACATCCCTGAGGTAAATAGTATTGGCACCATTGTGGCCTACTACAAGGTCAAGAAGCTCGTTCGGATCCTTGAATTCCTTCTTTACACGAAGGGTGTAAGTTTCTGATCCAATGTCGATGCTTCCGGAAGGAACGTTCTTGTTCTCCGCTGCAATGATGGAAGCCAAAGTACTGATAGACAGATGATAAGCCTCCAACTTGGTAGGGTCGCAATAAACCTGGATCTCACGCTTGGGGGCACCGATTACGCTCACGGTACCTACGCCGCTCACGCGGGCGAGCGGGGTGGCGACCTTGTCGTCCAGGATCTTATCCAACGCCGATGCACTCTGCCTTGCAGTAGCAGAAAGCATCAGGATAGGGATATCCTCGGCGCTGAACTTGAAGATGACGGGGGATGATGCACCATCCGGCAGAGTAGATGAAATCATACTCAGCTTGTCTCGCACATCATTCGTCGCTTCTTCTATGTCAATTCCGTATTCGAACTCCAGCGTAAGGAAAGAAAGGTTCTCCCTTGACTGTGAGGTGATATTCTTAAGGTTGCTGACACCGTTGAGGGTGTTTTCCAGCGTCTTGGTAAGGTTATTCTCTACGTCTTCCGCACTTGCGCCTGGATAGGAGCTCATCACCATGATGGTGTTGGACTCCACATCCGGGAAGAAGTCAATCGGCAGCCTGGACAAGCAGAACAAGCCCAGGATGGCGAAGGCCAGGAAGACCAGGAATGTGGTAACCGGCTTGTTTACCGCCGAACGATAAATACTCATTTACAGGCCTCCTTCTTACTTGTTGATAATGTTGACCTTGGCTCCTTCCTTAAGAGCTGCGGTACCTTTCACTACAATTACGTCACCCTCGTTCACGCCGGAAAGAACCTCGTACTCGAAGTTGTTGTGAACGCCAAGCTCTACCGGAACAAAGTTCACGGTACCTTCTTTATTAACCTTGTAAACGAACTTCTGGCCGGTTCCTTCCTGCTTTACGATTGCCTGGTCGGGCAGAACCACGCTGCGGTTCATACCAAAGGTAATGGTAACGCGGGCGTACATGCCGGGACGAAGCACCTTGTCTGCATTGGGAACCTCTACCTCTGCCTGGAAGGTGTGGGTAGTGGCGTCGATGGTAGGATACAGACGGCTGATGTGGCCGGTGAAGTGGCGGCCGGGAAGGGCATCCACGGTAATATCAATCTTATCTCCCTTCTTAACCTTGGTATATTCGCTTTCTGAAACGCCTACAAGCATCTTCACGGGAACAACCTGCTGGATGGTATACAGGGGCTTGCCAACTGAATACATATCACCGTTGTCATAGTTGCGTGCGGTTACAAAACCGGTAATAGGAGCACGCAGGATGGTGTTTTCAAGAAGATTCTCATAATTGGTCTTGCGAACCTTGTATGCAAGTTCCATAGCCTCGTAGTCACTGCCGGACACGCCGCCCTGCTGGTACAGAGCCTTGATACGGCTGAACTCGGTGCTGTCGTTCTGAAGCTGAAGGCGGAGCTGCTCCAATTGGAACTTGTCCATCTCTGCCAGCACCTGGCCCTTGGATACATAGTCGCCGATCTCTGCATAAACCTTGCGGATACGTGAACCGCTCTGAGGGGCGATATTGTTGATGGCGAAAGCCTCTATTGTGCTTGAATATGAGCTCTGCTGCGGAACATCAGAGAATGTTGCGCTCAAGACCTCTACGTTGTGGGCCTGCTCTTCCTTTGCACCCATTGCCGGAGCGGGAGCTGAATTGCCGCCGCCGCAAGACATTGCCATGGCAGCGCCAAGGCCAAGAACGATTGTTTTAAGGATAGTATTTTTCATATCTCTTCTATTTTTCTTCTGTTTCGATGAAATCCCTGCCAATCACCTGCTCCAGGGATGCTTTTGCGTTGATAAAGTTGTAAATGGCCTGACTGCTTGACAGGCGTGCCTGGGTAAGGACGAGCTCTGCGTCGTGCAGGTCGGTAAGGGTGCTCTTGCCAACATTGAAAGACTTCTGGGAGATGTCGTATGCCTTCTGGGCAAGCTCTACGGCCTCCTGTGCGGAGTCGTAGCTTTTCATGTTGGTCTCCATGGTGTTCAGGAAAGAGCGGATGGATATCCTTAACTGGCGCTCTGTGTCTGCGCGGCTTATGTTAAGGGACTCTTGCTGGATCTGCGCCTGACGAACGTCTGAATGACGCTTGCCACCAGAGAAGATGGGAATGTTAAGGCTGAGTCCTACATAAGAGTAAGGGGTCCATTTGTACTGGCTGAACTTGAAGTCGTTTGTCATTGCGTTCATGCTGTAAGAGAACGATACTGACAGGGTGGGCAGATAGGCATATTTCTGCATCTTAACGGTGGATGCAAGCTGCTCTGCCTGAATGGCCAGCTGACGCATTGTGGAGTTGCGGTCCAGGTTGACGTCATCGTTTTCGTGGATGTCGCGGAACATGTGCTCTGTATAGTCGGACAGCTTGCCGACGATGTCCAGGTTCATGTCAAGGTTTACACCCATGACAGCCTTAAGCTGCCAGAGGGCCAGCATGATAGAGTTTTCTGCATTGTAAACGTTAGGAATAGCGGATGCCACATTAGCCTTGGCGCGGGTAAGCTCAAGCTCTGATACCTTCTGTACGTCGTACTTGCGCTGAACCTGAACCAGGTTCTCCATTGCGTTCTCGTATACGCTCTTGTAAACGTCGAACACCTCTTTTGCAAGCAGTACGCTGAAGTAGGCCTGCTTAACCTTTGTAACGGCCTCCAGACGTGATGAGCGGGCCTTCTCTACGGCAAGCTCAACACTCTGGCCACTGATCTTGAGGCTCTCCCAGAGCTGGAAGTTGACAAGGGGCATGGATGCAGAAATACCGCCGTTGAAGGTGTTCCATCGGCCTACCGAAATGCCGTCCGAAGAAGATGAAGACCCCCCTCCATCGCCGCCACCACCTGTCAAGGCACTCATATCGACATGTATTCCATTCTGCTCAAGGGCGGTGATGATGGGCTCGAAGATGCTGGCAAACATTCCGCTACCGCCGGACATTCCGTCCATATACATTACCTGCTTTTTGATGGTGCGCTGGAAAGTACCGGTACCATTAACCTGGGGGAATAACGCTGAATATGTACCCTTCTTTGCGTACTGCGCACGCTCTATCTCTTTGTCGGCCACACGAACCGACGCATTCTCACTGATGGCAATCTTTATGGCTTCGTCCAAGGTCACCAATGTAGTGTCCTGCGCATTCACTGCGCCAGGAACCAGAACAATTGCCGCTGCCACTAAAATCTTGTGAATCAATCTCATTTATTATTTCCTTTTCTTTGTTTCCAA
The DNA here is from genome assembly GCA_900316675.1 of uncultured Bacteroidales bacterium. Taxonomy (GTDB): domain Bacteria; phylum Bacteroidota; class Bacteroidia; order Bacteroidales; family UBA932; genus Cryptobacteroides. Next base: position 57,116 of record ONDR01000001.1, read on the forward strand.
TTTCTGGAAGCCGCCGTCGACCAGGGCCGGGAGCTTCTTTTTATATGCATACACCAGAAAGCCGATGCCAAGGAGCACGAAGGGGATACTAAGTATCTGACCCATGTTCAGTGCCATTCCGGCCTCGAAGTCCACCTGGTCATTCTTAATGAATTCTATGAGGAAGCGGGAACCGAAGCAGCCTATAAGGAAGAGGCCGATAAAGGTTCCGCGCCAGGTTTTTTCTGAGCGATATTTGTAAATAGCCAGCAGCACAAGGCCAAGGATAAGGTAACTCAGGGCCTCGTATAGCTGGGTGGGGTGATGAGGCTCTGTTTCTTCGTTGCGTACGAAGACAAAGCCCCACGGCAGGTTGGTTACACCGCCGTAAATTTCTGAATTGAAAAGATTACCCAAACGGATAAAAGTAGCGGCAAAGCATACTGCAATGCTAAGATGGTCTACAAGCCATACAAAGTCAAAGCCTTGCCTTTTGCCGTATTTGTGTGCGAACCACCACATTGCAATAAACAGGGCGATGGTGCCGCCGTGGCTGGCCAGTCCCCCTTTCCAGGGCATGAAGATTTCCAGGAAACCTTCCCAGCTGCCAAGATAATAGTCGGGCTGATAGAAGAGGCAATGACCCAGGCGGGCACCTACGATAGTTCCCACGATAAGGGTAACCAAAAGAGAATCCAGAAGCCTGGGGTCAAGCTTTTCCCTTTTGAAAAACCATTGGAAGATGAAAAAGCCCAGAATGAAACCTGACACAAACAACAGGGAGTACCACCTGACAGCAAAGCCGCCAATGTGGAACAATTCCGGGTTTGCATTCCAAATTATTGCCAAAAAATCAGTCATATACAATAAAAAATCAAATTTAGGGCTGGCGCAAGGCCAACCCTAAATTACTATCAAGAATCGTGCTAATCCTGAATTGCTGCGATACCGGGAAGTATCTTACCTTCAATAGCCTCCAGCATTGCACCGCCACCGGTAGAAACGTAGCTTACCTTGTCGGCATAACCCATCTTGGTAACAGCTGCAACAGAGTCGCCGCCACCAACAAGAGTGTAAGCACCGTTCTTTGTAGCCTCTGCAAGGTCCTCAGCAATCTGAAGGGTACCCTTTGCAAAGTTAGGAAGCTCGAATACGCCTACAGGGCCGTTCCAAAGGATGGTCTTGGAAGAAAGGATGATCTTCTTCCAGTTCTCCAGTGAAGCGGGAGCTGCATCCATACCCTCCCAGTCGTCGGGAATCTCGTTGATAGGGAAGATGCGCTGGGGAGTATCGTTGTCGAACTTCTGGCCGCAAACGGTAGCTACGCTCAGGGACAGGTTAACGCCACGCTCCTTAGCCTCTTTCATAATCTCAAGAGCATCGGGGATGAGCTCGTCCTCATGCAGGGACAGACCAACCTTGCCACCCTGGGCCTTGATGAAGGTATAACCCATACCGCCACCGATGATGAGGTTGTCCACCTTGCCGATGAGGTTCTTGAGCACTGCAAGCTTGGAGCTTACCTTTGAACCGCCGATGATAGCGGTAAGAGGGCGCTCTGCGTTCTTAAGAACGTTGTCGATAGCCTTGATCTCGCCTTCCATCAGGTAGCCGAACATCTTGTCATTGGGGAAGTATTCGGCAATGAGGGCGGTAGAAGCGTGTGCACGGTGTGCGGTACCGAAGGCGTCGTTGATGTAGCAGTCTGCGTAAGAAGCAAGAGTCTTGGTGAACTCTTTCTGGGAAGCCTTTACAACGGCTTTTGCAGCCTTCTTCTCTTCCTCTGAAGCGTCCTCTGCAAGACCGCGGGGTTTACCCTCTTCCTCTGCATAGAAACGGAGGTTTTCAAGAAGGAGAACTTCTCCGGGCTTAAGTGCGGCAGCCTGTGCTGCAGCTTTCATGCAGTCGTCTGCAAACTGAACGGGAACACCGAGGCACTCGCTTACGCGGGCTACGATGTGCCTGAGGCTGAATTTATCCTCAACCTTTTTAGGACGGCCAAGGTGGCTCATGATGATGAGTGAACCGCCGCCGGCGAGTACTTTCTTAAGTGTGGGGATGGCCCTGCGGATGCGGGTGTCATCAGTGATGTTGAAATCTGCGTCCAGAGGAACGTTGAAGTCAACCCTTACAATGGCTTTTTTGCCAGTGAAGTCGTAGGAATCAATGTGCTGTTGCATAATGTCTACAAATTATATTAATATATTCTATCTTGCCAATCTAACGAAGATACTGAGGGGCAGCGCCTTGCCAAAGTTGTCCATAAGTGCCAGTTCTCCGCTCTCCAGTTCTCCGGTCTGGGCTGACAGCCCGAAGGCCTGCTTTACAAGCGTTTCCCCAAGGGTGGCGGAATAACCGTTGGAATATAGGTTCAGTACCATGAAACTATCCTTCGGCTCCAAAATGCCCGCTACGGTCTTGAGCAGGTCAAAGAGGAGTTCGTCCAGCTTCCACTTTTCCCCGTCCGGGCCATGGCCGTAAGCGGGGGGATCAAGTATAATGCCCTGGTATTTGTTGCCGCGCTTGAGTTCACGTTTTGCAAACTTAAGGGCGTCCTCTACAACCCAGCGGATGCCATCCAGACGGCTTTCCTCCATATTGCCCCTTGCCCAAGTAACTACCTGACGCACAGAATCAAGATGGGTCACATCCGCCCCGGCGCATTTGGCGGCAAGCGATGCAGCGCCGGTATAGGCGAAGAGATTCAGCACCCTGGGGGCGGGACGGTTGGCGGCCTTAGCTTTGGCCTCCAGCGCCGAAGTATGCTCAAATATGTACTCCCAGTTAGGAGCCTGCTCCGGGAACACGCCTACATGCTTGAAGGAGGTAAGTCCCAGACGCAGCCTGAACTTAGGCGAGCCGTTGTATCTTATGTACCACTGGTCTTCCATCTTCTTGAGGCGCTCCCAGGTACCGCTGTCCTCTTTGCCAGCCTTTGCAAAGCCGGCACCGGGCACAAAGCGGGTATGGCAAAGCCTTGCCCAGTCGGCGTCGGACATACTTTTATCCCACAGCGCCTTGGGCTCAGGGCGGGCCATCACTATCTGGCCAAACCTCTCCAGTTTCTGGTAGTTACCGCTGTCAAGCAGCTGGTAATCTGCCCACTGGCTATTCGGAAACTCCAGTTTCATCGTCGTTTACAGTATTATCGTCAGTATCGTCCTCTACCCCGGCAGAATACTTCTTCATGAGCATTTTCACCATGTCGTCAAGCTGACTGACATAAGGATCCAGCAATTTTTCGTCGCCGTTTGCCTTGAAGGTTTCTGCAAGGTCTTCGTACAGCAGCTGCATGCAGTAATGGAACTCAGAGTCTGCCTCTTCATAGTAATCTACATAGAAGGCAGCGGTCTTCACCAGCTCTTCTGCGAACTTAAGTCCAAGTTCACGGGCCTTGTCAGCAGCTCCGGCCTCGTAGTACTGCTTAACCATTTTGGCCACCTGAAGGTCGTTGGCAGCAAAACCAAGGCAGATGGTCTCAATGGGGAAGGTGCTTGCCGGAATGCACTCCTGGCACCTGTCCAGCAGGGCTATTACCTTCTCTTTGTCTCCCCTGTCAAGGAATACCTGCGCCGTCTTGACGAACATATCCCTTTGAGGTACTGTACCAAGGAAGGTTATGAGGTTCTGATAATCTACAAAGTAGTCCTGACGCTTAAGGGCGTCCCAGGTATAGGTTTCCATCACCCTCTTGTAAAGGGCATCCGCATCTACTATCTTGCCGACACCTTTAGTGGAAGAAATGCTGTTGCGGATAGGAATAAGGTGGGAACTGAACCCATCGTCCATAAGGTAGTTCTTAAGGCCGATGTTAATGTCGCCACCCTGGCTAAGCATATGCAAAGGCCTGTCCCACTGATAGTTGGACAGCAGGTCGATGATAAAGAGTTCCTGCTTGCTAAGGAATTCCTTGCTCTGGGGAATCTCAAGCACTATCTGATCCAGGATCTTATCCGCATATTCCGGCGGAACGATGCCGTACTTAAGCACATTCTCTTTGTTAACAGGTACGCTTATCTTGCGTGATACCAGGTAATCTACCTGACGGCCGTCGCGCAGCGGAAGCTTGGCGCGGGGGTGCAGGAAGACTGCCATAACGTCAGAAATGGCCACCGTGGTATCCCTGGTATCATAGATGTAAACAAAGTCGTTGGTGCCGTACAGGTACTGCTCCTGAGGTATTGAAAGCTTGATAGGAGCGCTCTGGTTGGATGCGTACTTCATCTGGCCGATGTACCAGTCGGTACCCAGCAGGGATGTGTTCAGTACGCGTACGTCCGGACGGATGTTTTCAACCTCCTGGGCATACCAGAGCGGGAAGGTATCATTGTCTCCGTGGGTAATGATATAGCCGTTGGGGCCTACGGAGTTAAGGTAGTTCTTTGCAATCTCCACTGCCGTTGCACGGTTGCTGCGGTTGTGGTCGTCCCAGTTCTGCTGTGCCATGAGAACAGGCACGCCCAGGCACAGTACCGATGCCACCAAGCCAACTATCAAACCCTTGTTCTTCAATAAGTTAGACATCAGCTTGTACAGCCACAGTACGGCAAAACCTATCCAGATTGCGAACATATAGAACGAACCGGCATAAGCATAATCCCTTTCCCTGACCTGATAAGGAGGCTGGTTAAGGTAAAGCACGATTGCGATACCGGTCATGAAGAACATCAGCACTACGAGCCATGAGCCCCTGCGGTCCCTTGAGAACTGGAAGAACAGGCCGATCAGGCCAAGCAGCAGCGGCAGCATGTAGTAATGGTTCTTGCCCTTGTTCTGGGACATAACCTCCGGAGCGTTGCTCTGGTCTCCCAGGCGCCAGTTGTCCACAAGGCTGATACCACTTTCCCAGTTGCCGTAGAAACGGTTGCCGGGAACGGGAGAATGGATATCGTTCTGGCGGCCGGCAAAGTTCCACATGAAGTAGCGCCAGTACATCCAGTTGCACTGGTAGTCAAAGAAATATGCCAGATTGTCCAGGAACGTCGGCTTCTTATATTTGGATCCGGGCACGAAGGAGCCGCGGTCGTCCATGTAAGTCATGTAAAAGCGCTCGTACCTTCCGTCCGGGGAGCTCTGCCACATGCGGGGGAAGAGCATCTTGCCGGCGGCCTTGTAATCTGCGTCCATCGGACCGTTCACATACTGGTATTTGTCACCCACACGGGCCCAATACTTGGGAATGGCGATATCGTACGGGGCATCGAAGTACTGGCCGTAAAGCAGCGGCTGGCTGCCGTACTGGTCACGGTTCAGATATCTTACCAGAGAGAATGCGTTGTCCGGCTGGTTCTCGTTGGAAGGAGGCATCACGCTGGAGCGAATGATTACGATGCTGAATATACTGAAGCCGATTACGATGCAGGTGAAGCAAAGCAAGATGGTGTTAATCAGCACCTTGCCCTTCTTCATAGTAAAGAACAGAAGCCAGAAAAGTGAGCCAAGCAGCAATGCGGTAAAGATAGCGGCGCCAAGGTTGATGGGCAGGCCCAGAGTGTTCACGCAGAACAGGTCGAAGTAAGCTGCCAGCTTGGGGATGCCGGGGATAACCAGTGCCACAATCACGCCCAGGATCACAATTGCAAGGGCGAAGATCTTTATAAGCTCCCACGCCTTGTAAGGCCTGTCTTCACGCATCCTGTAGTAGTACATGAATACGAAGGCCGGAATTGTAAGCAGGTTCAGAAGGTGGATTCCTATGGAAAGACCCATCAGGAAGGATATAAGCACGATCCAGCGGTTTGCACCGGGGCGGTCTGCCTGCTCGTACCACTTTGTCATAGCCCAGAATACTATGGCCGTGAACAGGGACGACATTGCATAAACCTCTCCCTCTACTGCAGAGAACCAGAAGGTATCGGAGAAGCAGTAGGCAAGGGAGCCTACGGCACCGGCACCGATTATGGCAGCTGCAGCACCAGGGGTGTAATTACCATCCTTTCCGGGAACGAACATGCGTTTTGCAAAGAAAACGATGGTCAGATAAAGGAAGAAAATGGTGAATGCAGAGCACAGGGCGCTCATTATGTTCACGGCAACGGCTGCACCGGAAGCACCGGTGAACATAGTGAAGAAACGTGCTATGAGCTGGAATACAGGGTTTCCCGGGGGATGGCCCACTTCCAGTTTGTATGACGATGCAATAAATTCACCGCAGTCCCAGAAAGAGGCGGACGGCTCTATTGTGGAAATGTATGTAAACGAAGCGATTACAAGCACGGCCACAGAGGTGACCAGATTCCACAACTTGAATTGTTTATTATCCATTCTCAACAGTTTTCTATTCTTTTGCCCGAAATTTGGACAAATCAAACTACAAATATACGACAAGATTCTATATCTTTGCAAATATTGTGCTTAAGATTAGTATAATACGCAATGGATAACGACTGGAAAAAACGCCTTGGCGTGGTGTATTCCACCAACCCGGACTTCAACTTCACAAACGAGGACGAGGTTCAGGAAGAAGCCACCTTACCGCCTGAAAAACAGAAACTTATAGTAGGCATAGACCGTCGCAACAGGGGCGGCAAAACCGTTACCCTTGTAAGCGGTTTCGTAGGAACGGCGGCAGATCTTGCAGAGCTTGGCCGCACCCTTAAGGTAAAGTGCGGCGTAGGCGGCAGCGCAAAGGACGGAGAGATCACCATCCAGGGAGACCTTCGTGACAAAGTCACGGCCCTGCTCCAGTCAATGGGTTATGTTAAAGCAAAACGAGGGAACTGACGGTGCCGGGTTTGTTTTCTGAAATAGCGCTGGATGGCATCCGTAACGCCTCCGAGGCCTTCCTTGGCGGCACTGTTCCGGACGCAGGGTCTCTTGCCGAAGCGGCCGGAGACTTTGGAAACGTCTGGGCGGCAGACCCCATCAACGGGGCTTTTGTCGTTGCCGCAACCATAATTGGCATCTTCAGCCTGAATCTGCTATACACCCTGATTCCATATCTGTTCGGCGCTCTTACCGGATGGAAGGCTACGGCTCGTCTTAATCAAAGTATGAGGCTCAGCCGTGAAAGAAACATACTTTTTCATCTGGCCTTCCTGCCATTTTGCCTGATTTCTTCAAGGTTCAGCCTTTACCATATTGGCATAATGGACGGCATGCCGCCGCATATGGTTACCCTCATTTCGTTGGGAGTAGCCTTCATTTACCTTGGCGTCCGGCAACTGCTGGCGGTCTTTTTTGCCCCCTCTTATTGCATGGAGCAGTGGAAGATTGCCAAGACGAATCTACCTAACGGCTTTATTCTGATAACCTTACTGGCCATCATTTATTGCGGCATCGCTGCTTTTGCCGGAATCCCGGACGACACCTCCCGCAGAGTGCTTTTGTACATTGCCGCAATCGTATTTATTGTGATTTTTTACCGAAATTTTGAAATTTTGTCCTGGAAAGGTCGCAGGTTCAAAGGTTTTTTGTACCTTTGCGCCCTTGAATTGGCGCCATCCATTTTATTGGTTGCCAGTGCGATAATTTTTTAGGACGATATGAGTGTTAGCAAGATTCTGATTTCCCAGGCAACGCCTGCCAACCAGGCCCCGTACGATGCCATCAGGCAGAAGTATGGCGTTACCATCGATTTCAAGCCTTTTTTCGTTATAGAATCCCTCTCTTCAAGGGAATTCCGCGCCCAAAAACTGAATCTTTCAGATTATACGGCAATTGTTTTCACTGCAAGGCATGCAATTGATGCTTTCTTTGCCCTGTGCGAAGAACTTCGCGTAAAGGTTCCGGACACAATGAAATACTTCTGCACAACAGAAGCTGTTGCCGTTTACCTTCAGAAACATATCATCTTCAGAAAGAGGAAAATCTTCTACGGAACCGGTACTCCCCAGTCTGTAGTCGCCCTTGTTACCGCAAAGCACAAGGGTGAAAAGTTCCTTATCACCACCGCAGAAGGCGCTCATAACGAGGCTATTACCGGCCTCTTCGCCGCTGCAGGCCTCAACTACGAGACCGGTGCCTTTGTAAAGCCTGTTTCCCAGGACCTCAAGGACATCGACATCAATTCATACGACCTGGCCGTTGTTTACAATCCCGCAGACCTCAAAGCCCTGCAGGAGAACTTCCCGGACTTCAAAGCCGACAAGCTTAAGTTCGTTACCTTTGGCAAGCAGATTGTCAACGAGCTTGAGAGCCAGGGTCTTCCCATTGCCATCTCCGCTCCTACCCCGGAGGTTCCTTCCGTAGCCAAGGCGCTGGAGGTATATCTTTCATCCCTGTAATGGAAGGCCTTTCAAAAAAAGAAAGGCTTTGTGGCAAGAGTGCCATTGCGAACCTTCTCCAGAAGGGGCGTTTCGGGCACGAGGGCTGTCTAAAATTCTGCTGGCATTACGACGCAAACGCTACAGACTGCAACCGGATGATGGTTTCGGTTTCTAAGCGCTTCTTTAAACGTGCAGTAAAGCGCAACCTCCTGAAGCGCCGCCTGCGCGAAGCCTACCGCAGGTCCAAGGACCTTCTTGGAGTTACTTGCGGCTGCGATATCATGTTTATTTACAACAGCAAGGAAGTAGCTGATTATAAGGAGATTAAAGAGGCTGTTGAAAAAATAATGGCCTATGTCAAAGACAAAATCGATTCTTAAGAACATAGCCATTTTCCCGCTGGTATTTCTGGTTAAGTTCTATCAGGTTTGCATCTCTCCGTTTAAACCGCCGAGCTGCCGCTTCACCCCTACGTGCTCCCAGTACGCGCTTGAGGCACTGCGTAAGTACGGCCCCTTCAAGGGCACCTATCTGGCGGTAAGGCGCATTCTGCGCTGCCATCCCTGGGGTGGCTCCGGCTACGACCCTGTTCCATAAAGCCTTCATTTTTGCTTTTATTTACACAAAATGTGTTTATATTTGCATAAATGAAACGTTTTAAGTTAATATTCCTGCTTCTTTTCTCCGGCTATACGGCCGGAGCTCAATATTTCCCGGTAAACGAGGACGACGGAGCGGTATTAAAGGGGATTAAATGGACCATGAACCAGATGGTAAGGGCCAGCACCAACCGAGACTCCACCTACCTGTGGGTAGCCCCTCCGGAACTTAAGATAAAGGTCAGCAGCACCCTTAGGAAAAACGGAATGACTATGAGCTGGAGTTTCAAGGATAATTATGAAGAGACACTTGAAGACGGGAGCGTCAGGACCATATCCGTTCCGGGAACCACCCGCTCCGACATGCTGGGAGGTTTTACAAAAAACATCGGCATCAGCGCAACTTACAACAAGATTGGCTTCAGCATGTCCTGGGAATTGAACAAGAAACGCAAATGGCATAATAAAAAATATACCTTCAGTTACAAAAGCGGCCCCTGGGCATTAAGCTACAGCTACTTCAAGATCAAGGACGGAATGAACTACCGAATAACCATCGGCGACGATCCGTCCCAACCTTATTATTCTGACAAAAAGTACAAATCGGATTCGGATTGGACCATTAGGTATCATCTGTTTGACGTCTACTATACACTGAATAAAAGGCACTTCGCACAGGATGCTGCCTTCGGAAGAAAAACCATCCAGCGCAAATCGGCCGGATCGGCAATACTGGCGGCCAGATATTTGCAGGCCAAAATTTCTTTTGCGCCTAACGAATATATAGCTTACAGCCTTGGAGACATCGACTCATATAATACCTACCAGGTCTCTCTTGGTGCCGGATATTCCTATAACCTTGTTTTCTGGCACAAGGATCCACAGCCAGTAACCTTCCGGGCCTTCAATTCCAACGCACGCAAGGGGCTTCGGAACATCACGCTGAGTATGACACTCATCCCAATGTTCACAGTCTTTAACCAAATCCATCTGAAACCCCGCTCATCGGGAATTGTAAAGAGCGTTAAAAGCAAACCAGAGCTTAACTGGGTGGGCAATGTGTCATTTGGAGCCAATATCGACCGCTTCTCATTTGGAACCCGCTTCTCCTATAACCGATCCCTTTTCAAAAGCTATCACTCCACAAAAAAGCCGGATGATTATTTTTATAACATCCACTGGAAGGGCAGTTTCTACAATGTGTCGTTATCTCTCTTCCTGATTTGGCAGATTTAGTATCTGTTGCGGGTATTGAAAAAAAGCAGTATCTTTGCAATCCCACTTGGGACATCGGGGTGTGGCGCAGTTGGCTAGCGCATCTGCTTTGGGAGCAGAGGGTCGTAGGTTCGAGTCCTATTACCCCGACATCATAACAAGCATTCTATGATTATAGAGGCAAAAGGCATTGAAAAAAGTTTTGGCCCTCTCAAGGTTTTGAAGGGCCTTGATTTTTATGCCGATGCCGCAGAGATTGTAGCCATCATGGGCGCTTCCGGCGCCGGCAAATCCACTCTGCTTCAGATACTTGGCACCCTTTTGCGTCCGGAAAGCGGCTCCCTGACAATAGACGGCATAGACGCCCTCTCCCTTGGGCGAAACGACCTTTCTGACTTCCGCTGCCGCAAGATTGGTTTTGTATTCCAGTTCCATCACCTGCTGCCGGAATTCACTTCCCTTGAGAACGTAATGATTCCCGCACTTATTGCCGGTACAGGCAAGGCCCAGGCTAAGGAAAAAGCAATCCAACTACTTGATACTCTTGGACTTGCAGATAGGCTTAAGCATAAGCCTTCAGAGCTCTCCGGAGGCGAGCAGCAGCGCGTTGCTATTGCCCGCGCCCTGGTGAATTCCCCCGCGGTGCTTCTTGCCGACGAACCTTCCGGCAATCTTGACAGCGCCACCAAGGAAGAGCTTCACAAACTGCTTCTGGAACTTCGCAGCAACCTTAAGCAGACCATGGTGATTGTTACCCACGACCCCACCCTTGCTGCTATCTGCGACCGCACTCTTAACATGAAAGACGGAATGTTTGTCTAATGTTCCGGTTTAAGCAATTCTCTGTTCTGAACTCCGGTTCCGCCTTCAAGGTTGGGACTGATGCCGTGCTGCTTGGCAGTGCCGCCACTGTTTTGGGAACGGAGAGGCGAATTCTTGACGCAGGCACCGGAACGGGCATAATCGCCCTTATGATAGCCCAACGCCTGGCCGCTACCGGCCTGGCAGATTTTGAGATTTGCGGCATAGACATCAATGCAGAAGGCATTGAGGAAACGACAAAGAACTTTGCCTCATCGCCTTGGGCTAAGCACATGAAAGCCAAGTGTTTAGCCATAGAGGAATTAGACCGGGATCTGACCGCTGAATACGAGCTTATAGTATCCAACCCGCCTTATTTTGAGAATTCCCTGCTGAATCCGGACGAGCGAAAACGCGCCGCCAGGCACACTGCCGAAAACGGCCTTTCCTGGCGAAGCCTTCTGGACTTTGCCTCCCGCCACCTGGCCCAGGACGGCCGCCTTGCCATGATTCTTCCGGCCGGGGCCGCAGAAAAGGCACGGGCTGCGACAGATTCTTCACTCTATCTTTCCCGAATCCTGAATATCAAGACCAGCCCTTCCAAACCCGTCACACGAGTAATCCTGGAATTCAGCAGGAAGGAAGGCCCTTTGTCAGAGGACACCCTTATAATACAAGAAGCCGGGGCTTATACCCCGGCCTATAAAACCCTCACAAGAGAGTTCCATATATTCCTTTAGCAAATTTGTTAAGCTACGGGAGTAGCGATTTTCTTCCAACCCACAATGTAGAGAACGAAGGCGGCGATGCAGATGATGAAGCCGAGCACGGGACCCACAACGGGAATAAGTGAGATGACAGCTGCAACAATCTGAAGGATTGCGCCTACGAACAGAAGGCCTGCGCCCTGCCTTGCGGGCTCCGGCAGACCGGGAGCGGTCTTCATTCCATTGTAGCCAAGAATGTAAAGAACGGCAACGGCAATGTTGATAAGACCAAGAAGGATACCGCCAAGGAAGAAGCTTAAAATAGCACTCAGAACAGCGATGGCAGCAGCCAGGAAGACAAAGTTAACAGCGCCCTGAGCCTCAGGACCATCAACAATACCCTTGAGGTTGAAAAGACCCCATACAAACATTGCGGTAGCACCAATAACAACAAGATTGATAATCCAACGAAGAATCTGATAAAAACCAACTCCACCACCGGCACCAAGAGCTTTGGAAACATCGCTGCCAAATTCCTGAACACCGCCAAAGAAAGATGTGAAAGGTTGAATGATACTTGCGACTGCAAGGACGAGAACTGCCGTAAAGATCAGTTTAACGGTTTTGTTGTAAAGTTGTACGTTCATAATATGAAAAATTAGGTATTTACGTTTCAGATTATTAACTTTGTCACTACTACTTGCGCACTTGCACAAATATATAAAATTTCATCCACATATACAATGAAAAATATCAAAGAACTTGAAAAGACGGCCTCTCAGGTACGCAGAGACATCGTCAGGATGGTTTCACAAGCCAACTCAGGACACCCCGGCGGCTCCATGAGCAGCGCAGACTTCCTTACTGCCCTGTACTTCAATGTAATGCAGCATGATCCGGCAACGTGGACCCGCGACGGCAAAGGCCAGGATGTATTCATCCTCTCTGCTGGTCACCTTACCCCCGTTTACTATTCTCTTCTTGCCCGCACCGGATACTTCCCCGTAGCAGACCTTGCTACTTTCCGCCGCTTTGGCACCTCTCTTCAGGGTCACCCTTCAGTCCGCAAAGGCCTCAGGGGCGTAACCCAGGCATCCGGCTCACTTGGCCAGGGCCTCTCTGCCGCAGCAGGCATCGCCCTTGGCAAAAAGCTTGATAAAGAGAACAATTATGTATATGTAATGTGCGGCGACGGTGAAAGTGAGGAAGGTCAGATTTGGGAGGCTGCAATGTTCGCAGTTCACCATGGCCTGGACAACCTTATCGCCATGACCGACTGGAACGGCCAGCAGATTGACGGAACCACCGAATCCGTTGCAGGCAACGGAAACCTTCCGGCAATTTGGGAAGCCTTCGGCTGGAACACCATCGTAGCGGACGGCCACGACATGCAGGCTATTCTTGACGCCTTCGCAAAGGCCAAGACCCTTAAGGGCAAGCCCGTCATGATACTCTTCAAGACTGACATGGGCCACGGCGTAGACTTTATGGCCGGCACATGCAAGTGGCACGGCAAGGCTCCTTCAGCAGAGCAGTGCACAGAGGCAATGAAACAGATAGAAGAAACCCTTGGAGACTTTTAATTATGAAACAGTATACAGATTCAGGTAAAAAAGATACCCGCAGCGGCTTTGGCGCAGGCCTTCTTGAAGCCGGAAAACGCAACCCTAACGTAGTTGCCCTTACTGCAGACCTCAAAGGGTCCCTTAAGATGGATGCATTCGCAGAGGCCTTCCCGGAGCGTTTCATCCAGTGCGGCATTGCAGAAGCCAACATGGTTGGCGTAGCAGCCGGCCTTGCCATTACCGGTAAAGTGCCTTTCGCCGGCTCATTTGCAGAATTCATAACCGGCCGCGTATATGACCAGATCCGCCAAGAGGTAGCTTACGGCAAGACTAACGTCAAGCTGGCTTCCTCACACGCAGGAATCACCCTTGGAGAAGATGGCGCAACCCACCAGACCATGGAGGACATCGCCCTTATGCGCGCCCTTCCGGACATGGTTGTCATCAACCCCTGTGACTATAACCAGACAAAGGCAGCAACAATTGCAGCCGCAGAATATAACGGTCCCGTTTACCTTCGCTTCGGCCGTCCCGGCGTTCCTAACTTCACCGAGCCCGACGCCCCCTTCCAGATTGGCAAGATCTACGTGATGAACGAGGGTAAGGATGTTACCCTCATCGCTACCGGCCACATGGTATGGGAAGCAATCAAGGCTGCGGAAGCTCTTGAAAAAGAAGGCATTAGCGCAGAGATTCTGGACGTTGCCACAATTAAGCCGCTGGACGAGGAAGCCCTTTTGGCATCTGTTTTGAAGACTGGTGCAGCAGTAGTGGCAGAAGAGCACAACAGCGCAGGCGGCCTTGGAGAGCTGGTTGCAGGAGTTCTTGCACGCAAAGCACCCAAGCCCCTTGAGTTCATTAACGGCGGAGACCGCTTCGGCCAGACCGGAACTCCCGCAGAACTAATGGCTGCATACGGCCTTGACGCTGCGCACATTGTTAGTGCTGCAAAAGCTGCCATCGCACGTAAATAATTGACAGAACGGGAAATACAGACACTCATCAAGGATGGCGACCTGCGTCGCGCCTTTGACGCTATTGTAGATACCTACAGCGAGCGTCTGTATTGGCATGTTCGCCGCTTTACCCTTTCCCACGAAGATACCGACGACCTTGTGCAAGACATTTATATTAAGATATGGAATGCCTTGCCGGGGTTTCGTGGCGACAGCCAGCTCTTCACATGGATATGGAGGATAGCCACCAATGCCGCCCTCAACCATGTGGCAAAGACCAGGATCCGCAGCGCCCTGTCGCTTAGCACCTATGCCGCCGAGGCCGACAGGCTCATCGATTCCGACCCTTGGTTCGATGGTGACGAGGCAGAGCGCAAGCTATCCAAGGCCATCGCCCGCCTGCCCTCAAAACAAAGGACAGTTTTTTGCCTTCGGTACTATGACGACCTGTCGTACGAGCAGATATCGGAGATTACCGGAACGTCCGTCGGCGCCCTGAAAGCATCCTACCATTTTGCCGCCGAAAGGCTTAAAGATTTGCTGGAATTGTAAATAACGGAAGTACTTTTTAAACCTTCGACATTTAAAGCTGTCTAAGAAAGCGATGAAACAAAATTCTCATATAACCCCGGAAGGCTACTTCAATGATTTGAAGGCACGTCTGCACAGCATCCCCTGCCAGCAGGAGATGCCCTCTACATGGCAGCGTGTAAGGCCTCATCTGGCTATGGCAGCCGCTTTCTTAGCGATTGTTACCGTTGGAACAGCCATCCTTCGGAGCACGGCCGGCACCCCTGCCATAGGTGTTCAGGACTTGGATAGCCAGTACGAGCTGGCTGGGTTGGTGCGCACCACGTCGCCATACATGTATGACGAGACCGAGTTCGAGCAACAGGAAGCGGAGTTCTCAGAGGACGATATCATCAATTATTTAATTGACTCAGGTGTAAACATTGAAAACATTGATGCAGATGAAACGAATGATTAGCATGGCAATGGCAGCCGTCGCTGCCCTCTGCCTTTCATGGAACGCCGGCGCTTTTCATGGCAACCCGGATAAAATCAAAGCTGAAAAAATAGCTTTCATTACCGCTGAACTGGAACTTACCCCTGCAGAAGCAGAAAAATTCTGGCCCGTTTACAACAAGATGGCCGGAGAGCAGAAAGACGCCCTTACTGCTTCTATCAAAGCATTCAAAAATTTGTCAAACGCTCTGAAAACAGACGCTGACGACGCCTCTATAAAGACTCTTACCAAGCTTTATCTTGACGCCAACAAGACTTTCCAGGAACTTGAGGGCAAGTATCTTGAAGACTTCCTTAAGGTTCTTCCCGCAAAGAAGGTTGCAAAGCTCTTCCTGTCAGAAGAGAAATTCCGCAGGGAGCAAATCCACCGTCTTGGCAAAAACAAGAACAAGGATAAGGACAGACCTATGTTCGAGGAAAGAGGTCCCAGAGAACAGAAAGACCGCGATTAGCGGCCTTTCTTTTTTTAATATGTCATATTGAATGTGACTTTGTAATTGTTTCCAATGAATTCTTTGGATGTAAAGTCGTACAGCTTTGTGTCGAAGTACATTTCCACCGTGCCCGTCCTTGTGGTTGAATGTATCTCTGAATAAGGCATAAAGATGATAAGGTCGCTGTAGGAAGTCCATTCATATGCGGGCTTAAAATCCACTCCTACTGAAACATTGCCACTGGCATCTTTATACTGGCCGTTGGTATCCTTAATAGCGGTTCCGTTGGCATAATAGAAGTACGCAATCGCGCGGCAAGCATCGTCCTTGCAATTCAGAATTTCGAACTTCACGTGAATCTTCATTCCCTTGTTGCCGTCCTGGTAAACATTGTGGTCGACGGTTACTTCTTTTATTGTCGCCGTCTTAGAAGTCGAATTTGTTGTTGTGGTATTCTTTGCCTTGATGTCCGCATATTCGGTCCTGAGCAGGTGGCCGTTGCAATAAAGCTCAAACCTGTAGAGTCCGGGCTTATACAGGCCTCCGGTTTCAGATCCCCAGCCCAAAAGGGTCACCGTATTACCGCTTCCCGGCAAAATAGTATAAGTGTAGCTTGAAGTATAACCCGCCGGGGACTGATCGTTCCTGAACATGGTTCCGTCCGGCCTGAAGATCTTCCAATGAAGGGTAACGGCCTTTGACTCATTTGCCAGGCCGGTATAGCCGATTTTAGGAACCAGATATCTCATCTCCTCGTCGTAAAGCGTACCGCCATACCAAGTTAGGACATCCCTGTTTTTGCTCTCATTGCCGAAGTGAACATATTCGATGTCCATATAGCCTTTGTCGGCCGATTCGTCCTTCTTCCGCTGCTGGATCTCCTCAACCCTGCGGCGCCAGTACTCATCCTCTTCTGCCTGGCGCTTTGTATCCTCTGCTGCTTTTATGGCCTTTTCACATTCTGCGCGCTTCTGGGCAAGGTCGTTGCCTGCCGGTTTGTCCGGACAGTCTTCCGCAGCGTTGAAAACTGCAATCGCCTTGGCGTACTTCTTCTGCTGCATAAGCTTGACGCCCTGCGCGCGAGTGGTAGCGTAGCAGTCGCAGTCCTGGCCCTTTAAGTTGATAAAGGACCCGGAGAAAACAAATAGCAGTATGAGCAAAAACCTGTATCTGAACATGGTCTGGTTACTTTAAGGTGAACGATTTTTCAAAAAGAATATTATCCCCCATACATACCTCTACTCTGAAATTGCCGGGACTGTAATGGCTTCCCTTTTCATAGTTCCAGGATGTCAGGTAGACATTATGCGGATACTGGATGTTAGCCGAATAGGGCAGCACACTCAAAGGAACTTCATTTGAAAGGGCGCCCTTCCATCCGCCATAAAACTTCACTGTTAACGTGGCTTTGGCATCCACGTCCAGGATGCCGTTATACTTAAGGAAAAAGCTGATCTCGTTTACTTTCTTGGCAGATATGGCGTCGCTTTCACTGTCCAAAACGCTGCCATCCTCGTCTAGATAGCTAATATCTATATCGCCGATCTTCATATAGGCAAGACTCTCACACAAGGATAAAAGATTGGCAGACAAAGTGCTGTCCGGATACTCCGGCTGCAAAAGTACGGCGAGTCTGGAATAATCTGCTGCATTGCCAAAATTACCTATCGACTTCTGTGAATTGGCAGCCTTTGCCCAGGAGCTGCAAGCCTCGTCCAGCTTATAATCCAAATCATCGATAAGATTATAGTATTCGCGAAATACGTCCGGATAGTACTTAGAGTACCTGAAGTCATAGGACAAAACGGTATCTATCAGCTCCTTAGCCTCCAGCAGGTCCTTGTAATTACGGGCATCGCCATTCTCGATATCCGTCCGGCACTCCGCTACAAAATTGTTGTAAGCTTCTATCTTTGAATGGGCCTGCCTCCTGTCTGCAGTAGAGAAGAACCAAGCCGCAAAGCATCCGACTGCAACAACAGCCGCGGCAATACCTATAAAGAGGCCCTTGCGGCTCTTTTTTGCAGGAGCCGGGGTCTCATCAGGGACAGGAGCCGGAGCCTCGTTGAACACCGGGGGCGTAACCTTGCGCTGGGTCTTGCGGGGGTCGAAGTCAGCCCCGCCGGCAAGGCGGCTGGCCAGTATGTTCTGGGCGAACTCTTCAAGCTCGTAGGCCTTGATACGGTCCCAGGGCTCTTTAGCCAGACATAGGTAGATGACGTTCTTCAGATCCTCTGACCAACGCGGGTCAACCTCAGGCATATCGGCTCCGTTGCGAAGCATATTGCCACCCTGGCCATAGAACGGCAGCTCGCCCATCGCAATTTCATAAATGCTTGCGCCAAGGGACCAGATGTCGCTTGCCATAATGGGTGCAGGGTGAGAAGAGAACCTTTCCGGGCCCATGTAAGCCACTGCTCCCGCCTTGGCAGAGCGGTTGGACTGGCTTCGCATGGTGGAACGTATCTTCTTGCTTATGCCAAAGTCCGTGATTACGAAATTATCGTCCGGGTCTATAAGTATATTGTCCGGTTTGATGTCCTGATGGACGATGGGGTCCGGTTCTTGCCCGTGCAGGCAGGCCAGGCCGGCGGCTACATCGCGGATGAAACGCCACAGCGTGTTCTCGTTCTCTGCCGTAGGTTCCATCTTACCCACCAGGCGGGCAGCAGAACCTTTGGGGCAATAACGCATGACCAGGAAGGGACGGTTCTCCCAGGTACCCAAGTACGATGCGGTAAGCAGGTTTTTATGATGCAAGCCGTATGCTATCTGGTATTCTGACATGAACTCCTCTCGGCCGCTTTCATCAAGCATTATGTAAAACTTGATGGCGACTTCCTGGGACGTAGCGTCGTCCGTGGCCTTCCAGACTTCTCCGTAACTGCCACTGCCTATGTATTCCTCTAAGGTGTAGGAGTGATCTCCGTCCTTAATCTGTACTTTGGGTGCCAGCTGTGTCATTATTATTGTTTATTGGAGGATTATCGAATTGTTCCGTTGTCTGCGGTTCAGGAGCCTTATCGCCCTTATTCAGCAGGAAGAAGACTCCGGCGCCAAGAAGGACTATGACGGCCAGGGCCAGCAGTATCCACTTAAAACCGGATTTTGGGGTTGCGGGTTCCGGTTTTACCGGAGCCTCCGCCGTGGCTGGAGCAGGACCGGCGCCGGACTGGATTTCGCACAGGATGGCGGTGACGTTGTCGTACCACTGCGCATCTTCTGCGGCGCGCCAAAGGGCCTCGCGGCAGCCTACCAGGGACTCTTTGTTAGAGGCTATGATGTCTTCAAGATTATTGCCGGGGAAGTAGCCGCCTTCGCCGTCAGGGGTCTTCCTGTCGCGAAGGACACCGCTAAGGCCGTCGCTGCAAAGCAGGATAATATCGCCGTCGTAAACATTGAAATAACGGGTTTCCGGCTTTATTTTCTTGGTGTCATCGCCCAGGCTGCGGGTAACGATATTACCCTGTGGATGCTCAAAGGTCTGGTCGTACGTCAGGACGCCCTTCTGCACCAGCTCCTGGACATAGGAATGGTCCTCTGACAGCAGCTGAATGCCGCTTGCAGGGTTGTACCTGTAGGCACGGCTGTCGCCGCACCAGCTGACGGTAAGTTCGTTCCCAACCAGCCACGCAAGGATGATGGTGCTGCCCATGCCTTCGTGTTCGGGATTGCCCGCAGCATCTTTCTTCACGCGTTTGTCAGCCTCGACTATCAAGGATTCAAGATACGCCTTCCTGGACTCGTGGGTGGCGCTGTTTTCCGGATTTATCTTTCCGGGAGAGAAAAACTCCTGGATGGTTTCAACGGCAATCTCCGACGCAACCTCGCCGGCATTCATGCCTCCCATACCGTCCGCTACGGCCATAATCAGGCCGTATTCGCTCAGCTCTTTGGAGACGTCCGGTTCGCAGTGGCTTACAAGATCGTCGTTAAGATTGTCATCTACGTAAAAATTATCTTCGTTGCCGCTGCGCACCGCGTCCGGATTGAACTTTCCGGCCGCATCGGAATACGCATGCATACGAAATACTATCTTTTTCATGGGCCTGGTTTACCTGATTTTAGAGATAGGAACTACAAAGCCTACGTTACGGCCTGCGCCGGCGGATACAATACCCACTACCACCAGCCTGCCGGAAGCATCGGTATAGAATACCGGACCGCCGGAATTACCCTGCTCGTAGTTGGTATCGGTGGTAAGGATAACTCCGTTCTGCAGGCCCCTGGAAGCCACAATTGCATTGCCATAAACAGGATCCACGCCGGCGGCACCTACACCAAGTCCCAGAGGGAAGCCAAGTACGGTAAGAGCTTCTCCGCGGGCCAGATTGCGGCTCTTTTCGCCGTCAAAGGCAAGACCGCCATCAGTGGAATCAACTTCGATGAAAGCATAGTCGGTATCGTCAAGACTGGCCCTAGACATCTTGGAACCGTCCTCAACGGTGCCGAATTGGTCGTTTGACCTGTCGATGGTGAATTGGTCGCTGGAGAACTCTATCTGCTTTCCGGTAGAAGAGTATGCCACCAGGTGAACGGTAACCTTGCCGCCGTTGTTAGCAATCTTGTTCAGGCTGGCCATGTTGTCGTTAACGTCCTGCCAAAAGTTCCAACCCTCCACAACGTGCCTTGCAGTCACGAACTTGCCGTTATCCAGAAGGAAGCCGGAACCGGACCAGCCTATGCCAGTTTCTTCAGGGATGAGTTTACCTGTTTCACCGTCCGGCATTACTACATCGAAATAGTCAGTCACAACGTAGTAAACATCTGGCAGACAGACATCTATGGCCGCATTATCTACAGAAGCTTTTACTGTTGGAGCAGCAACGCGGCGTGACTCAACTTCACGCAGCCTTTGCTTAATGCGATAATTATCTGCTGCCAGGCTCTCGTTGGTAATCTTAAGGTTGTTAAGCAGGGAATCCTTTACGGCCTGCTCTTTTGCAACCAGCTCTTTATACTCTGCAAGTGCCTTATCCTGCAGGGCGATAACCTTGTTCTGACCCATCAGGGCCCATATTCCAAGGCCGATTGCAGCTATAAAGATGCATGCCAGTACGGTGATGGAAGTCTTGTATGGCCTGAGGGCCTGTTTGCGGAACAGGTTCATCCTGGCCGTAAGGCCTATGCTACGCACCAGTCCCTTTTCTCCCTGCGGAACCAGGAAGCCCAGTTTAGGGCCGTTGGTGGATAGCTGTATCTCGTCGCCGTTCTGAAGGAACCATTCGCGCTCTACCCTCTTGCCGTTCAGCAAGGTAGAGTTGGTCTGGGATATCTGGACAAGCTTCCATCCATCCCCCTCTTTCACGATAGCCGCATGGCGACGGCTCACTGTTTTGAATGATTCGTCGAAGCGGACCTGGCATTTGGGGTCACGGCCCAATTCAATCTGGTCCACTATTATCCTTTGCGACTCACCTGCCTTGTGGTATGCCGACGCCACTTTGTGCTCCAGCACATAATACCGGCGTCCGCTGCCGCCTATCAGGGATTTCATGCCGGCTCCTATGGAACCTGACAATGTTTGTTTATACGCTGCCATATCCGCAATTATTTGTAGAACCGGTTGATAAGGTTCTCGTTCATATAAGAACTCATGTCAGAGAAAAGGTCTTCTTCCTTCTTCTCCAGGAAATGCATGCTGAACACAAGGATAATGCTCAGGAACAAGGCCACCAGGGTGGTATCGAAGGCCACTCCAAGCATATCGGTGACCAGTTTCAGGCCTTCTGTGCTGCCGGCCTGGTCTGCGTATCCAAGTGCGCCGGCAATACCAAGCACGGTGCCGATGAAGCCGACAGAGGGAATGGCCCATGCCGTGTAGCGCATGAAGGATTGTTCCCCGTCAATCTTGGACTTGTAGATATTTATCTGTGAATCTACCAAGCCAAGAACCTCTGATGAAGACTTGCCAAGACGGTACTTGGTGCAGGCTTTCTTGATAAGGTCAGTAAGCAGGAACTTCTGGCTGCGCTCCATCTTCTGCATGTTCAGTTTCAGCTGGTTTACATCTTCTTCACTAAGTATCCAGTTTTCTTCTTCAGGCAGAAGCTTGGCCGTGAAGGCATCGGCCTCGTAAGTCAGACGCTTGCTGGTATGGAAGACCTCTGACATTCCAAAGAAGAAAAGGAAGTAGGTGAAGCCCTGGATAAGGCCACCGGGCAGCACACCGCCAAGCAGGACAAGTATGCGCGGAGGATCCTGCTCCGGAGTAAGGACGCACAGTACAACCATCAGTGCAACTGCAGCTAAAAAGCTGACTAACAATCTTATAATTCTATTGTTCATGGTATTGTATTTTTCTATTTAACAACTTTTCCTGTACCCCAGATGGGCTCCCTGTGCTGCAGAACCGTAAATCCGTTCTTTGTAAGACGGAAGGTTACAAAACTCTTGTTCGGTTCATCAGCCTTGATTGTGAATGGCCCAACCTCGTATCTTTGCTCGTCCGGATGGCCGGGATGGAAGATAAGGGTTGCCGTAACGCTTGCCTGGCGGCCTGTCGACTTGGAGTAAATATTGCACCATGCCGTGTATTCGTCCGGATAAATCTCCGGCACATAGAACAGCTCGAAGCGCTCTGTGTCTTCATCTACACGCTCACGCACATCCTCTCCCAGGATACCCCAAATCTTGGATGCATGCATACGCCAGCACTGCTCCGGACTTTCTCCGAACCGCTGCACACCCATATCCACATCCGTGTCTGTCTGCTCCCAGCGCAAGAGTATGCCGAACTTGGCAAAGACGCCAAGCGTTTTCTCTACCGTATTGGCCGTGCTGTTGGAGCGCTCGGCCTGTTTAGCCCGGATCTGAGCATCCCGCAGCTGCTCTTTAAGCTTTTCTATCTCCTGCGTCTGTTCCTCTACCTTCTGCTTCAGAGCCTTGTTTTCTTCCGTTGTCTTCTTGATATCCTCTTCCAACGAACGAATCTTGTCCCGCAGGTCGCTGATCTTCCTGCGCAGTTCGTCCATTTCCTTGGATATCTCCTTGAAGACATCCTTTGGAACGGACTCCTTTAGTTTTGCTGTCAAGTCCTGAACCTCTGTTGCAACTACCTCCAGCTCCTTGAACTTTTCAATTATTTCTACGTCCGAACTGGTCTTTTTAGGTACGATGACAAACAGGATTATGACCGATGCCAGGGCACCGGACAACAAGTCCAGGAACGACGTGCCGAAGATATTAATGTCTTTTTTAGCCATCAGTACGCCTCCGCTCTAAGTTTTACATCTCCTATGGTTATGATGTCCCCGGGCTTGATATAAAGCCCCGTGGCATCTACTTCCGTCGAATTAATATATGTCCCGTTGGTGGACCGTTTCCAGCCGAAGGTGGGTTTTGCGCCGCCCGTGTCGCTGCGCCACTGGCCGTCCCTGATTATCCATCCGCCGTTGGAAGGATTCTTTTCCAGGGTGCAGTGGTATCTGGACACATAACAGGTATCCTGTTCCTTGATTGGAATGGAATTCTCTGATCCCGGCACCTGCCGGCCCATGGTCAGCATCAGCCTTCCGGCGGCCGTGGCAAGCTGGTCCAGATAATATAGCCTGCCGGGCTCTTCGCCCTGCATAACCCGCAGCAGAAGGCCATTCACAATCTTGGTCCCGTGCCTTGAAATTTCTGACGATACCGCCTTGTACTCAAGGCTGCCGTCCTTTCCGGAAGGCAGCAGACGAAGGGCATCGTCCGCACTCTGGAGCCTGTCCTTGAAGTCCGGCACAAGGCAGCCCTCTATAAGCTGTTCCCAGTCCCGGCCGCCCGGGATGGCACGGAGAAGTTCACGGTCCCAGCTACCTCTTTTGCCCCTTTCTATGTATGCCGGCAGGTCTGACTCTGACTGCAAGCGGCCAAAAGGAAGGGAAGCTGTAATCAGCTGGAACATCATCACCCCGTAAGAAAAAATATCCGTCGTGGGCAGCACCGTTGCATTGCCGCGACGCGGGTTTACCTGTTCCGGGGGCATGTAGCCGAAGGTTCCGAACATCTGCTTTGGAACCCCGTTGATACCCTTTTCCGTCATGCGGTTATTGCGGTCCCCGGATATGCCGAAGTCCGTAAGCACCGCCGAGCCGTCCTGCCGAAGCAGCACGTTTTCAGGTTTAAGGTCACGGTGCACCTTGCCGCAGCGGTGAAGGTCCCTTAGGCCGAAGAGAATCTGTGCGCCTGCGGCATGCAGGCTGATGCGCTTTGCACTGAGCGCAGATGCAAGGTCTCCGCCCGGGCAGAACTCCATGACTATATAAGGATTTCCCTTTACGCTGCCAAGGCCGTAAGAATGTACAAGATAATTACTTGGAATGCGGCCGGTGGCATATTCCATATCGAAGCGCCTTATTAGCGCAGGACGCTCTGACTGCAAGACCTCCCAAAGCTTCAGCAGCTTAAGGGCATAACTGCCCCCATCGGGAGAGCTTACCTTATACACTCGGCCGAAGGTACCCTCTCCAAGAAGCTTTTCCACAAAGTAACGACCATCAATGCCGTCGCCCCGTGAAAAGCTGCAATTCTCGCTGGCGATGTACTCTTCCATGACATTATTCTTTACCCCTGGAATTCAAAGAGCCTGTTGCCCAAAACAATTATGTCTCCCGGTTCAAGTTTGGTTTTGCGGCTTACCTTGATGAAGGTGGTCTCCTGGTCGCTCTTATTCTCTATGTACCAGTCTTTGCCGTCGTTGGTAAGCTGGGCCTGAGCCTTGGAACTGATGGAATTGTTGTTTGCATCAGTGTTGGAGCGCTTTAGAATAATCTTGTCTCCGGAATAAGAAACAGGCTGATAATCAATCTTTTCATTAACCCAAGCGATGGGTTTGAGGGTGCAGAATACGCCCTTTTCCGGGTTCATCCAACTGTTGACGGTTCCGCCTACAGGGCCTGCGCTGACAGGCTGCTCGACAGGCTGCTGGACAGGGGCTGCGCCAAGCGTGCAGCCGCAGGACGGACACAGATCCGAATCCGGACGGATGGGATATCCGCAACGGGGACAGTTTTTTTCTGACACCACAGCCTCAACCTCTACATCTTCCCTAACCGTACCGGAAAGAGGCTTGTTATCTTCCGGACTAACACCACGTTCTACCATTGAACCGACAAGCGGAGCATTGCACTTTGAGCAGCGAAGGCTGCCCTCCGGGTTTTCCCAACCGCAATTTTTACATCTCATGGCTACTAGTTTAAACAATTGTATCTCTCGCGAATATAAGAAAATAAATTCATTTTTTGTTATCTTTGCCGACGAAATGAAACATATTAGAAACTTTTGCATAATTGCCCACATAGACCATGGTAAAAGCACCCTGGCCGACAGACTGCTGGAATTAACCAAGACACTGTCTGTCAGAGACATGGAGAATCAGGTGCTGGACGACATGGATCTGGAAAAGGAAAAGGGCATCACCATAAAGAGCCATGCCATCCAGATGGACTACGTTTACAAGGGTGAAACGTACAGGCTCAACCTCATCGACACTCCCGGACACGTAGACTTCAGCTACGAGGTTTCCCGCAGTATCGCATCCTGCGAGGGTGCGCTGCTGGTAGTAGATGCATCGCAGGGCGTACAGGCCCAGACCATATCCAACCTTTACCAGGCCGTAGACCACGGTCTGGAGATTATCCCCGTACTGAACAAAATAGACATGGATTCCGCCATGGTCGAGGTTGTTACGGACGAGGTTTGCGACCTCCTTGGCTGCGACCCTGAAGATGTTTACAAGGTATCAGCCCGTACCGGAGAAGGCGTCGCACCACTTCTGGATGCCATCGTAGAGAAGATTCCCGCACCGGTCGGAGACCCCGAGGCACCGCTCCAGGCCCTTATTTTTGACTCTGTATTCAATTCCTTCCGCGGCATCATAGCCTACTTCAAGGTTATGAACGGAAGCATACGCAAAGGCGACAAGGTCAAGTTCTTCAACACAGGAAAAGAGTATGTGGCAGACGAGGTTGGCGTGCTTAAGATGCAGCTCAAACCTACCGACGGCATTGAGTGCGGCGACGTAGGCTACATCATTTCCGGCATCAAGTCCGCCGCAGAGGTTAAGGTGGGAGATACCATCACCCATGTAGAACAGCCCTGCAGCAAGGCCATTGCCGGTTTCGAGGAGGTAAAGCCGATGCTTTTCGCCGGTATGTATCCGGTCCAGGCGGACAGGTACGAAGACCTGCGCGCCACCCTGGAGAAATTCCAGCTGAACGATGCATCCTTCGTTTATGAACCCGAGTCTTCGCTGGCCCTGGGCTTTGGTTTCCGCTGCGGCTTCCTGGGACTTCTGCACATGGAAATCGTGCAGGAAAGACTGTTCAGGGAGTTCGCCATGGACGTTATTACCACCGTCCCCAACGTATCCTACAAGGTTTACACTACCAAGGGAGAGGTGATCGACGTCCACAATCCTTCCGGCCTGCCGGCCCCTACCCTCATCGAGCATATCGAAGAACCCTATATCAAGGCGCAGATCATTACAAATACAGACTTCTACGGCCCTGTAATGAAGCTTTGCATGGATAAGAGGGGCACTTTGAAAGGCGAGCACTACATTACCGCGAACCGTGTAGAGCTTACCTACGAGCTGCCGCTGTCAGAGATTGTCTTCGACTTTTACGACAAGCTCAAATCCATCTCCAAGGGCTATGCATCCTTCGACTACCACCTTATGGGATATCGTCCCGCAAAGCTTGTGAAACTGGATATCCTGCTTAACGGAGACCCTGCCGACGCCCTTTCTACCCTGATCCACGAGGATCATGCCTACGACTTCGGCCGCAAGATTTGCCTCAAACTGAAGGACCTCATCCCCAGACAGCAGTTCGACATTGCCATCCAGGCCGCCATCGGAGCAAAGATTATTGCCCGCGAGACGGTTCGCCAGGTGCGCAAGGATGTGACTGCAAAATGCTACGGCGGCGATATCACGCGTAAGCGCAAGCTGCTTGAAAAGCAGAAGGAAGGAAAGAAGCGTATGCGCCAGATAGGTACTGTACAGGTGCCCCAGAGCGCATTCATGGCAGTTTTAAAACTTGACTAAGATGCTTACAGTTGCCGTTCTTCTTACCGTATTCAACCGCAAGGAAAAGACACTTGAGTGCCTTGAAAGCTGCTATCGGCAGATAGACGGGCTGAAGGCGGACGGCAAGTACGATGCAAGCATATTCATGGTGGACGATGGCTGCACGGACGGCACGTCGGAGGCCGTGAAAGAGAGTTTTCCCCAGACCAGGATCATCCGCAGCGAAGGCGGTCTGTACTGGAACCGCGGAATGCGTCTGGCTTGGGAAGAGGCGGCAAAAGAAGACTTCGACTTCTATCTTCTTGTTAACGACGACACCACCCTGCTTGACGGTGCACTGGCCACCCTGCTGTACAATTCAGAATTCCTAAGGCACAGGGCGATAGTGGTCGGCACAACAGCAAACAGTTCAGGCACAATTACTTACGGCGGCAGGACCAAGGGCAACAGGCTGGTTCAGCCGGACCCTGCCATTCCCGTATCCTGCCACATGTTCAACGGCAACCTGGTACTCGTACCCAAATATGCATATCAGCAGGTAGGCAATTTGTCTCCTGTATATCACCATTCCTTCGGGGACTATGATTACGGTGTCAGGGCACATAAAAAAGGCATCACAATAGTGGTTGCGCCCGGCATTCTGGCCAACTGCGACCGCAATCCCGGACCGGAAGTATGGCGCAATGCGGCCTATCCGCTTAAGGTGAGGGCGGCTTATCTGAACAGCCCCAAGGGGCGTCCGTTCCACGAGCAGTTCGTCTTTGACACAAGGCTTAAAGGTGTGTTCTATGCTATCGGACACGGCGTTTCCGTAAGGTTCAAGATGTTATTTCCAAAGAAAGTATGACAACATTCAAGGCACTTGTCAGTTCTATGAGGCTCAGGACCCTGCCCCTGTCTTGTGCAGGTATAGTCCTGGCTATATTTTTAGCAGTCGCAGACTATAACGTAAAACCGTTATCTATTGTTTTCCTGATACTTACGGCCGTTCTGCTGCAGATTCTTTCCAATCTTTGCAACGAACTTGGAGACGTTCTTAAAGGTACTGATACCGCCCAGCGCCAGGGTCCGGAATACGGGCTCAACAGCGGCTCCCTAAGCATCAGTCAGATGAAGATTGCCATTGGCGTTTTTGTGGTTCTTTGCGCACTGAGCGGCATTGCGATGATACAGTTCAGCGCCTTCGGCAGCCTGTTCAGCCTTGAAGGAATATGCTTCCTGATGCTGCTTGTTGCCGCAATCGGTTCTGCAATGCGCTACACATTGGGCCGCAATCCTTACGGCTACAGGGCCCTTGGAGACGTTTACGTCTTCCTGTTCTTTGGCCTTGCGACCGTGGTCGGAGGCTACTTCCTTTGCACCGGAGAGATTTCAAGTTACAAGATACTGCTGCCTGCAGCAAGTGTCGGATTCTTCAGCGTGGGAGTGCTGAATGTGAATAACATCCGCGACGCAAAGACCGACGCCGCCACCCGCGTTACCGTAGCCATTCTGCTGGGCCCCAAATGGAGCCGCATCTACCAGACGGCGCTCATCCTGGCCGGCTGGGCCTGCGCTCTGATTTTCTGCAGCCTCAGGCTTACCGATATCTGGAACTATCTGTTTGTGCTTACCGCTCCCCTGTACATCGTACATCTTGTTATGGTGTGGAAGCGGCAGGACAAGGCTCTTGACCCGGCGCTGCCTGTTTTGGTTATATCCACCTTCCTGTTCTGCTTGCTGATGGGTATAGGTTTCATCCGTTTTCTTCTGTAATTCGACAACATGCCCAAGAAAGAGAATATAAGGGAGATGTTTGACAATATATCTCCGGACTACGACCACCTTAATCATATAATGTCCATGAATGTGGACAAAACATGGCGCAGAAGGGCCCTGAAGTACATTGTACCCAAGGGCGACAAGCTGGCGGTCATGGACCTTGCCTGCGGTACCGGAGACTTTTCAATAGCCATTGCCAAAAGGATGAAAGAATACAACGTAACCGGCAAGGTTACGGGGGTAGATCTGTCAGAAGGCATGCTGGAAGTAATGCGCCGCAAGCTTGCGGCGGAAGGGCTTACGGACATCGTTTCCGCAGAGCTCGGGGACGGGGAAGAGCTCCACTTCGCACCCTGTTCCTTCGACAGGGTCACCATCGCCTTTGGTATCAGGAATTTCGAAGACCGACTGGCCGGTCTTAAAGAGATGTTGCGTGTTCTTAAGCCCGGCGGTAAACTGGTTATTCTGGAACTGTCCGTTCCTTCCAATAAGGTGCTCCTATGGTGCTACAAGCTGTATTTCCTGCATTTCCTGCCCTTTATAGGCGGACGCATTTCAGGAGATAAGGGTGCCTACAAATATCTGCCCGCATCAGTCCTCAAATTCCCCAAGCCCAAGGTCTTCATGGCCACAATTAAAGACGCCGGCTTCTCCAGCGTCTTCACCAAAGCCTATACCTTCGGCATATGCCGGTTGTTCGTTGCAGAAAAGTAGCTATTAAAGATTATTCCCCAGCATAAATGCCAGCAAAAAGGATTAAACCGGATTCAAGGTCTGATAATACGTAAATAAAAGGACGATCGGCTTTGAATACTGCCTTTATTTCAGGATTGTCACCGGTATAAAAGCTTCCTCCCATACCAGAATAAGTAGCTGCTGCAGCCTCGATGCCCTTTTCGTCAATATCAATTACCGTTTTCTGTTTGATTCTATTGACGGCTATTGATTTACCATTGTCCAAAATAAAAGAAAAATCAGCCTTGCCCAATTCAAACGCATCTTTTATACCTATATCTTGCAACAAGGAACTAAGATCAAAAACATTGTTTTGTTTAAACTTCGGAAGACTGAGCTGTATTCTTTCTTTTTTGCAGGAACTGGTAATTACTTTCCAATCAGTAGATTTGAATAATAAAACGATATCGTCTACTGTTTTATCAATATTAGGAAGAATAACGGAAAGTGCATAATGATTATCCCGCTGGCCAATACCTATATTCACAAGAGAGAATGCATCTTGAACGCTATAAAACAGCTCATCGGTGCAATTCAGAAAATCCAAAGAGGTTTGCTGGCCGGAATACGTTGTAAAAGAATCCTTTTTTGTTTGTGATTCAGCAAATCCTTGTTTCCAAGGTCCATTAAAATACACGGTATTAATCAAGACCGCAATTTCAGAGGCAGAAATATCTGTCGCTTCAATAAGATTATTGATAAGGCCGTTGGTATGAAGACTAACCCATCTGTTTAAAACTTTTGAAACGAACATAGGCTGACTAAAATCAAAGGCTGGAGATACGGCTTTGTGATTATCTGCCAGAGTTTTAGTAAAACTCTCTTTTATCTTGTCGGTTACTGCATTGTTTATACAAAACATATTTGCAGTAGATACATTTACCGATAAATCCAATGCTCTTGTCACAGATAACAGTTTCTTGAAAAACGCGTT
Organism: uncultured Bacteroidales bacterium; assembly: GCA_900316675.1. Classification (GTDB taxonomy): domain Bacteria; phylum Bacteroidota; class Bacteroidia; order Bacteroidales; family UBA932; genus Cryptobacteroides. The sequence goes on from ONDR01000001.1 coordinate 87,046, forward strand.
AACCTCGCTCCGATTAAGTTCCTCACCAATAATTTTCTTTATCTGATTGTGTGTTTCAGAATCCGATCCGGCTGCAAGCATTCCAAGATTACAATAAAGGCTTAATGGGGAATACACTACGTTTTTGCCTTGGAAAAGATTATCCAGCAATATAAAAGCATACTGGTTCTCTGTCGATAATGCATTAGACTCCTTTGCAGTCAAAGACAAACTAGATATAGACGATGTCGGCTTCTCTTCAGGACCGACCAAAACTAATAGTTCAGCCGCTTTTGATTCTACCCTTGTTTCTTCATTCTCTATAACTTCCTTTTCTTGTTTTTCGCAAGACAAGAATAAAAAGCCAAGGCATAAAACAAAGTAGCCTTTCCATATAATATTAGAATTCATCTGTTCCATAAGGTTTAATATATATCGTATTTATGATATGCCATGATTTGTCCTATTGCCACGGCAATACATCCAACCAATGCATTATCTCCATTTTGTGTTTTACAGTATTTATTATAGGGTTCCCGTTGTCCCCATTTAGTGGGTAATATACTACCTGTCCTCTCTTTTGTTTCTCATAAATACCATATACTATACCTATATTGTTATGATACAAATATATTGTTTTTTTAAAAAAATTTAATATTTTGCCGGAAAAATTGTCAATTCTTTCGCTTTTTGCCCTGGCCAATTAATAAAAAATGGTCGGCCTCACAGCCGACCATTATTTTATACCTAAATATTATTAAAGATTAGGATTCTCTTTCTTCCAATCTGCAACGGCGTGAACGATACCAAGGGTAACGATCTCATCGCGCATCTTGCAAAGGTGCTCGTAAGAAGCCTGGAGGTCTGCCATCTCTTCTGCGCTGCCCTTCTCTACCCCTCAAGTGCCGTAGGTGTCCCAAATTTCACACCACCTACCGCGATATAGCCCCAGAACGGCGTAGGTGTCCAATTCTAAAGGACACCTACCGCAGTGCCGGGGTGACGGCCGCTGCGAGTGGGGCCCTTTCCCGGAGCCCAGGCGAGCGGCGAGCCGTAGCCGCCGAGCCCGCTTGTTGCGAGGCGGCACCACTGATTATCAACGACTTACATACTTTGCTTGTAGCCATTTTGCAACAAGCAGATTGCGTAAGTAACTGATACTCAATGAAGGGATTTCTCCACTACGGGTGGAGTACACAAAAAAAGGACTCACCGGGCGGTGAATCCTTTTATTATAGAGTGTTTAAAGATTACAGATTGGGGTTCTCTTTCTTCCAGTCAGCAACGGCGGGAACGATACCAAGGGTAACGATCTCATCGCGCATCTTGCAAAGGTGCTCGTAAGAAGCCTGGAGGTCTGCCATCTCTTCTGCGCTGCCCTCGGGGTTGGTGAAATGAACACCGGTAGCATCGATAACGGTAGGCATAGCCATCATTACATTCTTGTACTGTGCGTTGTTAACGTAAGTACCTGCAGGCCAGGTGAATTTCTCACCGCCCATAGAAGCCTCGATCATCTTTACAGCCTGATATGCAGGGCTCTGGAATGAGCTGCGGCCGCGAAGCTTGATGATGTTGCTACCACCCTGGATGGTGTTGTGCTTGATCTCTGCGAACCTCTCTGCAGAAAGATTGAGCTCTGCAAGGGGCTTGCCGTCAACTTTAACCTTTGATGCGAATACTGCCATAGCCTCTCCGTGGCCACCGTAAGTGTAAGAACCGGTAACCTTGTACTGAGCTACGCCGAACTCCTGCGCAAGAGCCTCCTGCAGACGGGTGCTGTCAAGAGCTGCAAGTGAAGTGAGCTGGCTGGGCTTAAGGCCGGAGTGGATAAGAGCGGTAAGAGCGGTAACGTCTGCAGGGTTGAAGATAACCACTACAAATTTTACGTCAGGGCAATACTTCTTGATGTTGTCACCGAACTCAGCAGCAATCTGGCAGTTGCCTTTGAGAAGGTCTTCACGGGTCATGCCGTCTTTACGGGGAGCACCACCGGAAGAGATGATATACTTTGCATCCTTGAATGCAACAGCGGGGTCGATGGTAGCGGTAAGGTTGATACCGGGGAATGCGCAGTGATCCATCTCTGCGAGCACACCCTTAAGACCGGGCTCGAAAATATCATACAGGCAGATGTTGGGGGTGAGGCCAAGCATTGCTGCGGTCTGGACCATATTTGATCCAATCATACCGGCTGCTCCTACGATAAGAAGCTTTTCATCAGTAAGAAATTTCATGATGTTTTATAGTTTTTTATAGTACTTTCAGAAAAGTTTTGCAAAGATACGAAAGAGTTTTGAGAAAAAGTACTATATTTGCGGATGTTTATTTGACAAAGAGACAATGGAGCCTCCCAGTTCATTCAATAGTCGTGAATCTGTAACGGATCCCTTAGCGGATGATCCGTTATCGCAGAACCTAACCATTGATTCATATTGCATGTACGCCCGTGCCTAAGGTATCGGGTGCAGAACTGTTTGTGCTCCTAAAACAATAATTTATGGGACTTTACCTAAAAAAGACACTTGAAAACGAAGCAACAGTAGCGGTCTGGAAAATTGAAGAAACAGAAGAAGAATTAAAGAGACTCAGCGCTACTCCTACGGACGAGATGGAAGAGATTTCCTTCATCAAGAGTGAGTCGCAGCGCAAGCAGCGTCTGGCAGTTCGCGCCCTCCTTGGTGAATTGTTCGAGGAAAAGGTTTACCTGAGCCACCATGACAACGGCAAGCCTTATCTTGAGAATCTTGTCACAAACATCAGCATCACTCACACAGAAAAATATGTCGCCGTCATCCTTCATGACGAAGAAGACGTAGGCATTGACCTTGAGTCCATGGACCGCGACTTCTCTGCAGTAGAGAAGAAGGCCCTGTCAGAGGACGAAATCGACGACCTTGAGGACGATCGCCGCAACGAGCAGCTCGCAATCTACTGGTGCGCAAAGGAAGCCATCTTCAAGAGAGTTTCCGCTTACCGCGTAGATTTTGCAGAGCAGATAGAAGTAGAGCGTTTCCGTCCCCGCGGAGAAGGCGAACTTGAGGCAACATTCATCCACAAAGACGGTTATGAGGAAGACTTTGAACTTGAGTACATTACCTTCGACCGCCACGTCATGGTTTGGGTTGTCGGATAGTGCGAATAAGTAACAAATATGTTATAAATTTGGAATAATTCTAAATTAGAATTTTTTATAATTCCCTGTTAATCAACAAATTAACAGGGTTTTTCATTATTGTTGATAACTTTATTTTTGAATTTCGTTGCTATTGATAATCTCTTGTTCTATCTTTGTTACCCGGCTTCGGAAAGCTAGCCGGTCTAGCGAATAACACTGATTTAAACCTAAACTGACATAGATATGGTCAAGCACGTCATCAAACGCGACGGTAGAGTCGTCGACTTCAACAATCAGAAGATTGTTTCCGCCATCCTCAAGGCAATGGATGTTACAGACGCCGGAGAGGATATTGTACTTGCAGCAAAAATCGCAGACGCTATTTCCAAGATTGACAAAGACGGAATGAGCGTGGAGGATATCCAGGACTGCGTAGAGATGGAACTTATGAAGAGCCCCCGCAAAGAGGTAGCTCGTAAGTACATCGCATACCGCAACCAGAGGAACCTCGCCCGTAAAGCCAAGACCAACGAGATTTTCCAGACTATCATTGACGCACAGGCCAATGATATCACCCGTGAGAATGCAAACATGAATGCCGACACTCCTGCCGGCATGATGATGAAGTTTGCATCAGAAGCCACAAAGAGCTATGTTGACGAATGCCTGCTCTCCAACGACGTGCGAGAAGCAGTTGCCGGCAACTACATCCATATCCACGATAAAGACTATTATCCCACAAAGTCCCTTACCTGCATCCAGCACCCTCTGGACCTCATCCTTGAGCATGGCCTCAAGGCCGGTCACGGCGAGTCCCGCCCTGCAAAGAGGATAGAGACTGCTAGCGTACTTGCCTGCATTTCCATGGAGACTGTTCAGAACGAGATGCACGGTGGCCAGGCCATCCCTGCCTTTGACTTCTATCTGGCTCCCTTCGTACGCAAGACCTTCGAAGAAGAGATTGACAAGGTAAGTGCTTACACCAACGTGGACTACAGCGAGCTTAAGCCCGTCAAGATCGACGACTACATCAAACGAGACCTTACCGGCCTGCAGGGAAGGGATCGTGCCGTACAGCACGCCATCAATCAGACCGTAAGCCGCGTTCATCAGGCTATGGAGGCATTCGTGCACAATATGAACACCATCCACAGCCGTGGAGGTAACCAGGTTGTGTTCAGCTCTATCAACTACGGTACCGATACCTCTGCAGAGGGACGTTGCATCATCCGTGAAATCCTTAACACCACCTACGAGGGTGTAGGTAACGGAAGCACCGCCATCTTCCCTATCCAGATCTGGAAGAAGAAGAGGGGCGTAAGCTACCTGCCCGAGGATCCCAACTACGACCTTTACAAGTTCGCCTGCAAGGTTAGCGCCCGTCGCTTCTTCCCCAACTTCCTGAACCTTGACGCAAGCTACAACCAGGATCCCGCCTGGAAGGCAGACGATCCCCGTCGCTTCGAGCATGAAGTAGCAACAATGGGCTGCCGTACCCGTGTATATGGCAACAAGTTCGGCCCCAAGACTTCCATCGGCCGTGGCAACCTTAGCTTCACCACCATCAACATCGTAAAACTTGCTATCGAGGCAATGAACGAAGAGACAGACAAAGACCTCAGGATCAAGAAGTTCTTCGGCAAGCTGGACTGGGCTCTGGAAATTGCAGCAAAGCAGCTGAACGAGCGCTTCGACTTCCAGAAGACCGCCCTCAAAAAGCAGTTCCCGCTTCTTATGAACGGCCTGTGGCTGGGCAGCAGCAAGCTTAAAGACGATGATACAATTGAGTCCGTAATGAACCAGGGAACCCTGTCAATCGGCTTCATCGGCCTGGCAGAAACCCTTATCGCCCTGATTGGCAAGCATCACGGAGAGAGCGAAGAGGCACAGGAACTTGGCCTTCGCATCATCTCACACATGGCAGAGAAAGTGAACGGCTTTGCAGAGACATATCAGCACAACTTCACCTTCTTTGCAACCCCGGCAGAAGGCCTGGCTGGCAAGTTCACCAAGAGGGATAAGAAGACCTTCGGCGTACTGCCCGGCATTACCGACAAAGACTACTATACCAACTCAAGCCACGTTCCGGTTTACTATCACTGCACACCTGAGCACAAGGCTAAGATCGAGGGCCCTTATCACAAGTACGAGAATGCCGGCCACATCTTCTATGTAGAGATTGACGGCGACGCCACCCACAACCCGGAGGCTATCATGCAGATTGTGGACCTCATGGATAAGTACGATATCGGTTACGGTAGCGTTAACCATAACCGCAACCGCTGCCTTGACTGTGGCTTCGAGAGCGCAGAGCACGACCTGCACGAGTGCCCTCACTGCCACGGCCACAACATCGACACCCTGCAGCGCATTACCGGTTACCTTGTAGGTACTACTAACCGTTGGAATTCCGGCAAACTGGCCGAGCTCCACGACCGCGTTATCCACAAATAGAAATATGGCAGCAAACCGGATAAGAGTACTGGATATACTGCATCAGACAATGGCGGACGGACCTGGTTTCCGTACCGCCATTTACTGTGCGGGCTGCCTGCATCATTGCAAGGGCTGCCATAACCCGCAATCGTGGGACATGAACGGCGGCCGCTGGATGGATGTGGACGATCTCCTGGAAGAAGTTCTGTCAGACCCGATGAGCAATGTCACCTTCTCTGGCGGAGACCCCTTCTATCAGGTTGAGGCCTTCACCCTTCTGGCGCAGCTTATTAAGCAGTATTCCAATAAAACTATCTGGTGCTGGACAGGCTTTACCTATGAAGAAATTCTGGCAGACAAGCGGATGTCGCAGATTCTGCCGTACATCGATGTTCTGGTTGACGGTCCCTTCATTCTTGAGCAGAGGGACACGGAGCTGCTGTTTCGCGGCAGCCCCAACCAGCGCATCATTTACCTGCACGGTGAACCCCCGGAGGATGTAATCCCCGGCACGGTGCAGATTATTAAACCTAGATAAAAGGATTCGCCAGAGCGGCGGATCCGTTTTACTTTAACCAAGATTCAGGATCCACGGCCTTGTTGGAAGGATCCCAGAGTTCGAAGTGCAGATAGGTATCGCCCTGAACCGGACCAGCTTTTCCAAGGGTCTGGCCAGTAGTGACTTTCTGTCCCTCCTTTACGGAAACCTCTGTCAAGCGGCAGTACAGCGATATATAGTCTCCGTGGCTCACGGCAACGGCATGACCGTATCCGGGCAGCACGAATGTCTTCATTACAGTACCGTTGAATATGGACTTTATCTGGTCTCCGGCAGAAACGGAAATGTTGACGCCATTGTTCTTAAGGTCTGTCACATTCCTGTGCAAAGGATGACGATAGCTGCCGAAGGACGACAGTACCGGGCCTGCAGCAGGCCATGGCAACTTGCCCTTGTTGCGTTTGAACTCGTTGGAAAGAGCCTCGTCCGCAACCAGTTTGCTTGCATCTTTCTTGGCCTCTTTCTTCTTGCTGTTGCGCAGTTTTTCCGCCTCTTTGCGAAGCTTGTCAAGTTCTGCGTTGAGGCGTTTGATCTCTGCCCTCTTGGCATCGGCCTCCTTCTTATATTTCTTTGAGTTCTTTTGAATTGTGTTGACGATGTTCTCTGCCTCACGCTCGTCTTTCTGCAGCGATGTCACCTCTGCACGACGCTGTGCCCTGACAGCCTCTGCCTGCTTTTTAAGGCCCTCCAGCTGCTCTTTCTGCACGGCCATCTCTTCCTTGGTGGCAGTGATTTTCTTTGCCTGGGCGGACATCTGGGCGGACAGGCTCTTGAGCACACCTATGCGGCGGAAAGCCTGGCCAAGATTCTCGCTGGAAAGGATGAACATATACCAGACCTTTGCATCCCTGTTCTTGTAGGCATTGCGCACGAGACGCGCGTAATATGTTTCAAGAGTGTCCAGACGGGTCTGAAGAACAGCAATCTGATTGTTCTTTGTGCGGATAGAGTCCTCGAACGCGGAAATCTCCACATCGCTCTGGGCCACCAGCGCCTTCCTGGCGCGCACGGACGCCCTGACCAGGTCAAGCTTTGATATGGCACTGCCCTTCTTGGCCTCATTCTCCTTCAATTTTTTCTCTATCAGGGCAAGATCTTTCCTGTAAGAGTCAATCTTCTGCTGCTGTTTCTTAACGGCATCCTGCGCCGATGCTACCTGCAGCATCAGCACAAAAACGGCAAACAATGACAGTATGAGGCCTTTTTTACTCATCTTCCTTTGGCAATGCTTTCATCTGTGTCCGGTAAACATCGGCCAGCTCTTTTTCTCCCAGGGCCTCCAGAACCACAACATAATGAGCCATGATGGTGGCGCTTTCCTTGCCTCCGTACAACATAGCCTGCTTAAAGAACATCTTGGCCTCCAGCGACTTACCGGTAAGATGAAGTATCCAGCCGTAAGTGTCCAGATAAGTAGCGTTCTTGGGCTCCAGCTCTATGGTCTTGCGGCTCATCTTAAGGGCCTTCTTGAGCTGCTTGCCTTCCAGGCACAGATACCAGGCGTAATTGTTCAGTACGGGAGCATATTCCGGATTAACCTTAAGGGCCTGATCGTAGCACTTGTACGCATTCTTGTTATCGCCCAGCAAGTGGTACATATCCCCCATGCCGGACAGGGCGGAAAGCGTTTTTGCACTGTCTCCCGCAGCCATTTCAAGCTGACGGATAGAGTTTTGAAGCACTCCCTTGTAGTCTTTCAGGTTATACTTTGCAAGGTTGTTCATCTCCAGGAAGACTTCTTCTTCCGGGAAGACCTCCATAGCCTTTGAACTGCCCTCTGACAGGAGGGGCCAGTCTTCGCCGCGATAAATTACGCTCAGATAAGCATAAGCGGCGCCGCGGCTGTCGGGATAAATCTCCCAGCAGCGTTTGGCATAATCCGCTGCAGCATCGGTATCGCCGGCATAAAGGCTGTATGCGCTGGCCGTCTGGAGCATTACCGAATCTGACGGATGAATCTCTACGGCCTCTGTGATAATGGAATCAAGCTGCGGCTTGAAGGATGACAGGAAACGCTGGTCCGTGCCCCTGAGCACCTGTACAAGATAATCTGACTTTGCGCCCGCCGGGGCCTCCCTGTCGCCAATTATATCCTTAAGCTCCTGGAAATACTGCGGATACTTTCTTGTAAGGCGGAAGGTCTCTGCGCGGCCGAGCCTTGCGGGGAAGTATCCGTCCTCAAGGGATAGGGCTTCATCAAAATAAGCCAGGGCATTGGCATCGTTGTACATTCCCATCTCGTATTCTCCCAAAACGGTCAGTACGTAGGGTGATGAATATTCTGCCACATAGTCCTTCAGCACCTTATATGCCTCTTCTATCTTATCCTGCTTGCGAAGTATGCTTGAACGGGTCATGACAGAGGCATCGGACTTGCCGTCACGGCCTTCGATATCGTCCAGAACGGAAAGGGCCTTTTCCGGCGAACCGGCAGCCATGTACAGGTTCATCAGAACATACTGACGATTGCTGTTTTTGGGAAAGTCCTTGAGCAGACGCTCATAGCGGGCGATTATAAGGTCCAGCTCTTCTGAAGAATCGTAGGTAGAAAGCTGGATTTCACGGTACCAGTAGTTGGTACTGTCAAGTGCGACTGCGGTATTGATAAGTTCCCTGGCACCATTGGAATCATGTTTTGCCAGACGGCACAGGGCCTTATAATAATATGCCGCGTCATTCTTTGCATCTTTGGCGATAAGAGCTGCGAACTGGCGTTCTGCCGCATCGATGTCACCGGAAGAATATGCCGCCACGGCCTTAAGGAAGGCCTCGGTTTGCTTGCCCGCATCCTGGCCATGCGCAAAGGGCGCAGACAATAGTAAAAATATAGCGGCGATTATGTTAATAAGTACTGATTTCATGCTCAAAACTTCTACTGCGAAACGGTTTCTACAAAAATAATACAAATTCCGCCAAATTTTTCATAAATTTGGAATGTGTTGGGGATTGGATAGAAAATTTGCCCCGATTGTTTAAAATTTAGGGCCATGATGCAACGTTTTAGCCAGAACTTGCATCTTACTATACAGCAAAGCATTGAAGGCGACAGGGCCGCGCAAAAGGCAATATTTGACGCTCTGGCTCCTAAAATGATGGCTGTTTGCCTGCGCTACACGGGAGACCGTGAATCAGCGGAAGACGTGCTTCAGGATGGCTTCGTGACGCTTTTTTCAAAGCTTGAAAGTTACACCGGAGACGGCTCCTTTGAGGGCTGGGCAAGAAAGATCTTTGTCAATACTGCACTTATGTCCTTAAGAAAAAAGGATGCACTGCGTGACAGCGGAGACCTTGAAATTGTCAGCGGGCAGGCCTCGGAATCAGCTTCACAGCTGCAGGCAATCGGTTACAAAGAGCTCATGGGCCTGATTGCGGAACTTCCGCCAATGTACAGGACTGCTTTCAACCTTTTTGTAATTGAAGGCTATCCGCATAAAGACATTGCAGAGGCTCTGGGTATTACAGAAGCAACTTCGCGTTCGCACGTGCAAAGGGCAAGGGCATATTTGCAGGAAAGGATAAAGAAAATGTAAGATGCGTAGTATGGACACCAATAACTTTGACTACATAGTTAAGTCTATGATGGAAAGTGCGCAGGAAGAAGTATCTTCCCGCGTGTGGTCTGGTGTGCAGAACGGTCTGCAACTGGCTGCAGCCCGCCATCGTCGCATCGTATTCTTCAGAAGGGCAGGCATTGCCGTGGCAGCAATCGCAGCCGCAGTCGCTCTGCTTCTTACCACAGGTCTTTTCCAGCACAATTCTATCCAACCTAATATATCTAAAAACGCAATCGCCCTGGTACCGGAGCAACCCGCAGTAGAACTGCCTCAGGTAGAATTACCGCAGGTCTCCGGCAGGGAGGGATTGTTAAATCAGGCCGTCGTTTCAAAGAAAACCGTAAAAGAAGTGGCAGACTTTTCCAAACTCTCAGAGCTTGAAGAAGTTAAAGAAATTACAGAAACTGTCACAGTAATAGCAGAGACGGCAGTAAAAGAAGAAGAGACCGTAAAAGAGGAACCGGCTAAATCCGCAACCGTAAATGAGGTTCCGGAGACCAAGAGCCAGGAGTTCTTTACCGCCATGGTTTATCAAGATTACATGGCAGGCAAAAAAACCGGCCGCCGCGTAAAAGTCGGTCTTAGCGGTAGCCTTGGAAGCAATGGCGTACGCACGTCAGCCTTCAATCCCCCTATCAGGAGGGCAGGTCAGGGTGCACAGCAGCGAAACGTGATCCGTGAAAACGGAGAATCCAGCTACAAGATGCCCGTAAGCTTCGGTTTAAGCGTAACCTTCCCTATCTACAAGAACTTCAGTTTGGGTTCAGGTGTAACTTACACATCCTTAAGCAGGACTTTCCCGGGCAAGATTCTTACAGAAGACGAAAACGGAACCGCCACCACCATTTACGGTGATGCCAAGCACACAGTCAAGTACGTTGGTATTCCGTTAAGGGTTTACTACAGCTTCACTCCGGCAGAAAAGCATTTCCAGTTCTACAGCTATGCCGGCGGAGAAATTGAAAGAAGCATCGTAAACAAAGCCCGTCTGACAGGCCCCCAGAACAAGATCAACAGAACACTCAGCAACAGCGGCGTGCAGCTTTCAGTTGGTGCCGGTCTTGGTATTGAGTACAAAATTACCAATCACCTTGGTTTCTACCTTGATCCAAGCGTCCAGTACTTCTTTGACAACAATCAGCCAAAGAACATCCGCACCCAGCATCCCTGGATGTTCAACCTGGAGGCAGGTTTAAGATTCAATCTGGGTAACTAATAGCTAATCTTCCCAGGTAACAAGCCTGGAACCATCTGCAGAAACTTCAATTTTAACCTTAAGAGTCTCTTCCGGAAGAAGGGACTCTATATTTTCCGGCCATTCCATAAGGCAGAGGTTACCGCTGTCAAGATAGTCGTACAGACCAATGTCCAAAGCTTCCTCCGGACGCTCTATGCGGTAGAAGTCAAAATGATACACCTGTTTGCCGGCCGCAGTGCGATACTCGTTCACAATGGCAAAAGTAGGGGAGCTTACTGCATCTTCCCTTACGCCAAGCTGGCGGCAAAGCGCCGTTGTGAAGGTGGTTTTGCCGGCACCCATGGGGGCGTAGAAGGCCACAAGGGTGGCGTCCCCTATCTGCTCAAGGAACTCTTTTGCCGCCTGATCTATGCTTGCAAGCGATTCTATGGTTACAGAATGTTTCATTTTGTAAAAAAAGTGAATTTTCTGACCACAAAAATAGTTGCTTTTTGTGACGATTCCTAAGATTTGTGAAAAAGTGGTGAATCTCTTCTGGGTGTGGTAGAATTTTACCGCGCTTCGGGCTTTTTTCTTTTCCTTTGATGCAAATGAATCGCGTATGAAAAAGTTATTTGCACTAATTTGCATCATACTACTGCCGGGATGGAGTGTATCTTGCGACCTTCTGGACAAAGGGCATAAGAGGGACAGGCCCAGAAATGACATCAGCAGAACGGACAGCCTTTCGGGCAAAGATTCCGGAGGCTCCTGGAAGCCCTCCGATACCGTACTGTTCACCTCCGGCGTCCGCTTTCCGGACGGCTACGACTGGCGCATCGACACCCTCGCAGAAAAGCAAAAAGGGGAACTGGTCCTGTTCAAAGGCACAGAGCTGGTGCTGGCCATACCCGTCGGGGCAGAAAACAATGTCAGCGCAGATCCGGACATGCATCGAATTGTTGACGGACACCTGTATACAGATTATTCCTCTAACACAAAGACTATCGTACAGAAAGACGGAAAAGTGCTTTTCAGTTATGATGGAAGGGAGCAAATGTGCGGCTTTGCAGTAGTTGACGGCAATGTCTGGACTCTGGGACAGGACCGCTTCGGAGAAGGCGGCTTAAGCCTGCGCAAAAACGGGAAATTGGTTTACGAGCACAAAAGCGGAACCATTGTAGGCAGTCTGGCAGATACATTCAATCCTTATGGAGCCCTGGACTTTGTTGACGGCAAGCCGGTATTCTTTTATTATTATAAGACCGATGGATCCTTGTCACAGTCCATTCACTGCATTATGGTACTAGGAGATAAAGAAACGGACCTGGGCCTTCCGGACCGCTTCTCAAGGATACTGGATGCCAAACTGGTTGACGGCAAAGCGGTTGTCGTGGGCAAAGTGGGCACTTCCAGAAACATTCTTAGCGTCTTTAACGACGGCCGCCTTATAGGCTTCACCCTTCAGGGATACGATAATCTTGGCACCTGCAAGATTATTCCGGCCGGAGACGGCGTACTGTATTTTGCGGGCGAATGCTATTCCAATGGGGCCTCTGCAGGCTTTATAAGCGACAATGACGGCTACAACCGCTTTTACGATCTTGCAGGCAGGCTGATAGGCTTCTATGTGGGCAAGGGTATCAACATCATCCTGAGCTGCGGCACAGACGGAGCAGATCCGGTTATTACTACAAACGGCATCAGCAATTCGGTTCCGGGATACTTCAATTATATCTCTACCAAGTGCGGAGAGCTTGTAGACGAGAAGTTCTATCTGGGAATGAACTCGCAGGAAGATGGTCCTTATATCCTGAACGGAAAGAAAAAGCAAAGTCTGGGCTTCAACGGCTTCATAACAGAAGTCAAAGCCGTAATTATTAAAAACGAAAAGAAATGATAATCAACGTATTAAGCGCCAAGATAGTAGGCATAGACGCCGTTCCGGTTACGGTAGAGGTTGATATCACCATGGGCATAGGAATCCATCTTGTGGGCCTGGCGGATGTCGCAGTCAAAGAAAGCCTTCTGCGTACGGTTACAGCACTTCAGTCAATTGGCTTCCGCATCCCCGGAAAGAAAATTATCATTAACCTTGCCCCGGCAGATATTCATAAAAAAGGTGGCGGATACGACCTTCCAATAGCCATCGGCATCATTGCCGCCTCCGGCCAGATGGAGTTGCCAGGAATAGAAGATTACCTTCTTTTGGGAGAACTAGGTCTGGACGCATCATTACGTTTTGCTCCAGGGGCTTTGTGCGCGGCAGAGCTTGCCCGGAAGCTGGGAAAGAAGGGTTGCATCTTCCCGCGCAAAGCCGCTCCGGAGGCCCTGGCCTTCGATGACCTTGACATTTACGGCGCGCAGTCTTTGGTAGATGTGTTAAAGATACTCTCCCGAGACCCGGAGAGCACAGATTTCCTTATGCGGGAAGATATGTACCTTGACGCGGCCCAGCCCGAACAGGAAGAAGCCGCTTACATGGATTTCTCACAGATTTACGGACAGGAGGTCGCAAAGCGCGGACTGGAAATTGCCGCAGCTGGCGGACATAATATAATTATGGTCGGTGCACCAGGCAGTGGCAAAACGTCGCTGGCAAAGGCCATGGCCGGCATTCTGCCGCCGCTGGAGAGGGAGGAGGCCCTTCTTTGCAGCAAAGTCTATTCCATTGCCGGCAAGCGTTCTGCCAAATACGGTCTGATGCGCCAGAGGCCCTTCCGCGCTCCGCATTACAGCGCTTCCCTCCCCGCCATGGTAGGTGGTGGCAACGGGGACAACATAGTCCCCGGAGAAGTCTCGCTAGCCTCGGGCGGGGTATTGTTTCTAGACGAATTCGCCCAGATGCCTAAGTCCATCACAGAAGCCCTGCGCGGGCCTATAGAGGACAGGCAGGTTGTGATCTCGCGACTTAATGCCAAGGTGATTTACCCTTGCTCTTTCATCCTTGTCGCTGCCAGCAATCCCTGCCCTTGTGGATACTATGGAGAAAAAGACCGCTGCACCTGCACCGTAGGCCAGCGCCTTGCCTATCTTGGCCGCCTGAGCGGCCCGATCATGGATAGAATTGACCTGCAGATCTGGGTTCATCCCGTTGATACAAACGCTCTTCTGGATGGGCATCGGGGCGACATCAGGGCGGGACAGGAGAGCAGCGCCGCCGTGGCTGCGCGCGTTGTAGAGGCCAGGCAAAGGCAGCATCGCCGTTTTGGCCGCACAATGACCAATGCAGAAATGGACGCGCGTGCAATTCAGAAGTTCTGCCCCTTGGACGCCGAATGCGAGGGTATTCTTGAAAAGGTGATAAATAAGATGGGGCTTTCTGCGCGTGCCTTCAGCCGCATCATCAAACTATCCAGAACCATTGCTGACCTTGACAAAACAGATAACATCGAGCCCCGCCATATACTTGAAGCCGCCAGCTACCGTTTCCTTGACCGCCGCGATCCGATATAATGTATAATATTCTATTAGAGTTATTGTTTAATAATAGAGATTTTACTATCTTTGCTATGAAATTCGATGAGTTTCATAGAATAATCAGAGCTAATGGCTGGCAGATACTCCGTCAGATGGGGACCAGTCATATAATATATAAAAAGGGGAACAGGACATATCCGGTCCCATACCATAAAGGAAAGGAACTTGGAAGAGGCCTGGAGTGTAAAATAAGAAAAGACTTAGGAATTAAATAAGCTATGGTTACAATTGAGGCTATTATTGAAAGGGCAGAGGATGGGACATACTGTGTATATTGCAAAAACGACATCTTTTCAGGAGCTGGCGTAAGCATTGATGATGCTAAAGCTGACATGAAAGAGCAAATGGAGTTTTATAAAAAAACCGCCATTGAAAAAGGCTTTAAATATCCCCTATTTCTGGACCAGGAGTACCAGATTAATTATACGATTGACGCCATCAGCCTTATGAAGTATTATGTTAAAGCCGGCATTCTGTCTCTTTCCGGAATAGAGAAGATTACCGGCATTAACCAAAAACAACTCTGGTCTTATCTTAATGGAACAAAACCAAGAAAGACACAATCTGACAGAATAGAAATCGGCTTCAAAAAGCTATATGAAGACATGTACTCTATTTTCGCCTAATTTGTCCTTGGGCAAAAAAAATTAAAAAATTTTCAAAAAAAATTTGGAGAATTGATTTTTGTTGCTACCTTTGCGGTGTACTAAGATACTAATACACCACCAAAGGCCGGGTGAAAACGGCCCCAAAACAAAGGTAAAATGATAGAAATCAACAATTTAGCTTTTAGCTTCCAGAAGTATGACGTACTTCAGGGAATTAGTCTAAGGCTTGAAGAAGGCAAGATTTACGGCCTTCTTGGAGAGAACGGCGTTGGTAAAACCACGCTGCTCACCCTTCTTTGCGGACTTAAATCTCCCAAGTCCGGATCCATCAGCGTAGATGGACGCGCGCCCTTTGACAGGCAGCCTTCCCTGCTTCAGGATCAGTTCTATCTGCCGGACGAGGTTCTGCCCCTTCGTGCAACCGCAATCGCTTTTGCAAAGGAAAGAGGCATCTTCTGGCCCAGGTTCAGCATGGAAAAGTTTATCAAGATAATAGCAGAGTTCGAGGTAGATCCCAACCACCGCATGGACAAAATGTCCGCCGGTCAGCTTAAGAAGACATGGATTTCCTTCGCACTTGCGACCGATGCCCGCTACTACTATATGGACGAGCCCACCAATGGCCTGGACATCCCCTCCAAGGCACAGTTCCGCAAAGCCATAATGCAGTACACCGCAGAGGATTCCACCCTGGTAATCTCTACCCATCAGGTTCGTGACCTTGAAAACGTCATTGACCCTATCATCATACTGGACAGCAAGGAAGTACTGGTCAACGCATCAATAGAAGAGATTGAAAGCAAACTTTGCTTTGATTACAGCAAGGAACTCAACCCCAATGCTCTGTATGTAGAACAGACCCCTGCAGGCTTCGTTCAGGTATATCCCAACGATGGTAATTCAGAGTCCAAGGTTAACCTTGAGGCTTTCTTCAACACAATTCACATGCACAAAGACGTGGCCAAAAGCCTCTTTGGCAACAAATAGGAGGACGTAACTATGAGCGAGACATTCAACTTCAAAAGATTCTGCACATTCTTTGGTTACGACCTTAAGCAGATGTGGCGTCGCAACGCCAAAACCGCAATCCTGATTGGTGGCGGCGGACTTATCTTCACCCTGTTCTGGATTTCATTCAGCCTGCTGTTTTTCCTCAAATTCAGTACGCCGACATGGCCCTGGAGACTGGGAATGTTCATGGTTTGCGTAACCATACTCCACTTCTTCATTACCCGCACCTACGGATTCCTGACTGACCGAAGGAAGGGCCCGGACTACCTTATGGTGCCGGCATCCGGCCTGGAGAAGTACATTTCCATGATGATAATTACAGTTATCATTATCCCTCTTATCTTCACGTTTGCCTACTATAGCATTGACGCACTCCTTTGCCTGTGCTTCCCGAACAGCGGGGCCAACCTCTTCCAGCTGACATCCACCTTCTTTGGCGATGCTTACGTAGGAATAAATGAATGGAACAACCAGCTTGCCAAAGAGATGATACCCTTCCGGATGCCCGTATCCGAGATTGTCTTCATCTTGCTGCTCATGCACTGCTTCAACATGCTATTCTATCTGCTTTGCGGCCTAATTTTCAAGAGATTCAAGATCCTTTGGTCAATCATAATCTCAGTACTGTTGGGCATCATAGTTTCCAGCGTCATGACAACATACGTAGGTGTGGGTCACTTCGGACCCTGGCAAGAAATGCAAACCTTAGCACCTACGCCGGAAGAAGCATTCGGAATAGTAGGAAGGATGTTCACCTTCATTAAGTGCTACATGATTGTCGGCATAGTTGCAATGGCCGTAGGTGTTTATTTCAGACTTAAAAAAGTATCTCACTGATGGACTTTAATTCAGACAAACCCATATACCTTCAGATAGCGGACGGCATTTGTGACCGCATTCTGTCAGGGGAGCTGGCCAGCGAAGACAGGATTCCATCCGTCAGAGAATACGGAGCAGAGCTTGGAGTAAACCCCAACACCATGATGAGGTCTTATGACAAATTGCTTAACGAAGGTATAGTGTACAACAAACGAGGCATCGGTTACTTCATTGCTCCCGATGCAAAGGAAAAGGTCCTGGAAGAGCAGCGTAGGCTGTTTTTAGAGAAGGACGTACCCGCCATAAAGGCAAGAATGGCTCTACTGGGCCTGGATGCAAAAATATTTAACGACTAAGAATCTCCTCAAATAAAATGAAAAAATTATTAACCCTTTTCCTTATTGCTGCAGCAGCAATAAGTGCGACAGCACAATCTTTCAACGTTACCGGAAAGGTGCTTGACGCTGAAACAAAAGAAGGCGAAATTGGTGCAATTTTGCAGTTCTTCACTACCGGCACAGAGAAACCGATAGCATTCACATCCGCATCTGACGATGGCAGCTTTGCCATTAAGCTCAAGGGCGGAAAAGAGTACCGCATCCTTGCCAGCAACCTTGGCCGCAAGAGCGTAGAAAAGACCTTCAAGATTGAAAAGGCCGACGTAGACCTTGGCGAGATCCTTATGGAGAACGACGCCAACCAGCTTGCAGCAGCTTCTGTCACTGCACAGAAGACGCTTGTCAAGATGGAGGTTGACAAGATGACCTACAACGTATCAGAAGACGTTGACAGCAAGTCATCAACCGTTCTGGACATGCTTCGCAAGGTGCCGATGGTAACTGTTGACGCTCAGGACAACATTACCGTGAACGGCAGCAGCAACTTCCTTGTAACAGTTGACGGCAAACCCAACCAGATGCTCACCAAAAACGCATCCATGGTATTCAAGATGATGCCGGCCGCAGCAGTAAAGAACATAGAGGTTATTACCAATCCCGGCGTAAAATACGACGCAGAGGGCGTTGGCGGCGTGCTTAACCTTGTTACCGAGGCAGGCTCCAACGGAGGCGGTAGTGGTTCAAGCGTTACCGAAGGCACCTATGGCACCCTGTCCCTGAATGCCGGCAACAAACAGTCTACCCTCGGCGCGATGGTTACCGCACAGAAGGGTAAAGTATCCTTCAGCGCCGATGTTAACGTTGGTTACTCTTACGGCTACAAGAACAGCCTTGACATTATCAACAAATACGGCACAACCACCGAGACCACCACTGGCAAGAACGACCAGAAAGGCAAATACGGACTGGCCAGCATCCAGCTCAGCTACGAGCCCGACAGTCTGAACCTTTTGTCCTTCAATGCCGATGGTTACAGTATCTGGCAGAACGTAAAAAATAACACCGCCATTGACATTGCAATGGGAGGCGCAAGCGTCGATTCTTACAAGAACAACAGCAAGACCAAGACCACCATAGGCAGCTGGGATCTGGGATTTGACTGGCAGCACAGGTTTGCCAACGCACCCGGCAGAACCCTTACAATGTCTTACCGCGGTAGCTTGAACCCCAACAAGACCAAGAATGATAATATCTTCACCCCGGAGACTGTACTTCGCCCCTCAAGAAAGATTGACGGAGACACAGATTCAGAGGACCATACCTTCCAGGCAGACTTCACAACCAAGCTTGGCAAGACAGCAGGTTCACTCTCTACCGGCGTTAAATTTATCTATAGGAACAATTCTTCTGCACAGGATCTTTTCCTTAGGAGCAGCGGTACCGGCGCCTTTGTCATTGACGAAGCCAGCAGCATAGATTACCACTATACCAACAAGATTGGCGCCGCTTACGCAGAGTATTCCAACACCCTTGGCAAATTTGGAATCAAACTGGGTGGCCGCTACGAACACACCTGGCAGGACATTACCTACAAGAAGGGCAACGGTAACGATTACTCTACCAAGTACGGCACCTTTGTGCCTACTGCAAGCATCCAGTACAACATTGCTCCTACAAGGAACATCGGCATTAGCTACAACGTACGAATCAGCCGTCCCGGTATTACCTACCTGAACCCGTTCGTAGACGTTAGCAACCCTACACATTACACCTATGGTAATCCTGACCTGGATGTAGCCAAGAGCCACAATTTCTCTTTGGTTTACAACTTCTATAGCCCGTTCCTGATGGTTAGCTCTACCCTTAGCCACAGCCTGGCTCACAGCGGTATCTCAGAGTACACCTTCACAGAGGACGACATTATGAAGACCACTTATGGCAACATCCTTAAGAGCAATTCTACAAGGCTGAACCTTTTTGCAAACGTCAACCTTGGAAGGTCTAGCAGGATTTATGTAAATGGTTCAGTGTCATACAATTATCTTCGCAGCAAAGAGCTTGATTACAGCAACAAATATTGGAGCTATAACCT
The DNA here is from genome assembly GCA_900316675.1 of uncultured Bacteroidales bacterium. Lineage (GTDB taxonomy): Bacteria > Bacteroidota > Bacteroidia > Bacteroidales > UBA932 > Cryptobacteroides. The sequence goes on from ONDR01000001.1 coordinate 106,217, forward strand.
TATGCTTGGCGCACAGCAGACCATATTCTGGGATCTGAGGCTGTCAGAGAACCTGATAATGACGCCCAAGACTTATACTCTGCAGGGTTGGACCTCAGGCGTCAAAGTTGGCGTAATCAGCGTTACCAAGACCTTCCTGAACGACCGCCTCTCCGTTTCTGTAGCAGGTGTTAGCCACCTTGGCACAGGCAAGGACATGAAGTACAAGATGGTAAGCGAGGGCCGCGGCTTCTCTTCTTACACCAACGTGAAGGTTCCGGTACGTCAGGCCATGCTTTCTGTCAGCTGGAGTTTTGGTAAGTCCGGCATCAAGGTTAAGAAGGCCGACAGGACCATCCAGAACGACGATGTTATGGAGAAGAAGGAAGATGGTGCCGCCAGCGGCAAGATTGGAATGTAATTACTTCCGGAAAATTGCAAATAAGGCGCTGCCGCTGCCGGACATGCTGGCATAGACGGCGCCTTCTTTATATAGGTTGTTTTTGATTGCTTCGAGGGCAGGGTATTTTGCAAATACCGTGGCCTCGAAGTCATTTACCAGGCTGTCCTTCCAGGCGGTGACGGGGGTGCGGAGGATGTCGGCGAGGGATGCCCGATCTGGTCGGGCATGACCGGCGGCCTGGGCTGGAGCGGCGGCCTGGGCATGACCGGCGGCCTGGGCTGGAGCGGCGGCCTCGCGCGGGACGATGCCGCGGTAAGCGTCGGCGGTAGAAACAGAGATGCCCTGAGGCACTGTTACGCGGATTTCATATTCCTGACCAATGATGCTGTCAAGGTCAAAAGGGGTGAGGACTTCGCCGCGGCCGGTGCCCATCATAGGGGTGTTGTATATGAAGAAGGGGCAGTCGCTGCCAAGGCGGGCGGCGTAGCCGGCCAGCGTGGCGGCGGGCAGGTTGAGCCCGAAGAGCTGGGACAGCATCTGAAGGGCGAAAGCTGCGTCGGCGGAACCGCCGCCGAGGCCTGCCCCGACCGGGGACAACTTCTCCAGGAAAATCTTGACAGGAGGCAGCTTAAAGTCTTCTGCCAGAAGGAAATACGCCTTTGCGGTAAGATCCTTGAGCGGGTCCCAGTCCACGCCCTCTTTGCGGGCAATGGTAATCATAAGTTTGCCGTCGGGTGATATGGCCTGAGCCACACACTTACGGTCATAGCCGGCAATGACGCCCAGCGTCTGGCTGTAGTCGTCGCCGGAGATAATTTCCAGAACGTCATAGATGCCATGGTAAGGCACGAAGAGGGTCTCAAGGTCGTGGTACCCGTCTTCGCGCTTGCGCAGAACGTGCAAGCCAAGGTTAATTTTGACGTTCGGACGTGTTATCATATCTAAACTATGCCCCTAAGCGACTTTTCTACAAGGGCGGCAAGCTCTTCCCGCCTGTCTTCCGGCACATTATCCAGCACCGGTGAAAGGAAGGAAATAAGCTGAAGCACCTTGGCCTCGTCTTCCGGAATGCCACGGGAGCGCATATAGAACTGCTCCAGCTCGTCCAGACGGCCGATGGTAGCGCCATGGGAGCATTTTACGTCGTCTGCATAAATCTCCAGCTGAGGTTTAGTATCTACCTTCGCCCCCTCCGTAAGCAAAATATTGTGGTTTGTCTGGAAGGCTTCCGTCTTCTGGGCATCCTGCGCAACGACTATCCTTCCGTAGAATGTCGCATGCGCCTTTCCGCCCGCGATTCCGTTTACCAGCTGGTTAGAAGAAGTCTCCGGAACCAGGTGCTTAACCTCTGTGACGATGTTTACCTTTTCGTCGGCACCGGACAGGTAAAGACCTGACATTCTGAAGTTTGCACCGGCACCGGTAAGGTCCGCCGCAATCCTGACATCTGCACTGGCACCGGGAAGGACAAGCACCGTAACCGTAGCTTCCTGACCCTGGCCAAGGTTCAGGGTCAGCGGCTCAAAAGAGTCGCCCTGCCTTAGGATGCGCAATATGTTGATAGCTTCTGCCATGGGCTAAAACTTATCAAATCCCTGATTTTCAATAACATCCACAAGCTCCTTGCCGCCTGTTGCAACAATCTTTCCGGCCTTTAGGACATGAACGACGTCCGGCACAACGTATTCCAGCAGCTTATGGTAGTGGGTAATGATGATTGCCGATTTTTCAGGGGTGCGCAGGGCGTTTACTCCATCTGCGACTATCTTCAGTGCATCTACGTCAAGACCGCTGTCCGTCTCGTCCAAAATGGAGAGCGTAGGGTCCAGCATTGCCATCTGGAAAATCTCGTTACGCTTCTTTTCTCCTCCGGAGAAGCCAACGTTAACCTCACGCTTGGCAAAGTCCGGATTCATCTTCACGAAGTCCATCTTGCTACGCAACAATTTAAGGAACTCTGCACCGCTTAAAGGATTCTGTCCCAAGTGTTTACGCTTTGCGTCAAGGGCAGCCTTCATAAAGTTGGTTATTGTTACTCCGGGAATCTCTACAGGGTACTGGAAAGACATGAAAAGACCGGCCCAAGCCCTCTCTTCAGGACTCATTTCCAGAAGGTTCTGACCCAGGAAGGTAACCTTGCCGGCAGTAACCTCGTACATAGGCTTACCGGTAAGGACGGCGCTGAGGGTGCTTTTTCCTGCACCATTAGGGCCCATCACTGCGTGAATTTCTCCCTTGCGGATCTCAAGATCTACGCCTTTAAGGATTTCTTTGTCGCCTATTCTGGCGTGAAGGCCTTCTATTTTAAGCAATATCTCACTCATACTACGCTTTTTTATTGTATAGTTTGCTCCAGGTGTAGAGCGACCAAAGTCCGTTTATCAGGTACAATCCGCATACTATCGGCATGAAAATATTACCCACTGACAGGTGCAGGACGATCTGCGTAATGTTTACAAACAGCCACAGGATCCAGCACTCCCACTTCTTCATGGCGGACAGCAACTGGGCCATGAGGATCAGGACCGTTACGCATGAATCCAGATAAGGATGAGGGTCGGCCGGGAAAAGCTTGTCCAGCAAAAGGCCCCAGGCTGCGGCAATAATAAACACCGCTGCTATGACCATCCCCCTGCCGGTCCAATCCAACTTGCTCACCTTCAAGGACTTGCTATCCTCTGAGCTTTGCTCTCCCTCTTTAGGATGGGTCCAGCGATAGTGGCCAAGAATGTTTATGGTCAGGGACACTGGCTGAAGCAGAAGGCTGGCGTAAAGATCCTTGTTAAGGAAGAGCACAAACAGGGCGGCGGTATAAAGATAGCCCACCCAGAAGTTATATTTTGAGTTTCGTCCGGCCAGGAATACGCAAACCAGGCCGAAGAAAGATGTTATAAGGTCAATCCAATTCATTATCCTACAGATCCTTCAAGTGAAACGGAAAGAAGTTTGCGGGCCTCGACGGCAAACTCCATTGGCAGCATGGCCAGCACCTCACGGGCATAACCACCCACTATCAAAGCAACGGCATCCTCCCCTTCTATGCCCCTCTGGTTGCAGTAGAACAGCTGGTCTTCCGATATTTTGGAAGTCGTGGCCTCATGCTCTACGGTTGCGGTGGGGTTGTAGTTGCGGATGTCCGGGAAGGTGTGGGCCCCGCATTTTGACCCGATCAGAAGGCTGTCGCACTGTGAAAAGTTGCGGGCTCCTTCGGCTCCGGGGTTCATCAGCACCAGGCCGCGATAGCTGTTCTGGCTATGTCCGGCAGAGATTCCCTTGCTGACGATGCGGCTTTTTGTGCCCCTGCCAATGTGGATCATCTTTGTGCCGGTGTCGGCCTGCTGGTAGTTGTTTGTAACCGCAACGGAATAGAATTCCGATGACGAATAGTCGCCCTTAAGTATGGTGGAAGGATACTTCCATGTAATGGCGGAACCCGTCTCTACCTGCGTCCAGGACAGATGGCTGCCCTCGCCTTTGCAGATACCGCGCTTTGTCACAAGATTAAGGATGCCTCCACGGCCCTGTGCGTCTCCAGGATACCAGTTCTGCACGGTGCTGTACTTGACATCGGCCCCTTTTTCTACGATAATCTCTACAACAGCGGCATGAAGCTGGTTTTCGTCCCTCATAGGGGCGGTACAGCCTTCCATATAGCTGACATATGAATCTTCATCGGCCACGATGAGCGTACGCTCGAACTGGCCTGTGCCTGAGGCATTTATGCGGAAGTAGCTACTTAGCTCCATGGGGCAGCGGACGCCCTTGGGGATGTAGCAAAACGAGCCGTCACTGAATACGGCACTGTTCAGGGCAGCATAGTAATTGTCTCCAACCGGAACGACGCTTGCCAGATACTTGCGAACCAGGTCAGGATGCTCGCGGACGGCCTCGGAGAAAGAGCAGAATATAATGCCCTTTTCTGCCAGCGTCTTGCGGAAGGTAGTGGCCACAGAGACGGAATCGAACACCGCATCGACGGCAACCACGCCCGCAAGGGCCTTTCGCTCGTTGATAGGAATTCCCAACTTTTCGAAGGTCTTCTCCAGTTCCGGATCTATCTCTTTGGGGCGGTCCGCATCCTTTTTGGGAGCGGCGTAATATATGATGTCCTGATAGTCGATTTTAGGAAGGTCCAGATGGCCCCAGTGCGGCTCCGTCATCTTCTGCCAGCGGCGGAAGGCGTCAAGACGGAAGTCCAGCAGCCATTGCGGCTCCTGTTTGCGGGCCGATATAGTACGGATAATGTCTTCGTTCAGGCCTTTGGGAACATATTCCTGCTCCACATCGGTCACGAAGCCTTCCTTATACTCGGCCTTGGTAAAGTCTTTTATTATTTTGTTGTCGTCTTCTATCATTGCGCCGCAAAGTTACTGCAATAAGCTCAAATCGGCAAGAACGATGGCGGTCATTGCCTCAACAATCGGCGGAGTGCGAAGCGCAAAGCAGACGTCATGGCGGCCCGGAACGTTCAGGGTGGTCATTTTACCCTCTGCAAAATTGTAGGTTTTTTGCGATGCCGCTATGCTGGATGTGGGTTTGAAGGCAACCCTGAAGACTATGTCGCAACCGTTGCTGATGCCGCCGTTCACGCCGCCGGCTCCGTTCTTGACGGGCTTGGCCCAGCCTTTACCGGCCGGCTCGAAGGGGTCATTATGCTCCGATCCCTTCATCCTGGCGGCACGGAAACCGTCGCCGAACTCTACTCCCCTTACGCCGGGGATGGAAAAGATTGCATGGCTGATTACAGACTCCACGCTGTCGAAAAACGGCTCTCCAAGGCCGGCAGGCACTGATTTTACAACGCACTCTACAACGCCGCCAAGGGAATCGCCCTTGGACTTGGCCTCTGCCAGAACGTCCTTCCACAGGCTTGCGTCAGAGGCTTGGTCTGTTTCTTCTATGCCTCCGTCGGGAAGAGCCTCCTGGCCCAACTGCTCGCGGGAGATACCGCCTATTTCCTTAATGGTGGCAGAGATTGGAAGCATAAGCATTTTCTTGGCAACAACGCCGGCGGCCACTATGGGCAGGGTAAGCCTGCCGGAGAAGTGTCCGCTACCTGCGGGATCGTTAAAGTCAAGGAACTTAAGCGATGCCGCGAAGTCTGCGTGCCCGGGGCGGGGGATATCTTTAAACATCTGATAGTCAGATGGTTCGGTATCGTTATTCACAAACAGTATAGTCAGGGGCGCACCGGTAGTATGGCCCTTGTAAACGCCGCTGAGAATCTCTGGGATGTCGTCCTCGCGACGGGCAGTGGTGCCTGCAGCACCCGGCGCACGACGGCGGATATCTTCTGTGAAATCGTTAACGGAAAGGGGAATGCCGGGACGGACTCCGTCTATAACTACGCCTATCGCGCGTCCGTGAGATTCGCCAAAGAGCGATACTCTGAATATTCTGCCAAAAGTATTCATTGTCCTGAAAACTTTTTGAAGGTTTGCATAAATGCGGGGAACGACTTGTCCATGCATGTAACGTCGTCCATAACTATCTGTGAATCAGAACCTAAAGAGGCAACAGCAAGGGCCATTGCTATGCGATGGTCTCCGTAGGTGGGATAGCTGCCACCCTTTAGCAGGCGGCTGGTAAGCAGGCGGCTTTCAAGGGTTCGGCCGTCTATATGCAGTTTGTCGCCGCTGAGGCGGGCATAAACACCCATCGCCTTGAGCATTTCTACGATGACTCCGGGACGATTACTTTCTTTGGTTGCAAGGCGGGCGACGCCGGTTATTGTGCTTTCCCCCTGACAGAAGGCCGCCAGAACGGACATTACGGGCACAAGGTCGGGGCAGTTTGATGCATCCACTTCAAAGCCACGGAGCGGTCCGCGGACTACGTGAACGATGCCGGATTCTTCTTCCTGAGACACTGCTGCGCCGGCCAGGGGAAGGATGTCCAAAACGGAAAGATCGGCCTGTAAGGACTTGGTATCCAGGCCTTTGATGTCGGCCTTGCCAAAAATTGCACCCGCTACCATAAAGTTGGCGGCGGCGCTCCAATCGGCCTCAAGGTTAACGTCTGCCGCCTTGTATGAACATCCGCCTTTGACCTCGAAGGTAATGGCGTCGCAAAGGGACCAGTCCTGGGTTTCTACGAATTCTTCCGGGCCCTCCATCTCTGATGCCACATTTACGCCGAACTGGCGCATAAGGTCCAGAGTCATAAATATATAGGGGATACTCTTGGGCTTGTTCAGGTGTATGGTGCAGTTGTGCTTGCAAAGGGGCAGGGCGGCCAGAAGGCCGGATACAAGCTGCGATCCGCCGCTGCCGTCAATCTCTATTGTGTCGTGATTGCCAAAATCGAAGCTTCCGGAAACCGTAAGCGGCACCTTTTCTCCGTCAAGGCTGATTCCAAAAAAATCAAGCATTGCAGCGGCTCCGGGAAGAGGTCTTGCCAGCAGGGTTTTTTCTCCGGTAATACGCACCGGAGTGCTGCCAGTGGCTGCCAGCACGGGTATCATCATCCTGGTAAGGAAGCCGGATTCTCCTGCGTGCAATTCCTTAATAGCGCTGACCCGGCCGGCTGTTCCGGTTATAGTAAGGACGTCGCCGCGGCAGCTGACCTTGGCCCCAAGGGCCTTCGCTGCTTCTATTGCGGACTCGTTGTCGCGGCAGGGACTGTATCCGCTAATATGAGAGGTGCCGTCGGCAAGGGCGGCAAGGATAATAGCTCTTTGTGCGCAGCTTTTAGAGCAGCCAACTTCTACCTGCTCATTGCCAATGACATCAAGTCCGGGCAGGCCGGCATAAACGGCCTTACGCATATCTGCAAGGCTCATTTGACCGGGTGCCGTGGCTTCTTCCGGGCTTAGGGCCGCATAGCTGAAGGGCGCACCTTTGGCAAGGCATTCAACCCTTGAGCGACTGCCGGCATCTCCCATGCAGAAAGCAACAAGGTTCTCCGGAGGGAAGAGGTCATAAAGCCTCAGTACTTTGTCAACATCGGCCTCTGAAGTGGCCGTAGTGGCGATTTTTACAATATCGGCACCAAGATGGATGCACTTTTCCGCAACGGCGGAAAGTGAGCGAGTAGAGTCTGTGCCCTCTGCATCATGGAAGGAGCGGATAAGAAGGGTGCCGGCCTCGCGGGCTTCGCGGCGCAGGCGTTTGCACATCATTGCCGGGGCATCGATGTCCAGGTCCAGAAAAGCCGCTCCGGCCTGGATGGCCGTGAGCAATTTGGCCTCCGCCTCTGCCACCTGGGAAGCATCGGCAAGGCGATATGTTGCAATAAGGGGCTTGTCGATACTTGAAAACAAGTCCTCTACTTCTTCCATCGTCAGCGGGCAGGAATCCAGACGTACTTCTGCCATCTGGACGTCCGGGCGCTCAAGAATCTGGAAGATGCTGTCTATGTCTTTATTTGCTAAGGATACGCAAATCATAAATCTCTTTTTCAATTATTTTACCGATCGCAACCGGCAGGATGAATTTAATTCCGCCTCCCGTAGCCTTCTTGTCCTGTTTGATGTAACGGCCAAGCGTCATTGGCAGGACAGGGCAGCTTACAGGCAGGCCGACAGACTCGAAATCCTCTGCCAGTCGGCGTGCAAGGCCGTTTACAGCATAGCCCAGCTTCTCTGAGAGCTGTGCCGCCATGACGATGCCAATTGCCACAGCCTTTCCGTGAGACATTCCGGTTTCGGCTTCAATCGCATGACCGAAGGTGTGGCCAAGGTTAAGCACCCTGCGGGGGCCATTGTCCGACGCGTCCTGCTCTACGATTTCGGCCTTGAATCTGGCCGCCTGAAGTATGAGGGGGTTCAACTTTTCCGGCGTAGGATCTGCCAGGGCCGATACTGCCTGCTCATAACCTTCGCCGCTGATAATCAGGGTTTTAAGAAGTTCTGCCGCACCGCTTAAGAACTCTTCGTGCGGAAGGGTTTCCAGCACCTGGGGGCAGATGAAGGTGAATTCCGGCTGACGGATGGCGCCAAGCATGTTCTTCATTCCGCCAAGATTGACGGCATTCTTTCCACCAATTGCAGCATCCACCTGCGCAAGCAAGGTTGTAGGAATGATGGCAAAACGGATTCCGCGCTTGTAAATACATGCAGCAAAGGCGCTTACGTCGCTTGTGGCGCCGCCGCCCACTATCAGCAGAAGGGCGTCGCGGCCGGCTTCGTTATCCAGCAGCCAGCTGCAGATTTTCTCCAAAGTTGCAAGAGACTTGACGCGCTCTCCGCCCTCGATTGCCAGGGTGGATTTTACAGTCAGCGGGCCGGACACCAGTTGCTGGACGAAGCCCTCCGTGGCCTGGTCGTAAACCAGGTAAATGGCGTCGTAATCCTTAAGCAGGGGGCATACGTCGGTGATTGACGTTCCGGTCTCTATGTGTATGGTGGTAAAGTCTCTATCCATATTTTGCAAATATAAATAATTTTTTACTACCTTTGCATCCCGTCTATGCCCGAGTGGCGGAATTGGTAGACGCGCTGGACTCAAAATCCTGTGTCCTTAAAAGACGTGCCGGTTCGAGCCCGGCCCCGGGCACCAAAAAGCCTCCCTGTTTGGGGAGGCTATTATTTTGTTATCTCGCGGAGTTACCAGATGTAGGCGCGGCGTTCGGGGGGTAGGTAGAGGATGTTGTTGCGGTCTACATCAAAGAGGTCGTACCAAAGATCCGAATTCATTACCACACCGTTCACGCGCAGACGGGCATGGGAATGCACATCGCTGTTGATCAAGATATCGAACTTAGCGTCATTGTACTGAACACGCCAATAATAAGCATAAGCCTCGAAGAACTTGCGCATCTGCGCCTTAAGGTTTTCCCCACGGAAGCCCTGCTTCTCAAGATGCGCCTTGTAAGCATCCAGCACGGCCAGGAAGCCACCCAAGTCCGCGATATTCTCCGTCTGGGTGCGCTCACCATCGCCCCGGGCCGAAGGATTGCGATCCTCGTCCAGCAGCATGTTGTCATAACAACGGATGATATTCTGGGTACGGTCCTCAAAGTTCATCTTATCGGCCACCGTCCACCAGTTATGCAGTCTTCCGTCTTTGTCATACATTGCCCCTTGCGTATCGAAGCCATGTGTGAATTCGTGACCGATGGCAACAAACGCAGCATAATGGAATGCATCGCTCACGCCCTCTTCAGGCATGATTGGAGGAAGCAGCATGGCCGGATAAATGAACACGCTGTTAAACGACGGATCGTACATAGCATTGACCAAAGTAAGATCCATCGTTTCCACCTCATTGCTGCTGCTCATAAATGAATTTATAATTAAATAGGAGAAACTGTCGCTTCCGCCCATAAGGTGGCCCTTGAGTTTAAGAAGGCACTGGTTTCCACGGCAAACCGCCTCTGAAAGCGTCTCACATCCGTCGTAGGAAGCCACGCAGTCTGTATACCAATGATCCGGATACCCTACAAAAAGACCATAGTTATCCAGCTTATCCAGCGCATTACGACGGGTTGTCGCACTCATCCAGTCCAAGCTTTCAATTCGCTTTCTAAGTGACGCTTGTATTTCCTTTGTAATACCAAGATACTTGTCCTTCAGTCTCTGCGGCACAAACTTCTGTGCAAAATGGTAAGAAAGCGTATAAGACAAGGTGGCCCGGGCCTGGGATGCCGCATAGCCATCGGGAATACCGGGAATAGCCTCGGCATACAATCTTAAATCATCCCAGCCTTCCAGCATAAAATCATACAAATCATCCAGGGGCTTGTTCCAGAACGCCTCCCAATATGGCGCCAATTCCGGCATTGTTTCAAATAAGCCCGGATTCAGCCCCATCCCCTCTATAATATACTTTTCCGCCAATGAAGCATCTGTTTTGGTGGCCGTCAGAGGGACAAGGTTGTAGTTTCCTTCCTCATCGGCCTGCAAAGAAGTCATCGGAGGCAAAATGACGCCATGAAATTGACCGTCCTGCCATACAAGATAAAAACTAGGATAGTAGAAAGGGGCACCTTCGGCCATCATCTTTCCAATGGCGCGGAAGGCTTCTTCCTTACTTGAAGGCTTGCGGACCGCAGCCTTTTTTGCATTGATGAAGGCAAGTTCCTTTTCCGGCTGCGAATAAATGTTATCCATCAATTGATAAAAGCGGCCGATGTCCGGAACAGAACTCTTCAACTGCTCCAATCGCTGGCCCATGGCGACAACGCCGTCGTATGGACCGCCGATATTGCTGGCAGGATGAGGATCCTGCCTCCGGAGCCAGCCCCCGTTGCAATAATCAAAGAAACTGTCACCGGGATCTACGGATGAATCTTTACCGGCGATATAGTCCTCCGGTATCGGCAAGGGGTCTAAGACTGGATCTTCACGCGTTTCCTTATTACAAGAGGGCACCGCCATTAGGGAGCAGCATAGTACGGCTACAAGCGCCAGCTGATTCTTTTTCATCGCTTTATTTTTATTAATTCAATCTGAAAAAAGGGCCTTCAAATACCAAAAATGCCTTACAGAAACGACTGTAAGGCATTCGCGGAGAGGACGAGATTCGAACTCGTGGTACGGAATGACCCGTACGTCGGTTTAGCAAACCGGTGGTTTCAGCCACTCACCCACCTCTCCGTTGGGACTGCAAATATACGAATTTTTTCAATATTCCAAGTCACTTAGCCAAACAAGGCCAAAAAAAATTCCCCAAACGAATTGGGGAATCCCTTGTCCTTTAATAATCTTGTATAACATGGTTTGTTTTCTAGCACAAAGGTATGCCGAAGTTCGCTATAACTTGTTCTCACTGCGCACATTTTTGTTCTCGTGGCGCATGAAATGCGTTATTTTGTATATTTGCGCCCTAAAATTGAATCGACATTGAAAAAATTAATCTACATATTTCTGCTTATCGCAGCAATGTCTAGCTGCGCAGAAAAAAAACGAGACACCCTGGCAAAAGTCGACGACGAACGCTATCAATGGGAAAGCATCCGCAAACACATCATGGAAAACCCGGAACTGGCATTTGCCATGGTGGACACGGCCCAGACGCTGGGCGTAGCGGATATAAACTATGCCAACTGGATGCGTGCGCAAATCCATCTTGTATCGCACGACCCGAAAGACACAGAAAAGGGTAAGGAATACTGCCTGATGGTCCTTAACAATGAGGATCCGGCCCCTGACAGCCTGCAGCGCGTAAAGACACTGCAACTACTTGTAGGCATCAGCATGAATGATTCAAACACCTACCAGGATGCCATAGCCTATGCCATGGAAGGTGCAAAAATCGCCCACGAACATAACTGGAACGGAGAAGAAGCCAACTTCTACTTCAATGCCGGCCTTACCATGGAAAATGTTCAGACCGGAAGCGGAAAAGAGTATCTGGACCGCTCTCTGGAAATGTTCCGCGCCAGCAAGAATATCAACGCAATGCCGCTGTTCGCTTCGCACCTTGGAGCCGTAGCCCGTCTGGCCATCAACGCAGGAGACTATGTCCGCGGAGCAGAACTGACCAAAGAGCGACTGGCAGTAACGGAACGCATAGAAAGAGAGCATCCTTCCGCACCGAAGGGCTATATCGACCAGCAAAAGGCATACATTTACAGCCTTCTGGCATTTTGCCAGTATAAGGAAGGCGATAAAGCCGGAGCCCGACGCAGCGCAGAGGCCTTTGAACAGACCAAGGCCGGCAAGCATCCGGACCACATGCGGGACATCTTTAATTATTATATAATTTCCGGCGATTCGGAACGAATTCAGGAAATCTACGATATCCTGGAACCTTACTACAGGGAGAAGAACGATACCATTTCTAACGTATATGCAGACCTTCTTAAGTCTTACGCTATAGGCCTTGACAACATGGGCCGGGGGCACGATGCTTACCAGGCCATGGAGCGCTATACAACGTTGGCAGACAGTCTTGTACAAAGAGAACGCTGCTCTGAAACCCTGGCGCTGGCGCAACAGATGAAGACCCAGGAAAAGGAAATCCAGCTTAAGGAAAAAGAGACCGAGGCCCGCTTCCATTGGATAATAATCATCTGCCTGGTAGCCATGCTGATCATTGGCACCATCGCCCTGTGGAGAATAATCGCCGCGCAGAATCGCCTGCAGGAGAAAAACCGCCAACTGTACGATACCGTGCATCAGATGATGCAGCATGAGGCCAAGGAGCAGGAAAAGGTGCTTTCAGAATCCACTTCCTCTTCCCAGCAACTGTACGGCAAACTTTGCGAGCTTATGCGGGAGCAGAAACCTTACACCGACAGCGATCTTAACCGCGAAACTCTGGCTCAGATGCTGGGTACCAACTATAACGCAATTGCAGCAGCTATCCGTGAATTTGCCGACGGCATTACCATCGGAGACTTCCTGGACGACTGGCGCATCCGACACGCCGCCTCACTGCTGCGCGACAGCGACGAGCCCGTAGGCATTGTAGCCGAAATGAGCGGCTTCCGTTCCCGCAGCCACTTCAACACCCTATTCCGGGACAAATTCAAGCTCACCCCCTCTGAATACAGCAGAGTGGCCAAAGAGAAGAAGTAAGAATAGTGCTATTTGATTTCCTCTACGGCAGCGTTGGGGAAGCCATTGGTACGTAGAGCCGAAGCGGTAGTCGTAGCCTCTTTCTTATCTTTGAAAGGACCTAATACATAAGTAATTACGCCATCTGCATCAACATTGCGGGCAAGCTCCTTGCCCGTTATGGAACGAAGGACGGTGCGGGCATTGTCTGACAGGCTTCCGTCACCCTCCACCTTTATGCGGATATTGTACGATGCCGTCTTAACCGACTCTTCTTTGCGGGCCGTAGAAACATTGATCAACTTGCCGTCCTTGAAGGCGACGATAAAGGCTGACCTGAAACCGGCTTTCTTAACTTTGTTCAGGTTTGAAAGTACATCCTTGTAAGTACGGAACAAGCCAGCATAATAGGTGTATTTCTGTGCTGAAGGCTGACGCCAGAAAACAGGGCTCAGACCTTTCAGACTGGCGACAGTGGCCGGTTTTGTGGTGCTGAACAGCTGAATCTGATAGACGATTCCGTCCGGAATGGTATTATCCTCTGCGAAACGGCCTTCCGGCAGGATCATGAAGGAATAGTCGAATGCCGGGATGGGCGAAAGAACGTTCATTTCCGGGACAGAGCCCATGCGGCGGGCAGAGAAAGCATAGCCGTTGTCTGCTCCGCGCACCTCGCTGTCCGCAACTGCCTTCACCTTGTCAGGATCTATCACCTGGCCGGACATGATGATCTCCATTTCCAGCTTACCAAGCAGCTTGACGGCCGTATTGAGGGAATCTTCCAGGCTAACCAGGGATTCTTCCAGTTCTATCAGGGAACCGGCCATCTCTTCCTTCTTGCCGGCAGTGGCGGCAGCGTAAACGTCACGAAGAGCATCGACACGTACCCCGCGGGTACAGATCGAGTCACGTAAACGCCTGACTTCCAGCACCCTGGAGACATATTGCTTCTGAAGCTCACTCTCTGCACCATCGCCGTCAGAAACGGCAGCACGGTTATCTACACGGGCAGCATCGGCAGGCGGAAGAAGACTTGCAAGAGTACGGATATCGTCGCTTCCGTCTTCAATGCTGAAGCGCACCGGCATGCTGTCATACTCAAGCACATAGACATAAACGCTGTCCGCTCCGCAATCGCGGTTGGATGCAAATATGGAATACTTTCCGTCCGGCGAATTCACAAAAAGAAAATCGTCGTACGGAGAAGAATACGGGAAGCCCAGATTGGACGGGGTGTCCCATTCCTGAAGCTCACTGTTCCACCTGGAAACGTAAAGATCATATCCACCCATGCCATAGAGGCCGTCAGAAGCGAAATAAAGGCTCTGGCCGTCGTGGGAAAGCATGGGGAAAATTTCATTGCCGGAAGAAGTCAGATGCTCTCCAAGCAGCTCCGGAGCCGTCCAGACAGTGTCTGCGAACTGAGTTTTGTACAGATTGCGGATGCCGTCGGAATCGGGGGCGCTGTACAGCAGCGAGCTTGCTCCTTCAGGGATGAAAGTTGCCGAAACGATGCCGTCGGAAAGAGAGTCGAGGGCATTGGGAACGGGCCTCCAGCTCTTGTCTTGAACCGGGTAGTAAAGGAAAAAGTCCTTGCGGGCGAACTTTTCACGGGCCACAACCACCGGCCTGTTGCAGAAGCCAAGCATATTGAGTCCGTTGCGCGCCAGCATGGCGGCTTCTTCAATCCTTTGGATTTCAAGGCTGTCCGATGCTGCCGACTTTGCAGCTTCAAGGGTATCCAGAGCGGCCTTGAAACAATACGCCCTGCGCAAAGAATCACCCTTTTCTATGGCAGATTTCTCCTGCGCGGGCGCAGAAAGCCCGTTCAAGGCAAGAAAAATCACGGTCAAAAGGGCCGATACTACTATATTTTTTGCTTTTTTACTCATTTCTGTCTGTTGCGACTGCAAATTTAGAAAATAATTTATAACTTTGCCGTCCTATTTTGCGTAAATGCGCATGATAGCGAAAGTGAAATAATAATTTTTAAAACTATAAACACATGCAAAGTAAAGGCGCAATCAAATTCGTAGCCATCTTGCTGGCACTCGCCTGCCTTTGGCAGCTCTCCTTCACGCTGGTATCCAGCATCCAGGAGAAAAAGGCAGAGAACTATGCAGCAAAGGCTGTCGAAGAATTCCAGAACAGTGCAGCCTTTGGCAAAATTGCAGAGGCTAACCAGGCTTATACCCTGGATTCCCTCAGCAAGGCCAAGAACAGGTTCTACATTGACTCTGTTTCTGCAAAGAAGGTTTACTTCGGCTACACTTACAAGGATGTAAAATCAAAAGAAATCAACCTGGGTCTTGACCTCAAGGGAGGTATGAACGTAATGCTCCAGGTTCAGCTGGAAGACCTTGTAAAGGCCCTCGCAGGTAACAACACCTCAGAAGAGTTCAGCGCAGCTGTAGCACTTGCAAAGAAGAACAGCACCAGCTCTAGGGAAGATTTCATCTCCCTTTTCGCAGAGGCTTGGAAGCAGGTAAGCAACGGCAAGAAGCTCTCTACCGTGTTCGGCACCTACGACATGAAGGACCGCATCCGTCCCGAATCTACTGACGAGGACGTTATCAAGGTTATCCGCGAAGATGCAGACGCAGCAGTTGCAAACTCTTTCAACGTGCTCCGCAACCGTATCGACCGTTTTGGCGTTACCCAGCCTTCTATCCAGAGACTTGGCAGCAGCGGCCGTATCCTTGTAGAGCTCCCTGGTGTTAAAGAGCCTGAGCGTGTAAGAAAGTTGCTCCAGGGTACCGCTTCATTGGAGTTCTGGACAACCTTCACATATCAGGAGCTCTCAAGCCAGCTGGCAGAGGCGGACAAACTTCTTGCAAAGAACGCAATTGAAGAGCCTTCAGAGGAAGTTGCAGCAGAAGTTGCAGCAGCCGCTGATTCTACTTCAAACGTACTTAACGAAGAGCTCACCCAGCAGGAGAAAGACAATGCCGAGGCTCTTAAGGAGTGGCAGAAGAATCATCCTCTGACTTCCATCCTTCAGGCTACCGGTGAGGCAGGTTCAGCTTGCCTCGGTCTTGCACAGGCTTCAGATACCGCAGCAGTTAACAGAATACTTGCTATGCCTCAGGTACGTGACCTGTTCCCCGCAGAGTTCCGTCCCATGTGGTCAGTTAAACCTTCAGACCGTTTCCCCGGCGCCAACCTTTATGAGCTCGTAGCTATCAAGGTTGCCACCTTCGACGGCAAGGCCCCTCTTGATGGTGGTGCAGTTTCTGACGCGCGCGTATCTTACAATGGTCAGGGCCGCAACCAGGGTAACCCTTCTGTTTCCATGACCATGAACGCTCAGGGTGCAAATACCTGGGCTGCCCTTACAAAGGCTAACGTCGGCAGGCAGATCGCTATCGTACTCGATGGCATGGTATATTCTTACCCTGTAGTTAACCAGGAAATCACCGGTGGTAACTCAGAAATCTCCGGTCACTTCGACATTGAAGAGGCAACTGACCTTACCAACGTGCTCAAGTCCGGTAAGCTCCCCGCTCCGGCTAAGATCATCCAGGAAGAGATCGTAGGACCTTCACTTGGTGCCAAGTCTATCCAGTCAGGTATGATTTCATTCCTGATCGCCTTCATCCTGGTGCTCATCTACATGGTACTCTTCTACCGTGGTGCAGGTTTCGCAGCAGACGTGGCTCTGCTTTGCAACGTACTGTTCCTCTTTGGTATCCTCACCTCCTTCGGTGCAGTTCTTACCCTGCCCGGTATCGCCGGTTTGGTATTGACCTTGGGTATGGCTGTTGATGCCAACGTTATTATTTACGAGCGTATCAAGGAAGAGCTTGCTGCTGGCAAGGGTCAGGGCAAAGCCGTTGCAGATGGTTACAAGAATGCTTATTCTGCCATCATCGACGGTCAGGTTACCACCCTCCTTACCGGTTTGGTACTCTTCTCATTCGGTAGCGGTCCTGTACAGGGCTTCGCAACCACCCTCATCATCGGTATCATCACTTCCATCGTAACCTCAATCTTCATCACCAGGCTTATCTTCGAGCGCCAGATCGCCCGTAACAAGAGCATCAGCTTCGAGAACGAGTTCTCTCGCAACTTCCTGAAGCACACCAAGATTGACTTCCTTGGAAAGAAGAAATTCTCTTACACCGTTTCCGGTATCGTAGTTGCCATCGCAATTGCTTCCATCGTTCTGAAGGGCTTCACCTTTGGTGTTGACTTCCAGGGTGGACGTACCTACGTTCTGCGTTTCGACCAGCCTCAGGTAGCTGAGCAGGTTCGTGCAGCCGTTCAGGAAGAGTTCAAGAGCGAGAACAACACAGCATCCGTAGAAGTTAAGCAGTTTGGTGGTCCTACCCAGATGAAGGTTACCACAACCTACAAGGTTAACGAGGAGGCTTCAGAGGTTGACAAAGAGATTGAAGGCAAACTCTACAATGCTACCAAGCAGTTCTTTGCAGAGGATCTTTCTCTCAGCGACTTCACTTCTTCACAGGAAGTAGAAAATGGTATCATTTCTTCAGAGAAGGTTGGTCCTACCATCGCTAACGATATGAAGCGCGACGCCCTTATCGCAGTGATCCTCGCCCTCATCGTTATCTTCGGTTATATCGCTGTACGATTCAAAGGCTGGACATGGGGTCTCGGTGGTGTTGTATCACTTGCACACACTGCAATCATCATCATCGGCTTCTTCTCACTGTTCACCGGCATCCTGCCCTTCAACCTTGACGTAGACCAGACCTTCATCGCAGCTATCCTTACCATCATCGGTTACGCAATCAACGATAACGTGGTTATCTTCGACCGTATCCGTGAGATGAAGGGCCTGCACCCGAACCAGGACTTCAAGGAGACTGTAAACCAGGCACTCAACGCAACCCTCACCCGTACGGTGAACACCTCTGTATCTACCCTCCTCCCTATGCTTGCAATCGCAATCTTCGGTGGTGAGTCAATCAGGGGTCTGTCAGTTGCCCTCTGCCTTGGTATCATAATCGGTACCTATGCTTCTATCTTCATTGGTACTCCGGTTATGTTCGACGCTACCAAGAAGGCTGCAGCTAAAGAGGCAAAGAAGAAATAATCTTTCCTAAGATACACTGTTAAATAGCGGAAATTCCTTAGTGGGGTTTCCGCTATTTTTATTTATATTTGTGGACGATACCAAACCTTTTTCTGTATGAAAAGAATCCTATTGCTTTTTATGGCACTTTGGCTGTCTGCAATGACACTTGCGTGGGCGGACAGTGCAAACCCGAATCCGGTTAAGATGAAACAGCCGGACGGCAGTACTATTACTCTTCGCCTCCACGGCGATGAGTTCTACAGCTGGGTTACGTCGGAGGACGGAAAGACCCTGTATAAAAAAGATGCAAACGGTTGGTGGAGGCCTGCCGGCAAACCCCAGATAAACCGTAGCGCCGTTGCAAAGGCAAATAACCTTAGGCGCCAGAGAGATGAGCGCATCCGTAAAAATAGCCAGGGCCTTGGTTTTGGCAGCAATCACTTCCTGATTATTCTTGTAGAGTGGTCTGACTATAAATTCCAGGACGGAGCGTCAAGTTACTGGCCTCGAGCCCTGGGCGGAAGCAACTTTACAGACAACGGTAGCGTTGGCTCCGCAAAAGAATACTACACAGAGGCATCTTACGGCCAGTTCACCCCGAACTTTGATGTTTACGGCCCGATAACCATTTCCAGAGGACATCTGGACTTCCCGGCAGGGGACAGCCAGGAATATCACTATAGCTTGGCCCAGGAATCCATGAAAGAGGCCCTGGCAATTCTGGATGGCAGCATTGACTTCAGCCAATACGACAATAACCATGACGGTTACGTAGACAATGTCTATATGATTTATCCCGGTTATGCAGCCAGCAATGGAGCACAGAATGCAATTTGGCCTCACGCTTCCAGCATTTATTATCAGACAAATGATAATGTTTACGTAAGCTCATACGCTTGTTCTGCAGAGCTTCTTGGCAGCGGCCCCAGCAGCGGCACCACCCTGAACGGAATAGGCACATTCTGCCACGAGTTCGGTCACGTAATAGGCCTTCCGGACCTTTACGATATCGACTACGAAGAAAACGGATCGGCACGAAATCCTAGCAGCTGGAACCTTATGGCAGGCGGTAACCACAACAGCAATGGCCGCATCCCAGCAAGAATGTGCTCTGTGGAAAGGATGCTTCTTGGATACATGACAGAAAGCGATATCGTAGATTTAGGCAGCCTGGGAACCAAAACAATCCGTGATCTTTCAGAAAAGAAATACTACAAACTGCCCTCCTCCGTTGACGGAGAGTATTTTTTGATGGAAGTTCGAAACGGCTCCGGTTTTGACAGCCCGCTCCCTGCCGGTATGCTAATTTATCATATAGACCAGTCACAGAACGATGCCGGAGGTTATACGGCAAAACAAAGATGGGACAACTGGACTGTTAACCAGTACGGAGACCACCCCTGTGACTATATCATGACACCTGACCCCAGCGCATACGGTGGTAATGCAGACATTTATTACCAGCTTTGGACTTTCCCTAGAGACCATTGGAGCACCTATTACAATGTAACGGAATATGAACCCGAAGCCTGGGACGGAGCCAAACCGTATAAACTGGCCAATATCCTATATAATAAACTTAGCGGATCGGCATCTTTTAGTGTTCGCCAGGGAGAGCGCTCCGTTGCCGGAACCGTTACCAATCTTAGCACAAAACAGCCCATCCATGGAGCAACTGTTATTGTTGCTACCCAAGGACAGCTAAGCTCAGTCAACAACCCCATTTCACTGTCCGTAGCAAGAAAATACGCCATCGGTGAAACAAAAACCGACGAAAACGGTAAATATAAGTTCGTGCTGTCAGCGAATCATCCGGAGAATCTGACAGTTTATGTCTTTGCAACTGACTACCTGTCTGCAAGTGAAAACGTGAACGGAAAGGCGGTTCATAAAGACTTCGAGCTTACGCCAATTATAGATCAGGGCCAGGTTAACCTTTCAAAAACAGTCTTTCCTTTCTATACCGGCGGCGTATGGGGCTCTGACCAGACAGGAACGAATTACACGGTAGCCCAAAAATTCAAGGCTTCTGAAATAACAAACCTGGTTGGCGGAAAGATTAAAAGCATTTCATTCTCTTCCCGTGCGACAGGAGAAGAAGTTTATGTATTCGTAGATTTTGGCACAAGCCGCAGGGTTCTTGCCCGTAAAGTCAACAACCCCAGCAGTGCATACTATTCAAGTGCATTCTCCAATACCGTAGATATCTCCGATGCCGATATTACCATTCCGGCAAATACCGACGTTTACATTGGCTACCTTGTTAAAAATGCCAACAACACATACATCGTATATAGTGACGGCACCCCCGCAGAAGAGGGTAGTTTTTTGATGTATTACGCTTTCTCAACTACAGAGGCCGGCGGCAGCAAGTGGTGTGATGTTAATAAAGAATTGGGTTGGAATACGAACAATACCATGATTGGAGCCGTTGTTGAGCCCAAGACTACCATCAACCCTAACGCCACCCTTGGTGAATTGGGTGTTTCTTACATACAGGTGCCTTCCGGCACTCTAACGGCCGGCTCAAACTTCCCGCTCAAGCTTGTATCAAGCAAGTCAGCGAAGCCCATCAACATAACCTGGTATTTCGACGGCGCGCAGACAGGCGCAGACTCCGTGACCCTGACATCGGGCAAGCATATTATCAAGGCCAAATTCCAGGTTAAGGACGTGTACGGTGTAGAAACTGATCATGTACTTGAGGTCAGGATTGAAGTTCAATAACCGCTAAAACGACATTATTATGAAAAAGATAGCAATATTACTGACAAGCCTGGCAATAGTTATCGGCTGCGGCGGTGGTGGAGAAAACAAAGAACCCGGCGGCGGTGGCGGCGGCGGACAAACCACAACTCCTACCATCACCATACCTTCCACGGTAAACAAGAACCCTGTTATGGGTACCGAGGGCGGTTCTGTAAACATCACCTTCACGGCATCGGACAACTGGACGGCAAGTGTAATTAACACCCGTGCAGCAGGTTGGGTTGGTGTTACGCCGGCAAGCGGCAGCAAGGGTAACGGCAGCATAACAATTACTGCTCAGCCCAACGACACCCCTGACGAGCGCGGCGCGACCATACAGATAAAGTGCGGCACGGCAACCCAGAACATCGTTCTGACCCAGAAGCAGAAAGACTCTTTCACCGCATCTGCGTCAAAGACGGAAATCGGTAAGGACGGTGGCGCCTTCACAATTGAAGTAAAGGCAAACGTCAGCTTTGAGTACACCATCGACAGCGGCAGCGACTGGATCACATACAAGGGCACAAAGGCCCTTAAGACCAGCACCCTTACCTTCGAGGCTGCAAAGAACGAGGATACTGCAAAACGCGAGGGCCAGATTACCGTAAAGAGCTCCGCAGGCCAGGAAGTCTTCAAGATTTACCAGGAAGGCGGCACCCCCACCATCGTCATTTCTACACACAATGTTTCGATGGCAGATACCGGCGGCAGCTTCCAGATAGAGGTAAGGCATAATGTGGACGTAACCGTAACCGTGCAGGATGGCATTACCTGGATGAGGGAGAACAAGACCAAGGCAATGTCCACCAACACCTTCAACTTCACAGTTGACGCCAATGAGGGCACCGACAGCCGTGAGGGCGACATTTACTTTACCAACAACGCCAATGGCCTTTCAGAAGCAGTGCATGTTATCCAGGCACAGAAGAATGCCATTGTAATTGCCAAGAACTCATATGAAGTAAGCTCTGACGGCGGCGAAATCACCGTTAAGGTCAGCCACAACGTAGATTTCAATACCGAGATTAGCGCAAACTGGATTTCCATTAAACCGGCCAACACAAAAGCTATGGTAGAAGACTACATCACCTTTGTGATCGAGCCGAACGAATCAGGAGCAGAGCGTACCGGAACCATCACCTTTAAGGCCGGTTCGCTGCAGCAGACCGTTAGCGTAAAACAGCTTTACACTGCCCCGGATCCTTCATGGACAAAACCCGGATTCTTTGGTGTAGAAGGCTTCAACTGGGAGTATAACAACCTTACGGACCAGATAATGTTCAAAGGCGCAATAAACAGTGATTTCTCCTTTGCACTGATTAAGCCCGGAACCAACAAGATCCTGATGATTACCTTCGCTTGTTATGAAGATCCTTTTGTAGGACAGGCCAGAGGATCATGGATCATGCAGAATATTGATGACAGCAAGCCCAGCATCATAGAATACGTTCAGCTTGTTATTACCAAAATGGAGGACGACTACATTTGGCTCAGGCCCAGCAGCACCTCTGACAAGTACATCATCGTTAAATACAAATAAAAAACCTATAGAAAACCTATGCCCTTCGTACATCTACACGTCCATACTCAGTATTCCATACTTGATGGTCAGTCATCAATAGACAATCTGTTCAAAAGAGCAGAGGAACTGGGTATGCCGGGCCTGGCCATTACGGACCATGGCAATATGTACGGAGTAAAGGAATTCTTTAAATACGCAGATAAGCATCCCACGGTAAAACCCATCGTGGGATGCGAAATCTACGTCACCCGCGGCTACGACCACAAACTTCAGGACAAGGCCCATTCAAAGTACTACCACCTTATACTGCTGGCCAAGAACTATCATGGTTACCAGAACCTTATGAAGATAGTATCCACGGCCCACATAGAGGGTATGTACTACAGGCCGCGTGTCAGCCACGAGGTTATTGAAAAATACCACGAAGACCTTATCTGCAGCTCTGCCTGCATGGTAGGTGAGGTGCCGCAATACATTCTGGCAGGAGACCTGGAAGGGGCATCCAAGGCCATTGAGTGGCACAAAAGGGTGTTCGGGGACGACTATTACCTGGAGGTAATGCTCCACAAGACAGAGGTCCCGGGGCTTAGCCTTGAGACCTGGGAAGAGCAGAAAAAGTACACCGATGTCATCTTCCAGCTGGCCCAGAAGCACAATGTAAAGGTAATAGCCACCAATGACGTCCACTTCGTGCGCAAAGAGGACGGACCGGCACACGACAGGCTCATCTGCCTTACCACTAACAAGTTCATAGACGAACCCGGCCGCCTTCGCTACACCCAGCAGGAGTACCTGAAAAGCGAAGAAGAGATGCTGGCCCTGTTCCCGGAGCACCCGGAGGCCATATCCAACACCATCGAGGTCCTGGACAAGATAGAAAAGTACACCATCGACCGCGGGCACGTGCTGCCTAAGTTCGAGCTTCCCAAGGACTTCATGGACAACATCGGCTCCTGGACAGAAAAGTACAAGGACGTGATTGATGCCGGCCGCTGCGACGAGAAGGGAAATCCGCGCGGCGATGAGTTCTGCAACTCGGTGGCCTTCATGTGCAAGCTGGCCTACGACGGAGCGCACATCCGCTACGGCGACGTCCTTACGGAAGAGCAGGAAGAGCGTCTGGACTTCGAGCTCAAGACAATAAGCCGAATGGGCTTCCCGGACTACTTCCTTATTGTGCAGGACTTCATCAACTGGGCCAAGAACAATGGCATCTCTGTTGGTCCCGGACGAGGCAGTGCTGCCGGAAGCGCCGTCGCCTACTGCCTTGGCATCACCAATCTGGACCCTATCCGCTACGACCTTCTGTTCGAGCGTTTCCTCAACCCGGAACGTATTTCGATGCCTGATATCGATGTCGATTTTGACGATGAAGGCCGCTACCGCGTGATTCAGTACGTGCAGGACAAATACGGCACGGACCACATTTCGCACGTTATAACCTTTGGCACGATGGCCGCCAAGAGCGCCATCAAGGACGTTGCCCGCATCAGCCGGCTTAGCCTGGACGAGAGCAACCGTCTGACCAAAATGATTCCCGACCGTCCGTTTACCGTAAAAGTGGACGGCGAAGAAAAGGAAATGAAGCCCAACCTTAAGAACTGCGTAAAGTACATACCGGAACTTAAGAACGAGCTTGAAAACGGCACGGACCTGGTTAAGGACGTGCTCAAATACGCCCTTCAGCTGGAGGGCTGCATCCGCCAGACCGGCATTCACGCATGCGCCATGATTATTGGCCGAGGCAACCTCACGGACTACATTCCCATCACCATGGGACGTGATAAGGCCACGGACCAGGAGGTTTGGGTATCACAGTACGAGGGTTCGTACATAGAAGAAGTGGGCATGCTTAAAATGGACTTCCTGGGCCTTAGGACCCTGTCCATCATAAAGGAATGCCTGTCCCTGGTGAAGAAGCATTACGGAGTTGATATCGACATAGAAAAGATTCCTATAGACGACCCTGCAGCCTATGCCCTCTACTCGCGCGGTGACACCAAGAGCGTGTTCCAGTTTGAGTCCCCGGGCATGAAGGAATGGCTCCAGAGGCTGCATCCGCAGCGCTTCGAGGACCTGATTGCCATGAACGCCCTGTACCGTCCGGGCCCTATGGACTACATTCCCTCCTTTGTTGCCCGTAAGCGCGGAGAAGAAGAGATTACCTTTGACCTTCCTGTAATGGGAGAGTTCCTGGAAGAGACCTACGGCGTTACCGTTTACCAGGAGCAGGTTATGCGTATTTCCCAGAAGGTGGCCGGCTTCTCCAAAGGTAAGGCGGACAAGCTGCGTAAGGCCATGGGTAAAAAGAAGATTGACGTTCTTGAGAGCCTTTACACAGAGTTTGTAGAAGGCGGTGTAAAGAACGGCCATCCCAAGGATACCCTGGACAAGATTTGGGCAGACTGGCGCAAGTTTGCGTCTTACGCCTTCAACAAGTCCCACGCAACCTGCTACGCATGGGTCAGCTACCAGACTGGCTGGCTCAAGGCCCACTATCCGGCAGAATTCCAGGCAGCTAACCTTAGCCAGAATCTCTCCAACATGGAAGAGATTAAGGAGATTATGGACGACTGCCGCCGCAGCAAGATAAAGGTACTGAACCCCGATATCAACGAGTCTGACGCCCACTTCACCGTAAACAACGACGGCAACATCCGTTTTGGCCTTGGTGGAATGAAGGGCTTCGGTTCCAATATTGTGGATGCCATCATCTCTGCCCGCGAGACGGGCGGCCCGTTCCCGGATGTCTATAACTTTATGGAAAGGATGTCCGGAATCGTTAACCGCAAGGCCCTTGAATCGCTTATCAACTCCGGTGCGATGGACTCCTTCGGCATCCCCAGAAAGGCTTATTTCTGCGCCACTAAGAGCGGTGGCGACTTTGCCGATGCGCTTCTGGAGTACGGAGAGCGCTTCCGCGCCAACGAGGAAGACAGCGGAATGTCGCTGTTCGGAGAAAGCGAGGAGCTTAAGCCCATACGCCCTGACGCCCCTGCTTGCGAAACCACAGAGGACGACAAACTGATGCAGCTGCAGGCAGAAAAAGAGCTCGTGGGCATGTACCTTAGCTCACATCCGCTGGACAAATACCGCTTTGAACTGGACCACTTCACTACTTGCAAGGTGGGAGCCCTGGCCGATGAAATCTCTACCTGCGAGGCCCGTAACGAAACCAAGAAAGTAGCCATCGCCGGACTTGTATCTTCTTACAAGCCGCAGGTTACAAAAACAGGCAAACAGTTCTCCAGGAGCATAATAGAAGACTTCAACGGCTCTTACGAGCTCTCCCTTTTTGGCGAGGATCACGAGACCTACATGCGCTACTTCAGCACCCCTCATAATGCTGTTTACATAGAAGGCGAAATTGGCCCCCGCTACAAGCTTAAACCGGAAGAAATCAAAGCTGGCAAACGTGCCCCCTACGGCTTCAAAGTTAAGAAAATGAGCCTTCTTGGCAACGTCACTGACAACGAGCTTAAGGCCTTTGCCGTAACGCTGTCCTCTACCATGCTGAACCAGCAGTTCCGCGCCGCACTGGTAAAGGTTATCAGCCACCACAAAGGTAAAACCCCTCTTAAAGTCTATCTGATAGACCCTGAGACTAAGTACAAAATAGAGTTCGACTCACGCAAATTCAGCGTGTCAGTGACAACAGAACTTATAGCCGACCTCAACGAGATTGGCGTAGGTTACCAGGTGCTAAGGAAATAACTGATACTTAATAAATTAGAGTTGCTTTGACCGGATAATGGTCAGAGACGAACTTGCGGTCGTCGTAGGATTTGCGGACAACCTCGAAGAGAGGGCAGCTGCTGAACCCCTTTACAAAGATATGGTCAATTACCGCAGCGTGCTCTTTGTGGCCCCAGGCGTTGTAAGTAACGCCATCGTCTGTCTTGAAAGCCCAGTCGCGGGCGCTCTGCATCTTGCCTGAAAGCGGAGCCAGCGTAGGATCGTCCGGAGTAACGTTGAAGTCACCGCTAAGTACAAGCGGAAGGCCGTCCTTATTCATGGCATCTATACGCTCCAGAATAAGATTAAGGCCATTTTTGCGGGCCTCTTTGCCCACATGGTCAAGGTGTGTGTTGACAAAATAGAACTGCTTGCCTGAATTCTTATCCTTTACCAGAGCCCAGGTAGCGGTGCGCTTGCATGCGGCATCCCAACCCTTGGTGGGCTTGTCCGGAGTCTCTGACAGCCAGAAGGTGCCCCATTTCTGGATCTTCATGGTCTTGGGATTGTAAAAGATACTCATATGCTCGCCCTCGCTCTTTCCGTTTTCGCGCCCCACACCTATGCATTTGTAGCTGAGGTAGTCCTTAAGAACGTCGATCTGATCTTTCAGGGCCTCCTGCATGCCGATGAGGTCCGGTTTCTGATCGTTGATCATGTCAATTACCGCTCCGGCACGATAGTACCAGGAATTGGTGCCGTCTTCTGCGGTACCGTAACGGATATTGAAGGTCATGATTGTAACCGATGCCGGCTTGACGGGGTCTTTTGCAAAGCTTGCAACAGCAAGCAACATTGCCAATAATGAGAGTATCTTTTTCATATCGGGACAAAATTAAAAATTTTCTTTCTATTTTTGTAAGGATATTAACACGAACAGTATGAATTTCTCTGATATCGGTAGAGTTGGGGCCATTGAAGCCCTTTACGAAGGAACACCATACAAGGCTTTCGACAAATATGGTGCCGCACTGGAAAGCGGCTCGCAAGCCGTTACCCGATGCAAGCTGATGCTGGAAGGCACAGACTTCAATCTGGTATACTTCCCCCTTAAGCATCTGGGCTACAAAGCCGTCACCATCGGTGTAGGACAAATCTACGCCGCACTGGCGCATCCGGACGCAATGGACATCACCATTGGAGTATCGGCAAAACTGGACTATCCGCAGATTAAAGAGCTGTGGGAAGGCATGGTAGTGGCAGCCAAAGAGCACGGGCTCAAGCACCTGGGGCTGGACCTTGTACCCTCGCGCAACGGTCTTAGCATTGCACTGGCCACCAGCGGACATGCGGACAGGCTGCAGGTAGCACGCCGCCCGAAGCCGCAGAGCAAGGACCTTATCTGCGTTTCAGGCCCTCTGGGAGCCGCATATCTGGGCTTCAGCCTGCTTGAGCAGGGTGCTGCGGACTACGAGAAAAATCGCACCGCACCGGATCTGGACAGGTATAAGATGATAGTGGGCGCCTACCTTAAACCTGAAATCGAGGCAGATGCCCTCACAAAGATGGAAGACCTTGGCATTGTACCGTCAGCCGCTTATCTGGCAGACCGAGGCCTGGCAGATGTGCTTAAACAGCTGGTGCGCGATACCGGCCTGGGCGCAAAGGTCTATGCAGACAAGATTCCCTTCGAGGGCAATACCTTCGAACTTGGAAAGAAGCTTGACATCGACCCTGTATCAGCAGCCTTCAACGGAGGGGAAGACTACAGGCTTGTGTTCACCATCCCCATACTGAAAATGGAAGATTTCAGGCACAACCTGCAGACCTTCGATATCATAGGCCATCTGGCACAGAACGACGTGGGAGCCGTATTGGTTACACCCGAGGGCGTAGAAATGCCCGTCCACAGCCAGGGCTGGAAAGATGATGACGACGAAGAAGAATAAAATTTCAATATCATGAAAAAGATTTTTGCAATCATTGCCGCAGCAACTCTTTTTGCAGGAGCAGCACAGGCCCAGGGTCTGGGTGACATTCTGGGTGCATTGGGTGGAAACTCAAATCTTGGCAACACCATTAACAGCGTAATCTACGCTTACACCGGTAACACCACAGCTGTGGTTCTTCCCGGCACATGGACCTACACCGGCCCTGCCATCTCCCTTGGCGGCAGCGATGTAATTACCAACATCGCCGGCGCAGCTGCAAACAGCACCATCGAGAACAAGATCAGCACCTATCTGGAGAAGTACGGACTTCGTCCCGGACAGTTCACCATCACCTTCAACGAAGACCTCACCTTCACCTGCACCATCAAGAATGTGCCCATTACAGGTACCTGGAAGACACTTGACGACGGTAACAAGCTTCAGATGCAGTTTGGCAAGGCTATGAAATACCTGTCCCTTACCGGTGCGCTCAAGAATACCGGCAGCGGCTGCGAGGTTCTCTTCAACGGCAAGAAGTTCCTTGACTTTGCAAAGAAGGCCCTTGATATTGTAAGCAAGGCAGAAAGCGCCGCCGGCACAATCAGCAGCCTGGCAGGCAACTTCAACAATATGCAGATTGGCTGCAAGCTCACCAAAAAGAAATAAAAGAAATTACTGACCTACGATGAAACGCATTTTTTCTATTTTTGCTGCGGCTGTAATCCTTGCCACGGCGTGCTCCCAGAGAGAGGGGCTTAAAATCAGCAAACCAGAGCATCGCGGCATGAACGGCGCCCGCCTGACACTGATTGACAGCGTCATCAACGACGCCATCGACAAAAAACTCATGCCCGGCGCAGTGGTATCGGTTGTCCGCGACGACCGCGTAGTGTATATGGAGGCCTTCGGCAACAAGCAGGTTGTGCCCGATACCGTTAAGATGACCAAGGAAACCATGTTTGACATGGCATCTGTCAGCAAGTGCGTTGGTACCACACTCTCTTTCATGCAGCTCATTGAAAAGGGCCTTGTACGCCTGTCTGACAGGGTTGACCGCTACATCCCCGACTTCAAGAACTGGGTTGATCCGGAAACCGGAGAAGAAGAGGAAATTACCATCCAGAACCTTCTTACCCACTCTTCCGGCCTCATTCCCTACATTGGAGAGAACGAATACAGGAACCGTTTCGAGGTTAACCAGCCGGATTCCCTCATGTGGTACATTGCAACCAAGGTTGCACGCCGCTTCAAGCCCGGTACCCGCCAGATGTACAGCTGCCTTAACTTCATCACCCTGCAGAACGTGCTGCAGAAAGTTACCGGAGAGCGTCTTTGCGACTACGCACAGAAGAATGTGTTCGACGTCCTTGGCCTTAAGCACACCACCTACTTCCCGCTTTACGGCGAGCCTCAGTCCAACCCCAACGCAGAAGAGCTGGCTAAGCTTTGCGCCCCTACAGAGGTTCAGAAGGACGGTATGCCGCTCATCGCCCAGGTTCACGACCCTATAGCCCGTCTTGGAAATGCAGGTAATTCCGGCAACGCCGGCGTATTCTCCAATGCTATGGACCTTAGCGTGATTGCCGCAGCTCTTATGAACGGCGGTGCCATTCACGGCAAGCGCATCCTTGGCAGGGAGACTGTTCGCAAGATGTTCGAGATTCCTTTTGACAACGATCCCGCAGTGGCCCGTGCCCTTGGCTGGGACACCTACGAGATGTATCCCGGCACCAGCGGCGACATCCTTGAGCGCAAGCACACCGTTGGCCATACCGGCTACACCGGCACGTCAATGATCATTGATCCCGACACCAAGACTGCCATCATCATCCTTACCAACAGGGTTCATCCTACCGATGACGGCAACCTTGGCCGCGTACGTGCTACCATTGCAAACATTGTGGCTTCTTCAATAGAAGATTAATATGACAACAGCGTTAATGACAAAGCGTATCCGCCGGATACTGCTGGTTTGCAACAATTACGACAACTTCTCTATGGAAGAGGACGGACGCCTGGACGCCCGTATCGCCAGGGAGTATGCCGAGCTTAACTTGAGCAACCCGCCGGTATTCGAACGTGCGGCATCTACCACCGAGGCTCTTGCCCGGGCGGATGCCGGCGACCGCTGGGACCTTGTCATTACGATGTACAATGTGGGCGAGGTGGATGTGTTCAGCTTCGCCCGCAAAATGAAGGAATATGCCTCCGACGTGCCTGTAATCCTGCTTTCTGCCTTCTCTAAGGAGACTTATCGGCAGATGGAAGAGCACGACAAATCGGCCATCGACTACATATTCTGCTGGAATGGCAGTACAGACCTTATCATTGCCATCATCAAACTGCTGGAGGACAGTGCCAATGCGCCTAATGACATTCTGGAAGGAGGCGTGCAGTGCATACTGCTGGTAGAGGATTCGGTAAGGTATTACTCTACTTACCTGCCGGTTCTGTACAAGCTTGTGCTGCAGCAGAACATCGCGGCTGTGAAAGATGCCCTGAACGAGGAACAGCAGATCTTCCGTAAAAGGGCCCGCCCGAAGATACTTATGGCCACCAACTACGAGGACGCCGTAAATATCTACAATACCTATAAAGAGAACCTTCTGGGAGTCATCTCTGACATTGGTTTTGTGCTGCATCGCAACGACAAACCGTCCCAGGAGAAACTGGACGCCGGCGTAGATCTTTGCAACCTTATCCGCAAAGAGTATCCAAAGATGTCCATTCTTATGCAGTCTTCACAGGACAGCATGCGCAGCGTGGCAGAGAGTCTTAATGCCGGTTTTCTTATGAAGCGTTCCAAGACGCTTACCCAGGAATTGTCGGAATACATAGGCCGCGAGTTTGGCTTTGGAGACTTCGTCGCCACTGACGGACACGGCAGGGAAATTGCCCGCGCCCATGATCTTAAGGGCGCAGAGGAAATTATTTCCCAGCTGCCGGAAAACGTCCTGACGCAGATGCGCAGTAAGAACTATGTCTCCAGATGGCTGTTGGCCCGCGGTATCTTCTCTATTGGAATGACAATTAAGAATACCTCATTCCCAAGTTCAGAAGAGTTCCGCGCACATACGGTGGCGGCCATTCACGACTACCGCATTTCCCAGGGTCTGGGGGTTGTCGCCCGCTTTGATCCGGCCAGCTACAACGACACAATCTGGTTCTCCCGTTTTGGCGAGGGCTCGCTTGGCGGAAAAGCGCGCGGCCTTGCCTTCCTGAATCATATCCTGTATAAGAACAACTTATACAATAAATGGGAGAATGCGCGTGTGATGGTGCCGCGCACGCTGGTCATAACAACAGAGTACTTTGACCGTTTCATCCTTGAAAACGGCCTGCGGTACGTAATAAATTCGGATATTTCCGATGCGGAAATCTTGTCCGAATTCGTGTCTTCCAACCTGCCGACGGACCTTATAGAAGCCCTTCGTGCCTTTATTCACGTGGTCAGGGCTCCGCTTGCCGTCCGTTCTTCTTCAAAACTGGAAGATTCTTATTATCAGCCGTTTGCGGGAATCTATTCTACCTATATGATTCCGGCGGTAGAGAATGAGGACCAGCAGCTTCGCCTTCTCTCAAAGGCTATCAAGAGCGTTTACGCTTCTGTTTATTTTGCATCGTCAAAGGGCTATATAACAGCCACGGCCAACGTAATATCGGAAGAAAAGATGGCCATCATCCTGCAGGAAATCTGCGGAGCAGAGGATGATGGCTACTTCTTCCCCACACTATCCGGCGTGGCCAGGTCTGTGAATTACTACCCCATCGGCTATGAAAAGGCAGAGGAGGGCATCGCCAAAGTTGCCTTCGGCCTTGGCAAGGCGGTAGTGGATGGCGAACAGGTGCTGCGCTTCAGCCCGGCATACCCTAACCACGTGCTTCAGACTTCCACGCCAAAACTGGCCCTGAGCGAGACTCAGCAGGCTATGTATGCCCTTGACCTTCAGCCAGAGAAGTTCAAGACTTCCGTGGACGATGCCGTCAACCTGGAACGCATTCCCATTGCCGATTGCGGCCGGTTCAAGGCCCTTTCAAAGGTGGTATCCACCTACGACTATGAGAATATGTGCATAGTGGATTCGCCGCTGCCGCGCGGGCCGAAGATCGTTACCTTCGCCCATGTTCTGCGGTACAATACCTTCCCGCTGGCGCCCATACTGAAAGAGCTGATGGAGATTTGCAAGGCACAGATGAACTGCGACATAGAGATTGAGTTCGCCGCAGAACTGTCTACCGGCACCTTCAACGCCCTGCAGGTGCGTCCGATATCGTCCGACGTTATGCAGGCCGATGTTGATTGGAAGTCAATAGATTGCTCCGGGGCGATGGTTTATTCCGGCAGCGCCCTTGGCACAGGCTGGATTAACGGGCTATTTGATGTCGTTTATCTTAAGGCCGATGCCTTTGATAAGATGAAGACGGAAGAGATGGCCGCGCAGCTTAGGGAGCTGAATGCAAAAATGCGCACCGAGGGCCGCCAGTACGTGCTTATCGGCTACGGTCGCTGGGGGTCCAGCATCCCGACCCTTGGCGTTCCTGTTTCCTGGAGCGATATTTCCGAGACGAAGGTGCTGGTAGAGTGCGCTCTTCCGGACTTCCGCGTAGAACCCAGCCAGGGAACGCATTTCTTCCAGAATCTTACTTCCTTCAATGCTGGTTACGTGAATGTGGATTCTTACTCACGGGAAGGCGATATCGCAGACTTCAGCGCTCTGGACGCCCTGCCTGCCGCTTATGAGACCACGTTCCTGCGTCACGTCCGCCTGCAGAAACCCCTCACCGTCTGCGTAGACGGCCGCACCGGCCAGGCGCTGGTAAAACTGTAGATTCCGCAGGGATTCCACGGTTATTTGTATGGCCCCCCGGAAAAGGTCGAATTATAGTTTTGTTTTCCCAGAAAGCACCCTGTAGGAAGACCGTTTGGGGAAGGTGGAAGTTTGCTTAGGGGACCTTCCCCACAAATCTGCCTTCTGACCCAGATTTTTGGGGAAGGTCTGGCACATATTCTTCCACCTTCCCCAACAAAGACCACATCAGACCGGTTCCACCTTCCCCAACATAAGGAGCTACAGGACAATCTTTTCTCACGGATCCTATTTATTCAGAAGAATTCTGATACTTTCCTGGTCAAGATTAAAGGTCCTGGCTAATTGTGCGACAGTTGTTTTTGTGCTCCTATACACATACATAAGAAGTCTGGCTTTTCTTTCTGTTGATAATTCTGCCAAGTATGTGCCGAACCACCGAATAGATAGTTCTTCAACATCCTTCAAAAAATCGGAATCGGTTTTCATTTGCCTGGGGGAGAGAACCAATTTCTGAGTCATCTCTGCCGTATTTACGGTTCCTATACTCTTAAAAAAGAAGGCCTGGTCATTGTTGAATGCCTGTTCCAAGTATTTTGCATCGCAAGTTGTCGCAGGGATTAATTCATTATCTGCATTAACGCACCATGATACCGCCTTTAAGTCATCGCCGGTATGCATTATGTTTTCTCGCTCACGTTTTGTCATAGAGGCAACAGGCTTGCTTACACCGCGATAAGGCTCATTCCTGAACATAGCGCTATACCCACACCATTTATAGTCATTCAGATTATTCGCCCCATTATCATAAGCATTTCTTAAGATATATGCCAAGGCGTTTCTAAGGTACCATGGCGTATCCAACATTTGAACATCAACAGAGGTTCCTTTTAATACTTTTTGTTCTTTGTATTTGGCCCGGAATAGCATCGAATAAGTCCGCTTAACCTCCTGAGCGTAATCGTATGCATCTTTGTGTGACTTTGCCAAAATGGCTAAATGGGCATGATTGGAGACCACGGCATAAACGATTATTATTACGTTTTTTCTGACAGAACAAACAAAAAGGCATTTTACCAATGAATCACAATCCGAAGCATCACGACAAATAATATTCTTTTCCAAGCCCTCGAAACTTATATGATAAGGATGAACTCTTCCGGGGTTCCCGTCAGGCATTATTCTTACTGTTAATTGTACTAGCGTCATAAAAAACTTGGTTAGGGCGCAGGAGAAATGAATCCTATGCCAATAGTTAGTGGTAAACAAACAATGAAAACGCCAGGGAAAGGGTTTAAGAAACCCAACCAGATTGGTTTGCAGAGCGGCAATGCATAATGCCCGTGCGTGTTATTACATGCACTAAGTTAATACATCTTGAAATTGAAAACAAGTTTTTATTCCCATGGTGATGCCAAAGGAGGAATAATCAGCCATTTTTTAGGCGAGATAAGAATAAAGTGTTATCTTTAAGGCAAAACACAAAAGCCATATTAACATGAAACGTATATTCTTTGCGGTAATAGCAAGTATTTTGCTCGCAGTTGCCGGAGCCGTAGCACAGGAGAATTCGAACTATGACAAGTTCCTGAAGCTACTGGAACAAAAAGACACCATCGGCATGAAAAACCTTCTGGACGGGTGGGATAATAGTGATCCGGAATACTACGTTTCTGCATTTAATTTCTGGCTCCTTCAGGCGCGGGACGAGATTCTCATAGTGAACGCTGGGCAACCGGACTCTGACGGGGAAACAGTTCTGCTTTATGACAAAGACAACAAACAAGCCGGCTACATACAGAACGATGTTAGCTATGATGAAGCCCTTCTGAATAAGGCCGTGACGGTTTTGGAAGAAGGAATTTCCAAATACCCTGACAGGCTGGACATGCGCATCGGACTTGCCACAACTTATTTTGACGCCAAAAAGACAGATAAGGCATTAAGCGTTATCAAGGGAATTTTGGATAGGGCAAAGGAAAACGGCAATATCTGGCTCTGGAAGCGGAACGAACCCTTGGAGAACACTCCGCAATCAATGACGGACAGCATGCAAGGCTATGTCAATAAGTTTATTGCCAGCGCCTCTCCCACAGAGGTTAACGACCTTGTAGAAATGCTTGTCGACTACGACCCTAAGAATCCAGTTTTCCTTAGCAACAAGGCCTCTCTCCTTTATAATGACTGGAAGTTTGAAGAGGCCCTGAAACTATATGAAGAAGCTTTCACATATGACCCTTCCGACATGCTGATAGCCGGCAACATCGCTTTTGGTTATCTGGATATTAATAGGTTCGATGAAGCAAAGCCTTATCTTGAGCTTGTTGCCCAGAACAGTAAGGATGTAAGGGAAAAGGGTTGGGCCAAGGAAATGCTGTCCAGCCTGGACAGTCTTAAAAATGCAACTTATAATAAGCTTGACATTAAATCCCTTAAGGATTATGCGACAAATAACCGGGAGGAGTTTGATCAGCTATATGCCCGCTATCTGGAGGCCGACATTACCTTGACGGCAAATGAAACGTTCTTGCTTTGCTATGCTTCTGCATTTACCGAGCATAACACAAAACTTGACGTTAAAGATATTAACAGCTTTATACGCGAAGAGGACGATGAAAAAGTATACCAGAAGGGAAAAGAACTTCTTAAGAGCAGTCCGTTCTCTTTGAAGTTGTTGTATTATACCGCGATAGCAGCTTATAAGCTTAAAAAAGATGACGCAGAAAGTCTAGCTGTCCGCCTGAATATGGTGTTCGAGGCCATTAATTCAACCGGCAACGGATGCTCCCAGGATTGTCCTATGGCAGTTACCAGCATTGACGATGAGTATTTCATTTTGGATCTTTTTGGGAAAACATCTGTGCACAAACAATCAACCCTAAGGCCTAAGGACGGCAAAGGACCAATCGTCGATAAGATGGATTTTATGACCAGCAGCGGAGCAAAAACAAGATATTTCAACGTAGATATCCTATTCAGCTTCTATAATCAACTGTTCGATTAAGAGTTAAGACAAATCCTCCTAATCCTTTCCATGGGGAAGGTGGAAGTTTGCTTGGGGGACCTTCCCCGCAAATCTGCCTTCTGACCCAGATAATTGGGGAAGGTCTGGCACATATTCTTCCACCTTCCCCAGATTTTATTATTTGTAGAAGGTTTGGCGGAAGGCCTGAAGGTCTTCGTCGTCATGGCCGAGTATGCAGCGGAGCCACCAGGCACGAAGGAAGCCGCTGCCGTAACCTGTGAGCTGAACGAAGGAGGCTACTACAGAAAGGGCGCCAATACGAGTGCTCTTGTTGCGGATGGATGAGTCTGTGAAAACGGCCAGGCACCACAGCAGAAGCGGGGACAGGGAGTTTAGCAAAGCGATCCACCAGGGGAAAACCAGCAGGAACACCGGCAACACTATAAGCAGCAGCGCAGCTACGCCAACCGTAAAGACGGCCGGAAGGGTGTGTACCAACTTGAGGGATTCCGGGTATTTCTTGAACAGGTTAATGCGGGCGATACCGGAGTTATGAACCTGCTTGAAAAACTTCTTAAGGTTAGTGCGGCGCTTGTGCCAAACCCAGGCTTTAGGGAAAAGGCGGCACTTGTAGCCGGCTTTGAATATCCTTATGCTCAGGTCTATGTCTTCTCCGAAGCGCATCTGAGAGAAGCCTCCCAGCGCTTTGTAAGCGGCAGAGGAAATACCCAGGTTGAAGCTGCGCGGGTAGAACTTATCCATCTTTACCTTGCCGCCGCGGATGCCGCCGGTAGTAAAGAAAGAAGTCATTGCATAGTTTATTGCCTTCTGAACCGGAGTAAAGTCAGGATGGGCCCGGTCAGGACCGCCGAAGGCGTCCGCCGGGGCGGCGGCAAGCTCTTCCTCTATGGCCTGGAAGTAGCCCGGAGGCACCATCACATCTGAATCCAGAATAATCAGGTATTTGCCGGAAGCACGGTCAGCGCCATAGTTACGGCTTTGTCCAGGGCCGGAATTAGGCTTTGTCAAATAATTAATACTGAGGCGGTTACTATACTCACGAGCAACACTTTTGCAGGGGATGGAAGAACCGTCCTCTACAAGAATAACTTCAAAGTCCGTGAACGTTTGGGCGCACAGACTTTCCAGAAGTTCCTTTACTTCCTCCGGTCTGTTATATACCGGAACAATAACCGAATACCTCATGACAAAACAAAGATAATAAAAACTTTTTTGTATCTTTGAGAACTAAGATATTAAGTATGAAAAAAGTTATACCGTTTTTCGTGGCCCTTGTGGTTGCCATCCTTCTGATAGGAAAGACTGACAAGCATTTCATAGCCGACAAAGCCCTTCGCACCAAGGTTCATGATACCTTCACGGAGCGAATGGAGGCCAACGACGGCGCGCTTGAACAATTCTATACGCCGGAAAAAGGTGTCTCTGCAAAGGAACAAGAAGCCCTTGAATTCCTTTATGCCTATATGCCGGTAGCCGATGTTACCGACTATCCCACCTCATTTTATCTTGAGAATATCCGCGCCACGGAGCAAACCCGTAAAGAAATGGCCTGGGGAGAAAGCATCCCGGATCTGCTTTACAGGCACTTTGTGCTGCCGATCAGAGTTAATAACGAGAACCTTGACAGCGCCCGCGTTGTCTTCTACAAAGAGCTGAAGCCCCGCATAGAAGGCCTGAGCATGAAGGACGCTATCCTAGAGGTCAACCATTGGTGTCACGAGAAAGTCAGCTATCAGCCCTCGGACGCCAGGACGTCGTCCCCTCTTAACACCGTCAAGAACGCCCTTGGCCGCTGCGGAGAAGAATCCACCTTCGCCGTTGCCGCCCTGCGAAGCGTAGGCATACCTGCAAGGCAGGTGTATACACCCCGCTGGGCCCATACGGACGACAACCACGCCTGGGTGGAAGCCTGGGCGGACGGCCAGTGGTACTTCCTGGGCGCCTGCGAGCCCGAACCCGTGCTGAACCTTGGCTGGTTCAACCTGCCGGCATCACGCGGCATGCTTATGCACACCAAGGTCTTCGGCCATTACGAAGGCCCGGAAGAGGTGGTGCTTGAAGGCCCTAACTTCACAGAAATCAACCTTATAGACAATTACGCAAAGACCGGCAAGGCTAATCTTCTGGTTGTTGACGAAGCAGGCGCGCCCGTAGAAGGTGCCTGCGTAGACTTCTGCATCTACAACTACGCAGAATTCTACCCGGCAGTCAAGAAATACACTGACGCACAGGGCCGTACCTTCCTGACCGCAGGTCTGGGAGACATGCTGGCCTGGGCATCCAAGGACGGAGCCTGGGGCTATGCCCGCGTAAGGTTCGGGGACGAGGACCTTGTAACCATCGTCCTTAGGAAAGAGGCCGCAAAAGAGGCGGAAGAAATAGACATCGTTCCGCCGGCAGGCCATGACAACGTGCCGGAAGTCACCCCGGAGCAGCGCGCAGAAAACGACAGGCGCTTTGCGGCCGAAGACAGCCTGCGCCACGCCTACGAGGCCACCTTCGTTGCAAAAGACACCCCGGACGTCAACCGTTTTGTAGTTATGTCCCGCGGCAACCACAAGGTTATAAGCAAGTTCCTTGCTGACCATCCCGGAGAACGTGCAGAAGAGCTGCTTAAAGGCCTTAGCTGGAAAGACCTTCACGACGTTACCCCGGAAATTCTGGAAGATCATTTTGCTGCCACGGAATCCGTTCTGAAGCCCCGCGTGGCCAATGAATTCCTTACCCCTTACAAAGGCTGGTTCCTGAACACCCTTACGGCAGAGCAGAAAGAGCAGCTGGCAAAGCCCGAGGCCCTTGTAGCCTGGACCAAGGACAATATCAAATTGCTGGACGATCCTACCGCATGGCGCATCCCCATGTCGCCTGCAGGCGTATGGAAAGCCCGTCAGGCCGACGAACTGTCCCGCGCTGTCTTCTTTGTAAGCCTTGCCCGTACCCTTGGCACCGAGGCACGCATCCACCCCGTAACCCATAAGCTTCAGTATAAGGAAGGCGAGGATTGGGTTGACGTAGACTTTGCTGCGGCAGAAGCACAGAAAAAAGCCCCTCAGGGCCTTCTTCGCCTGTCTTACAAGGGAAGCAAGCTTGTAGAAAACCCCGGCTACTATACCCACTTCAGCATAAGCCGCATCGAGGATAACGGCCGCACCCAGCTACTTACCTTTGACGAGGGCCAAGTTGACATGGGAGGCGGAATGGACTGGAAGAACGGCTTCAGCAAGGGTGTCGCCCTGGACGAAGGCAACTACATCCTGGTTAGCGGAAACCGTCTTTCAGACGGCTCAGTGCCCGTAACGATATCATTCTTTACCATAAAGCAGGGTAACGCCACAGATGTAGATCTGATTATCCGCGAGCCCGCCGATGCCGTTTCCGTAATTGGCGGCTTCGATGCAGAAACCCTTGTAGAGAAAGACGGCAGCATGGTTTCCCTTCTGTCCATGACCGGCCGAGGCTTCTATGCCCTGGGCCTTCTGGAAGTCGGTAAAGAGCCTACCAACCATGCCCTGGCGGACATCAGCCGCGCCCGCGAGGCCTTCCAGAAATGGAATCGCCCCACCATACTTGTCTGCACAGACCAAAACCAGCTTGACAGGCTTAAGGCAGAGATTGCAGAAGGCCGCTACGGCCAGCTTCCGTCCAACCTTATCCCGGTCATCGACCGCGACGGCGCAGTGGCAAAAGAACTGACAAAGGAACTAAAGGCAAATACGACCAATAAACCCGTATTTATTGTCGCTGACACCTTCAACAAGGCATATTTCTTGTCGGAAGGTTATACCATAGGCCTGGGAGATCAAATCCAAACCGTGATTAAGAAACTGGACTAAATGAAAAGATTACTCCTGACAATATGTCTTCTGGCCTTCGGGCTGGCTGCCACGGCTCAAGAAAAACCTCATCTTGAGTTCGAGGGCGTGGCTATCAACGGCAAGGTAGAGAGCGTAGTGTCAAAACTTCGCACCAAGGGCTTCAAGCAGGTCAAAGGCACATCCACCCTCAACGGAAAGGTCATGGGACAGAAGGCATCAGTGACGGTTGCATCCACCCCGGACGGGGAAACCGTTTACCTGATACTTGTGAACTGTGACACCAAGAAGAACTGGGAAACCGTGCACACCTGCTACGAATCTATGAAAATGCAGCTCATGGCCCGCTACGGAGACCCCGTCCTCTTTAAGGAAGAGTTTGCTTCCCCTCTTGCCGAGGCCGACCCGATGAAGGCCCTGCATTACGGCAACTGCACCTTCACCAGTCATTATTCCGCCCCCGGGGGTGAGATTATCCTGACCATTACCAAGGATGCAGTGGTTCAAATGTACTTTGTAGATACTTCTAACGCAGTTTCATTATATTAATATGATTGCATCATTATGGCCGGCTGCGGCCGGCACAGGACTCAAGATTATCTGGATTGTGACAATCATTGCCACAGTCGTCTTCCTTATTCAGAGCATAATGACTTTTGTGGGCGGTGGCAGCAGCGATCTTGACTCTGATCTTGACATCAACTTTGACGGTACTGACGCCGATGTCCCGGATGCCATTGCCGGCGGTTCCGGAATGAACCTTTACACCTTCCGCAACCTGGTGAACTTCTGCCTTGGCTTCGGATGGACATTCATTATCCTGTACGGCAGGATAACGTCGACCTTCCTGCTGGTTCTGGTTTCCGTGCTGGTTGGCCTGGCACTTGTGGCAATCGTAATGTATATGTTCAAGTGGCTGTGGGGCATGCAGCAGAGCGGCAACATCAACCTTGAAAAGGCAGCCCCGGGCTGCACAGGAACCGCATATCTGGCCATTCCGTCCGCCCGCAGCGGAGAAGGAAAGGTTCAGATTACCATCAACAACGCTGTTCGCGAATACGCCGCCGTCACCGACGGAGACACCATCCCTACCGGTGCGGCTATTACTGTTATCGAGGCCATCGGCCCCAACCTTCTTTTGGTTAAATAATCAATCTATACTACTATGGGACAAACTTTAGAGACTGTTCAGTCTAATCCTATCATTTTGATTCTCATTATTGCGGCCGTACTTTTTGTTACGTTCGCAGCCATCCTTAAGCGCTACAGACGCTGCCCTTCAGACAAGATTCTTGTCATTTACGGTAAGACCGGTAAGAACAGGACAGGTTCCATATCTTCTGCAAAGTGCGTACACGGCGGCGCAGCATTCATCTGGCCCGTGTTCCAGGATTATGCCTTCCTTGACCTGAAACCTATCAGCATCGAGTGCAACCTGACCAACGCCCTGTCAAAGCAGAATATCCGCGTTGACGTTCCCTGCCGCTTTACCGTAGGTATTTCTACAGAGCCGGAAGTAATGACCAACGCCGCAGAGCGTCTGCTTGGCCTGTCGTCTGACAGCATCCAGAACGTGGCTACCGATATCCTCTTCGGTCAGCTGCGTCTTGTGATTGCAACCATGGACATTGAGGAGATCAATGCTGACCGTGACAAGTTCCTGGCAAGCGTATCCGCCAACGTAGAGGCCGAGCTCCGCAAGATTGGTCTTAAACTCATTAACGTTAACGTAACCGATATCCGTGACGAGTCCGGCTATATCGAGGCCCTTGGTAAGGAGGCTGCCGCAAAGGCTATCAACGATGCCAAGAAGAGCGTTGCAGAGCAGAACCGTTTTGGTGAGATTGGTAAGGCCGAGGCCGACAGGGATAAGGATATCCGTATTGCCGAGACCACCAGGGACACCCGTATCAAGACCGCCGAGGCCAATGCTCTTGCCGTAGAAGGTGAGAACAGTTCCAAGATTGCCATTGCCAACTCTGACGCCCTGCGTCGTGAGAAAGAGGCCGAGGCTGCCCGTGTTGCAGTAGCAGCAGAAAAGGTTCAGGCCGCCAAGGCTTTGGAAGAGGCTTACAAGAGCGAGCGTGACGCCGAGCTTGCCCGTGCCGACCGTGAGAAAGCAACCCAGCAGGCCAACGTTGTGGTACCTGCCCAGATAGAAAAAGAAAAGGCCATCATCGACGCCGAGGCCGAGGCAGAGAAGATCCGCCGCAAGGCAAAGGGAGAAGCAGACGCTATCTTTGCCAAGATGGATGCTCAGGCCCGCGGTACTCTGGAGATTCTGTCAAAGCAGGCAGAAGGTTTCGGAAAGATGGTTTCCGCCGCAGACGGAGATCCTCAGAAGGCCGTGCTCATGCTTATTGCCGACAAGCTGCCTGAACTTGTGAAGACCCAGGTAGAAGCTGTCAAGGGTATCAACATTGACAAGGTTACCGTTTGGGACACCGGAAACGGCACCGAAGGCAAGACCGCAACCTCCAATTTCATATCCGGTATGATGAAATCCGTTCCCCCGCTTGACGAGCTCTTCAAGATGGCCGGACTGGAGCTTCCTTCATACTTAAAAGGCCAGAAAAAGGAAGAAGCCCCTGATAATCAATAAGTTAAATCTAACTATTTGATTATCAATACATTAAGAAAGGTGAGAGTTTTTGAAAATCTCTCACCTCTCTATTTTATTGATTTTCAGCTACTTACAAAACCCTCTGAGAGAGTTTTAAAAGCCCTGAAAAATTGGCGGCCACAAATTATTGCCGTACCTTTGCAAGTGAAGTAATAATTGTATGGCGTCTGAATTGCCAGGAAATTCAGGATCGGTGCATAGTCAAATGGTTTGCGGGCTATGCGCCGGTTTTCTTTTAGTCCTCGTCCTTCTCCTGAGCTGCGTACTCTGCAAGGAGCTTGGTCTGTACGTCAGCAGGAACAGGCTGGTACTCTGCGAACTTCATGGTAAATGTTGCTGCACCACCGGTCAGGGAGCTGAGGGTAGTAGAGTAACGGTAAAGTTCTGCAAGAGGAACGCGTGCGTGAAGAACGGTGAAGCCCTTCTCCATATCCTGGTTGATAATCATACCACGACGACCGTTGAGATCACTCATACAAGGACCTACATAGTCGTTAGGGGTAAGGATGTCAACGTCATAGATAGGCTCAAGGATCTTAGGACCAGCGTTGCGGAATGCCTCTTTGAAGGCGTTACGGCCGGCGATGATGAAGGCGATTTCCTTTGAATCTACCGGGTGCATCTTACCATCATATACATATACGCGGATGTCGCGTGCGTATGAACCGGTAAGAGGGCCTTCCTCCATCTTGGACTTGATACCCTTAAGGATTGCAGGCATGAAGCCCATATCGATAGAACCACCAACTACGCAGTTGTAGAATTCAAGTTTACCACCCCACTCGAGCTCGGAGATATCCTGGCTCTTGAAGTTGAATACGGTGTCTTTGCCGTCAATCTTGAAGTTCTTGGGAGCTTCCTGACCCTCTACGTAAGGGCAAACAAGGAGGTGAACCTCACCGAACTGACCTGCACCACCGGACTGTTTCTTGTGACGGTACTGTGCGGTTGCAACCTTGGTAATGGTCTCACGGTAAGGAACCTTAGGTGCATAAAGCTCGATGTTAAGCTTGAACTCGTTGTTAACTCTCCACTTAACAAGGTTGATATGCTGCTCACCCATACCACAAAGGATGGTCTGACGGAGTTCTTTTGAGTACTCTACGGTGATGGTAGGATCCTGTGCGGCGATCTTGTTAAGAGCGTCGCCAACCTTAGCCTCGTCGTTCTTGTCAAGAGCCTTGACTGCGCAACGATACTTGGCGTCAGGGAAGACCATGTGGCAAACTGCCTCCTGGCCTGATGCAGCTAGGGTAACGTCGGTCTTACCGGCTTTGAGCTTCATGGTACAGCCGATATCGCCTGCGCCGATGGAAGCAACTTTCTCTTTCTTTGCACCTGCAACAGCGTAGATAGCGGAAAGACGCTCACCGTTGCTGGTTTCAGGGTTGATAAGGTCTGCACCCTCCTGGAGAGTACCGCTCATTACCTTGAAGTAAGAAACCTCACCAAGGTGCTGCTCTACTGCAGTCTTGTAAATGAAGATGCTTACAGGGCCCTTGGCGTCGCACTTAAGCTCACCGCCGTCAACGGTCTTCTGTGAAGTGCCTTCCGGTGAAGGAGCAATCTGGATAAGGATTTCCATGAGGCGTTTTACGCCGATATCGTTCTTTGCGGAAGCGCAGAGGACGGGGATAACCTCTCCCTTCTTGAAGGCCTCTGCAAGACCGGTACGGATTTCTTCGTCGGAAAGCTCCATGGTGTCGAAGAATTTCTCCATGAGAGCGTCGTCGCCCTCTGCGGCTTTTTCCATGAGCTCCTGATGGAGTTCTTCAGCCTCGTCTGCAAAGTTTGCAGGGATGTCAAGCTCTTCGCGGGTGCCGTTAGCATCCTTGAACTTGTAATATTTCTGTGAAAGAACGTCTACAAAACCATTGAAGTCTGCGCCGATGCCGGCAGGGAACTGTACGAATACAGCCTTCTTGCCGAATGCCTCCTGGATAGAAGTGCGGCAAAGGTCCCAGTTTGCTTTCTCGTGGTCGAGCTGGTTGACAACGATCATGAAAGGAAGCTTGTACTGGTCTGCGTAGCGGGCGAAGATTTCGCTTCCAACCTCTACGCCCTGCTGTGCGTTCATGACCAGAACGCCGCTTTCGCATACCTTGAAGGCTGCAAGTGCGCCGCCGCTGAAGTCATCTGAACCAGGCGCGTCGATGAAGTTGATTTTTGTATTCATGTACTCTGCATACAGCGGGGTAGAATACACAGACTTCTGGTTGGTCTGCTCGAATTCAGTGTTGTCCGAAACGGTGTTCTTACCTTCTACGGTACCTCTGCGGTCAATAACTTTGCCTTCAAAAAGCATGGCCTCTGACAGGGTGGTTTTTCCTGACTTGGAGCTACCCAGCAGAACAACGTTGCGAATGTCTTTGGTAGAATAAAGTTTCATTTTTTGTTATGTTAAGTTATTATTTTCTTATGAAATAATAGTAAGCCTGCAAATGTATTAAATTTATTGTGCAATATCAATACAAAAACCGTATTTCTTGGAAAGATAATCTGCATAAGATTTTCTCATGTGAGATAAGAGCTCTTCCCCGGTAAAACCAAGGGTGCAGGAAAGCCTCCGGTCCAGATCTTCCGGACTGATTTTTAGCAGTGTGCAG
This sequence comes from uncultured Bacteroidales bacterium, assembly GCA_900316675.1. Lineage (GTDB taxonomy): Bacteria > Bacteroidota > Bacteroidia > Bacteroidales > UBA932 > Cryptobacteroides. Next base: position 150,793 of record ONDR01000001.1, read on the forward strand.
ATGGTCCTGAAGTCCAGGGAGCGGCACAGGTAAATGCAATCTTCTTCTATCATTTTGAGGAAGATTTCCGATTTTGCGATGATTTCTTTGGATTCCATATCGACTTGTTGATTTTAGCGTGAAACTGTTTTTGCAAAGCTGGTTTTTTGGAGCCATTCTCCCAAATCTTTGAGGGGCTTTGTGGTGAATCGTGCAAAGAAATTCACAAAATTTTACGAATTATGGACAAATCTTAACTTTTCTGTTAAAAATTTTTACGAAAGGCACAAAAATTTTGGGATGCATAATTGCCATCTATCAGATAATTTTGTCCTTAAAAAGGATTGACTATTATGGGCAGCAGACTCGACCATATAATCAAAGAGAATCTTGCGAGACTTCGCAAGCTTACAGGCATGTCGCAGATAGACTTTGCCAAGGCTGTCGGCATTGAGCCTAACACCTATTGGAATCTAGAAAAAGGAAAAACCACAATAGTCAACGAGAATCTGGATTTACTGGCCGACTATTACAAAGTAAGCGTAGAAAAACTCATACTTGGATATGAGCCCCTGGACATGGATTCCGACCCTCGTCTGGAAGAATTCAAAAAAGAATACGGGCAGCGCAAAGAGCTTGAAGCAGACCATCTTCTTAAAGAAAACATCCGCCTGAAAGCAGAGCTTGAGCAACAAAAAGACATCATCGAGATACTTAAGACCACTATTGAGGACAAAACGCAAATAATTAACTTTCAAAAACGCCTCAAAAGCCAAAAAAGTGACTAACTTAGCATTCTATTACGATTGTTAAGATGCACAGGCAGGAAATCTCGCTTCTTCCATACATGACAGAAGACCTCATCGAGGCCGGGCTTGACGAAGCCGGGCGCGGACCTCTTGCAGGCCCGGTTTTTGCTGCCGCTGTCATCCTGCCAAGAGATTTCCATCATCCCTTGCTGAACGACTCTAAACAGATGACGCAGAAGGCACGCGAGACTTTGCGTCCCATCATTGAAAAAGAGGCAGTAAGCTGGGCTGTAGAGGCTGTAAGCCCACAGGAGATAGACCAGATCAACATCCTTGCCGCATCCATAACAGGTATGCAGCGTGCGGTAAGAAGGCTGACTGTTAAGCCTCAGCTGCTTCTGGTGGATGGTAACAAATTCAAGCCGTTTGACGGCTTTGCATACAAGACTGTCGTACATGGTGATGCGACCTATGCCAGCATCGCTGCGGCATCGGTACTTGCAAAAACGTGGAGGGACGAATATATGGTAAAATTGGCGGCCGAATTCCCCCAATACGGATGGGACCGCAACATGGGATACCCTACCCCGGAGCATATCGAGGCCGTCAGGAAATATGGACTGACACCCCACCACAGGCGCTCGTTCCACCCGAAAGAACTTGAACCAACATTGTTTGATCAATTCAATCAGATATGAAAAAAATTATTTTATCCTTAGCCGCTGCGCTCGTGATTGGCACATCGGCTTTCGCAGATGAAGGAATGTGGATGCTTCCCCTCCTTCAGAAAATGAACATCAAAACCATGAAGGCAATGGGCTGCAAACTGTCTGCAGAAGACATTTACAGCATCAACCATTCATCTCTTAAAGACGCTATCGTACACTTTGGCGGCGGTTGCACCGGAGAAGTTATCTCTGACCAGGGACTGCTGGTTACCAACCACCACTGCGGTTACAGCAATATCCAGAAGCTCTCTACCCCCGAGCACAACTATCTTGAGGATGGTTACTGGGCAATGAACCTTGGCGAGGAACTTCCCGCTGCCGGTCTTACCGTCACCTTCCTTGAGAACATGACAGAGGTTACTTCCATTCTGACCAAGGCCTACGACGCTGCCCTGGAGCTTACCAAGGACGAGGAAGCTGCAGAGAAAGCACGCAAGGCCGCAGAGGACGAGCTCAAGACCAAAGCAGAGGCTGACTACCCCAACTGCAAGGCCCAGATTACAAGCTTCTACAACACAAATGTTTACTATCTTATTGTGTATAAGACATATAAGGACATTCGTTTTGTAGGCGCTCCCCCAGCATCAGTAGGTAAATTCGGTGGAGAAACAGACAACTGGATGTGGCCCCGTCACACCGGAGACTTCTCTATGTTCCGTATCTATGCCGGCCCCGACAACGAGCCCGCAGAGTACTCAGAGAACAACGTTCCCTACCGCCCCAAGAAGAGCCTTAAGATATCCCTGAAGGGCGTTAAGGAGGGTGATTTCTCCTTCATCATGGGTTATCCCGGACGTACTCAGCGCTTCCAGACCGCTGCCCAACTGCAGAACATGATTGACGAGTTCATGGTTTCTGTAGGTGCCCGTACCGCCCGTCAGGAAGTAATGTGGGAAGGCATGGAGTCCGATCCTACCATCCGCCTGCAGTATGCAGACAAATATGCCAGCAGCGCAAATGGCTGGAAGAAGTGGCAGGGAGAGAAGCTCGCCTTCGAGAAACTGAACATCATCGGCCGCGAAAAAGAGAAAGAGCAGGCCTTCATGGCCTGGGTTAACCAGGACCAGGAGCGCGTAAAGAAATACGGCGACGCCCTTGAAGAGATCGAAAGGATTGAAAACCTTTCCGCAAAGCCCGCCAAGGAGATGACCCTTCTTGTCGAGAGCATCTACAACATTGGAACCAACAATGTTTACAGCCGCTTCATGCGCGTTTACGGTAGGGAAATCCGTCAGAATCCTGCCGACTCAGTTAATATTATAAAGAAGGCCGTAGAGTCTGCAAAGGGCGCTTTCAAGGACATCAACATTCCTCTTGAGAAGAAGATGGCAAAGCGAATGCTGAACTACTACAGGGAGCTGGCAGACACATCCGCTTACCTGAACGGTATCGGCGATTTTGCAACAATGGATATCGACAAGTATGTTGAGGATCTGTTCGACAACAGTATTTTCGCTTCCGTAGAAAAGCTTGACCAGCTTGCACAGAACCCCAACTCCGCTGCAATCAAGAACGACCCTGAAATCAAGCTTTACGAAGACTTCTTCAAGGTTTACATGAAGAAGGCCCAGTATGCTACCCTCGATCATGAGGCCGAGGCTAAGGCTTCCAAGGCCTTTGCAGCAGGTATCCTTGAGTGGGAGGCAGGCAAGCCTTCATACCCGGATGCAAACTCTACCATGCGTCTTACCTACGGTAAGGTTGGCGGTTATTCTCCCAAGAACGGTATGTGGTGCAACCACTACACCACCCTTGACGGTGTGATGGAGAAAGAAGATCCCAACAACTACGAGTTCATTGTTCCGGCAAGGCTGAAAGAGCTTTGGAAGGCAAAAGATTATGGTCAGTATGCCGATGCTACCGGCAACCTGCCTACCTGCTTCCTTACCAACAACGACATCACCGGCGGTAACTCCGGCAGCCCCGTACTGAATGCAAAGGGCGAACTGATTGGCCTTGCATTCGACGGCAACTGGGAGTCAATGTCCAGCGATGTAATGTTCGAGCCCGACCTCCAGAGGTGCATCTGCGTAGACATTCGCTACGTACTGTTCATGATGGACAAGTATGGCAAGGCCGGCTGGCTGCTTAAAGAGATGAATATCGTTAAGTAAATGGATATACTTGAAATACTGAAAACCGTCCAGCATCCCGGCAAAGGCGACAAGAATCTGGTCGAGCTTGGGATGGTGGGCGCTGTGAGCGAGACTCCCGGCAAAGTAGAGGTTGAACTTCTGTTCCCCAAGAACCGGGATCCCTTGGCAGAATACCTTATCGGCAGTGCGCGCGCGGCTTTATACCGTGCGCTGCCGGCCGGTACAGAAATAGTGGTGACCTCAAAGGTGGCTGCCGCAGAGCCCAAGGCCAAGAAGCCCAATGTCAATGACCTTACTCTTGACGAGATTAACAACGTGCGTCATATCATTGGCATCGCTTCCGGCAAGGGTGGCGTTGGCAAATCCACCGTGGCTGTAAATCTGGCCGTTGCCCTGGCCCGCCTTGGTTATAGGGTTGGCCTGGCCGATGCCGACGTTTACGGTCCTTCCGTGCCTATCATGACCGGAACGGAGGGCGTTAACCCCGAAGCCATTGAAGAAGACGGTAAGACCGTGATTATGCCAATAGAGAAGTTTGGCGTAAAGTGGATGTCCATTGGTTACTTCGCCCAGGCCGGACAGGCGCTTATCTGGCGCGGTCCCATGGCCTGCAACGCTCTTAAGCAGATGATTCTGCAGGTGCGCTGGGGTGTCCTGGACTTCCTGTTGATTGACATGCCTCCGGGAACCGGAGATATCCATATCAGCCTTATTGGCGACATCCCCATGGAGGGTGCGGTAATAGTTACCACTCCGCAGGCCGTTGCCCTGGCCGATGTAGAGAAGGGTGTGGACATGTTCCGCAACGCCAAGGTTAACAAGAAGTTGTTCGGTCTGGTAGAGAATATGGCGTGGTTCACGCCGGAAGAGCTTCCACAGAACAAGTACTATATCTTTGGCCGTGACGGTGGCGTCAAGATGGCCTCCCGTTTTGACATGCCTTTGCTTGGACAGATTCCAATTGTTCAGGGAATTCGCGAATGCGGAGACTCCGGCGAGCCCATCGCCCTGTCTTCCCGCCCCGACGCCGTTGCCTTCCTGGATCTGGCCCAGCGCCTGGCGCAAGAGGCCGATTAGCGGCGGGCGTGAAGGCGAAGGCCGAGGGCGGCAAGGAGTAGCAGCAGGAGGGTCCAGCTGCTGACGGCAGAGATGGTGCGGCCGGTCTTGTAAGACTGGGGCTCGAAGCGCATCACTACGTCGTAGTCGCCGGCAGGCAAAAGCGCGCTGCGAAGGGCCCAGTCGGCCTTTTGCAAGGTAACATCAGCCACCTTGGTGCCATTGGCATCCTCTAGCCAGGCCGTCCAACCATAAGGGCACCAGATCTCACTGAAGACCGCCAGTTTTGCAGACTCGGAACTATAATGGTAGCGCAACTGGTTAGGAGCATATTCCGTCATGGCGATGGTAGGCGCTGCCGCAGTAGAATCCGGGGCGGCATAAGCATCCAGGACATCGGCAGAAGAACCGGAAGGCAGAACTGCCGTAGTAGCCATGTCTATGGCATCAAGAAGGGCTATCTCTTCATCTGCAGTATTGGCAATCACGGCCTTATCTACGAACCAAGCGCTGCCAAGAGCCTGAGGGTTCTGAAGCGGCGGCATGCCGGCATCCAAAATAATATACTTGCAGTTGAGGGCAGAGAGAACCGGCAGGGCGGCCAGCGAATCCTGGGCATCCTGCAGGGTAGCAGCACCCTTCAGAGAAGCATAAATAGAAGAAATCTCACCAGTTAAATACCTGTCTATCAAGTCCTGATAACGCTGGAACTTAACAGGTGAATAACCTCCGATATTCTTGTGCCAATAGCTTGGAGTCGCGTCGTTGAAAACATTTACCGTAAGATCCAGAACCCTGTAAGAAGGATCCTCGTCCGCCAGTATGTACTTATCTACATCGCGGATGGTAAAGTGGGAATCGAACTGTCTCTGGGATACAAAATGACTGGAATTAAGGTAGCGCTTGCCAACAACGAACATATTGGCTACCAGCATTATGCAGATTCCGGCGCCGGCAAGTATGCTGCGGGAATCGCGACGGCTGGTGCTCTTTGGCCGGTAAGACCAGAAAATAAGCGCCGCCGTTGCAAGGATGAGCAGCAGGGAAGAAAGGGCATCGCCACGCATAAGCGACTTGCGGTCATCGGCCAGAGCGCCGGCCAGGGAGGCATCGTAACCGCTGTCAGATGCAGAATGGAAGGTGCCCACGAAGCCGGGGAACAGCCAGCAAAGCAGGCAGAATCCAGCCGTGATGGCAGTTGCAATTGAAAGGCTCCTAAGCACGACATTCTTGTCATAATGCCCCTTAAGCACGCGGTCCAGGGCCAGGAAGCCAAGAATCGGGAAGGTGAACTGCAAGATGACAAGGGCCATCGATACCGTCCTGAACTTGTTGTAGAACGGCATGGTGTCGAACCAGAACTTGTTGAAGCCCCTGAAGATGCCGGAAAGCAGGTCCGTCCTGCCGTAAGCGCCGCCCAGGGCCAGAAGTATGCCTATCACGGAAGGAATCAGCACCCACCATTTTGTCTTGCCTTTTGGCAGGCACAGGCCCAGGACAAACAGAAAGACAGTTATAGCACCTATGTACATTGGACCGGCCGTGAACGGCTGGGGTCCCCAATACATGGGCAGGGCCTTTGCCACCTCGCGGGTATTGGTTTGGCCGTACTGTTTTAGCAGTTTTACCGTTGCCGATTTGTCCGGATCCACAGCCCCCGACGATGAGCCACCATTGTAGTTGGGGATCATCAGGTTGGGCAGTTCCTCAACGCCGTAAGACCATTGGGTAGCATATTCAAACGCCAGACCTTTGTTCTTGCCGCCATCGGTATTGGTCAGTTCCGACCCGCCCCTCATTGTCTGTTTGGTATATTCCCATGTAGGGATGAGCCTGTTTGCGTTGGTTGCTATTCCGATGCTGCAAAAAACCACCAACAGGCCCGATGCAACCAGGAATCTTCGAAGCTGTTCTTTACGCTTCATCAGTATCCAAACCAGCAGCACAAGCACATAGGAAATGATGATCAAGGCCAGGTAGTACGATATCTGGACGTGATTTGCCTTTATCTGGAAATTTAATGCGATGCCTGTAAGTATGGGGCCGATCACCATTGCTGCAAGGTTCTGCCACTTGCCGCCGATAGGTTTCCGGTCCGATTTAAGAGCTTTTCTGTAGGTGTAGATTACGCCCGCCAGAACCCAGGGCGCCCAGGCCAGGGCCAGCATTTTTGCATTATGGCCAACCTGGATAATCTGCAGGTTGTAAGAGCAGAACGTCACCGCTACGGCGCCGGCTGCGCCCAGAAGCGGATGCACGCCCAAAGCCAGCATTAGCAGGAAGGCACCCAGAAGCGAGATGAAAAGATAGCTTGCCGGACGCTTTCCCGTAAGGAAAAGGTCAAAGATACTCTGGGTGGCATCTCCCTGGTTATTGCCAGTGAGCATGGTTGTAGGCATGCCGCCAAACATGCTGTCTGTCCAGGCCGTGCGGTCATCCGGATGTGCGGCGTTCCACTCGTTAGCCTCGTGGGCCATGCCCACGTAACCGGTGATGTCGCTCTGGTTTACGATTTTACCGCCAAGGACTTCCGGCACAAAGCCGTAAGCAATAACAAGGAATGCGGCAATGATGCCTGCGTAAACAAGTATCTTCTTTTTCATTATCTCTTGGTTTTATCCAGCAGGGCAGCCATTGCTTTGGCCGTTTCCCTGCGGGAATATTTCTCTATATTTCCACCTTTAAACAGGCCTCCGTCGGCCCCGATGCGGCATTCTCCCGCAAGGAAGGCCTTCCAGGCCCTGTCCACAAAGTCACTAAGCGCAGCCTTGTCTTCCCATCCGGCGGTAAAGCCGGCACCAGCATCGGCAACGACGCGGGCCATGGCTCCGTCTGTCTGACCAATACCCAGAATGGGTTTACATGCTCCCAGATATTCAAAAAGCTTGCCCGGCAGGGTGGCCCTGTACTCCGGTTCTTTACGAAGCGGAAGAAGCAGAACCGCGGCCCCGGCCTGTTCCCGAACGACGACCTCGTGGTTAACATAGCCCAGGTCTACAAGGTTGGCTTCAAGGCCGGCTGCCTTTATAGAGTCAAAAATCTGGGTATCGGTTTTCCCGGCCAGGCGGATACGCAGCTTTTGGGCAAACATCGCGTCCTGACGGCACTTGTCTGCAAGGACCTCCCACAACAATTCCGGATTGCCGTCAGCGGCGAACTGGCCGGTGTGGGTCATATTAAAGAAGCCATCGTCGACAGGCGCACCGGCAAAATTGAAATCGTCCGGATCGAAGCCGTTGGTTATCAGCTCGACAGGCGTTGCTGTCATTTGACGGAACTCTTCCTGAACCAACGGGGACACGGCAACCACAACGGAAGCATCGTCCAGAACCTGCTGCTCCAATTTCTGATGCTTTGCAGTTGTATGCTTGGACAGGCCAAGATGCTTGAAATAAAAAATCTTGGTCCAGGGGTCCCTGAAATCTGCTACCCACGGGATGCCGGTCGCAAGGGAAACCTTGCGGGCGATAAGATGCATGGAATGAGGCGGGCCGGTACTTACAATTACGTCTACCGGATGCTCTTTCAAGTATTTTTTTAGAAATTTTACAGAGGGCTTTACCCAGCTTACGCGCGGATCCGGCACAAAAAAGCGGCCGCGGATAGCCATCATCAGGCGCTGCTTCCAGCTTTTTTTGCCGGCATTGACCATGTTAACCTGAGACTGGCTGGCGGCTTTGCCGGTAAGCTTTCTGTAAATGCTGTAAATCTCTGTGATAGGCCTTTTTACAACCTGAACCTCTGGCGGGATATCGGCCTCTAGGGTATAGTCAACAGACTGCATCTCCGGGTTCTGCGGAGTATAAATCACCGGCTGCCAGCCGCAGGATGGCAGGTATTTGCTGAACTTAACCCACCTTTGAACGCCGCTGCCGCCTGCCGGAGGCCAGTAATATGTGATGACAAGCACCCTCTTCATATTCTACAAAATTACAAAATATTTTGTTTATATTTGCAAGACATGCAAGACACACCGCTCATTAGACAGTTTTTCGAGGTCAAGGCCCAGAACCCTGAGGCGATACTTTTGTACCGCGTCGGGGATTTTTATGAGACCTACTCTGACGACGCACTGGTCGCCAGCAAGGTTCTTGGTCTGGTTCTTACCAAGAAAAGCAACGGTGACAAAGGCCACATTGCAATGGCCGGTTTCCCCCACCATGCCATTGAAGCCTACCTTCCAAAACTCGTGCGCGCGGGCTACAAAGTTGCTGTCTGCGACCAACTTGAAGACCCTGCCCTCACGGGCCGAAAGCTTGTTAAAAGAGGTGTTACAGAAATAGTTACGCCTGGTGTGGCTTTTGGCGAATCCATGCTGGACCAGAAGGAGCATAACTACTTGGCAGGCCTTGTCTTTGGAAAAGGCAGCGTAGGCGCAGCCTTCCTGGACGTGTCTACCGGCACCTTCCAGCTGACAGAAGGCAGCGAAGAGTTCGTCGGCACGCTCATTTCTTCCCTCCGTCCCAAGGAAATCATCACCTCACGCGAAAGCGAGCGAAAGGTGAAGGCTACCTATCAGGACGCGGGTTATATTTCTACCCTGGACGAATGGGCCTTTGTGTTCGATTCTTCAGCAGAGCGGCTACGCAAGCAGCTACAGGTAGACAGCCTTAAGGGCTATGCCATTGATTCTTATCCGCTTGGCATCTGTGCCGCCGGTGCGCTGATGGTTTATCTTGAACAGACTCATCATGCCGGTCTGGGCAACATTTGTTCCCTGTCCCGCATTGACGAAGGCCACTTTGTCTGGATGGACAAGTTCACCATGCGCAACCTGGAAATTTTCCAGTCCGAGGGTGTAAGCCTGCTGGACGTTATGGACCATTGCTGCAGCCCCATGGGAGCGCGTCTGCTCAGGAACTGGCTCGCCCTTCCGGTGCTTGATATAGAGGAACTTAACCGTCGATACGATGCCGTGGATGCTTTTGTCCATGACGAATTTTCCCTGAACGATGTCCGTGAAAGAATCGGCAATCTGGGAGACCTGGAGCGCATCGTAGCCCGTGCAGCGGCCGGAAAGATTGCTCCGCGCGAAGTCAAGCAACTGGGCCGGGGCCTGGCCGGCATCATCCCAATAAAGGAAATCTGCCAGGAGCAACCTGCCCTGAACCCGCTTGTATCCAAGCTTAAGGATTGCCTTCCGCTTATCGATGCTATTAAATCCACCCTCATGGAAGAGCCGGCAGCGGCAATTGGCAAAGGAGATGTAATTGCGGCCGGGGTAAACGAGGAATTGGATAACCTTCGCCATATATCCCGCGGCAGCAAGGAGTATCTGCTGGAACTGCAGCAGAGGGAAAGCGAACGCACCGGAATCGCATCGCTAAAGATCAGCTTCAACAACGTATTCGGTTACTACTTCGAGGTAAGGAATACTTATAAGGATAAGGTTCCCCCGGAGTGGATACGCAAGCAGACTCTTGTAGCAGCAGAGCGCTACATTACCCCGGAGCTTAAGGAATACGAAGACACCATTCTTGGTGCCGAAGAAAAGATAAACGCCCTTGAGGCAAGGCTTTACGCAGAGCTTGTAGCTAAGATTCAGTCTTATGTGCAGGCCATCCAGACCAATGCCCGCATCATTGCGAAGGTAGATGTCCTGGCCGGGTTTGCAGACCTTGCCATAAGCAATAATTATTGCCGTCCGTCCGTAGACGACGGCGACGAGCTTGACATCCGCGACGGCCGCCATCCGGTTATCGAAACCCTGATGAAGAAGGGCGAGGAATATATTCCCAACGATGTTTATCTGGATCGCACGTCGCAGCAGATAATGATTCTTACCGGCCCCAACATGTCCGGTAAGTCCGCCCTGCTGCGCCAGACCGCCCTCATCGTGCTGATGGCACAGGTGGGCAGTTTTGTCCCGGCGGCATCGGCAAAAATAGGTTGGTTCGACAAAATCTTTACTCGCGTAGGAGCGTCGGACAACATTTCCCGTGGCGAATCCACCTTCATGGTAGAGATGCTGGAAACGTCCATGATCCTGCACAACCTGAGCCCCAGGTCGCTGGTAATTCTGGACGAGATAGGCCGCGGAACATCCACCTACGACGGAATGTCAATTGCCCGCGCTATCGTGGAATATATCCACGAATACGGCCACAGGGCCAAAACGCTGTTTGCGACCCACTACCACGAGCTGAACGACCTTGAAGACCTGTACGCCCGCGTACGCAACTTCCACGTGGCAGTGAAAGAAGCTGGCAAGCAGATTATCTTCCTTCGCAAACTGGAACCGGGCGGTACGGCCCATAGTTTTGGTATTCATGTGGCCCGAATGGCCGGAATGCCCAAAGAAGTGCTGTCGATGGCAGAGAAAACCCTGTCCGCCCTTGAGGCCAAGGACGAGGCTGAGGCTTCCGCCCGTTCGCCGAAGGGCGATGGTGCCGTGCAGTTGTCCCTCTTCCAACTTGATGATCCTGCTCTGGCGTCCCTGCGGGACCAGCTCCGAAAGGCGGATCTGGATAACATGACGCCATTGCAAGCATTTGATTTACTTAGGGATATGAAAAAAGAACTTGGTTTGTAATATGGAAAAATCAATCATAGTAGCGGTTGCAGAGGGCAATGCCATCGGCCGCAAGAACGAACTTCTCTGGCATCTTGCAGAAGACCTTAAGTACTTTAAGGAACAGACTTCCGGTTATCCTGTAATCATGGGCTTCATGACCTTCAAGTCCATAGGCCGTCCGCTGCCCAAGCGCACCAATATTGTGATTTCCATTTTCCCTTGGCCGGACGCTCCGGAGGGAATCGTTATTGTGGATTCCCTGGAGGCCGCTTATAAGGCCGCCGAGGCTACGGGTGCACAGAAGTGCTTCGTAATGGGTGGTGCCTATACTTACGCCGAGGCTATGCAATCTGCTGACACCCTGTACATTACCCACGTTCACGCCAGCGCCCCGGATGCCGACGCTTTCTTCCCGGAGATCTCTCCCAAAGTATGGACTCCCGTCTGGAAGTCAGACCTTCGTCACGACGCCGAAAACGACATCGACTTCCAGTTCGTCCGCTACGCCCGCCGGTAACCAGTCGGCTGACCACCGCCGCTTGCCACAACCGGGCGCCGCTAATGGTAGTACGGCCGGGCCACAGCCAGAAGCCACTGCTGATTATCAGGCACTTACGCAATGTGCTTGTTGTAAAATTGCAACAAGCAAAGTATGTAACTAATTGATACTCAATCCACCCCTTTATCTTCTATAATGGATAGGTGAAGATATTTTGCGACCTGCGCCATGGTAGCAGAGCTTTTTGACATTAAATCATGGAGGGCGGCAATCTTCTTGTCGATGTCCCAATGAATAACATCGGCCGGAGACTTTACATTGTAATCTCTATCTAGAATAAGACGGATTTTTGAATAAACAGCATCGGAAACTCCGGAAAAAGATTCCTTAATATCATATTCGCTGCCGGTATTGGAGTTCACTGCAATAATCATGGTAGCCTCATCGCCATAAAGATTCAAAACTGACTGGCGGTCAAGTGCATCATAAGTTTTAATAATATGGCCAACCAGAATCTTTTGTTCTTGAGCATCCAATCCGGCAACGAGGTTGTCTAGGACAAGATAAGTAAGAGGCCTGCCGCTTTGACGTAACGCCTCAACCCTCTTAAGCTTAAAAAGCAAGTCCTCGGAAAGAGCAGAAAGAGAATACGTATCCCGGTCAGGTAAAAGAAAGGTCCACGTATATTGTTCTGCATTAACGCAGATGTGACGCTCTACCGGGTTATTTGCAAGGTAAGCGACGCAGGTCCTTTTTTGTTTGTCGCCTAATTTAATAGAATTGCCAAACCGGCTAAATACTTGACCTACAGTATTGTGCGCAAAGTTCCATTCTTTTGCAAACCGGCTGTTTAATTCCCGTTCGAAGTTTTCCAGACGCTCTCTTTCAGAGGCCTGCAGAAGTTCGTGTACATGATCAACCATAATACACAAGCCATAGGCCCGCACTTTATGCTTTTCTGCTAAACAGAAAAACAAAGTGTAGTAAACTAGTACATATTCCGGAGCATACCCACCCAGTCTGAGGCGGCCTAAAAGTTCAGTTACGAACTGAAACAAGTCTCTAAAATCGGTGCCCCATTCCTTTCCTGG